>NZ_OZ251603.1:708333-1416666 GCF_965243865.1 Hyphomicrobium sp. 1Nfss2.1 | reverse complement strand
AATATTGGCGTGCGCCTGCATGTGGTTCCCCTTGGCCCGGCGCAATGCATTGCCGGAGTTTGTGGCGGTCTTTGGTAACGGGCCGGCGGAAGCCGGCTGCAATCCAATTTGCCGCGAGCCGCCGGGGCGGCCCGCGGGATCAATCAGCTATCTTCTCATTCGCATGGCACAGTGAGGGTCATGCCGACGGATGGGAAGAACTTCTTGCAGTCAAGCTTGCTGGCCTGCTTGCTAGGCTTGATCGCTGGCTTGGGTTCGGGAATCTGAACGTCGATCGACTCGGTGTTCTCGATTGCAGCAGTGGGCTCGCTGGCTTCCAGAGACGCTGTAGTGATGGACGAGTTCTCGGTGTCGGCCGGCGTTGCGATCGGCGCCGTGGCAACGGCGACGACTTTTTTCGTCACCGGCTTGGCGGCGACCTTTTCCCGTTGCTGTTTTTTCGCAACCTTGGGTTCGGGAGCCGCCTTCTTTTTAGCGACGTGGACCTTCGGCTTCTTCACGCGGTGGCGTGCAACGTAGCGCTTGCGGTGATACTCGCGGGCGCCGTGGTAGCTGTTGCCATGTGCGGTGAAGGCGGGGAGCGGTCCGCCGAAGCCGAGACGAACTCTGAAGCCCGCTTCAGCGGTCGATGCGAACGCGGTCACGGCGCAGATGATGGCTGCAAGAAGAGCGAGCGGAGACCATTTCATTGCTTCCTCCAACAATAGCAAAGTTTGTTTCGGTTGAACGGGCACCGCCTGATGCGTGCGCCCAACGTGCCGGCATCATCGCCGGGCCTGTGCAACCGTGCTGTTCCAGCAGTGACACCAGGGGCGGGTTTGCTTCGTCCGCTTGCTAATCGCAGGGAACGGAAAGCGTCATGCCGACCGTCGGGAAGAACGTCTTGCAGCCCACCTCGCGGTGCGCCGGTTCGCTGCGGTAATCGTCGCCTTCGGCCAGGCGCGTGCCGCTGGTGGCGATGGATGAGTTTTCGATCTTTGCCGTTGCCCGCGTTTGCGATCTGCTATCGGCCGGCTGACGCGTGACTGGGGGCTCGTCATCGCGCTTTGCCGGACTTGGGCGATTACGCGCGTACGTCTGTTCGATCTGCCGGGGCTCGCCGCGACGCGGCCGCTGACGCGTCTGCGGCTCTATGACGTAGCCTTCCTCTTCGGCTTCTTCGCGTGCAGCGGCGCGTTCGTATGCTGCTTCGTGCGCCTCGATAACGCAGTCCTCGTCGCACCAGGCCAGCGCGCTGGACATCGAGAAGGAGCCGAAAACCATGAGCGCGGCGCTCAATGTCAGTAGCTTGTTCATTGCAGTCCCCGGGCAGATTGCATCGCTCGGAGCATGATGAACGCGCGATGAATGCAGCGCTGTTCCAGGCGTGACATGCGCGAGCGCGTGCTTGCAAAAGACAATCGGCCCCGGAGGGACCCGGGGCCGATCGAAGCGTCTGGCCGTAGCGTCGAGGTTGCAGCTTACTCGCAGGGTACCGAGAGCGTCATGCCGACGGAGGGGAAGAACTTTTTGCAATCCATACCGTGGCCGGCTTCGTCATCGCCTTCCGAAGTTGCCTCACCGGAAACGAGGGATGCGGTCTCGGCCTTCGCCTCGGCGGGTTTGTCGGTCGAGCCGGTCGTGATCTCTGGTGCAGCGTCAGTGTTGCTGGAGGCGATGCTGCTCGCCTCGCTGGAGACGGGCTCCGCCTCGATCTCAGCGTTCTGCTGCTGCTGCTTGCTGGTCGACTTCTTGGCTGCGCGGACAGGGCTCTTCTCGCGTTCGCGGTAGACAGCGCGAGCCTTTCTGTGGGCGCGATATTCCTGAGCCTCGTGGTGGCGGTGAGCGTTGGCGATGGCGCCGAGTGCAAGGGCGCCGACGCCGATGCCAATGCCGACACGCATGCCGGCTTGGGCGGTGGTCACCGAGGTCGCGATGGCGAGGATCAATGCGGTGGCAATGGCGAGCAGCTTGGTCATGGTTGTCTCCGGCGGGTTCAGCTCCACGGCCCGTTTGGGCTTCGTTGAACCGGACTATGAGGCGAACCAGGCGACATCGCTGTTCCAGCCGGAACAGGGTCACCACGGAATAGCGTGCGACCTCGGCGGGGGCGCGACGTGCCGGAAACCGCATGTGACAGTGTCATGACAGCGGGTCGATGCCGGGACGCAACGGCGGGAGGGAAAACGCGATTTTTTTGGCTCTGGAACGGCAGTTAGCTTGATAATTTGACTCTCGGAGTCGATATTTTTGCTTTAGAAGCATGGGCGATTGGGAGAAGTGGTTGCCAAGCTTGCCCAAGATGCCGTAACGCTGATCAGTCTCAAGTCTGAGAGCCAGATTCGCATGCGCCTAAATAAATCTACCAGTCACGCAGTCCGGATTTTGATCGACTGCGCAACGGCTGAAGGTTCGCTGATCAAGGTGGGCGATATCGCCGGCCGCCTCGATATTACCCAGCAGAACGCCTTCAAGATCGTGCATCTGCTGTCGAAGGCCGGGTTCCTTGCCTCGGTGCGAGGCCGGCATGGTGGCGTGCGTCTGGCGCGCCCTGCCTCGCAAATTCGCATCGGGGACGTGGTTCGCTCGATCGAGAGCCTGGGGCACGACGAGCAAGAGGATGACGGGCGCGGGAGCCTGCATCGGATCGTCGACGACGCGCTCGACGCGTTCATCAGCGTTCTGGACCAGCACACGCTCGAGGATATGGCCGCTGGTGCTGCCCGCAGGGCAGGCGGTCGGGATTCGGGCGGCCGTACGGGTAAGGGCGGTCAGAAGGCGGCCGGAAATCGCGCGCGCCGGGGTTCGCAGCAGTCAGCGCCCCTGCGCCCGGTTTAGTTAACGGTCACGATTGCGAGAAATAACGCTCAGACCGCGTGATTTTACGTCATTTGAGGCCTTGACTCGAAGGCGCTTCCCTTCAAAAGTTGAGTGATCGTTTCCATAAATAAGGCACGCATAGCCTTAGATAAAATGGGCGACAGGGAAGCAGGCGATGATTGTTTGTTCGTGCACTGTCATTACTGACCGGGATGTCGAGACGGCGCTGGTGGAGATTTTGAATGCTCCCAACGCCCCGATCCCGACGCCAGGCGTGGTTTTCCGCCACCTCGCCAAGCGCATGAACTGCTGCAGCTGCGCCCCTGTGGCCGTCGAGACAATCTACAATAAGGTCGACGAGCTGGAGAAAAAGGGCCTGATTTCGCCGACCTTGAGTGCCACGACGCGCAATAAGCTGCTGACGTTCAAGACAAAACGCGAGCGATTGACCCCGGGTGCGAATGCCGACCAGCCGGCTCGGCAATCGAAGGAAATCGTTCGCAAATCCGCCTGAGCGGCACTTTAGGCTGGAATCTTTCTAATTTACCAATCTATATTGCGCCCGCGTCCTCGAGGCGAGGATCGCGCTCCTGAGTCACGTCGCCAGCGCCAACGTTCGACTCAGCACCCGACCAATTCAGTTGAGGCATAGAGGGCGGCCATGAAGGGTAATAAGGAAGTTATCGACGCGTTGAACTTTGCTCTGAAGCTGGAGCTCGGCGCGGTCAACCAGTACTGGCTGCACTATCGCCGCCTTGACGACTGGGGCTACACCAAGCTTGCCAAGAAGGAGCGCGAGGAATCGATCGAAGAGATGCAGCACGCGGATAAGATCATCACGCGCATCATCTTCCTCGAAGGCTTCCCGAAGATGCAGGAGATCGCGCCACTGATGATCGGCGAGAACCTGAAAGAGGTTCTGGAGTGCGATCTCAAGGGCGAGTACATCGCACAGGAATTCTATTCCAAGGCGCGCGAGCTTTGCCGTCAGCACAAAGACTATGTGTCGATGGACCTGTTCGAGGAGCTGCTGCACGACGAGGAAGGCCACATCGACTTTCTCGAGACGCAGCTCGACCTTCTCAAGAACATCGGCATCCAGAATTACGGCCAGCTGCAGGCTGCTCCGGCCAATGAGGTCGAAGGCAAGGCCGACTGATCGGCTTCTGCCGAAGACAATTTGTGTGACGACGTGGCCCCGGTTTTACGATCGGGGCCATTCTCTTGGGCGATGTCAGCCGCCGCGGGCGTCGATCTCCAGAGAGCGGAAATGCCCGCGACGCTGGAGCCATACCATCAGGATGAGCGCGGGGATGGCGCTCAAAGCCGTGCCGATGAAGAACATTGGCCAGCCGAGCGTTTCGGCAACGTAGCCGGTGCCAGACGAGAACAACGTGCGCCCGGTCGAAGCGAGCGCTGTAAGCAGCGCGTATTGCGTTGCCGTGTGCAACGGGTCGCGGCAGAGCGCTGACAAGTAGGCGACGAAAATCACAGTGCCGATGGCGCCGGAGAAGTTCTCGACGATGATGGCGATGGTCAGCGCTTCGGCGCTCGGCGTTTGATAGCCGAGCCACAGGAAAACGAGGTTCGAGAACATCTGCAGAAATGCACCGACCCAAAGGGCCGTGTGCATGGACATTGCGCGCGCCACGGCACCGCCGGCAAATCCGCCGACCAGAAGCGCAACAAGCCCGACGCCTTTTACGATCGCGGCGTAGGTGGCCTTCGTATAGCCGAGCGACAGCACGAATGGCGCAGTCATGGTGCCGGCCAGCGCATCGCAAAGCTTATAGAGGATGACGAACAAGAGGATCGCTACGGCGGCGTCGCGGGCGAGGAACTGCGAGAAAGCGCCCTTGGCTGTATCTAAAAGGCGGGCCATTGGGCTTCCTTCGGCCGGCCTCTCGTCTAGGTCTGATTTCGGCTCCTTGGCGATGATCGAGGCGAATAGGCCGACGAGGACGAGCCCCGCGGCTGCAGCGTAGGCCAGTGGCCATACGGCTGCCTTGTCGAGGCCCTGGGTTTCGAGCCAGGCACTGAAGCCGATGACGCCGGCGCCGGACGCGAGCATGCCGATTCGATAGGCGGCGACGTAGCCGGCCATGCCGGCTGCTTGCTCGTCGTTGGGCAGCGCCTGCACGCGGTAGGCATCGACGACGATATCCTGCGTCGCCGAGGCGAATGCGACAATCAGTGCGCCGAGGCCGATCATCCATGGCGCGTTGATGGGATCGCGCGTGCCGAGAAAAATGATCGCAGCCATGAGCACGAGCTGCGAGGCAATGAGCCAAGCGCGGCGGCGGCCGAAGATGTTCTGCAGGTATGGAACCTTCCAGGCGTCGACGACGGGCGCCCAGAGGAATTTCAAGGTGTACGGCAGGCCGGCGAGCGAAAGCAGGCCGATGGTGCCGAGATCGACGCCGCGGTCCGCCATCCACACGCGCAGTGTTTCCCCAGAGAGGGCCAGCGGCAGACCCGACGAGAACCCCAGCAGCATGATGACGAGCACGCTCGGCCGAAAGTAAACGGTGAGCGCTTCCAGATATGAAGGGGTCTGGCGCGGCTCACTTTGCGTGGGGACGCTCATTTCGGGAGGGCTCCGCTGGGGATAATCCGCTGGGACAAGGGGCAGCGCTTGCTACTAGGGTCTTGCCGATCTGTCGATGCCGTGTCGCCTGTTAGGGTGACCGCAGTGCGGCAATAAGAAAAATGGGAGGGGGCGATGGGCCGCTATGTGCTGGCGATCGATCAGGGGACGACATCCTCACGGGCGCTGCTGTTCGACGAGAAGTGTCATGTGCGGAGCGTATCGCAACAGGAGTTTACGCAACATTTTCCATACTCGGGTTGGGTGGAGCATGACGCGGAGGAGATCTGGCGCAGTGTGCTCGATACGGCGCGCGAGGCCGTAACCAAAGCGGGCGGGCCCACGCAGATCGTGGGCATCGGCATCTCCAATCAGCGCGAGACGACGGTGGTCTGGGAGCGCGCCAGCGGCCGACCGATCTACAAGGCGATCGTTTGGCAGGATCGGCGCACGGCGGAAGTGTGCGAGGCGTTGCGTGCTGCGGGCCATGAGGCGCTGGTTACGCAGCGGACCGGACTGCTGCTCGATCCTTACTTCTCGTCGACGAAGATCGCGTGGATTCTCGATCATGTTCCGGGCGCGCGTGCGCGGGCGGAACGCGGCGAGCTGGCGTTCGGCACGATCGATTGTTTCCTGCTGTGGCGGCTGACGGGCGGGCGCGTGCACGCAACCGATGCAACCAATGCGGCGCGCACGTGTCTATTCGATATCCGCAAGGGCGCGTGGGACGAAGATCTGCTGCGCATATTCGGTGTGCCGGGCGCAATGCTGCCTGAGGTGCGCGACAATGCAGCGGAGTTCGGCGAGACGGATGGTCACATCTTCGGCGCGCCAATCTGCGTGCGCGGCATGGCGGGCGATCAGCAGGCAGCAACGATCGGACAGGCGTGCTTCAAGCCGGGCATGTTGAAATCGACATATGGCACCGGGTGCTTTGCGGTGCTGAATACGGGCGATGACTGCATCGCCTCGCGGCATCGGCTGCTGTCCACGATCGCGTATCAGATCGATGGGCGCCGCACGTACGCGCTTGAAGGATCGATCTTCATTGCCGGCGCCGCGGTGCAGTGGCTGCGTGACGGCCTCAAGATCGTGCGTCACGCGTCGGAAACCGGGCGGATGGCGAGCCAGGCCGACCCCGGGCAGGAGGTTGTGCTGGTGCCGGCGTTCGTCGGGCTCGGTGCACCGTATTGGGATCCCGATTGCCGTGGCGCGATGTTCGGGCTCACACGCAATGCAGGTCCAAACGAGTTCGCACGCGGAGCGTTGCAGGCGGTGTGCTTTCAGACGCTCGATCTGCTGACGGCGATGCGCGGCGACTGGCCGGCGCAGAACGGCACGGTGCTGCGCGCGGACGGCGGCATGGCCGCATGCGATTGGACGATGCAGCGTCTGGCCGACATTCTCGACGTGCCGGTGGATCGGCCGACTGTCGTCGAGACTACGGCGCTGGGCGCGGCGTACCTCGCGGGGTTGCAGGCGGGGTTCTATCCGCAGCTGGAAGAGTTTGCAGCGATGTGGGCGTTGGATCGCCGCTTTCAGCCGGGCATGGCGCAGGCTGAACGCGCGGGCCTCATCGCATCATGGCACGACGCGGTGCGCCGGACGCTGACGCAACGAGAGGGGTGATGCGTCGCCGGCGATAGATGATCTGTGTGCCGACAACGGACACGACGCGCAAGCACAGAAACTTGGGCGATGCTGCTGTGAACCGGCACGCTCAATTATCCGACGCGCGCGACCGGTTGAGCCAGAGGAACGCGTAAAAATATGCGAGCCAGAGGACGATCGAGAGGCCGTAGAAGCCGATAGTGCGCAGCGACCAGAACGGCCAGGCTCCGGCCTTGCCGATGGCGATCACGTTCGGATACCAGCTGAAGAGCGTGGAGCGCCAGCGGTTCCACATGAGCGTCATTTCGGTCTGTCGCGTCTCGGCGGTCTTGGCGTCGTTGAAAACTCGCTCGCTGTTTCGCTTCAACCACCACCAAGAGTCGTCGTTGGTCAGTTCAAGCCCGCGATCGGACCGGTTGCGTATGTAGATGTATTGGACGTCGGTTGTGTTGCCGCGCAAATCAGGATCGCTGCGGCGCACTTCGGTCCCGGTTACGATGCCCGTCGTCCATGTCGGACGGGCATATTCCCATGCGAACCAAAGTGGGATGCCTATCACGAGCGCGGCGACGGCGAGGAAGTGGTTCTCCCTGCGCCAGAGCACCGCAGCAAGGATGAGAACGGCGAGAAGGACGATGAACCCGATCGACAGCCAAGCCTGGAGCATTGATCAAACCTTAGCGCGAGTTTCAAGAGGCGATTGTTTGCATACCCTGCTGGTTGAGGTGAAGGGAAATGTCTCCTTCTGTGTCCTGAGTGGCATGCCCTGCGAGTCCTCGCAGCACTGTTTCAGCGTATAACGGCGACCACTCGGGCGGGTGCGGCGGAGGCACCGACGATCTTCAGTGGGAACACCATCACTTCGAAGCCCGTCGGTGGCAGCGCTGCGAGATTGGTCAATTGCTCCATGTGCCAGAAGGGGCGCTTTTGGCCGACGCGGTGGGCTTCCCAGAACAGCGTCGCATCGTTCATTGCTTTCGAGCGTGCGATCTGCGTGTGAAACGGCAGATCCCAGCCCCACTGGTCGATGCCCATGACGGTCGGACCGCGGTCTAGCAGCCAATCGGTTGCCGCAGCGCTCATGCCGGTGCCGCGCTTCCAGAATTCCTTCGTTCCCATGTATCGATCGCGTCCGGTGCGAATGAGCACGATGGTGCGCTTATCGAGCGTGGCGCCTGTCTTGGCCAGCGCTGCTTCAAGGTCGGCTGGCGTGATGGCGTCGTCGTCGGCCTTGTGCGTCAGATCGAGCACGACGCCGGGGCCTATGCATTTGTCGAGCGGCATTTCATCGATGGTTTGCGCCGGGACGCCGGCGGACGTGGGGCCATAGTGCCAGGGCGCATCGATGTGCGTGGTCGAATGCACGCCCATCTTGGTGATGGTGTCGTCGGCCCAGCCGGTGAAGTCGGAGGGGAAGAGGCGCTTGGGCAGGCCGAGCAGGCGCACCAGCAGCTTTGCGGCGCGGTGCGGCTTGTGGCGGATCTTCACCTGCATGAAGCGGGGATCGCGGCGGTTGAACTGGATGGGCTTTGACAGATCGATGACCTGCATTGAAACCTCTAGACGATGCGGTTGGTCAGCGTGCCGATGCCGTCGATGGAGAGGCTGACACTATCGCCGCGTTGCAGAAGACGGCCAGTCTCGATGCCGCTGCCGCGCGGCAGTGTACCCGTGCCGAAAAGCTCTCCGGGATGCAACTGCTCGTCGCGGCTGGCGTGCGCCAAGAGTTCACCGAGGCTGTAGCGCGCGCCGGCCGTGGTGCAGGTGGCGACTTCGGTGCCGTTGACGGTGACGCTGGCTTTGAGATTGCGCCAGCGCGGCAGGATTTCATCGGCGCTGACGAGGACGGCGGACATGGCGTTGGCAAAGTGCTTCGACTTCTGTGGGCCGAAGCCGGAGCGCATTTCGGCGAGCTGCACGTCGCGGGCGGAAAAGTCGTTGAGGACGACGAAGCCGCCGATCGCGCGCTCGGCTTCGGCAGGCGCGGCATTGCGTAGTGGGTGTGCGAGGACGAAGCCGAGTTCCAGCTCATAGTCGAGCGCATGCGTGTAAGCTGGACAGGGAATGTCTTCGCCATCGGCGGCGAAGTTGAGGTGGTTGCCGAAGTAGTAGATCGGCTCACGGTACCAGAGCGAGGATGGTTTCAGCGCAGGGAATGTGCGTCGCGTAACACGCTCGTAAATGTCGGTGATGCGCGCGCCAGCAGGCATGAAGCGTTGTGCGAAGCCGCGTGCTGCATCAATCGCGTGTGTCTCATACAACATGAAGTCGCGGAACGAGCTTGGCGCGAAAGGGAGCGCGGGCCGCGCCGCGGAGCTCTCGGGTGGAGATACATCTTTAGCGGCTTCTGCAATCGCGGCCTGAACGTCGTCCGGGAGGGCGACGAGCGCGACTGCATCGGAGGCATCGACGGCGGCAAGCTGGGGAAGGCGCCGCAACGTCTCTGCGGCGCTGACCCATCCGTGCGGCGCAAGCAGCTCGAGTCGCGGCCTCCCATCGTGTGCAGTGCGGCGTAGCTTCATGGGATGTCCATCACATCAACTGTGGCTCGCATTGTCGTGAGCGGCTTTAGAGTTTTGGAACGAGGCGATTAGTACGACGTTTCCAATGGTTCGGCATAATTCCAATTGATGAGAGGAAACGTCATGACGCTACGGAAAAGAACGATCGTCGGTACTCTCGCTGCAGCGGCTGCTTTTGCGATCAGCGCGAGTACTGCGTTTGCAGACCATCATTTCGCCGGCACTTGGCAAGTGAAGGATAGCAGCGGCTCTGACTTCAAGATCATGCTCGACAAGGATGGAACGGCGCGTGCTGATCGCGACTCCGAGGGCATGAAGGGCAAGTGGGAAGAAAAGGACGGTACCGCGGTGATCAACTGGGATACCGGCTGGACGACGAAAATCGCCAAGCAGGGCGAGCACTACAAGAAGACGGCATTCCAAGGTGACGAGAAAAAGAGCACCTCCGATGCCATGAAGGTGAAGTAGGTTCAACAATTAGGCGAGGTGCCTGCCGGCACCTCGCTCATCAAGTCGAACGGAGCGGGCAATGGTTATAAGCTGGGCGCAGATCATCGTATGGCTGATCATAGGTCTAATCGGTGGCACCCTCGCCGGAATGGTGGTGCGCTGGCAGCGAGAGGGCTTCGGCTTGTGGGAGAACCTCGGCATCGGTCTCGTCGGTGCCTTGGTCGGCGGCTTCATATTCCGGATTTTCAACCTCCTTCCGGCACTCGAGGCGATCTCGATTTCGCTACGCGATATCGTGTCGGCGGTGCTCGGATCGCTGTTGTTCCTGGTCGGGCTTTGGCTCTGGCATAAGCGCGGCGCGGTCTGATGGTGCGTGTGGTCAATATCGACCACATCTCGGTTCGAGTTTCCGATTTCGCGCGCTCGAAGGCGTTCTACGGCAGGCTGTTCGACTTCCTCGGCTTCAACGTGCTCGACGAGTACGAGGATGCCATCGGCTGGACCAACGGCAAGACGCGGTATTGGATCGGGCAGGCGGATCGTAAGGGCCGGAAGCACAAGTTCCGCATTGGCGATGTGGGTCTGCATCACTATGCGTTCGAATTGCGCAGCCGCAAGGACGTGGATGCGCTGCAGGAATTTCTGACAGAGATGGGCGCGAAGATCGTCGATCCAGCCGGCGAGTATTACGACGACTACTACGCTGTGTTCTTTCTCGATCCCGACGGCATGAAACTCGAAGGCATGAAGTGGGGCGAGAAGACGCGCGCGTTGCAGCGCAAGCGCGCGGTGAGGCGGAAAGGCTGATGCAGCTCTGCGTGCCTGATGTGGGAGGCGCAGCGGGGTAGCCACTGGATGTCAGAATTCGAAGCGCCCTAAGTAGTAGTCGGGCGTGTCCATCTTGTTTGGATTGTCCAAGCTACCGGGGAACCGCTCGGTGGTTTCCTCAAATTTGTAGTGGCTGCGGCTTGCGTACGATACTTCGAGAACGCAGGGGAATGGAACGCCTCCCAATAGAAGCATGGGAGCATAGTTGTTTGCGTGTACGTGGACTGACTGAAAGCGGTTATTGAGCTTGCGGAGGACGCGGGCATAAGTCGCGTACGTCGCGTCGTGAGCAATGCGATCGAAGAAATGGAACTCACATACGATTTGCGAGATTCGAAAGAGCGCGTCGTCAGACACCGCGTCAAACACCGCCCACTCGTCCCCTTCAATGTCGATTTTGAGGATCGTTGGGGCCTGAGCAGTTACTTTCAGTTCATCCAAGATCTGGGACAACGTTACGCCGCTGGCGGCGGGCTTGGCCATGATCTGTTGACGGTGGAAAATGATCCGGTCGTCGATAATTGGCGGATCCGAGATCGTGTGATCGAATTGGTGGACAAGGAGCCCGTCGGCCGCGACGTCAGCGTCCCAGGTCGCATTGGTTCCTACTCCGAACGACAATGCGACGTGCTGGCCCTCAATGGACGGGAGCATTACATAGCCACCGTCGCCTTCACATCCGAAGCGCCTCTTTTTTATTCCAAGGGCGGCCTTCGGCGTGATGAGCTCCCCCAAGGTTCTGGCGCGCTCGCCCAGGTCGAAAGCTCGAACGGCTTCGATATGGAAATCGATGCGTCGGCGTAGGCTTTGGATGTCGGAACTCAGTTGGTCGATCCGGCTGACAAGTTGGGTCTGGCCCAGAACTCGACGCAGCCCCGACTTCAGTGAGCTGAGTACCATCATCACACGCCTCTGTGTGAGTTCGCTGCGTCAGGTTGTGCGCTTGGGTACCTTTTGGCAAGGGCTTGTGAGAGACTTGAACACCGAGATTTTGGCCGCGCCCATTGAGGATGCAAAGATGCTCGTCAATGAGCGCTGGGAATTTGGACGGTAACTAGCAGGCCGCCGAGCGGTGACTGTCCGAGCGTGATGTTGCCGCCATAAAGCTGCACGAGGTCCCGCACGATAGGAAGACCGAGGCCGGATCCGCCTCCCGGTTGACTGGTCCATTGCGCGCCGATCTTGAATACGACGTCCCATGCCTCCGGGGGCAGCCCTGGGCCGTCGTCCTCAACACTGACAGACGTAAAGCCCGGTGCGGCGTTTCCATCGGCGCGAACAACGACCTCAGTCTTGGCGTGCTTGCAGGCGTTGTCGACAAGGTTGGCGAGCATCTCGTTGAGATCCTGTGCTTCGCACGCCACCATAAGGTTGGCGGGAACGCGGTTCTCGATTTTCAGCCCGCGTTCGATATGGAGGCGGCTGAGAGCGCGCACCACCTGATCGGCGGTGTCGCCGAGCGACGAGGCGGCGACGGGTCTGGACCGGCCCACGGCCGCGCGCGCACGGGCGATCTGGTAGTCGATTTGATTTTGCATGCGCCGGCACTGCTCGCGAATGATGCCCGCTGAGTGCGCTGCGCCGCCTTCATCGAGCTGGCGGGCTTCATCGACGAGAACGGCAAGCGGTGTTTTCAAGCCATGCGCGATGTTACCGGCCTGGGCGCGGGCGCGCAAAATCTGCTCGCCAGAAGCCGTCAGTAGATTGTTGAGATCGTCAATGAGCGGCTGCACTTCTTCGGGGAAGGAACCGCTTACCTGTGGAGAGCCGCTGTTGCGCAGTCGGGCCAGCGCTGCTCGCAGTTGGCCGAATGGCGCCATGGCGTAGAGCAGCAGCAGGACTGCAGCGCCGATCATGGACAGAGCGAAGGCACCCAGCGACCAGGCGAGCACCTTGTTGAATTTTTGTAATTCGCCATCAAGGTAGCGCTTATCGGTGCCGATGACGATGCGTAGGGGATCGCGGCTGCTGTCGAGCCAGCGCAAACGTTCGGCGACGAGCAGCTCGCCTGTCGGCCCGTTGATACGATGCGTGTGCACTTGGGCATCGGCGCCATCGTCATCAGGCACTTTCAGCTTCGGTCCCTCGAGAGAGGACGACCGGGCGAGGAGATGATCGCCTTTTTGGATTTCCCAATAAAAGCCGGATAGGGGGTTCAGGTATCGCGGATCGCTGAGCGGGCGCTGAAGACTGAATTGACCTTTGTCGTCGAACTCCATCAATCCCTGGAGTTCGTCGAGGTGGACATAAAGCTCGTCGTAGAACTGGCCGACGAGAAATTCCCTCGTCACGCGCGAAAGCAGGAAGCCGGAGACGATGACAGCGATGGCGATCCAGATGGTCGCCACGGTGATGAGCCGGGTTTTGAGGCTGCGTATCATCGGCTTCAATCCATCCGGTAGCCGAGGCCGCGCACTGTCGTGATGACGTCGCGGCCAAGCTTGCGGCGCAGGCGGCTGATGTACACTTCGATGGTGTTGGACTCTGCGGTCTCTTCGAGCGCGTAGAGGCGCTCGGTCAGTTCGCCCTGGGAGATGATGCGGCCCGGGCGGTGCATGAAGTAGGTCAAGAGCTTCAGCTCGGAGGCCGTTAGGTCTACCGGCACACCTGAAATCGTTGCCTTGCCGGATACGGTATCGAGGCAGACGTCCTTGTGCTTCAGAAGCGCATCGGCGGCGCCGGATTTGCGCCGAATGAGTGCGCGCAGCCGCGCGACGACCTCGGGAATGTGGAACGGCTTGGTGATGTAGTCGTCGGCGCCTGCATTCAGACCTTCGACTTTCTCAGTCCATGTTCCCTGTGCGCTAAGGATCAGCACGGGCATGTCGCACTTTTCGATCCGCCACTTCTTCAGGACGGCGATGCCTTGCATTTTAGGCAAACCGAGGTCGAGCACTGCAGCCTCGTATTGATCGCCCAGCCCCATGACGACGCCGTCCTCTCCGGTCATTGCACGATCCACGACGAATCCTGCCGTTCGCAGCCCAGAAACGAGCCGCCCAGCGATGTCGTCGTCGTCCTCGACCAGCAAGATGCGAATGAGAGCCTCCAATTTCCGCAACTCATAGGGCAGGCAGCTGAATTCAAGCTGAAAGCCCAGTCGGGCTGAAGAACGGGCCGCGCCGTCTTTGGACCGATTCCAGCTTTCAGGTTGGTTTCAGGTAGGTGTGGCACAGCCCTTAAACGCACCGGGAGGGTTGCGCCGTATGTTCATAACAAGGCGAGAGCTTTTTGCAGTTGCTAACGTGGTCGCGGCTCTCGTCGCGCCGCTGTCTGCGGCTTGCGCATCGGATATTGCCGTTTCGGAAGCGCAGATTGATCGCTTGGAGATCCGCCTCGAAGAGGTTCGGCCAGCCACGGAAGAGGCCATCGCGCTTCTGCCCGGCACAATCATTCCCCCGATGAACTCCCGCATGGCGGTGCCGGCACCGTTTGCGGGTACGGTCGTTTCCGTCGAGGTGCTGCCGGGGCAGACCGTGGCCCCCGGCGCTATCCTTATGACGATTGCGAGCCGCGAACTGGTCGAAACGCTTTCGCAGCTGCGTCAGGCCGAAGCCAATCTCAGCGCCGCGCAGGCGGTGGCCGAGCGATACAAGGGACTTGCCGAGAAGAACATCGCTTCTCCGACACGCGCTGCGGAGACAGAGGCGCAGCGGGCGGGATTGCAGGCCGTCGTCGAGGAACATCGCCGGCTCGTGACGCTTGGCAACATCAAGACGAACCCCGACGGGTCATATGCGCTGATCGCGCAGCGCGGGGGACGCGTCGTCGAATCGAACGTCGCGCCGGGCGCCAGCATCGTCGCCATGGCGCCTGCTGTCACAATAGACACGAGCGACGACCTTTGGGTCGAAGCGCAGCTTCCGGCATCGCTCATCGGCAAGGTTCGTGCGGGTGACACGATCCGGCTCGATAACGGCGCGACCGGGAAAGTGCTGTCGGTGAGCCACTCGATAGATGCGCGAACGCGATCGGCTCTCCTGACCGGAAGCATCCCGGCGAACTCGGGTTTCGTACCGGGGCAGATGGTGACGTTGAGCATTCACCGTGAAGCTGCACAGAGCGGTCTCGATGTGCCGGCATCCGCCGTCGTGTGGCTGCGCGGGAAGCCGAGCGTGTTCGTTCGCACTCAGACGGGCTTCAACGTGCTCGCGGTTACCTTGAAGGGCAAAACGCTGCACGGCGCCACGATCGAGGGCGCGATCAACCCCGGCGAGAAGGTCGCCGTGTCGGGCCTTGCACAGCTCGAGAACATGATCGGCGGAGAATAGTATGCTGTTGCGCCGGGTCGTCGAGTTCGCGCTGACGCAGCGAGCATTCGTGCTGTTCTGCTCGTTGCTGGTCGCGGTGGCTGGCGCGTGGGCGTTCATGCGCATTCCGATCGATGCCTTCCCGGACATCTCTTCGGTCCAGGTGAAGATCATCATGAAGGCGCCCGGCATGACGCCGGAAGAGGTGGAGACGCGTGTCATCACGCCGATCGAGCTGGAACTGCTCGGTATTCCGCACCTTTCGATCCTGCGTTCATCGGCGAAATATGCGATTGCCGACATCACTCTCAATTTCGAGGACGGCACCGATATCTACTGGGCGCGTCAGCAGGTTGCAGAACGGCTTGCGGGCGCGAGCGATGCTCTTCCGGCGAATGCCTCGGGTGGGCTTGCTCCCATTTCGACGCCGCTGTCCGACGTTTTCATGTTCACGATCGAAGGTGGCGACCTCTCGCTCGAGGAGCGCCGAACGCTGCTGGACTGGACGATCCGGCCGGCGCTGCGCACCATTCCAGGTGTCGCCGACGTGAATGCGCTGGGCGGCATGGTGCGCACGTTCGAAGTCGTGCCAGACAGCGCGGCGCTGGCCGCCGCCGGCATCTCGCTCACCGACATCAAGGAAGCCATCGCCGCGACGAACCGCAATGACGGTGCCGGGCGCCTATCTGATGGCGAAAAGGCGTTGGTGGTGCGCGCGGAGGGTGCGATCAAGACGCCGGCCGACCTGCAGCAGATCGTGCTGCGATCGGAGGGCGGCAAGGTTTTGCGCCTGCAAGATGTAGCTGCGGTCGGCATCGGTAATCTCACCCGCTATGGTGCCGTGACGAAGGATGGCAAAGGCGAGGCGGTGGAGGGGCTCGTCCTGTCGCTGCGCGGTGCGGATGCGAGCAGCATCGTCAAAGGCGTGCGGCGGCAGTTAGAGGAATTGAAGTCGACGCTTCCGCCAGGTGTGGAGCTGCACACCTTCTATGATCGGTCGGATCTCATCCAGCGCGCCGTCGGCACGGTTTCCAAGGCGCTGCTCGAGGCAACAGTGCTGGTGGTGGTGCTGCTGATCCTGTTCCTCGGTGACCTTCGCGCTTCGATCGTGGTGGCGGTCACGCTTCCGATGTCTGCGCTGATGACGTTCCTGTTGATGAAGCTGCTGGGGATGTCCGCCAACCTCATGAGCCTGGGCGGCCTTGCCATCGCAATCGGCCTGATCGTCGATGCCGCGGTCGTCGTGGTCGAGAACGCAGTCGAGCGGCTCAACCATCATGCCGGCGATACGCGCATTCCCCCGTTGCATCACATCTACATGGCGGCGTCGGAGGTGGTGACGCCGGTCGCATCGGGCATCCTGATCATCTGTCTGGTGTTCCTGCCGCTGCTGTCGCTGGAAGGCCTGGAAGGCAAGCTGTTCGCGCCTGTTGCCATCACGATCGTGTTGGCGTTGTCGGCGTCGCTGCTGCTCTCGCTGACGCTCATTCCGGCTCTGTCGTCGCTGGTCCTGCGGGGCAAGGCGCACAAGAACCCCATTCTCATGCGCATCATCGAGGCCGGCTATCGGCCGCTGCTGCGCTTCTGTCTGGCGTTTCCGTACCCCGTGTATCTGGCAGCGGTAGTGGGCGTCATCGCAATGGTCATGGGCTATCTTGCAGTCGGAAAGACATTCATGCCGACGATGGACGAGGGTTCGGTCATCATGCAGACGACCAAGTTACCCTCGATCAATCTCGAACACAGCATCGACGGCGACCTGCGAATCCAGAGGACACTGCTGGAACGCGTGCCTGAGGTGCAGGAAGTCATATCGCGTGTCGGCACCGACGAACTGGGGCTCGACCCGATGAGCCCCAATGACACGGACGCGTTCTTGGTGCTGAAGCCCAAAGAGACGTGGCGTGTGCCGGACAAGGATTGGCTGCTGCAGCAATTGCGCGATGCCATGGCGGATATGGCCGGGGTGGAATTCTCGTTCACGCAGCCGATCGAGATGCGAACATCGGAAATGCTGACGGGTGCGCGCGGCGATCTTGCGGTGAAGATCTTCGGCTCCGACCTCAACGAGCTGGCGAAACTTGCCGGAGAGATCCAGAAGGCGATTGCCGGTGTGCGCGGCGCTGCCGAAGTGTTCACTGCGTCTAACGATACTGTCGACTATCTGCAGATCGAGATGAACCGGCTCACTGCCGGCCGCACAGGGCTTTCGGTGACGCGCATCGAGGATGAGTTGCGTGCCCTGCTCGAAGGCACCCCTGCGGGCATCGTTCCCGAAGGGCAGAAGCGCACCAATATCGTCATTCGCGGTCCCGAGACGCTGCGCAAGGCGCCCGAGCTGTTCATGCAGAGCCAGCTCGTTGCTGGCGACGGCGGGCTCGTGCGCATCGGCGATGTGGCGAATCTGAAGCGCACGGCTGGCCTTGTGAAGGTCGATCGCGAGAATGCGTCGCGCTTTGCCATCGTGCAGGCGTATGTGTCGGGGCGCGACCTCGTTGGGTTCGTCGAGGATGCGCAGAAGGCCGTCGATGCCGCTGTGAAGCTGCCGCCGGGCTATCGCCTCGTGTGGGGCGGCGAATTCGAGAACCAGCGGCGTGCCGCAACGCGCCTTGCCGTCGTGGTGCCGATCGCCCTGGCGCTCATCTTCGTGGTGCTGTTTGCAACGCTGCGGTCCCTCCGGCAGGCCTCGCTGATCTTGGCGAACATCCCGTTTGCTTTGATCGGCGGTGTGCTGGCGCTTTGGATCTCGGGTGAATACCTCTCCGTCCCCGCGTCGGTCGGTTTCATTGCACTGCTTGGAATTGCTGTGCTCAACGGGCTGGTGCTGGTGAGCTACTTCAATCAGCTGCTCGCGACCGGCATGCCGGTCAAGCAGGTGGTGTTCGAAGGGTCGATGCGCCGCTTACGGCCCGTGTTGATGACGGCCAGCATCGCCGCCTTCGGTCTGGTACCGCTGCTATATGCGAGTGGCCCGGGATCAGAAATTCAGAAACCGCTGGCGATCGTTGTCATCGGCGGTCTGGTGACGTCGACGACGCTGACGCTCATCCTGCTGCCCATTCTCTTCCGCCGCTTCGGCGTTGCCGCCGGAGCTGCGCGTGCGGATTCACGGAGCCTGGCATGGACCAATCCCTTTGCAAGCTGACGCTCGTCTATCCGCCGGCGTCTGAAACTCACCTCGTGGAGGTGCTGATGAATTCCGAGCCACCGGTTTCGGGCTTCACGACGTGGCAAGCGGAGGGGCATGGGCATTCTTTCGCGGAGGCCAGCATGCGCGAACGCGTGCGGGGGCGGATCACGCGCGGAGTGCTGATGGTGGTGCTGCCGCGCGCGCGCATCGAGCTTCTGGTCGAGGAAATCCGATTGAAGGCGGCAATTGCCGATCTCGTTTACTGGATCGAGCCTGTGCTGGCTTTCGGGCGCATGAAGCCGATCGCGGCATTGGCGGACGAGCACGCCGACTGATTGCCAATGGCGGCGCACTGTGAGACGGCGGTGCGTGCCGGTCTCTGGCGCTGACATAGTTCAATTTTTGATTGATGGTAGCGGGAGGCGGACTCGAACCGCCGACCTAAGGATTATGAGACCTTCGCTCTAACCACCTGAGCTATCCCGCCACGTGGCGCGCATTTACGGAGTGCCGGCGGGCACTGTCAAGAATCCGCCGGCCGTTGCGCCACAATTTATTCGGCAGCCACGGGCTGACGCGCCGTGTCGCGCTTGGCGAAACGCATCATGGTGAAAAGCCCGAACGGCCGCAGCGCCTTGCGTTCCAGCAGCTCGAGGTCGTCGCAGACCTCAACGCGCGACTGATCGAAGATCGAGCGCCAGCCGATCTTGTCGGCAAACGGAGCCATGCGCCGCTCGACCCAGCCGCGCACGCCTTCGCGCTGGCTGAAATGATTGACCAGCATGACCTCGCCGCCCGGCTTCACCACGCGGGACAACTCGCGCATGACCTTTTCGGGGTCCGGCACGACCGTCATCACGAACATGGCGACGACGATGTCGAAGGAGCCGTCAGCGAATTTGAGATCGGATGCGTCCATCTCGTGCAGGCCGGTGACGTGATCGAGCTTCGCCTCGTTCACGCGCTCGCGGGCCTTTTCGAGCATCTCGGGGGAAAGGTCGATGCCGACAACTTCGAGATGACGCTTGTAGTCGGGGAGAGAAAGGCCAGTGCCGACGCCAACTTCGAGGATGCGTCCCTGCCTCTGGTTGAGAACCTGAACCGCGTGACGGCGGCTTTCGCCGGCGACGAGGCCGAAGGTGTAGTCGTAAACGGGTGCCCAGCGGCGGTAGGCGTCGAGCACGTCGCTCTCATCGATGCGCCCGATGCTTACGACCCGGCCCTGATGGCGTTCCAGCACTGCAGATCGTTGGCGATAATCAGTTTGCGACATCGATTTCACGGGTCCCTGGACCCGCGCCTCTCAAACCCGCTGACTTTTCTGCGCTGCGGGACTCGGATGCCGTGAAGGCTCCGGGCTGCCGCGCGATGGTTCGGGCGATAAAGCCACCGCCCAAGAGGCGGGCATCGTCAGCGCCGCTAGCGTAAAACACGCACGCCTGCCCTGCCGCCACCCCGTCCTCGCCGTCTTCTAACACAACAGTGGCTGTTGCGTCCGCCTCGGCGAACAGTGTCGCCGCCTGCGGAGCCTGCGATGAGCGGATGCGTGCGAAGATCGGCAGACCCTCGCCTGCGGCTACCTCGAACGGCTCATCACCCAGCCAGTTGGTGTTTCTAAGGAGAAGGCTTTTGGTGCGCAAGCAGTCACGCGGTCCCACCACGACTTCGTTGCGCTCGGCATCGAGGCGGACCACATAAAGTGGCTCAGGCCCCGGAATTTTAAGGCCTTTTCTCTGTCCGATAGTGTAATTTACGATGCCCTCGTGGGTGCCGAGGCGGCGGCCGTCGATGTGGACAATGTCGCCCGGCTTCAGGGCGCCCGGCTTCAAGCGTTCTATGACGCCCGTATAACGGCCGGTAGGTACGAAGCAGATATCCTGGCTGTCTGCTTTCTCGGCAACAGGTAGCCCAAATTCGTGTGCGAGTTCGCGCACTCGGGCCTTGGGCATGCCGCCGAGCGGGAACCAGAGGTGGCTGAGCTGCTGGGCGGTGGTGGCGAAGAGGAAATAGCTCTGGTCGCGGTCGGGGTCGACGGCGCGCAGCAGCTCCGGCCCATTGGGGCCCTCGCGCCGCTGAATGTAGTGGCCGGTGGCCAGCACGTCAGCGCCAAGATCCTTGGCGGTGTCGAGCAAATCCTTGAACTTGATCTGCTGGTTGCAGGTCACGCAGGGAATGGGTGTCTCGCCCGCGGCGTAGCTCTCGGCGAAGCTGTCGATGACGGCGGAGGCAAACCGGCGCTCGTAGTCGAGGACGTAGTGGGGAATGCCTATCGCATCAGCAACTCGGCGCGCGTCGTGAATGTCCTGCCCGGCGCAGCAGCTGCCCTTCCGGCCCGTTGCGGCGCCGTGGTCGTAGAGTTGAAGCGTTATGCCGATAACCTCATGGCCGGCCTGCTGCATGAGCGCGGCGACAACCGAAGAATCGACGCCGCCGGACATGGCGACGACGACCCGGCGGCGGGCTCCAGGCTCCGGGCTCGAGGCGAGAGCGGTACTTGCGTCAAGGTTGGGCGTTCTATCGCTCACGCGTTGGCTACCAGCGTTTTTCTGACTTTTGGGCCGGCCCGGTTCTGCAGCGCCGCAGACAGGCGAGATTAGGGCCGGACCTGGGGGATACGCAAGTCGGCTCACAGATCGCCGATCAGGCACCGGAATACGGCGTAGTTATGGGGCCTCGTTTGGCCATGCAATTGTTGCATAAACCTTAATGGTCTAGAGGACGACGTGCGGCGCCGATTTATGTTATGTTTACTCAATGGCTTAGGTCGGTATTAATCGTGTTGGACTACAACTGAAGGCTGGTCAGCGAGTGTGTAATGAGTATCATGACCGAGCAACAGATGAGAGCGCGGGTGCGCTACGTTATCGGACCCGATGGGAGTCCGCTGACGATTGCGGATCTTCCTCCCCGAGATACAAAACGTTGGGTGATCCGTCGTAAGGCGGAGGTGGTTGCCGCCGTTCGCGGTGGCCTGCTCAGCATCGAGGAGGCTTGTGACCGCTACAAGCTGACCGTCGACGAGTTCCTGTCCTGGCAGCGCTCGATCGACAAGCATGGCCTTCCGGGCCTGCGAGCTACGCGCATCCAAGAGTATCGAGACTGACGCTTCGAAAAGGTAGCTGAGGGGACGTTCCATCAGTTGCTCTTCGGAGCACGCTTCCGCTTGCCCTCGTTCTCGGGGGCGGGGGGCGATGGCGCGTTCTCTGACCAGCCGCCCGATTGGGCCGGCGTGCAACCGATCTCTCCGGTTGACCATCGCCTGGCGTCGGTTTCCAGCGATAGCGCCATTGGTTCGAGCATCTTGATGTTCTCGAACGTCAGCGTCGTTACGTCCTTCTCGGCGGCGATGGTGATCCGGTACGCGCGCATGCCTTTGGGATTGTCGGAGAGGCGATTGCGCTCGTGCAGGCTGATTTCGGCTTTGCCGCCTTTGCCCGGGGGATCTGCGTCGGCGTGATAGACGTAGCCGGCCTTCAGTGGGCCGGCGGCCCCGAACCAGCACGACAGCGCTCCGCGGGCTATACGCTCGTAGACTTCAGTCGGAGAGCCCACCACGGGGGCCTCGGTCACGCTTCCGGTGAGTTCGGGAAGGCTGGGCAGCGAGGAGCCGTTGCCAGAGCAACCGCCGACGAGGCCGCTAAGGATCGCTGCGAGCCCCAAGATGGCTTGGTGCGGAAGACTGCGCATACCCCTCACGCCGGTCCGGCTGCAGAAGCGGCGCGATCGGGCGATCGCGCGATGATGCAACTCGTTCGCATGGCCCCAGCACGAAAACAAGCCGGGGCTAGCTGCGCGCTGTTGAGGAGTTCAAAACGGCACGGAAGGCCGAAAGAGGGGCGCTAACGTTTCAAAACGCGCCCCTCGGTATGGGTCAGCGCAGGACGGCCGCGGTTCTCTCGGAACGGCGGCGGCTGCGGAGTTGCTCGTGGCTGGTGGTGGTGTCGGCGCGGGCGACCTGCTCGAGCGCTTCGTCCCGCTCGCGCAGGGCGGCTTCGAGCTTCGCACGAAGGCCGTCAGCAGAGGTCTTCAGATTATCGCGGCGCTGGCTCGCTGATTTGGCAAACGTGGAGTAGGCGAAATGAGCGGGATCGCGCACTCCGGTGCGCTCCTCCTCGGCCTTGATCTGGCGATCGAGGTCGCTGGCCATGCCGTCGAACTCACGGATCATGTGCTCAAGATCGGCGACTTTGCGCGCCATTTCGTCGGCGGTGAACCGCTTCAGCCTCATGGCCGATTCACGTGCTTTCATTGTTCGATACCCCGGACTAATTCGAACTCGCGCCGATAACTAACAAGAAGCATGCCAGCGCTTACGTTGACGGCCGAAATCGCAACTTGCCAACCTTGGCCGACCTTGCGGCGGAGCCTCTTTAAGGGCAGCGTGATCGCGGCGCACAACGTTCGCACCAAATCTGACACGCTGCCATTAAGTTGCGGTAAAGCAACGCGAAGATCAATCCCATCAATCCCGACTCGTTTGGGGCAAAAAAATGGCGGCTGCCCCCTAGGGGGGTGCCGCGAATTCTGTTACCTCTTGATTCGTAAGCGCATTGGGCTTGTGTGGCGCTGTCCTGGTTCGAGGCTTCCCGCTCGGGAAGGTGTTCAGGGTGGCATGCCGTCGCGGGCTCCGAGTTCGTCTGCATACCAGCACATATATTATGGCTTCGACGTAGCTTAGCCGCTGCGGACGGCCCCGTTTTGTCGGCGATTTGCGATTGCTGGCGGAAGGCAGTGACGCTGGAAGGGTAACCAAGTTCGTTACAAGCGTAAGGCGCAAAGAAAGACTTAATTAGGGTTTGTTAACCTTTCAGCGGGTAAATTCCTAACGATGGCTTAGCTTGAAGAGAGTGGGCGCTCTTTTCGGCTTTTGGGGCAGCGGCGCGGACTAAGAGGAAGAACCATGAGAGTCCTTCTGATCGAGGACGACAGTGCAACAGCACAAAGCATCGAGCTGATGCTTCAATCCGAAGGGTTCAACGTCTACACGACGGACCTGGGTGAGGAAGGCGTCGATCTCGGCAAACTGTACGATTACGACATCATTCTTCTGGATCTCAATTTGCCGGATATGAGCGGCTATGAGGTTCTGAAGACGCTGCGTGTAGCGAAGGTCGGTACACCGATCCTCATCTTGTCCGGCCTTGCCGGCATTGAGGACAAGGTGCGGGGCCTTGGCTTCGGCGCTGACGACTATATGACGAAACCCTTCCACAAAGACGAGCTCGTTGCGCGGATCCACGCCATCGTGCGCCGTTCGAAGGGGCATGCACAGTCCGTCATCGAGACGGGCGATCTGCGCGTCAACCTCGACACCAAGACCGTCGACGTGAACGGGCAGCGCGTGCATCTCACCGGCAAAGAATACCAGATGCTGGAGCTGCTTTCCCTGCGTAAGGGGACGACGCTCACCAAGGAGATGTTCCTTAATCATCTCTATGGCGGCATGGATGAGCCGGAACTGAAGATCATCGACGTGTTCATCTGCAAGCTGCGCAAGAAGCTGCAGGCGGCGACCGGTGGTCAGCACTACATCGAGACAGTTTGGGGCCGCGGCTACGTGCTGCGTGATCCGAGCGACGACAGCGCGGTCACTGCTGCCTGATAAGGCACGCAAGGTTCGACGCTGCTGCGCTTATCACTGCGTTTTCGGGAGCCTTCGGGCTCCCGATTGCGTTTGAGCGAGGCAACATCCTTAAGCCTTACGACCTGGCTTTGCGGCTTGACGCAGAAGCCGGGGGAAATAAGCATCGCCAGTCGAACGTAGTGGAGGGATCAGGTGACTTTGGCGACATTAGTGGGGTCGGCGGGTGTCGGCCTTTTGCTGCTGGCATTCGTTCTCAATATTGCCGGGGCATTGAAGGCGGAGAGCATTCCCTATTTAGGTCTGAATCTGCTCGGCGCGGGGCTCGCGTGCCTTTCGTCGTGGATGATCGATTTCATGCCGTTCGTCGTGCTCGAAGGCACGTGGGCAGCGGCGACGTTGATTGCGCTGATAAAGACTATTGCGCGGCAGAAGGTGCCAACTTGAGGAGCGCTTGCGTTTCGGCGTCGGGCAGCCTGTCTCTGATGGCGATCCAAAATACGCCGAGAGAGAATGCACTAACGATGGCGATGTCGGTGTACTGCGGCAGAAGCCCAAGTCCGCCCCCGTAGTTGCCGGCCAGAGAGAGCAGTCCGAGACCGTTGATGAAGAGCCAGAACCAAAGGGACTGCTTCAGGTCGAGCTTCTCTCGCCCTCCGCCCCAATAATGCAGGGCGATGAGGAGTGCGCCGCCTGAGAGTGCAAGCGCAAAGACCTTCCAGTTCGTCTGCCAGCCGGCCCAATAGACAATGCAGCCGACGAGCATGAAGGCGATCGCCGATATGGTCAGGCCGCCTCTGAGGCGGAATGGGCGCGGATGGTTCGGCAACTGGTGGCGCAATGCGGCCAGCGAGACGGG
This sequence comes from Hyphomicrobium sp. 1Nfss2.1, assembly GCF_965243865.1. Lineage (GTDB taxonomy): Bacteria > Pseudomonadota > Alphaproteobacteria > Rhizobiales > Hyphomicrobiaceae > Hyphomicrobium_A. The sequence continues at coordinate 1,392,049 of NZ_OZ251603.1, read as the reverse complement.
GCCGAAGGCGAGAGAAAGGACGGCAGCGGAGGAGATGAAGCCGATCAGCTGCGACCATCCCGGGAGCGGAAGTAGCAACAGAAGGCCAACGAGGAAGTTGATCGTTATCGACCACACCGGCACGGCGGCTGCGTTGAGGCGCATGAACAACTTGGGCAGCTGGCCGTTTTCGGCCAGGGCGTAGTTGATGCGCGCGGTCGCTCCCGTGTAGGCGATGCCCGTGCCCGCGGGTGAGACGATGGCGTCGACGTAGAGCAACGCGGCGAGACCCTGCAATCCGAGGATCGTGGCAAAGGCAGCGAAGGGCCCATCGGCGACGCTTTCGGATAGTCGGGTCCAGCCGCCGGCAAGATGGGCGCTCGGCACCGCGCCGATGAAGGCAATCTGCAACAGTACGTAGATGATGAGGCTGATGATGACGGCGCCAATCATTGCCAGGGGGACGTTGCGCTGGGGATTGGACGCTTCGCCGGCCATGTCGATGACGGTGCGGAAGCCGAACAGGGAGAAGATGACGCCGCCGCCGGCGACGGCGGCGAATATCCCATCGGCTCCCGTTGGCATGAAGCCGCCGTGGTCGGTGAAGTTGGTGCGATCGAAGCCGAAGACGATGAGTCCGGCGACGGCAAGCAGGGGGACAGCAAGCTTCCAGGACGTCACCGCGAGGTTGGCGCGCGCAAGCCAGCGCACGCCGGCCAGGTTGAGGATGACGAATCCGAGCAGCAGAGCCGTCGCAACAATGAGCCCGTGCCCGGTGAGCACGCGGTTGCCATCGACGAGAGTCGTCAGCCACGGCAGGTAGTTGGAGGTGTACTGCAGGACCGCCGTTACCTCGATGGGGGCTGTCGCAACGTAAGCGATCCAGCACAGCCATCCGGCCATGAAGCCGGACATCGAGCCGTGGGAGAAATAGGGGATGCGGGCGATGGCGCCGGCCAGGGGAAGCATGCCACCCAGCTCGGCGTAGACGAGCGACAGGAGCAGCGCGACGCCGCCGCCGATAATCCATGAGATGATCGCAGCGGGGCCTGCGATCTGGGCGGCATAGAGAGAGGCGAACAGCCAGCCCGACCCGATGATGCCTGTGATGCCAGTGAAGAGCAGGGCCACGGGTCCGATCTGCCGCTGCAGTGCGGGCGTCGGCTGAGGGTTAGCGCACTGCGAGGAGGGGCTGTGGTTGTTGGTGGTGATGCTCATTCCGCTCAGTCCTCGGGTGCGCGTTGGCGGAGCGTAGCCGAAGCTGGTGAAAGTCCGGTGGACGAGGGCTTATTTTCTCGTGCTTCTTATCGGAAAACCGGCTCCCACTTTTCCGGAAGCACTCTACGAGGCGTGGCGGGTCTGCGTCGAGAAGTCGATCGTGGGTTGCGGCCGTCCGAATAGGTAGCCCTGACCTTCGGAGCACTGTTCCTGCCTCAGCACGGCGAGTTGGTCTTCTGTCTCGATGCCTTCGGCGAGGATGGGGATGCCGAGCGTTTTGCCCAGGGCCACGATAGCTCGAATGATGGCGCGGGCCTCGCCGCTGCCGACGATCTCAGTGACGAAGAAGCGGTCGAGCTTGATCTTGTCGAATGGAAAGTAGCGCAGGGTCTCGAGCGAAGAGTAGCCGCGGCCGAAGTCGTCCAGTGCGATCGCGACACCGAGCCGCTTGATCTGCTGCAACACTTCTCTGGCGGCTTCTTTGTCGGCGATGATCGCCGTCTCGGTAATTTCGAGCTCGAGGCGTTCGGGGGCGAGGCCGGATTCGATGAGCACGTCGTGAACCAGTTCCGGGAGCCCAGGGCGTGCGATCTGCAAGCCTGACAGGTTGACGGCGACCTTGTCCGTGCTTGGCCATGCGGCCGCATCGCGACAGGCAGTGCGGAGCACCCATTCGCCGATTTCGTGGATCGCCCCGCAGTTTTCGGCGAGCGGGATGAACTCGGCCGGCGAGATGGCGCCCAACTGGGGATGCGTCCAGCGCAGTAGTGCCTCGTAGCCGGTGACAGCCATGGTTTTGAGCGACTTCTGCACCTGGTAGTGCAGGGACAGCTCGCCATTCTTTGCTGCGATTGCAAGGCCAGCGATGAGGTGTCGGCGGCGACGGGCCTCCCTGTCCAACAATGCTTCGTAGTAGCAGACGCCATTTGGTGCAGTGCTGGACTTAGAACGCTCTAAGGCATTGTCAGCCTTGGCGAGGAGGGAGTCCGTTGTGCGAGCGTCATTGGGCCATACGGCAACGCCGATATGAGCGGCCGAGTTCAGCCCCTCGACGGTCTGTTCGCGATCGATATGCAAGGCCCTCTTCAGGCGCCCAACGAACTTAAATAGATCCGACTGATCACGGTAACGCTTGAAGGCGACGAATTCGTCTCCGCCGACGCGGGCCACGAATTCGCCCTCTTCGATTATTTCGGCCAGACTTGTGGAGACCTCCGCGAGGACACGGTCGCCGACGTTGTGGCCGTGCGTATCGTTGATCTGCTTGAAATCATCCAGGTCCAGCGATGCGAGGCCGATCTTCATATTGGACGGGCACTCGGCGACGGCCTTATCCAGGAAGCGCCGAAGGCTTGCGCGGTTAGGTAGACCCGTCAGCGCATCGTGCTGCGCCATGTGCGCGATCTTGTCTTCGGCGATGTGCTTGTCGAGAAGGCTATTGCGGAAGACGACAAGCGATCTAGCAAGCGTGCCCAGCTCATCGGAGCGCGTGGCGCCTTCGATCGCAACAGCAAGGTTGCCTTCAGACAGGTCGCGTGTTGCCGCCGTGAGCCGGCGCAAAGGCGTCAGTGTCGTGAAGCTCAGAAGTGCGGCAATGGTACCAAGGCTGACGAGTACAATGCCGATGGCAGCCGCAATCTCGAAGATGGTGTCTTGACGCCACTGCGCCCGCGGAAGCGCAAGGTTTACGGCAGCGCTGTAAGTGCCGATGACGTCGCCATGCGCCAGGCCGGCATGACAGGAAGCGCAGCGGGGGGCGCTTGCCCTGCCAACGCCGAGGATCGCGGGACGGGCGACCTGAAGCCAGTCGTCAATGATTGCGGACTGTGTTGTTGCTGATTCAATTGCCGCGCGATCAACTCTGTTGCGCGGTCGCTCAATCTCTCCGACTGAGCCGTCTTTGCCTATGTTGGCAATCTGCTGTGCGATGAGCTTTGGGCCCATCGTCAGCCACAGGCGTATATCGTTGTTGTCTTTTGAGAATTGCTGAATCGCGCCGTCGAGGGTTCTGATGGCAGGGTCGCTGCTGTTCGCTGAACTGCTGTTGAGCATGGCCTGCTGGTGAAGGGTCTCCAGCAAGTCGAGGGCTGCACCAGCTCGCCTTTCGGCACGATGGGCAATCATATTCCAGTCGGACGACATGCGGTAGCCGAGGGCGATTACCTCCATCAAGACGAGCGCTATGCCGATGACGAGCAGAATGGTTCGGGCGACGGATGCAGTTCGTATTGCGTCAGACATTCAGACCTCTGAATTTTGTCTGAGCCGAGTGCATCCCGCGGATTAATTTATGTATAAGCCGCACGCATAAAGCGGGTGTCATCCGACAAAAGTCGGATGCGACAGAACTCCGCTGTATCCCGGAAATCGGGACTTGCCGCAGCGGTTGTTGATCTAGATCAATCCGCGAGAAGGCGTCCGACGCAGTCGGCGACGCCGGTCTGCCAGGGGGGAAGACGGAGCCCGAACGTGCGTTCCAGCTTGCTGCAGTCGAGTTGTGAATTTGCGGGGCGGGGCGCCGGAGTCGGGTAGTCCGCGGTGCGGATCGGCGCCACGCTAGCGGATGGCCCGCCGAGGGCACGAGAGCGGTCGAACACCTCCTCAGCAAGGCCGCGCCAAGTCGTGGAGCCAGTGTTGGCGATGTTATAGATGCCCCAGGGCACATCGGCGTCGGGTTTGGATGCCGTTGCCGCGAGATCAAGGATGGCGTTCACGAGGTGGGGCGCGTAAGTGGGACTGCCAAGCTGGTCGTCGACGACGCGCACGCTTTCGTGCTCACCGGCCTGGGAAAGCATTGTCCGCACGAAGTTGCGTCCCGTCGGGCTGAATATCCACGAGGTGCGCAGGATAAGGTGTTTGGGGTTGGTGGCGCGAACGGCCGCTTCGCCTTCGAGCTTGGAGCGGCCGAAGACAGTCGCGGGAGATGTTTCGTCCTCCTCGGAGTAGGGGCCCTGCTTCGTCCCGTCGAAGACATAGTCAGTGGAGATGTGGATCATCGGAATGCCGCGCTTGGCAGAAGCTTCTGCGAGCAGGCGGGCGCCGTCGCGATTGAGGGCGAAGGCGCGTTCGGGTTCGCTTTCGGCCTTGTCGACGGCGGTATACGCGGCAGAGTTGATGACGACCGTTGGCGAGATTGCCGATAGGGCGCGCTCGATGGATTTCGCCTCGCAGATATCCAAGGCCGCGCGGCCGACTGCGCACGCCATGACGTCAGGGCGACCGGGAGCCATTTCTACGAGGGCGCGGGCGACCTGACCCTGCCAGCCGGCAATCAAGAGGCGCATCGGTACTCCGCTTGTTGTTCAGTCGCGTTCGGTTGCCAGACTTGTCTCGCCGTCGCCACGGCCACGACGGTTCAGCTGCCACAGCAGCTCTCCGTCCGCGATCGCAAAGGCGAAAACGTGGCCCAATGAGGCTGCGATCACAGTTTCCCCGACGATACGCACAGTGACGGGCTGGCCGTCGCAGGGCTGGCCTGCGGGGAGATCGGCAAGGGTGCGCTCCCACACGGGGCGCCCGGTCGCCGCCTCGAGCAGCAGCACGGAACCGGCGTGTCCGACGGCGATGCGTGCGCGCGATTGCTCGGATGCCGAACGACGCTCAGGCAAGCTCGTCATCCTTTTGGTTGAGGAACAGCAGCACTAGGCCGATGCAGGTGATGAAGCGGAGGGCGGCCTGCTGGCCGTTCCATGTCTGCGACTGCCACATCTGGAACCATTCCCCGCCGACGGTCATGAAGCCGAAGAACCAAAGCGCGAAGCCGGTGACGAGGCCTGCTATGGCGACGTCCTTGGCGGCATTGAATGCCGGGGCGGAAGCTGCGCGAGCGTGCCAGAGCTTGCGGGCGCCGAGAAGGCACAGAATCCCGGCCAGCAGTTCGGCGGCGATGATGAGCGCGTAGCCCAAATGATAAAGGGTGGGGTTCGTGATCGCGCGCCAGGTGAGGGTCGAAGTCGGGAAAATCGTGTCCATCGACATTACATGCTGCACGAAGGCGTAGTTGGTGCCGTAGTCAATGATGTTGTCGAGCCCGACCAGCAGAGAGAAGATGCCGATCATCACGACGAGCAGAACTTTTGCGTAGCGCACGACCATCGGCGATGACCCTCAAAGATTCGGCGCGGCGATTATGCTGCTCTGGATAGCTGGAGCCAACTCCGCTACTTAAGGGCCAACACAACTCGTTAACTGCGCGAGGACTAGACCCGCGATATGAGCGATACACCAAACTCAACCCCAGAGCGCGGCCTCAAGGCGGCGATCATCCCGGTGACGGGATTCCAGCAGAACTGCACGCTGTTGTGGGATCCCGAGACCATGAAGGGGGCCATTGTGGACCCCGGGGGTGATGTCGATCAAATTCAGGCGGCGATTGCTCAAGTTGGTATGGAACCTGAGAAGATATTGCTCACCCATGGGCATATCGACCACGCGGGCGGCGCGGCGGAGCTGCGCGAGCGGCTGGGCGGCATTCCCATCGAGGGGCCGCACGTCAACGAGCGCCCGCTGCTCGACAACCTGGAGAAGCAGGGTGAAGCGTACGGGGTTCCAGCGCGGGCGGTGACGCCGGATCGCTGGCTGGACGAGGGCGAGACGGTTTCGGTTGCGGGTCACACGTTCGAGGTGCTGCATTGCCCCGGCCATTCACCAGGCTCGGTTGTGCTGGTCAACCGTCCGCAGCGATTTGCGCTGATGGGCGATGTGTTGTTCCAGGGCTCGATCGGGCGAACCGATCTGCCGCTCGGCAATCATGAAGCGCTGATGCACTCCATCCGCACCAAGGTGATGGCGCTGCCAGACGAGTTCGTCTTCATTTGCGGCCACGGCCCGATGAGCAGCATCGGCCAGGAGCGGCGGACCAACCCGTTCATCGTGGGTGACGCGGCCTAACCCGAAGCTGTGAAGGTGGTTGGCCAATGCAAAAGCGGCGCTGAAACAGCGCCGCTGAAGCAATTTGGAAGAGTGTCAGAAGCTTAGAAGCTCCACTCCCGACGGAGGCAGCCGAAGACGCCGCATTCGGCGCTGAGGGTGCCGACGCCGATAGGGCTTGCATCATCGATGTTGGCCCAGACGTCCACAGTGTTCACGCGCAGCGTCTCGGAGCAGGAGCGCTTGCAATAGACCCATGTACCGTGCGGCAGGCGTACCTGATAGCCGACATCGGTTGCCCGGTAGGGCGCGCGGATGGAGCCGTTGCCGTCGTGGCTGTGCGCCGTCACGTAGCCGAGCACCTTGCTGACGGCGCGTGGGCGGGCGAAGGCGGGGCTTGCAACAATTGCCATGGCGGCAGTTGCGGCCATGACGCGGGCGACGGTCGAGGGGAACTTCATCTGGATCTCCGGTCAGGCCTCAAGACTTTCGAATCTGGCGAGGCAGATTAGCACGATTGGAGTTGACCTTCCGGCGCCGGAACTAGGCGGCGGAGGTGCTGTGGCGCCAGGGCATCGCTACCGCGCGGGTGCAGGCTCAGCTGCCGCGCGCGAAGTTGATGCTGACCCCTTTCAGTGTCGAGCCCTGCGTGGACAGGGATACCGACTGCGTCTTGTCGTCGAGCGATACGGACAAGAGGCCGGTCAGTGCGCCGCCACCGATATTGAGGCGAAGCTTGGAATCATCAGCGCTGCCGGAGATGGTGCCGACCTGATTGTAGGTTCGCTCTTCCCAGGTGCCGGTGATGCGGCCGCCAGCATATTTGAGGACCGAGCGAAGCTCGACCTTGGTCGAGGGGTTGGCGCAGATAATGTTGAGCTTGAGCTGCGCGGCGCCCGCGCCAGAGTAATAGCCCTTGCAAGAGAGCCTTTCGCTCTTGCCGCCTTCCAAGCGGGCCGTGCCCTTGCCGCTCCAAGTGCCCACCAGGGCGGAGAACGGACTACCAGCGGTGGCCGGGATGCTGGCCATGAGAACCGCGCTGGCAGCCAAAGCCAGGGCCTTTGCTCCCCCCTTGAACAAGCTCACAGTACACCTCCCAAAGCTCGAACTTCACAAGAATTCCAGTGAATCGCCTTCCGGCTGCCCGACAGGCGGGCGCGCACGGCCTTGCCGCCGAGGAGAATAGTATCGGCATGTCCCAAAATAGCACAGCTATCGTTAAATAAGTGTCGCGTCATCCGATCGACAACCCGCGGGAAGTGGCCAAGGGTGGTCTTCGGCCTATTTGCAGCTAGTTCATAAAGATGCTGTGGCCGACGCGCAGCAGCAGTTGCGCTGGGAAGAACGCTGGCTATATTGCGCCGCTTGCGACGGAGGGGTGGCCGAGTGGTTGAAGGCGCACGCCTGGAACGCGTGTAGGCGGGCAACCGTCTCGTGGGTTCGAATCCCACCCCCTCCGCCAGCAATCCCCGAATTTCAGATTCCCGTTCAATTTAGCCGGCGGCTCGGACCTCCAGACGAATGCGGGGGGCGAGACGCTGCGTCTGAGTAGAATCAGAATTTCGCGCCGGCAGGCGTGCTTCTCCGTGGGCGCGCGGAAACAAAACCATTGTAACTCAAGTAATTGATGGCCTTCCCGGGCTGCCGGGCCGCAAGGGTTGTCATTGTGGTCAAAGGGGTTACTATTGCAGTGCAATAACTTCTTGAGGAAGCAGCACTCGGTAAGTTGAGCTTATCTCGACCCGTTCGCCGCATTGGCGGCCATTCACCTTGTGCGCCCTCTGATTATTGGAGGCGGTGACTTGCGCACAAGCGACCGAGATGTGACTGACGTCCTTAGTAAGCGGCAGATTAAACCCAAGCGCTGCGGCGGTGCGGACGCCGACGTGCGGCGTGTGGCTGTGCTCGGAGCCGGGGCATGGGGTACGGCGCTAGCAATCGCATTGGCACGGCAGGGCCTCGACGTGCGGCTCTGGTCGCGCCGCCTCGACCATGCCCTCGCCATGAGCACCGACAGGGAGAACTGCGATCGCCTGTCCGGCTGCCTGTTTCCAGCCGAACTCAAGCCGACGCATTCGATGGAGGCAGCGCTCGCGGGGGCCGATATCGTGCTGCTGGCTGCGCCGAGTGGCGCGGTCGAGGACCTCGCCGGGCGTGCCCGGGCCTACGTCGAGGACCAGGTGCCGGTGATCATCTGTGCCAAGGGATTGGCGGGAGACGGTACGCTTTTGTCCCGGCGCGTTGCGGCGAAATGGCGGTCGGGTCCGGTGCTGATCCTTTCGGGGCCCAGCTTTGCCGACGAGGTGGCGCAAGATCTGCCGACGATCGTCTCGCTTGCCGGTGAGATGCCGCTTGCTGCGTCGCTGGCAGAGCGCCTTTCGCGCGGCCGCTTCATGCTGTCGCCGACGAACGATGTCGTCGGCGTGCAGGTGGCGGGCGTCTTCAAGAATGTCGCCGCGACGCTGTGCGGGGCCTCGGATGGGTTGAAGCTCGGCGCCAACGCGCGCGCCGCCATTCTCAGCGAAGCTGTTCGCGAAGCTTCGAGCCTGATCGTCGCGCTGGGCGGCTGCATCGAGACGCTGCTGGGGCCGGCCGGATTCGGCGACTTCGTGCTGACGTGCACGGATGCCAAGTCGCGAAACTATCGCTACGGCATGCAACTGGCGCGGCCCACGGCTGGCCCGTCCGGCGGTTCTGAAACGCATGAAGGCGCGGCCAATGTCGAAGCGCTGATCAGGATGGGCGTCCGCGTCGGGCTCAAGCTTCCGCTCGCAGAAGCGGTGGCGGCGCTCGTTTCGGGGCGGCTCGATGCGCGCGGCGCCACGGAGGCGGCATTCGAGGGACGCTGCACGGATGCGATCGTGCTGGCGGAGGCGGGATGAGCGGTGCTCTTTGCACATCGCTCGCGTCGCGTGCACTGTTTCTGGCCGTCGATCTCGACGGGACGTTCCTGGGTGGAAGCGATGAGGATCGCGCCGAGCTCTATGGCCTGATCGAAGCACGCAGAAGCGACATCGCGCTCGCGTTCGTCACCGGCCGCGACATTCCATTCGCATCGGGGCTGCCGGCGACCCACGGTACGCCCGCACCCGATCTGATCATTGGCGATGTCGGGACCTCGGTGGTGGTGGGGCCGCACTGGCAGCCGCATGCGGCCACTGAGCGGTGGATCGACAGCCGCTGGCCGGGCACTTCGTCTGCCGAAGCCATCATGAGCCGGCGCACCAAGCTCAAGAAGCAGGACATCTTCGGCGGTCGGCGGCTTTCTTACTTCTATGACGATGCGGCAGAGGCTGAGGCTGCTGCGGTGGAAATCGATGCTGCTGGCTACGCCGCGCTGACCTCCGCCGATCTTTATTTCGACGTGCTGCCGCGCGGCGTGAACAAGGGCGAGACGCTTCTCAAGCTGCTCGAGCACGAGCGGCTGCCGCATGAGCGTGTTCTGTGTGCCGGCGACACGATGAACGACCTGTCGCTGTTCGAAACCGGGCTCAAAGGTGTTGCCGTCGGCAACGCGGAGCCGCGGCTGCGGGAGGCAATTGCGGATTTCGACAACGTCTACCGTGCGAAGCGCGCGGGCGCTGGCGGAATTCTCGAAGCAATTGCCGTGCTGCGTATGCTTCCTCAGCCGCACGCTACGAAGGAGACCGCCTGATGGCTCAAGCCAAAAAATCCTCGTTCGTGATCGTCTATCACCGCCAGCCTTACGAGGAGGTGATGGAGAACGGCCGCATCACCTATAAGGAAAACAAAAGTCCGAACGGCATCGTGCCGGCGCTGAAGGGGTTCTTGGGCAGCGCCAAGGACGCGGTCTGGATCGCCTGGAAGCAAGTGCCGGCGAGCGGCAAGAGCTTCGAACGCACCGTCCATATCAAGGATTCATATGGCGAGTACGACGTGGTGCGCCTGCCACTGAAAGCCGAACAGGTGAAGGCGTTCTATCACGTGACGTCGAAGGAGGCCTTGTGGCCGATCCTTCATTCGTTTCCCGGCAAGTTCAACTACGGCCCTGTCGACTGGGAGAACTTCCGCGAGGTGAACCGCTTGTTCGCGGAAGCCGCCTGTGAGCAGGCAAGCGATGATGCGTTCATCTGGGTGCACGACTACAATCTTTGGCTCGTGCCGCACTACGTGCGCCGCATAAAACCGAACGCACGCATTGCGATGTTCCATCACACGCCGTTCCCGGCAGCAGATACGTTCAACGTGTTGCCGTGGCGGGAGGAGATCCTCGGCAGCCTGCTCGATTGCGATATCGTGGGCTTCCACATTCCGCGTTATGCGGAGAACTTCGCCTCCACGGCTTGCTCCGTACTTGGCGCAGTGCGCGCGGAGACACGTGCTGTGAAGGGGCCGTTCTGCCCGACGGGAACCGTCCTGTCCGAGCCGACCGTTACAACAGCGCTCAACTACAACGGCCGCCGCGTCGAGATCGATGCGTGGCCGATCGGGACCAATCCGGAGGTGATCGAGAAGCTGCTTTCAACGTTCGAGGCGGGACAGCGCGTTGCTGAGATAAAGGCCGAGATCGGTGACCGGCGGTTGCTCGTCTCTGTGGGCCGTGTCGACTACGTCAAAGGCACCAAGGAGATGCTGGAGGCGTTCGACAGGCTGCTGGCGCGCCGGCCGGAGCTGAAGGAGAAGGTGAAGCTGTTCTGCGTGTGCGTTGCCCCCGCGGACGGCATGAGCGCCTATCGGGCCGCGCAGCGCGAGGTGGAGCGGCTCGTCGGCTCCATCAACGGCAAGTACGGCAATCTGCGCTGGTCGCCAATCATGCTGTCGACGCGCGGCGTGCCGTTCGAGGAGCTCGTCTGCTACTATCGCGCTGCCGACATTTGCTGGATCACGCCGCTCAGGGATGGGCTCAACCTCGTCGCCAAGGAATTCATCGCGGCGCAGAATGGCGATCCGGGCGCACTCATTCTTTCGGAGTTTGCGGGCTCTGCGGTCGAGCTTGCGGAGAGCATCCGCGTCAATCCTTATTCGGAACGCAGCATGGACGCCGCTATCGATACGGCTCTCGACATGGGTGCAGCCGAGCGCTCGGATCAATTGCAGAAGATGCGCGAACGCGTATCTACCTGGAACGTCGACCATTGGGCGCAACACGTGCGGGAGCGCTTCGAGGCGCTGTCGACATCGCAAACCGAGAACGCGCGCAGCGCCGCGTAACATCGGTGACCGGGAAAGGGGGGTAGCCCGTGGTTCTGGGCTTGCTCGATTGGGGCGTCATTGGCGTCTACCTGATCGTCGTCGTTGTCATTGGCGTCATCGTCACGCGCAAGGCTACATCGGGTGAGGAGCTGTTTCTCGCCGGGCGTAGCCTCGGGTTTGGCGCGATTGGTCTGTCGCTGTTTGCGTCGAATATCTCTTCTACCACCATCATCGGCGTCTCCGGCGCGGCCTACAAAAGCGGCATCAGCGTTGCGCACTACGAGCTGATGGCGGCGCTCATCCTCGTCTTCATGGCGGTGGTGACGATCCCGGTGTTTCTGCGCACGCGCGTCACGACGATTCCCGAATACCTGGAGAGGCGGTTCGGGCCGCTGGCGCGCAAGTACGTCTCGGCGCTCACGATCTTTCTGTCGATCTTCGTCGACACCGCTGGCAGCGTCTATGCAGGCGTTCTGGTGCTTCAGACGCTCATACCGCAGACGCCGTTTTTGCCCGCTTGCATCGCGCTCGCCGTCTTCACCGGTATCTACACGGCGGCGGGCGGATTGCGTGCGGTGGTCTACACCGACGTGCTGCAGGCGATCGTGCTCATCGCTGGAACCGGCGTTATCGCCTATGAGGTTTTCGGGCAGTTCGATTTTTCGTGGGCGCTCGCCATGGCGGCGGTGGCGCCGGAGAAGCTTTCGCTGGTGCGCCCGTTGGATGATCCGGGGCTTCCGTGGCTCGGCGTGATCGTCGGCCTTCCGGTTCTCGGCTTTTACTATTGGGGTACCAACCAATACATCATGCAGCGCGTGCTAGGTGCGCGTTCGCTGGAGCAGGCGCGGTGGGGCGCGATGCTGGCTGCGGCATTGAAGGTGCTGCCGCTGTTCCTGATGGCCATTCCGGGTGCGCTCGCGTTCGCCCTTCTTCCCAATCTCGACAACGCCGATCAGGTGTTTCCTGCGATGCTCGTCACCTTCCTGCCGGCGGGGCTGACGGGGCTGGTCCTGGCGGGGCTGATCGCGGCCATCATGTCGACGATCGATTCCACGTTGAACGCCGCTTCGACGCTCGTCATGTACGACTTCGTCAAGCCGGATGAGCGGGGATGGTCGGCGGAGCGCGTCGTCTGGGTCGGGCGTGCGGCAACGGCCGTGTTCATCGTGTTGGCTGCGCTGTGGCCGCTGGTGATCCGCGAGTTTCCGGGACTCTTCAATTACATCCAGCAGGTGTTCTCGTATGCCGTGCCACCTGTTGCGGCCGTGTTCCTGCTCGGCATGTTCTGGCCACGCATGACCAACGCGGGTGCAATCTCCACCTTGGTGTTCGGGCACATGCTCGGTGCTGCGCTCCTCGGCTGGAAGATATGGAGCCAGTCCGCGGGTGTCGCCGATGGGCTGCCGCATTTCACAATCGTAGCAGGGCTGACGACGCTGTTCTGTCTGTGCGTCGGGATCGCTGTGAGCATGGTGACACCGCAGCCTGCATCGGCCCGCTTGGCGGAACTGCTCTGGACCCGCGATACCGTGCGGCTGGGTGGGTTTACCGACTATCGCTGGGCGGCGGTGAGCATCGTGGCCGTAGTGGGCGTGCTCATCTGGGCGTTCCGCTGAAGTCCGGGGCGTCAGAGGAATTTGCGGAAGCCGAGCTTGCTGTCCCAGGCGTCGATTGCGTCGCCCTGCTGCTCACGATCGATGACGAAGGCGATGGAGCGTGCAATCAGCTGGTGCGTGCGGTCGATGGCGTCGACGGGCGCGCGGCGGTCGGTGGTAATCGCTGCTACGGGCGCGCTGCGCGGCAGGTGCAGGCCGGACCGTTGCAGGCCGCGCAAACGCCCGAACAGCGGCACTTCGACAGGCATGGAGCCGACGTAACCGACGACCTGGCCGGCGGAGACGAGATCGCCAATTGCAGCGACGGCGAGGAAGAGGCCCGTGCAGGGCGCGCAAACGAGGGTCTCAGACATTGCGGGTGCGGGATGGGCGACCCCGCCCGAGCGGATGACGGCACCTGGATCATTGCCGCCGATTTCGATGACGATGTCGCAGTCGTCCCCGGCGATGCCGCCTGGCCCCAGGACGATCGTCAGCTCCGCCGGTATGCGCGCACGGGTGGCAGCATCGGGATCGGGCCGTGCATCGATCACGGCGTCCCATGGCCAGCGCGATATCGCCTCGATCGAGCGCTGGGTGAGGACGGGAATGGTCAGGGCGCTGCGCAGTGCCTGCAGAAATTCGGCGTCTGAATCGGCGCGGCGGGCTTCGACATCTTCGAGAACGGCGGCGCCGTCGTACCAGGCATCGGAGAAGCTCATTGCCCTGCGGAGTATAGCGGGCGGTGCCGGTGCATGCATGGCGACGGCGTAGCCGGCGAGGAGAAGCCGGCGGGCAACCGCTGAAGCAAGCTCGTCCAACCCAAGGACGAGGATGCAGCTCTTGTCGCCCATTACCGAGAAGCCCCTGCGCTCGCGAACTCGCGGGCATCATAGGGCAACGTTGGAGCCCCCGCTATTTCTTAGCGCCGCCTGCTTCATCTTGCGCAGCCAGGCCCAACTTGGCTTCGAGCGAGGAGACCTCGCTGCGCAGCTTCTCCTGCTCCTGATTGCGGCGGACCATGCGGATCTGGATCTTGCCAATCTCCATCGAAAGCGTGCGGCGCGAGTCTGCATCGCCGCTGCTGGACGTATCGAACTGCTTGTCGAAGATCGCCTGCTGGTCGGACTTGTTGGCTTCCTGGAGCTGGTGCAGGCGCTCGCGCGCCTGGGCGAGTGCGACGATGTTCTGCGTGTGCTCGGCGGCGGCGCGCTTGGCTGCGGCTTCGTCCACGGGGCGGGCGGCACGCGTCGCCGCATTGCCGGTCTCGCCATCGTTGTGGAAGGAGAAATCTCCCGTCAATGCCGAGTGATCCCATGGCACCTGCTTGCCATCCGTTGAGGCGAGCACGTCTTTGCGCACCTCGATCATCGTGGAGGTGAGATTGCGGCCGGGCTCGCGCACGTGCTTGGCGAGCGCCGCGGTGAACGGTGAGTTGCGGCCCTTGCCGTCGAGCGCGACGTTGCCCGGCTGGGTCGAATAGGAAATGAACGTGCCGACGCCGGTCTCGACCTGAGCGAGGCCCTTGCCGATGCTGGCGGAGCGCGTGCCCATGGAGCGCGCGAGGTTGCGGCCGAACGGGTTATCGCGGCAGGCATCGAGGAACACGATGTTTGTCTTGTCGCCGCGGCCGAGCTCCATCTGTTTCAGGACCAGATCTAGGCTCACGGCGTCGAAGTCGAGATCGCGCTCGTTGGCGAGGCGAGCGTCGGTTGGGATGAGGTAGTTGCGTCCGCCGACCTGCAGCCCGTGTCCGGCATAGAAGAAGATTGCCACGTCGGAGCCTTCGAGCAGCTCGCCGAAGTTGCGCACGCGGGTGTCGAATGCACGCTTGTCGACGTCGATGCCAACGATGACTTCGAAGCCAGCGCTTTTGAGCGCGGAGGCGATGTCGTTGGCGTCGTTGACGGGATTGGCGAGGGGCGTGGCCTCGATGTATTTCGAATTGCCGATGACGAGCGCGACGCGCTTTTCGGCAAGGGCCGGCATGGCCGAAATGGCAAGGGTGAAGGCGAGGGCTGCAAAAGCGCGAAGCGACAACATGCAAAACTCATTATGTGGTTGGCTGGGGTAACAGCCCAGGATGGGAGTTATCACCAGATCTCCGTGACAACTTTTGGACTATAGCAGGTAGCGGCGCGGGCGCTGCGCGGCCTGGGAGCCACACCGCGGCGACGTTTACAAAGCGTCGTTAAACGTGATCGATAAGGCCACGTGTCTGCCCCATGCGGCATGCTTCCTCGGCGCCAAGCGAGGGAGAGCTATGGTCCAGAATCACAAGGCAGACAGCTTCGACGGCCGGCGGGCGGCCAGCATCGTGCCGGAGAACAATCCGGTGAGCATGGAAGAGCTGATGCGCAAGGATGCGCCGGGAACGAACATCGACCCTGACGATGACGACGTGCGCGCGCTGCTGCTTGCGGCGATGGCGCTGACCAGCGGCAACGAGTAGGCGCCCCGCATCGGCGGTTGCCCACATGACGCGCGGCCCGTATCAACGGAATCGGCGCGGCTATCATGGCCGCGCCGATTTCACACGAATGCGGGGCTCAGATTTCCAACATGCGTGTTCTCATCACGGGGGCAGGCGGGTTCCTCGGATCGCATCTGTTGCGGGGGCTGCACGGGCACACGCTTATCGCTGCGTCGCGCCGGCCGGTTGGCGGAACTGAATGGCGGCAGCTCGGCGACCTCGGCGGCTCCATCGATTGGGACGGATTGCTGCACGACGTCGATGCGGTGGTGCATCTGGCCAATATCGCGCACCGGTCGGCGAGCGATGAAGAGTTCGACCGGGTCAATCGCCAGTCGACAGCAGATCTATGCGCTGCGGCCAAACGAGCCGGGCTCCGGCAACTCGTGTTCGTGTCGTCGATTGCGGCGCAAGTCGGACATTCGTCGCAAACGGTTGTCACGGAGGCGGATGCGCCAGTTCCTGCGAGCGCCTATGGGCGATCGAAGCTGGCGGCGGAACGCGTGATCGCGGAAAGTGGCGTGCCTTTCACGATCCTGCGCCCTGTGCTGGTGCTGGGCGAAGGTGCGAAGGCGAATGCGGCAAGCCTGGAGAAGCTGGCGCGGCTACCCATGCCGCTGCCGCTCGGGTCCATTGCGGCCGAGCGCTCGTTCCTGTCGGCTGCGAATTTCGTGTCGGGTGTCGCCACAGTGCTGGGCAATCCGCGGGCGCTGGGCGAGACATACGTCATGGCGGACCCTCTACCGATGACTGTCGGTGAGGTGATCGCCGGGATGCGAGCCGGGATGGGCCGGCGTGCGGGGATCGTGACGCTGCCGCGCGGCAGCCTAGAGATGTTGATGAAGTTGCCGGGCGCACGCGGAATTTGGGAGCGCATCGGCAAGCCCCTCGTGATCGATCCGGCGAAATTGATGGGGCTCGGATGGTCGCCTACGCGCTGATACGTGCGCTTCATGACGCGAGGTTTGGCGAGCCTCGCGTCACGACACTGGTGGGATTGTGTCAGTAGAAGCGACGGTAGTAGCGCGGGCCGTAATAGAGACGATACGGCCGGTAGTAGCGGTAGGGACGATAATAGTACGGGCGGTAGCCGTAGTAGCGGTACGGTCTGTACCAGCGCCGCCAACGCACTTGCTCGACGGAGGATGCGGTCGTGGTGGCTGCAATGTCAGCGCGCGCCGGGGCTGGCAGCGCGGAGGCGCCGGGCATCGATACGTAGAGAAATGCAACAAAGGCGGAAGCAACGAGGGCGGTCGTTCGCATGGCGTTCGCTCCTTGGAAGCGTTGAGCGCACCTTTCTCGTCGGTGTCGTGTGGGGGCGACGGAGAGGTGACTACCGCAAGACGTATGCGGCGTTCGCGCGGATTTCCAGCCTTGCAGCTATGCGTGGTTCACGCGGAGTGAAGGCGCGAGTGCATGCGTCGATGGTGCGATGCGGACGAGTGCAAGCGCGTTGGGGTTCTGTTAGCCCTTTTGTGACTTCGACGTGCGTCAGGCAGGCGTTGCCGGCGCGGCGGTCGTGCCCTTGCGGGCGGCCTTGCGGCGCTGACGCCATTCTTCGAAGCGCTGCATGATGACGAACACGGACGGAACAAACGCAACCGTGAGCAGCGTCGATCCGAGCATGCCGGTGAGCACGGCGATGCCGATCGATTTCTGAGCATTGGCGCCCGCGCCCGAGGCCAGCACCAGTGGCACGACACCGAGAATGAACGCGAACGAGGTCATCAGGATGGGGCGGAAGCGGGAGCGGGCCGCTTCGACCGCCGCATCGAGGATGTCCTTGCCCTCGTGGATGCGAAGCTCGCGGGCGAACTCGACGATGAGGATGGCGTTCTTGCTCGACAGCGCGATCAGCAGGATGAGGCCGATCTGCGTATAGAGGTTGTTGCCGACGCCGAGTGCGAGCAAGGCTGCGGCGGTGCCGAGCAGCGCGAGCGGCACCGAGATGATGACGGTCGCGGGGGCGATCCAGCTTTCGTACTGTCCGGCGAGCACGAGATAGACGAGCAACAAGCTGAGGCCGTAGATCAGGTAGATCTGATTGCCGACCTCCTTTTCCTGGTAGGACATTGCCGTCCATTCGTATCCAGCGCCGCGTGGCAGCGTCTCGTCGGCGATCTGCTCCAGGAGGTTCATGCCCTGGCCGGATGAGAAGCCCTGCGCGGTCGATGTGATGACGGTTGCGGCCGGGTAGAGATTATAAAGGCTGATAACCGAGGGGCCGGCGACGGTCTCGATCGAAGCGAGCGTTCCGAGCGGCACCATATTGCCGTCGTTGTTGCGCACTTGCAGGTATTGCAGGCTTTCTGGATTGACGCGCGCGGAGGCATCGGCCTGCACGTAGATCTGGAACACGCGTCCGAATTTATTGAACTGGCCGACGTAGCTGGAACCGATGAAGGTCGACAATGCGTCGAGGGCATTGCCGAGGGGCACGCCGAGGGTTTCGGCTTTGACGCGGTCGATGTTGACGTTGATCTGAGGTGCGTCGGCGAGGAACACGTTCGTCGCGGAGCGGACCATCGACTGAGCGCCGGCGCGATTGGCGATCTCCTGCGCAAGGCGCTGCAACTTGGCATAGTCGAACGAACCGTCGCGCAGTTCCACTTTCATCGTGGAGCCGGCGGTGTTTCCGATGCCCTGAATGGCGGGCGGGGGAATGACGAGCGCGGTGCCGTCGGGGATGTCGGCGACGCGCTCGGACAGGCCGGTGTAGAGGCCGAGAAGATCCTCGCCCTTGCCGCGCTGGTCCCAGTCCTTGAGGATGACGTAGGCGACGCCGGCGTTGGAAAGGCTGGCGCTGTCGTTAAGGGCGGCGATACCGCCGATCGAGACGACCCGCTCAACACCCGGCTGCTGCTTGAGGCGAATGGTGAGATCATCGAGCGCCTTGGTGGTGCGTTCGAGCGAGGCGCCTTCGGGAAGCTGCACGACGGCGATGAAGTAGCCCTGGTCCTCGATGGGGAGGAAGCCGGTGGGCACGCGGCTCAGGGTCCAGACGGCGAGGACGACGAGGCTGGCGACGATCATGAACATCATGGCGGCGTGGCGCACCATGCGCCGCATCAGCCCGGTGTAAGCATTCTCGAGCTTGTCGTAGACGTAGTTGAACCCCCGGGCGAGCACGTTGCGCTGCTCGGGCGGCGTGACGGGGCGCAGCCAGAGGGCGCACTGCGTCGGCTTCAGCGTCATGGCGTTGATGGCCGAAATAAGCGCGGTGGCGGCGATGACGAGCGCGAACTGGCGGTACATCTGGCCGGAGAGGCCCGGCAGGAATGCTGCGGGGATGAACACGGCCATGAGCACGAGGGTGATGCCGATGATCGGACCGAGCAACTCGTCCATGGCTTTGACGGACGCATCGTGCGGCGTCATTCCATGCTCGATGTGCTTTGCCGCACCTTCGACGACGATGATGGCGTCGTCGACGACGATGCCGATCGCAAGAATGATGGCGAACAGGGTCGACAGGTTGACGGTGAAGCCGAGCATGGCCATGGCGGCGAACGCACCGATGATCGTCACCGGAACCGTGGTGGCAGGTACGAGGGTCGCGCGCCAGTCCTGCAGGAAGACGAGAATGACGACGAGCACCAGCAGGGCGGCTTCTATCAGCGTGTGGTAGACGTCATTGACCGCGGAGGCGACGAACTTGGTGGTGTCGAAAGGCACGAGCCATGTCATGCCTTCCGGGAAGGCCTTCGCCAGCTCGGTCATGCGCGCTTCGACGCGCTTTGCAACATCGAGTGCGTTTGCGTCGGGCAGCTGGTAGATGGCCATGCCCGCGGAGGGCTTGCCGTCGAGCTTGAAGGTCTGGCTGTAGGTCTGCGCGCCGAGCTCGACGCGCGCTACATCCTTCAGACGGGTGATGCGCCCACCCTTGTCGGTCTTGACGATGATGTTCTCGAATTCGGAGACATCATCGAGCTTGCCGTGGACGTTGACGGAATACTGGAATGCCTGGCCTTGCGGCACGGGCGGCAGGCCGACCTGACCTGCGCTGGTCGATCGGCTCTGCAAGTTGACGGCGTCGATCACATCCTTGGGGATGAGGCCGCGGGCTTGAAGCTGCTGGGGATCGAGCCAGATGCGGATGGCGTACTGGCCGGCGCCGAACACCGAGACGGAGCCGACACCGTCGAGGCGCGCGATCTCGTCGACGAGGTTGATGGTGGCGTAGTTGGAAAGGAACAGGCTGTCGTAGCGGCCGTCGGGTGAAGTCAGCGCGACGATCTCGAGGATGGATGTCGACTTCTTGTTTGTCTGCACGCCCTGCTTTTGCACGGCGTCGGGAAGCGATGCTAGGGCGCTCGATACGCGGTTTTCGACGAGGATCTGTGCCTTGTCGCCGTCGGTGCCGATCTTGAAGGTGACGGTGAGCGTGTACTGGCCGTCGCTGGTGGAGAGCGACGACATGTAAATCATGCCCTCGACGCCGTTGACTTTTTGCTCGATTGGCAGCGCGACCTCGCGCGTCACCGTCGAGGCGCTGGCACCCGGATAACGCGCGGTGACGACGACGGTCGGAGGCGTGACGTCGGGATATTGGGCGACCGGCAGACGCGCCAATGCAACGAGGCCGAGGATCACGATCAGAAGCGCGATCACATTGGCGAGGACGGGGCGGTCGATGAAGAATTTGGCGATCATTTGCCGCCGGTCCCCGCGTTCTTGGCGTCAGATGCGGCGGCCGCGGCCGTCGTCGCCTTCGGTACGACTGTATTGCCGGGGAGTGCCCGCATCAGACCGCCGACGATGACGCGGTCATCCGGTTTCAGGCCGCTCGTGATGATGCGCAAGCCGCCGTCGACGAGGTCACCGACCTCGACGACGCGCTGCTCGACGACGTTCTTGTCGTTGACGATCAGCACGTAGCGTCCTTCTTGGCTGGTGCCGAGGGACACATCGGGTACGAGAAGGGAAGGCACGTCGATCTGTTTGGGAATGCGCACGCGCACGAACAGACCCGGCGTAAGGATGTTATCCTTGTTGTCAAAGATGGCGCGACCGGCGAGCGTGCCGGTGCCGGCATCGATTTCCGGGGCGACGTAGTCGAGCGTTGCCTCATGCGGGTAACCCTGCTCGTTCTGCAGGCCAAGACCGACCGGGATGGGGCCTAGATCCTTCAGCGTGACGCCGGCTTCGCGCATGCGCTCGCGCACGGCAAGTACCTGCTGCTCGTCGATGTTGAATTTTATGTAGATCGGCTTTTGCTGAACGATGGTGGCGAGCTTGGTCGGCTCGCCGGCGCCGACCATGGCACCGGGATCGACGAGACGTGCGGATACTGTGCCGTCAAAGGGGGCGACGATGGTCGTATATTCGAGATTGCGCTTGGCCTGCTCGACCTGACCCTTGGCCTGTAGCAGCGCCGCTTCGGTCGAGTCGCGTTTTGCGCGCGAGTCATCAAGCTGCGCAACGGATACGGCTGATGTTTTGACGAGGTCCTGCTTGCGCTTCAGGTCGGCATCGGCCTGCTTCAACAGGGCTTCCTGCTGAGCCTGTGTCGCCTGCGCGATCTGGAGCTGAATCTGATAGTCTTTCGGGTCGATCTGGAAGAGAAGATCGCCCTTCTTGACTTCGGCGCCGTCCTTGTAGCCAACCTTCTCAAGGAAGCCCTGCACGCGCGCTACGAGGTCGACGCGATTGTAGGCGGCGGATGATCCGGTCACCTCCATATACAACGTAACCTTACGCTCTTCGGGCTTGGTGACGGTCACCTCGGCGGGGGGCGGTGGCTGGTAAGTGTTGCGGTCGCCGCAGCCGGCGAGAGCCAAAACTGCGAGGGAAAGGCCAAGATGGAGAGCGGGGCGACGAGATGGCATGGCGCGGCTGATGACCGTTGGCGGGCGGGACAAGGGAAGCGTGGCGGATACCAGTAACCTGACGATGACTTCCGTATAGCTAACAGAACTTCTACCAGGGCGCTTGCCAGCGAATTTCACGTTCGGGGGGGAGGCAACGATCGGGTCGCAGGGGACATCGATTGAATGCCTGGTTGCTGGCGGCTATTGAGGCCGCACCCCGGGTCAGTTCGGGCGGATGTCACAAGGGGTTTTGACCGGCGATGGGGCTCATCGATCCAGGGCTGTGGTTTTCGGGCGGCGATGCGGGGGGCTTTGCCGGGCGGCCCGCCTTGTTTCTCGACCGCGATGGCGTGATCGTCGAAGACAGCGGATATGTCGGCGACCCCAACGGGGTGCGGCTGATCCCCGGCGCAGCGGAGACGATTGCCGAGGCTAATCGGCTGGCCGTTCCCGTGGTGGTCGTGACCAATCAATCAGGTGTGGCGCGTGGCCTGTTCGGGTGGGACAGCTTCGAAGCCGTGCAGGATGTGATCCGCGCGCGCCTCGCCGAGGCGGGTGCTCGCTTCGATGCCGTGCTGGCGTGCGGTTATCACGAGAAGGGCGCGGGAGCGATGGCGATTGCGGATCATCCGTGGCGCAAGCCGAACCCTGGAATGCTGACGAAAGCGGCAGAGGCGATGCAGATCGATCTGGCGCGCAGTTTGATCGTCGGCGACCGAGTGGCCGACCTCGAAGCCGGGCAGCGTGCAGGTCTGCGCGCGGGGATCCTGGTCGAGACAGGCAAGAGCGGCGAGGAGCAGGGCGACCCTAAATCGTTGCCGGCCGACTTCATCTGGCGGCGGGTCGATAGTCTCGGCGCCGCTCGTGGTGCGGTGGTGCGTTACCTGACGCGGCCGCAACCGCAGGCCGAGGACTAAGCGCCTGCGTTTATGCCCTTCCGACAGAGATTGAAGCCCCCCTCACCCGAAGCCCACAGGGGAGAGGCTAAGTGAGGTGGCAGAACGTAGCCTCTCCCTGAAGGGAGAGGTCGGACGCGATCGACAGATCGCGGCCGGGTGAGGGGGGTGTAGCTGAGTTGGCGGCTTTAGCCTGCTTTTGCCGCCGGCAGTTGGTCCATTGCGGGCGCAAGACGGATTTCGATCTGCTCGCAAAGATAATGGTAGATGGTGATGTGGAGCTGCTGAATGATCGGCGTGCTCTTGGACGGCACATCTATCAGCACGGTACTCAATGCTGCCATCTTGCCGCCGCCCTCACCGGTAAGGCCGATCGTGTTCATTCCCAATTCGCGCGCCGTTTCGAACGCACGCACGACGTTGGCCGAGTTGCCGGACGTGCTGATGCCGAGCAGCGTGCCACCGCGCTGGCCGTAGGCCTCGACCTGCCGGGCGAAGACGGTCTCGTAGGAATAATCGTTGCTCCAGGCGGTGACGACGGCTGCATTCGATGTGAGGCAGATACAGTTGATCGCCCTGCGTTCGAGCAGGAAGCGGCCGACGAGTTCACCGGCGATGTGCATGGCGTCGGAGGCCGAGCCGCCGTTGCCGCAAAGGAGCAGCGGACGGTGCGCGAGGAGGTCGGTGACGATCGTATCGATCGCGGCATCGACGCGTCCGGCGAGCTGCGGAGCTGCGATGCATCTATCGAGAGCTGCCCGGGATTCCTCGAGGTAGGAGAGAAGCGAGCTCATGACCGAATGCCTCCAAGTATGATGCGCAGCAGCTTCAACGCGCGGCTGCGGGATTGAATATCAGTTTATAGCGCTGCTCTGGCACGGTCACTGCGGCCGCACCGACAAATCACATTTGACGTAATCAAGGATGCCGTCCTCAAGCGAGGTCGGCGGGGCGTTGTAGCCGGCAGAAGCAACTTTCTGCATGTCGGCTTCGGTAAAGTACTGGTAGCGGTCGCGGATCTGAAGCGGCATGTCGATAAACTCGATGTTCGGCGCTCTGTCGACGGCTTTGCCGACCGCGTGCACGAGATCGTGGAAGGTGCGCGCCTTGCCAGTGCCGACGTTGAAGATGCCGGAGATCTGGCGATTGTCGAGCAGCCAGAGGATGATCCGGACGCAGTCCTTGACGTAGACGAAATCGCGCAGCTGGCCGCCGTCCTGGTAGCGCGGATCGTGCGATTTGAAGAGCTGCACGACCTCGCCGGCAACGACCTTCGGATACACCTTGTGAATGACCGAGCGCATGTCGCCTTTATGGCCTTCGTTGGGGCCATAGACGTTGAAGAACTTGAGGCCTGCCCATTGCGGCGGCTTGGGGCGGCCTGCAAGCACGTCCTCGATGAAGCGCTTATCGACGAAGAGCTTGCTCCAGCCGTAAGCGTTCAAGGGTAGAAGCTGGGCCAGCGCTTGCGGTGACTGGTCGTCGACGAAGCCTTGGGCGCCATCGCCGTACGTCGCTGCGGACGATGCATAGATGAGCGGGATGTCATGCGCTGCCGCGAACTGCCAGAGCTTCAATGAAAGCGCGATGTTGTTATGGACGAGCTTGTCGACGTCGGTCTCGGTCGTGGCGCTGATGGCGCCCATGTGAATGATGGCGGTCAGAGCTTTGGCGTTGGCATCAAGCCAGGCGTCGATGTTGTCGGGATGGACGATGTCGTGCAGGCGAGTGCGGCGGATGTTGTGCCACTTGTTGCCATTGCGGAGGCGATCGCAGACCACTACGTCATCGCCGCGGGCGGCCAGCGCATCTGCGATATTGGAGCCGATGAAGCCGGCTCCGCCCGTCACCAAATACATTCTTCAGTCCCCAAAGTTCAGGCGGTGGTTGGTGTAGCGGCCTTCTTGGCGAGCCGCGTCGTCGATTGCTCGGGTATTAGATCCGCCAGAACGACTTTTCCTCCCCACGATTTGACGCGGTCGCCGCCGACCACCTGATCCTCCCGATAGTCCGCTCCCTTAATCAGCACGTCGGGCTTCAGTGCTTCGATCAGCTCCAGGGGGGTGTCTTCCTCGAAGAGGACGACGGCATCGACTTGCTCGATGTGCGACATGACATAAGCGCGCGCGTTCTCGTCCTGGAGCGGCCGGGTGGGGCCTTTGAGGCGGCGTACCGATTCGTCAGAGTTGAGCGCGACGATCAGGCGGTCGCAGGAGGCTTTGGCAGCTTTGAGCAGCGAGATGTGGCCGGGGTGGATCAAGTCGAAGCAGCCGTTGGTGAGGCCGCACTTCAGCCCCTGACGCTTCCAGGCCTCGCGCAGAGGAATGGCCGCATCGAGCGACAGTACGCGGTTTTCGTAGCCGAGGCGTGAGCGCATGGTGGCCGCCTGCAATTCGTGCGGGCTGACCGTTGCGGTGCCTATCTTGGCGACGACAATGCCGGCGGCGGTGTTGGCGAGGTCCATGGCTTCGCCGAAATCGAGACCGGCGGCAAGGGCTGTCGCGATGACAGCCGCAACGGTGTCTCCGGCGCCGGAAACGTCGAAGACGTCTTTGGCTTCCGTCCGGCGGTGAAGCGGGGCAGCTCCGGCTCTGAACAAGCTCATGCCGTGCTCGGAGCGCGTAAGCAGGATCATCGAACCGGTCGCCTCGATGGCGCGATCTGCGGCCTTGGCAGCGTCATCATCGCTTTGACAAGGAAGGCCGGTGGCTGCCGTCAGCTCAGAGCGGTTGGGCTTGATGAGCGTGGCGCCGCGGTAGGCGGAAAGGTCTTTGCGCTTGGGATCGACGATGGTCATCTTGCCGGCCTTTTGGGCCGTCGAGATTATCTCGGCGAGAATGCGGTCAGTCAGCATTCCTTTGTTGTAGTCGGAGATGACGACGACATCGCTCTCGGAAAGTGCTTCGGCGAAGGCATCGAGAATGCGCTCCTCGGCGGCGTCGGTCGGCGGAGTCGTGACTTCCTCGTCAGCCCGGACGATTTGCTGGCTGCCTGCAACGAACCGCGTCTTGATCGTCGTCGGCCGGTCGGTGTCGGGCACGATCTTGAGGTGCTTGATGCCACGCAGGACCTTGGCAAGGCTCACCGCGGTGATATCGTCGCCGCCCAGGCCAATCAGCGTGGCTTGGGCTCCAAGCGCGGTCACGTTGGCGGCGACGTTTGCTGCGCAGCCGGGCGAGTTGGTGGTCGATGTGACCCGCAGTACCGGGACTGGGGCTTCAGGCGAAATGCGGGCAACCTCCCCGTAGACGAAGCGGTCGAGTGCGACATCGCCTACAATGAGGATGCGACAAGCAGCTAGTGTGCGTTCAGAAATCACTCGAACGGGCTCCTGTGCAAAACGCCAAGGTGAGTCCTAATATACCCGCCTCGTAACATATACTCGACGTGTAGAACTCAGCTATCAACGGTCCATCGCCTGTCGCGGTAACTTTGCGGCCTGGTTGGTGGATTTCCGTACGCCGGACGAACAAGATATTTGATGTGAGCAGATTGAAGCGAGAAGGCGACAATCGGCGGCCGGGGGTACGCGTGGCAAGCCTCGATGGCGGCAGGCTGCGGCGCCTATCGGAACGCATAGCCGGCCTCAATGCATCCGGGGCCAGTCCCCTGGAGACAGGGCGGTTTGTGGCCCGGTATGTCTGGACCAAGCTGCCGTTGCTGTGGCAGGGCGCGACGACGAAGCTAAAAAGCGGCCGGGTACGCAGTTCGATCAAGGCGCAGTTGCCGACCGACAAGCCTGTCATCCTCGTGCATACGCTGGGCGGCGGTATCGGCGACAACATCGTCATAGCGCGCTTTCTGCGCGATCTCGGGGCGGCGTGCGGGCCGCTGGAATTCGATGTGGCGTGCAACAGCGCGGGCGCGGCGCGCTGGGTTTTCGAATCCATTCCCGGCTTTCGCGAGTGCCACAGCTCGTTCCTGTTCCGGGAGATTGCGCCACTTTATGCGCTGGCCATCCGCGTCACCCAGGTGGCGGAGGTTTGCGCTTACGACGAGCGGCAACTTGCGCTGCACCCCAAGCTGGCCGGCGTCTGCCGGCGCTTGGAAGCATTCGTCGCTGACAACGCCGGGCTTGTGGCGGAACTGCCTTGCAGCAGCGGCGACTTCGGCCGCCGCGCCGTCTATGCGAACCAGACGCGGAGCTCCTACCTGCACTATCAGGCAGGCATTGCGCACGGCGGCGAAGGGTTCGATCTCAGGTTGGACGGATCAGTGCTCGGACGGCTGGGATTGGCCGGCAAGGACTATGTGACGGCCCACAATGGGTTCGATGCAGCGTTCGTCGTGAGCGGGCAGACCTCGACGAAGACCTATCCACGATTTGATGAAGCCCTGGCTCTGCTCAAGGCGCAAAGGCCCAATCTGACAATCGTGCAGCTGGGGACGCCTGAGACCAGCGTTCTATTGGAAGCAGCAGATATTTCGCTAGTCGGGAAGACTTCCCTGGCGGAGGCGGCCGCGCTGATCGGGGGATCGAGGCTGCACCTGGATGTCGACAGCGGGTTGGCGCACATCGCGTCCGTGATCGGGGCGAGGGCCCTGGTGCTGTTCGGCCCGAGCGATGCGGACTATTTCGGCTACAGCCAGAACCGCAACCTGAGCCCGGCGTTCTGCGGTGGATGCTGGTGGATCAACGAATCCTGGATGGATCGCTGCCCGCGCGGCTTTGCCGAAGCCCGGTGCATGACGTCGCATCAGCCCTCCGACGTGGTCCGGGAGGCCATGGCGATCCTCGATAGCCGCGCAGCGCAAAGCGCACGAAGTGTGTCGCGGGTGACGTCGAGCGCGGATGCGCAGTTGGCGGCTCCAACTTGAAGGTCGTGCTGCAACTTGAAGGTCGTGCTGCGGCGCGGTTGCTAGGCTAGGAAGCGAGCTGCATTGATTTGGAGCTTGGCTTCCACAGAGCGGCAATTTGCACGACGATGTCGGCGGGGTGTTGCTCGGAGAGGCAGCGCGCAGTCTTGAAGCCGCGCGGGCAGACGTCCATCCAGGTTTCGGTCGACCACCAGCATCCGCCGCAGAAGTTCGGCAGGATGTTGATGTTGTCCTCGTACGCGTAATAGTCCGCCGGCGTTGGGCCGAATACGACACAGCAGCGAGTTCCGAAGGCAGAGGCAACGTGAACGAGGCCGCCTTCGTTGTCGATGTGCAGGCTGGCGTGCTGAACGAGGGCGGCTGCTGCGGCAAGGCTGGTCTTGCCGATGAGATTGATATCGGCGTTGGCCAAGGGCTGGCTGGTGGCGTTCCCTATCTGAATGATGGTGAGACCGGGGAAGCGCTCCTTGAGCAAGCGACTGAGTTCGTCGCCGTGAGGATACGTCTTCGTAGAGGCTGTGCCGGTGATGATAAAGCCAGCATCGAAGCCATTGTTGATGGTGACGAAGGGACGGTCGCGCAGGCCGAGCTGGCCGATGATGGCGTCGTCTGTCTTCAGGTCGATCCGAGGTCCGCTGTAAGTGATGCCTGCCATGCCGTGCAGAAACGTCTCGCGAGTCTGATTGTTGAAGACCGCGCGGCGCGCAAAGCTGGCATCGAGATACGGGTGGTGCTCGATGAATGCCTCGATCGGGCGCCTCGCGCGGGTCAGGTTCATGACGACCTGCTGCAGGCGCTTTGCTTTCTGCAGTCGCGCCCAGTCGATCTCGTCGTTGTTGGCAGTGACGAACTGGCTGACGCGCAGCGCGAGGTCGTAGTTGTCCACGACGCTTTGCACGGTGAAGAGGAATTCAGAGTGGCACTTGTTGAAGCCGGGGACCGCGGCGAAAACCCAGTCACCAATCGCGGGGTTCGAGCAGAAGATGTCGAAGCGGGCGGGTTCGATTCCTGCTGCAAGATCACGCAGGAAACGTGCCACGACGAGGTAGTCGCCTATGCCGCCGCTGACGAGCAAGGCGATCGTCGTGCGATCCGTTTCGCTGCTGACCGATTTCAGAATCGAATCGACGCCGGACACGTCTTTCAGCACGGAACGGCGTTGCCGCTCACGCTGCACGCGTGACGAAACGAAGCGCCAGGAGAAGAGTGCGGTGCGCCGAATATCGCGCGTGTGCTGGCCATGCGTGAGGATGCGCCGCACGAGTTCGCGGGACATTCGATATCCGCCCCGGACTATGCGCTTCGCTCTAGCGGATATTTTGGAAATGCCGCGCAAAAGATACCTAGTGATTTTGCTACTGCTGGCCAAAAAGTAGAATCGCGTGACGTGTGAGATCAATCGGCGATCCTGGATGGTGAAGTGTCGCGGTGTGGGTCCGGATAGCCAAGAACGCGTCCTTCCGATGAGTAGATGGTCTGCGTGTGGCAATCGCATTCACGCAGGAGGGAAGTGCTGCTTGGGCGAGTTGGGTGACAGCCAACCGATGCGGCCTTGCGGTATATTTCCTCGCCGGAGCATAGCCTTCAAGCTGTTGAGGCGCATCCATCGGTCAATGTTGGGGATATAGGCGTGCTTACCGGATCTCAGCGGCTGCTCCCTGACCTCGTTATGCACAGCAGCTCCCTTCGGCGGGGCTGGCAATCGGGGTGGTTGACTAGCCGCGAGGCTTGCAAATTCAATGTGATGACTGTGTCGGGCGAAGCTACAATGCGACGGCCGTTCAAGTCTTTAGGGGACTGCGCTGGGAACGGGTTTGCATCGGCGTCCGCATCGGACCATAACCAGCGCGGATTCCGGCGATAGGCGAACCATCCGCGCCGGAGGGTGAACTTGATATACCAACCGGCAGACGGGGACATGCTGCAGGGACTCCGGAAATCTGTTGCGATCGCCTGGTACTTTGCCTGGAGCGATACGCGGGCGCGCTACAAGCGCAGTGTGCTCGGCCCGTTCTGGCTGGTTCTGAGCACGCTGATCGGTGTCGTCGGACTTGGGTTCGTGTGGAGCACCCTGCTGCACACCGACAAGGCGGCCTTCATTCCATCGCTGGCGATCGGACTGGTGGTCTGGAACATGATCACCGGAAGCATCATCGGGGGCTGCACCGTATTCACGAAGCGGGCCTCGATCATCAGGAACATCAAGACGCCTTCGCTGCGTTTGTCGCTCGAGCTGCTGTTCCAGCAGATCATCAATTTCGCGCACAACCTCCTGGTGGTGCTGCTCGTGCTTGTGGTGTTCCAGCAGCCGCTATCGCTGGTCACACTGCTCGTGATCCCCGGATTGCTGCTGGTTTTCATCAATCTGTGGTGGGTGATCCAGTTGCTCGGATTCATCGGGGCGCGGTTCAGGGACATCGATCCGCTGGTTCAGGCGATCATGCCGATCCTGTTCTTCCTCAGTCCCGTTCTCTACCACTCGCATCAACTTGGCCGGACGCAGATCATCATGGCGTTCAATCCGATGGCCTACTGGCTCGACATCGTGCGCGGACCGCTACAGGGTGTGGTGCCCGATGCCCGGATATGGGTGGGGACCATACTCATGGCCATCGTCGGTTGGGCGCTCGCGCTCTGGATGACCAAGGCCAAGGGCGCTCGGTTGCCATTCTGGGTTTAGAACATGGCTGAAATCACGCTTCAGAACGTATCGGTCGAGTACCCGATTTATAACCTGCGCGCGATGTCGCTGCGGAACAACCTGCTGGCGATCAGCACGGGTGGGCGGCTGTCGAAGGAGTCGCGCGGCATCGTCAGCGTCACGGCGCTGGATGGGATATCGCTCAAGCTGAAGGAAGGCGACCGGCTCGGCCTTATCGGTCACAACGGTTCGGGCAAGTCGACTTTGTTGCGCACGCTGGCTGGGATTTATACTCCGACGCGCGGCAGCATCAGCATCGATGGGCGCGTGTCGACGGTGTTCGGGCTCGGCGCGGGGCTCGAGCTAGAGCTGAGTGGCTATGAGAACATCATCCGCATGGCGATGATGCTCGGGGCATCGCGCCGGCAGGCCGAGGCCGTGATCCCGGACATCGAGGAGTTCAGCGAGCTGGGGAACTTCCTGTCGGTTCCGGTGAATACCTATTCGGACGGCATGCGCACGCGACTGTCATTCGGTGTGGCGACGGCTATGCATCCGGAAATCCTGCTCGTGGACGAGGTTTTGGGCGCGGGCGATGCGGAATTTCAGGTGCGCGCGCGCAAGCGTATGGTGAAGTTCATCGAGCGCTCGAGCATCTTTGTGCTCGCCTCGCACTCGCCCGAGCTGATCGAGACTTTCTGTGATCGCACCATCCATCTGGAGCACGGGCGGCTGATCGGCGAGGAGACCGTACGGAGGTCTTCGGCAGCCGCAGCCACTCCGCGCAACCCAGTGCCCTGAGGCACAACCTGGGCGCGGCAAGCATTGCCACACATAGTTGCTCAGGCCGGTGCGGTGCGGCGGGCAAGCTCATAGACGCGCATAACCTCGCTCTCGACGTGGGCTGAGCTGTACTCCGCCTCGACGAGTGAGCGGCTGGCTTCAGCATATCTCCGGCGCATGTCAGCATCGCTCGCGAGCTTGATGATGGCTTCAGCGAGCTTTTGAGGATCGTTCGTCGGCACGAGGATGCCGTTTAGCCCCGTGCGAGCGACGGCGCGCGATCCAGGAACGTCGGTGGCGATCAAAGGCCGTCCGCAGGCGGCTGCCTCGACGAGGCTCATGGGCAGCCCCTCGCCAAGCGAGGCGAGGACAGCAATGTGTGCGTTGCGCCAAACGTCGCGAATATCGGCGACCTGGCCCAGCCACGTGACGCCTGGGCGCTGTGCCCACTCTTCCAGCTCGCTTGTGGGGATGGAATTGTCATTGGCCGGATCGGGCACTCCGGCAAGAACGAGCCTAACGGGATGACCCTGTTGCTGCACGATCTGATAAGCGGCGACGAGAGTGCGTACGCCCTTGTCGATCAGCATGCGCCCGGCGAAGGCGACCGTGACTGGGGGCGGGGGTTCGGGCAGCACGGAGTAGCGCGCGGTATCGATGCCGGAGCCGGGCAGGACGTGGATGCGCTCGCTGTCGACCGATAGAGATGAGAGCACTTTCTTGTCGTCAGGGTTCTCGACGGTGACGATCGAGCGCGGATTGTTGAGGAGCGGGCCGATGAGTAGACCGACGCCTGCGCGTGTCACAAACGTCTTAGCGCTCTTGGCGGTGAAGACGGTGCCGAGGCCGGTCACGGTGTTGATTTGACTTACTGGCAGATTTCGCGCGGCGAGAGCGCCGACCATTGTTGCCTGCAGCGTGACGTGATGGACGATCGTCGGATTGAGCGCCCGGTAGAGCTTGCGCACGGCGCGTGCGGCGCTGACAAATTTTAGCGGGTTGACGCTGCCGCGGTGGATGTCGATCGGGTGCACCTTGAAGCCTTCGGCGACAATGGCATCGCGGAATTTTCCCAGACGTGTGGCGACGTGGACGTCATAGCCCGCCTTCAATGCCGCGCGGGCCATGGTGAGCCGGTGGCCGACGAAATAGGAGTCTTCGTTGACGAGATAGACCAGGCGGGGCGGCGTCATAGGCTCAGTGCTCGGATTGGGGCTCGATGCTCGGATTGGTGTCGCGGTCGGTAGTGCAGTTCCGGTGTCCGGGTATCATTCCCGGGGCGTTGGCGCGACCCCGTTATCGGACTTGACGCTCAGAAGTGCCAGAAAGATGGGAAACCACAGGAACAGATAGTGCGTATTGAAGAACCGCATCGGGTCACTCAGATCAGATCCCATGTAGCCGTTGGCGAAGACGAGGGTCGATGCGACGAAGAATTTGGTCTGTGCGGACGCGATTTGAGTAGCTTGATAGAGCGCGGTCGCCATCAGCGCGATGAAGAGGATCTGCAGCGGCAGGCCATAGTGCAGCGCCATCCCCAAGTACGCGTTGTGGGCATGGGTGACGCCGTGCGTGAAGCGGAATGCATATCCGTTGCCCCAAAGGGGGTGCTGGGCGATCATCTGGGCGGTGGCCTGCCAGACGTCATTGCGTTTGGAGGGGCGGCACGCGAGATCGACGTAAGGGCAAAGGGCTTCCTTGATCGGCACTTCGAGCAGGACGAAGCTGCTAACAAGGCACCAGGCGCCGAATGCAAGCACGATAAGCAGCCAAGGCACCCGGCAGCGAAGAGCAAGCGGCGTGGCGATCAGGGCGACCGACAGCGCGAGGATGGGGCCGCGGCTGCCCGTGAAATAAAGGGCCGCCACTAGCAGTGCCATGGAGCCGAGCAGGGAAAGTATGCCCCATTTGGTGCGATCCTGACTTGGCGCAGCGAATAGAAGCGCGGCGGCGGCGGTGACGCCGGTCGCAATTGCACCCGCGCCCGCAATCGCGTGCGAAGCGCGACCGAAAAACTCCAGGCGCGACTCTTGGCCGAACACCATATGCGCGAGGATCGCCGCCAATGCGCAAAGTGTGGCTGCGCTGACGATCATCCAGAGGATGTGGCTGAAGGGCAGCCGGGTATAGACGTAGAGCGTCAGGCCATAGAGACCGACGAGTAACAGTATGCGTGTGATAGCAGCGCCCGGCGGTGCGCCCGTCACCCCGTATGGCGGCAGAAGAATGCGTAGGCTGATGAATATCAAGAAGACGAGCAGTACGGGATTGAGCGGCGGAATAGTCAGAGAGCCGGCGCGGTGATCGCGCACGATGAGCACCCAGGCGGCGACGAAGGCGATGATCGCTATCGCGTTCGAGGCTGCGCCATTGACGAAGAAGAGAGCGATGAGCAACGCAGAAAGGAGCGCATAAGCGGCATTTCTCGCGTCCCTTTGCGTAGGTCCAGCAGGGTTCGGGTGAAGTATGGTCGTACCGGCCAACTTGGTCGTGCCCCCATGCGATCTAAAGCCAGAGCCTTCAGGCGACTCCTTGCACGCTATCGCGGATAAACTCAGCGGCTAGCGGTTTTCAGTGCTTCTCGTCAGCGTTATGAGCGTTGTGATTCTTGTGCATAACAATTGTAGGTGAGGCTCTACCAAGCGGATGCGCAGACGAAAGGTCGCATAAGTCAATGCTGTGACAATCAGGTGTTGAGCCTCGGGCGATGCTCCTGTTACGCTCGTTCGGCGTCTGAGATTAAATGATAAAATGTTTGGGTTGCGAAGTTTTCGAGCGGCGCCTATTCCCTTTGCCGCGTGGGTGTGGCCGTACCGAAGGTCGCCCCGTTTTCTAGATGGCCTATCGACGTCGGGTCGCGTCCCGGCTCGTTGCTAGCTTCGGGTTGTCATGCACGTCTTTGTAATCAACCTCGCCTCGGCGACCGATCGGTTGGCTTATATGGGCCAGCAGCTCGGTGGTAGGTTCGAACGCATCGAGGCGGTGCGTGGCACCGCAATCCCCGAGCATCTCGCAGGGAACTTCGTCAAATCGGGCGATCTGCTTCCCGGCGAGCTTGGCTGTTACGCAAGCCACCTCGTCGCCGCCGAAACGATCCTCGCTCGCGGCATCCCGTATGCGATCGTTCTCGAAGATGACGTCGATCTCGAGAGCGACGTTCGACTGATCGCGGAAGAGGCGATCGCGAAGATCAAGGGTGAGTGGGACATTCTCAGCCTATCGGGTGCCAAGCAGCACCCGCATTGTCGGCTGGCTCCCCTGGGCGACGGCACGCATAGCCTGGTGCGATACCTGCACTTTCCGAAGACGACCGCCGCCTACGCAATCAGCGCGTCTGGTTGCCGCAAGTTGCTGGCAGAGAGAAAGCGTACGCGGCCAGTAGATGTCGACATCAGGTATGGGTGGGAGATGGGGCTCGAGGGTTATGGCGTCTATCCGGCGCCTGCCTGGCAGGCGAACAGGTTCGAGTCGTCGATCCCTAAGTCGAAAACCCAGCGGTTCTACTGGCGGGCCAATCCTGTCGGGTATCTCGTGGGCCGGACTGCGGGTGTGTGGAAGCTCGGCCCGATAAACCTGCTGCGCGCCTACTTTGAGGAGTTCCGCGAAGGACGCGCGCCGGTTACTCCAGACGCTCGGCGACGTAGTCTGCAATAGCCAGCGACGACGTCAGACCTGGGCTCTCGATGCCGTAGAGGGCGACGAGATGCGGGATGCCGTGGTCGTGCGCGGTGTGGATCGTGAAGTCGGCGGCGGGTTCACCCTCACGGTAGAGCTTGGGGCGGATGCCGACAGTGTCGGGCTGTAGGGCGCCTCCGGGCAGGCCCGGCCAGTAGCGGCGGACCTCGCGCTCGAAGGTGGCGCGCCGCCGGCCTTCATCCTCGACGAATTTGTAGTCGACCTCATTGCACCATTCGATGTCGGGGCCGAAGCGTGTTCGGCCCCCCGTGTCGATGGTGAGGTGGATGCCGAGCCACGCGCCTACCGGCATCGGATAGATGAGCCGCTGGAAGGGGGCCTTGCCGCCGAGGGCAAAATAGTGCCCGCGAGCGGGATAGGTCTGAGGGACTGCGTAGTCGTCGCGATAGCGCAGCATGCGGCCGAGCAGGGTGGCGCCCAAACCGCCTGCGAGAACGAGGTTGCGGCACGATAGGGTGCTGACCTCGCCGCCGCTCAGCACCTGTAGGAGGAAACCATCATCGCGTGCAGCGATGTCATCCACCGACGCGTTGAGGACGATCTCCCCGCCGTTGGTGCTGATGTGGCCGCTGAGCGCTTGCATCAGGTCGTGGCTGTCGATGATGCCGGTGGAGGGCGAGTGGTAGGCAGCAATACATTGAAGCTCGGGCTCCATGGCCTTCGCCTCCTCGCCGGTGAGGCGGCGAAGGTCGGTGACGCCGTTGGCAGCGGCGTTGGCGGCGATGGCTTCCAGCTTCGGCAGCTCAGCTTCGGACGTTGCGACGAGAAGCTTTCCAATACGAGTGTGGGTGACACCGTTCTCGGCGCAAAAGCGATAGAGGGCTTCCTTGCCGGCGACGCATAAGCGCGCCCGCATGCTGCCGGTTGGATAGTAGAGGCCCGCGTGGATGACCTCGGAATTGCGCGAGCTCGTCTCAGAGCCGATGCGCGCGTGCCGCTCCAGGACGATGACTTGTTGGCCTTTGGCGGACAGAGCGCGGGCGATGGCGAGACCGACGACCCCGGCTCCGACAACAACGGTTTCAATGTCGCTCATGCGGCCTCGGGGCGGTCGGCAAGTTAGCTTGGCTTCGATTCGATCTTCACTGAGGTTCTACGAGGCACTCAGGACTTTCCCAACTGCGCGTATCGCTTCGAGTTCGGGAATTTCTCCTGTGTTTGTGTCGCGAAACTGTCACACGCGGAGACGAATTGACGCTGATACTCGTCTGTTTTGGGCGCGCCAGTTGCTGAGTTTGCCTGCGTCGATAGTGTACTTTTTGTGACGATATTGGAAAGGGAGACACCTCTATGAAAGCTATGTCGCGAATTCACGCGGCAGCGTTCATTGCCGGTACTGCTCTTCTTGTTGCGTGCGCAATTTACTTCGATCTGCAGATTTCATTTCCGCGGGGCTAGTGGGGCGCTCGCGCTGACGGGTTAAAGGCACTTCTAAATGTCCGTAGGCCATTCAGCCCGCTTCCTTAGCTGGAAGCAGGAGCAGAGTCATATTGTCTCCGCGGTTATGGTGATCGCGGGGCTGGTACTGATCGCTTGTGCTCCATTCGCCAGCTATGCAGTGCCTTTTCTCACGCAGCTCGATGCGGATGGACACATAAGCAAGCCGTACCTGTTCGCGCGGCCGCTGATCAGCCTTGCGACGGTGCTGATCGGTACCGGGGGGCTGCGTTACGCGTTGATGGCTCGCAGCGACACGACGCTGGAAGCGCAGGTGTTTGCTGATCGCAGATCGCGAATTATCGTCGGCTTAAGCGTTGTCTTCGTGGCGGTGCTGGCATCGGGATACGTTTACGAAGTACTCGGCAGGCCGGTGTACGAAACGTTGTTTGCCGAGGATGGCCCGGCGGAATATCTGACAGCGCTGCTGTGCTTCACCGGTGCGGCGGCCTACATCCTGGCATTGCGCCGCTACATTGCTCGGTCTGACCGGATGGCGATCGTGATCGCAGCCATGCTGCTTGGTCTGACGTTGTCGCTGCTTCTGGGCCTCGAAGAAATAAGCTACGGGCAGCGAATTTTCGGGTGGGCTACGCCGGAAGCGATGGCGGCGAACATCCAGCACGAATCCAACTTGCATAACTTTTTGAGCTATTCGGAGCTCGATGTCATCGAGTGGCTGGGATCGGCCGCCGTGTTCGTTACGTGCTGCATCATCATCTACATCCGGGCGACCAGGAACTGGCTCATGCTGGAGTACGCTCCGCACGCCAATCTGTTGCCATTGGCGGCGGGGGTCGCGGTTTTCGCCAGCTACGGGTGGTTCGGCGAGGTGTTTGAAAACAGCACCGCGCTGTTTTTGATGCTGTACGGGCTGCAGTTGGCGCGGCAGACGGGAGCGGCGCGCGGGGCATAGGGCTCCCGGCATTGATCCCGCAGCGACTGAACTCTCCAACGCTCGTTGACCAAGCGGCGGCCCGATCGAGCCAATGCGGTGCGGTGAGCGCACAAGTCCGCAATGTAGCTCCTTCGGCACCGCTTATCGCCCGGAGCAGGCCGCGTGGACGCAGAAAGACAAACCGGGGAAACTGATGGGCAGCACCAGGGGACTTTTTATCGGCGCGTATGTATTCGCGGGGCTGACGGCCATCGTGCTGTGGCTTGCCGATCGTGCGCTGCTTGCCGAGAGCGGTCTTGAAGATCACTTCGCGGAGAATGCAACCGCGGCGCTCTATCTGGCGGCGAGTTTGCTGGTGCTCGGCGCCTATGTCTCGTCGCGCACGCAGCCAGCGAAATTCTTCGGCCGGGATACTGTCGGCAATTTGTGGCTACCGCTGCTGGCGATTTTCTTCTTCGTGTGCTTTGGCGAGGAGGTGAGCTGGGGGCAGCGCGTGTTCGGCTGGGGTACGCCAGATGCCTGGAAAGAGGTCAATGGCCACCATGAGACGAACCTGCACAATCTGCTCGACAATGCCCAGTTAGGTACACTGCGCATTCTGACGGTGATTGCGCTCGGCTATGGGGTGCTAGTGCCGCTGGCCGACCGCTACTGGCCTTGGGGGCGGCGCACGATTGCCTGGTTCGGCATGCCGGTGCCTCCGTTGGAGGCCGCCGGGCTGTTCGTCATGGTGTTCATCGCCTACCGGGTACTGGTGGTCGTTTATCCGCCGCTGGATTCTCCATACGGCAAGCCCATACGCGAGTATCACGAGGCGGGTTACGCAGCGGCGTTCCTCGTGATCTCGTTCAGCCTCTTCCTCGACTACTGGGGCTTCAATCGCCGAAATTAATGGCGCGCGATCGACAAGGCGCAGCGGCTGGCGGGCACGCTGCGCCTCTTGTTCTCGGTCAAGGCCTAGAGCGAGGGGTAATCGGTGTAGCCGCGCTCCTCGCCCGCGTAGAAAGTGTCGGGATCAGCCGGGGTGAGCGGGGCTCCGTCGCGGAGCCGTTCCACGAGGTCCGGATTGGAGATGAATGGGCGGCCGAAGGCGATGAGGTCGGCGAGCTTTTTCTCGCGCGCCTCGAGTGCGAGCTCCAACGTGTAGTTGTTATTCACCATGTAGAGGCCGTTGAAGGCGCGGTGGAGCTTCTGCAGGTCGAAACCGCCGGCAGGGTTGCGGTCGCCGCGGGTTTCTCCCTCGATGACGTGGAGGTAGGCCAGCTTATAGGGATTGATTTGCTCGATGAGCGACAGATAGAGCGGCTCGGGGTTTGAATCACCGATGTCTCCGAATGTCGTGAGCGGCGAGAGCCGGATGCCGACGCGGTCGCTTCCGCAAACTTTGGTCACTGCGTCGACCACCTCGACGACAATGCGGGTGCGGTTCTCGATCGAGCCGCCGTAGCGATCGTCGCGCTTATTGGTCTTGTCGGACAGGAATTGCTGCAGCAGGTAGCCGTTGGCGGAATGGATCTCGACGCCAT
This sequence comes from Hyphomicrobium sp. 1Nfss2.1, assembly GCF_965243865.1. Classification (GTDB taxonomy): domain Bacteria; phylum Pseudomonadota; class Alphaproteobacteria; order Rhizobiales; family Hyphomicrobiaceae; genus Hyphomicrobium_A. The sequence continues at coordinate 1,354,256 of NZ_OZ251603.1, read as the reverse complement.
CGAAGCCGGCATCGAGCGCGTTCTTTGCTCCGCGGGCGTAGTCGGCGATGATGCCAGGGATCTCGGCTGTCTCCAGCGCGCGGGGTGTGACGAGCGGCTTGAAGCCCTCATACGTATAGGCCTGCTGATTTACTGCCAGAACCGCGCTGGGGGCGACGGGCAACGCGCCGCCGGGCTGGAGGTCGGGGTGAGAGATGCGGCCGACGTGCCAGAGCTGCAGGAAGATGCGGCTGCCTTTGTCATGCACGGCTTTGGTCGTCAGCTTCCAGCCGGCGACCTGTTCTGGGGACCAGATGCCAGGCGTGCGGATGTAGCCCTTGCCTTGGGGCGAGATGTTCGTTGCCTCGGATATGATGAGCCCTGCGGAGGACCGCTGTGCGTAGTATTTGGCCTGAAGCTCGCCCGGAACACCGGCGTCGTCGGCGCGCGATCGGGTGAGGGGGGCCATCACGATGCGGTTCGCGAGGGTGTAGGGGCCGAGTTGGACGGGATCGAAAAGATCAGTTCTCGCCGCCGCGGCAGCGCTCGCATTCGACATCTCGAGATCTCCTTTAGATAGTCGTCGAACTATCTAGGAGGCGCGCGTCGCTCCGACAAGGGACGCGTGGCGCGCTGGCGGAGCCCCAAAAAACAAAGAGGCCGCCTTTTTGGGCGGCCTCCGTGAGACTTCGGCGGCGAGAGTGCAGCGGTTGTTGCGCTGCGCCGCTGATGCGTCAGGCGTGCACCGGAGGCAAATCCGGCCTGAACCCGAGCGACCGCGACATCGCCGTCCTCAAGATCCCACTCGACATCGGATCACCTCCTTTCGCTGTTGAAACTGTGTGTCAGCGTGCCATGATTTTGGCTGCCTGAAAAGTTAAGTTATGGAAAGCTGCCGTCGGGCATTGATCGATGGTCAGCTCTCATGCTTTGACCGTTACGGCTTCAACTTTCGCGGGTTGATGTTCCTGGCGATCACCCTGCAGTTAGTCCTCTATAGGGGTTGTGCAGACGCCATTTGCACGCGCTGAACGAAAACCGTTGCTGCTACATGCGAATCACCGCTCTCGTTTTGGAGCTTAGCCGCTGAAGGCTGTTGCAGCCTGATCCGGTACTTCATTGAGGGCGCGGATTATGGGTAATCCCCGACGTTGGATCAGGCAGTTCTGTGCTTCGGCGCTGGGCGTGCAGAAGGACGTAGAGCTGTGGTGGACTCCGGAGCTGCCGGTGGTCTACGTCAACAATCCGAAGTGCGGCTGCTCGACGGTCAAGAACAGCCTCCGACAAGCGCAGGCCGCCCGCTTCCGAGACAAAGGACGCGGCAGCTTTACTCTCGTTAATGATCCCCACAAGGGTGACGACTGCCTGAAGCAGCGCGGCATCGACGACCTTGTGCGCAGCGATGCGCGGCTCGTCATCTCGTGTGCACGCAATCCGTTCTCGCGGGCGCTGTCGGGATATCTCGACAAGGTGGTGAATGGTGATCCATCGCTGTATCGCGAGTTTCGCGGTCGCCACCCGCATAGCTTCGAGGCCTTTCTCGAGGCACTGCTAAGCGCCAAGTCACAGACGCTCGATCCGCACTTCCGGCCACAATATCTCAACTTGTGGCTGACGGGCGTGTCGTATGACGCGGTCTTCTATCTTGAAGACATCGCGACGTTGCGGCGGGCTTTGAGCGGGACAATCGGCGAGTTCGAGCTCGAGACCTTTGCGCCCCATTCGCGCCGTGCGCAGGAGAAGATGCGCACGTATTACACGCCGCGTGCGGTCGAGCTGGTGAAAGCAGTCTACGAAGAGGACTTTGTCCGCCTCGGCTACAGCCGGAACGTTGAGGAAGCGACCGAGGCGCCGGGTGCCTACTGGACGCCGCGCGGGATTGTGCAGTCAGGGCGAGAGGGGCACCTCAAGCCCACGAGCGGACTGGAAAGTCTGCGCTCGCTCATCCGCTACTGGCGTCTGGTCGAAGCGCGAGTGATCTGAGCTTCATCTCCGGGCGCCGGTGAGGTGATCGCCTCTCCGGCGCCTAGTGACCGCTGCTGATGCGATTGCGGACAACAGGACAGGCGCTCGCCCGCTCACCTCGGGTTGATGCGGCTGATCTTGGTGCCTTCGAGCGTCAAGTTATACATCAGGCCCTTCGGATCGAGAATGAAGCCGACGACTGGGCTGGTGATCTTGTTGGTGTCGATCGAGCCGCCGATGCCCACCGTGATCACGGCAACTGACGCGTCGGCGCCGATTTTCCAGCCGGCGGTGCGGCGGAATTGCTCCAGAGCCGAGTGCGTCATGAACATGATGATGACGGATCGCTCCTGGATGCCGAGCTGAAAGCCGACCGAGGCGGAAACGGTATTGTAATAGTCGACCGAGCGCTGCTGTCCGCTGATGCGGAGTGCGCCTTCGCCATACTCGCCACCGAAGCCGAAGCCTGCCTTGACCACCGAAGGGAAAACGAGAATGCCAACGGACTTGTTGGCGAGTTCGCGGGCGCCGCGCACGTTGGCAAAGAAGCGGTCGAGCGTTGCGTCGACGCCGATATCGATATCGTAGGCGGATGCTGCCCGGGTGGGTGCCGAAACGGCGAGAGCAGCGGCAAATGCGAGACACGCGCAGAGAAGGTTGCGAAACATCGTTGATTTTCCTTGGTATCTTTTCGTGCGTGTGTGACCGGCATTTGCGGCCAAAATGGTGCGGAGCGGCGCGCGAGGACTTTTGCATCACAGCAATTGGGGGAAATGCTACGCTGCGCGCGGGCGCGTTCTTGCCGCTAGTGGGGGTGCAAATGATATTGGGTCTGTCGATTGAGAGCTTCACCTGGTTGCATGTGGCGCTGAGCCTTGTCGGTATTGCGACCGGGCTGGTTGCGCTGGTCGGCATGTTGAGGAGCGCAACTCCAGGGCTGGCCACGCATGTCTTTCTGGCGACGACTGCGGCCACGACCATCACGGGGTTCTTGTTCCCCATTACGGCATTCACCCCGGCGCTCGGGGTTGGTGTGATCTCGCTGCTGCTGCTCGTTGCGGCGTACGCCGCGTTCTATGGGCTGCGGCTGGGAGGGGCATCGCGCTGGGTCTACGTCGCCACTGCGATCGCCGCGCTCTATCTCAATTGCTTCGTGCTGGTGGTGCAGGCGTTCCAGAAGATTCCTGCGCTTGCCGCGCTGGCACCGACCCAATCAGAGGCGCCGTTCGTTGCCGCGCTGGGGCTTTTGCTGGTTGCCTTCCTGTGGTTTGGCTGGCGGGCGACGCGCAGCTTTCATCCAGTCGGCTTGGTGCCGGCCTGACGGCCGCTCCGCTATTCCCTGACGCAATCGTAGCCGCTGTCACGCAGTGAGCGACACAGAGCCAGCGCGTCGTCGAGATTGGCAAAGGGCCCGAGCCTGACGCGATAGATTGCACTGTCGGCGAACGCGGTCTCGGCGATTTGGGGGCGTCGCGGTCCAAGGCCGAAGCCGCGCTGCGAGGTTAGGCGGACCGCCAGTGCGACTGCTTCACTGCGGGAATGGGCTTGCCCGACGAGCAGGCGGATCTCGGACGGCGGCAGGTCCTGCGCGGGGGCGATTGACACTTCTGTGACGAACGGCGTGAGGGCCGCAGTTGATGAGGCCGTCGTGCGTGGTTTCGACGTGGTGCTCGCGTCGCTCTGCTTGCGTGCCGGGGGTAACGGTGCAAGCGAGACCTGCTGCTTGGCCCAAGCCTTTGGCCGGGCCGCGGGAACCTCGGGCTTGGGCTCCTGAAGGGCGCCGGTCGAAATGGCGACGTCTGAGGGTGCCCAACTTCTGGCTGGCTCTGCAGCCGCCGGAACTGAAGCGGTATCGGCGCGGACACCGGTACCGAGTTCCCGATAGACGGCGTGCAGGCTCTCCGTCGCGTCGGTTGTTTCGCTTTCCGACAGGCCGCCGGAAGAGAGCGCCTGGGTCAGATCGGAAATGGCGTCATTTGGCCTCCCGGCGCGACGATGCGCGAGGCCGCGATAATAATATGCCTTGGCGAGCTGCGGGTCGGATAGGCGCCCGCGCAACGCAGCGTTGATGCCGCCGATGGCCGGCTCGGTCTCGCCGGCGCGGTAACGCTCGATCGCCTTGGCGAGGATCTCGTCGGCGATATCGGCGGCGGCCGGCAGGCTGAAGCCGAGGGCCAGCAGAAAGACGGTGCTTGCGAATGTGCGAGTAGCGCGGCTCACGTGCGGCCTCGGAATGAATAGCCGGGGGCACGCGGAGCTCAATTGGCGCCGGTGCAACCCCGACTATTCTCCGATTCGGCTTGCGCGCAGCTAGCGGCGCTGAGCATCCGTTGTGGAGGACCGGGCGAGAAGGGGGCTTTGCTTACTAATAGGGCGATTGATCTGCAGGCGTTAACGGGACCGTTGTTAGCGTATGCTAGCGATGGCGCCAGGGAGCCCCCCATGAGCAGGTTCGACGACAGCGGTCTCACCATTCGCCCGATGCAGCCGGCGGATCTTTTTATCGCGGCAGACTGGGCAGCGGCCGAGGGGTGGAATCCGGGGCTCGGCGATATGCCGTGCTTCGCCGCTATCGATCCGCAGGGTTTCCTGGTTGGCGAGCATGAGGGGCGGCGCGCGGCGATCATCTCCAACGTCAATTATAGCGACGGCTTTGCCTTTCTTGGTTTCTATATCGTGCGCCCGGAGCTGCGCGGTCGCGGTTACGGCTGGCGAATCTGGCAGGCGGCGCTGCAGCATTCGAGGTCGCGCGTTGTCGGCCTGGATGGCGTGGTGGCGCAGCAGGACAATTATCGCAAGTCGGGTTTCAAGCTCGCGTGGCGCAATGCACGATACGGCGGCGTGCCGGCGCTGGGTGCGTTCCGCGATGATACCGTTCCGCTCTCCGACATTCCCATAGAGGTGCTCGCCGCTGACGACGCTGCGGTTTATCCCGCGGACAGAGCCGCGTTCGTGCAGTCATGGGTGGATGCTCCAGGGCACATCGGGCGGGCGCTGGTGCGTGATGGCGAGCTGTTGGGTTGGGGCGTCATTCGTCCGAGCCGCAAGGGTCGCAAGATTGCACCCCTTTACGCAAAGGACCGGGAGGTGGCGGAGACGCTGTTCTCGGTGCTGGCGGCGAGCGGCGAGGGCGAGGTGTTCATCGACGTTCCCGAGCCGAATGCGGAGGCGGCGGCCCTGGCGCTGGGGCGGGGGCTTGCGCCGAGTTTCGAGACGGCGCGCATGTATACCGGGGCGGTGCGGCCCGCCGCGATGGAGCGCGTCTTCGGCATCACGAGCTACGAGGTCGGCTGAGGCGACGGCAATTGCCGCACGGGCTTTCGCATGCGCGCGGCATGGCTTATGGGGTGGCGGAACTTCGTCACCAGGGCCCGCGCATACATGATCCGTCTCGACAATATCGGCAAGCAGAACGGCCACCAGATCGTCTTCATCGAGGCGTCGGCGGCGCTGAACCGGGGCGAGAAGATCGGCCTCGTCGGCCCCAACGGCGCGGGAAAGACGACGCTGTTCCGGCTGATCACCGGGCGCGAGCAGCCCGACGAGGGGCAGGTCTCGACCGACCGCGGCATCACCATCGGCTATTTCAGCCAGGATGTCGGCGAGATGGCGGGACGCAGTGCGGTCGCCGAGGTGATGGACGGCGCGGGGCCCGTGAGCGAGGTCGCGGGCGAGCTGAAAGAGCTCGAGACGGCGATGGCCGATCCCGACCGCGCGGACGAGATGGAAGAGATCATCGAGCGCTATGGCGAGGTGCAGGCGCGCTTCGAGGAGCTGGGCGGGTATGCGCTCGAGGGCCGCGCGCGCGAGGTGCTGGCCGGGTTGTCGTTCACGCAGGAGATGATGGACGGCGATGTCGGCGCGCTGTCGGGCGGATGGAAGATGCGCGTGGCGCTCGCTCGCATTCTGCTGATGCGCCCCGATGCGATGCTGCTCGACGAGCCGAGCAACCATCTCGATCTGGAAAGCCTGATCTGGCTGGAAGACTTCCTGCAGAACTACGAGGGCATGCTGCTGATGACCTCGCACGATCGCGAGTTCATGAACCGCATCGTGAAGAAGGTGATCGAGATCGACGGCGGCGCGCTCAACACCTATTCGGGCGACCATGACTTCTACGAGCAGCAGCGCGCGCTGAACGAGAAGCAGCAACAGGCGCAGTTCGATCGGCAGCAGGCGATGCTGGCGAAGGAGCTGAAGTTCATCGAGCGCTTCAAGGCGCGCGCCTCGCATGCGGCGCAGGTGCAGAGCCGTGTGAAGCAGATCGCCAAGATCGAGCGCGTGGAGCCGCCAAAGCGTCGGCAGAGCGTGAAGTTCGAGTTCCTGCCGGCGCCGCGCTCGGGCGAGGATGTCGTCAGCCTGAAGGCTGTGCACAAACGCTACGGCAGCCGCACGATTTATGACGGTATCGATTTTCACATTCGCAGGCGCGAGCGCTGGTGCGTGCTGGGTGTCAACGGCGCGGGCAAGTCGACGCTGCTCAAGCTCGTTGCGGGATCGGCCGATCCGGACGAGGGCGCGGTCAACCTCGGCGCCAGTGTGAAGATGGGTTACTTCGCGCAGCACGCCATGGACCTGCTCGATGGCGAGCGCACAGTGTTCGAGGAACTGGAATACGCGTTTCCGCAGGCGGGCACCGGATCGCTGCGCACGCTGGCGGGCTGCTTCGGTTTTTCGGGCGATGACGTGGAGAAGCGCTGCCGCGTGCTGTCAGGCGGCGAGAAGGCGCGGCTCGTCATGGCGAAGATGCTGTACGATCCGCCGAACTTCCTGGTACTCGACGAGCCGACGAACCATCTCGACATGGCGACGAAAGAGATGCTGATCGAGGCGCTGGCCGGTTACGAGGGTGCGATGCTGCTGGTCTCGCACGACCGGCGCTTTCTGGCGGCGCTATCGAACCGCGTGCTGGAGCTGACGCCCGAGGGCGTACACACATACGGCGGTGGCTACACGGAATACGTCGAGCGCACCGGCCAAGAAGCGCCTGGGCTGCATCGTTGATATCAGCCTCCGGGGTCTTGGATGTACTCCCCTTGGATATTCGGCGGGACAAACTTGAATTTGCCCCGGCTTACGCTCCCAACTGGCTGGCCACGCTCGGATGCGAAATCAAACGTTCCCAAATAAACTAGCCCCTCAAAATAGTTCGACGGAGGCGAGGGAGCTTGCGTCGGCGGCTGCCCGTGTCCGATGAACCGCAGGTCGGCAGCACCATATAGACCTTTCATCCGGTTCTTGAGATAGCTTTCCATATAGGGCTTGATCTCGACGGGGTTCGTCGAAATCAACCATGCGTCCAAGGAGCCTGCAATGACGTAGTTGCCGTCTGCTGTTCGATACAGATTGGCGCGCGGAAACCCGCCATGGTCGAACGCGATTTCCTTGGAAGCCCGCGCACCGTTTCCGCTGACAACCAAGTAGCGCTGGAATTCGGCGAGATGGCTCACCGCATTGACCAACTCGACAGTGGCGACCAGTCCGGTATCGCCGAGCTTTGCCGACGCTGAGTAATCACCTCCGAAGATGTTGTGGCGCAGATGAGGATCGAAAAAGAGATAGCAGCTTGAGACAAAGAAGAGAATGACAACCACGGTGCCCCACGCGACCACCCTTAAGAAAATTCGCAGCGCCTTCCACATTGGTCGCGGTTCTCGAAGCGTTGGTTAGGCATGGCTTGCAGCTTGGCTGTGGCGTTTTTTTGGCGGTATGGAAGCAGTAGAACCGTGCTGTACGGTGCTGACGATCTTTCTTGGGCACGAAGCGAGTGGAGTCGGCTTCGGCACCAAGAGGCGCCGGGGCTGCATCGTTAGAAGAGGGAGCGCATGACGCGGGCGCACGGTTTGGTCTGCGGCGCAGGGGTCGCGTTATTGCTGGCGGCAGCCGCCGAGGTACCAGCAATCGCAGACGGCTCATCGAAGCCGTACGGCGCCGGTGGGCGCTTTGCCGTCTACTTCCCGGTCGTCGCGAAATACAACAAGAGCGGCGAGACGTTCAGGGTCGAAGGCGTTTGCCGCTCGGCATGCACGCTGTTCCTGTCGATCCGCAACGTGTGCGTCGATCGAAAGGCGCTTGTCTCATTTCACGCCGGGCCAGACCGGGTGACGAAGAAGTGGAACGCCAGTTCCACCTCGACGAAGACAATGCTCGCTGCGTACAAACCTGAGTTGCGCGCGTATCTTGTGAAGGGGCATCACGTGGACTCGGCGAGGTATCACACGCTCTCGGGCGCGACGCTGATCGACAAGTTCGGCTACCCAGAATGCGCGCCACGCACGCCGCCGCTTCCAGTGCGCGCGGAGCGCTGAGCGGCTAGCTGCGCCGCGATTTCGTTATCCGGCGACGCAGCTGGGGTAGGGGGCCTGCTCGCCGGCAACGATGGGACACAGGCGGACCGGTCCGAGGTCGTGCAGGCGTTGCATCCAAATGGCATCGTCGAGAGCGGGAGGCTTGTCGGTCGGTGCCGACCGCTCCGCCCACTGGATGGTGTAGTAATCCTGCGCACCTCTGATTGTGACGATGAGCGCGGTTTCGCCCCGCGTGCCGTCACTGGACGTATAGCTACCGCACCCGGCAACCGCGGCGAATCCATCAAAGGTGCCGACGTGCAGCTTGCCCAGGGCCTTGGAAGAGAATGAGCCGGGGCACGATTTCTTGAATCCGTTGGCGAGCAATCCCGCGAAGGACTCCGGGGTGATGTCGCGATTGTTCGCCAAGCCCTTGGCGCCGGTCACACTGATCATCTGGGTCCAGTGGTCGACCGTCTCGCCTTTAGGCACAGACTCGCGCAGGTAGCGATCCGGGACTGCCTTCTCGAACGCCGGCGCGAAGTTCGCCGGCTGGGAAACCACCAGCAGCTGACTGAAGATGGGGGCGATGGTGGTGAACTTTTGCGGTTCAGCGTGCGCCGCGGTGGCTGCCGCCAGAACAGAAATGAGCAGCGCGCTGCGCAGGTGATGCAAAGCTTTCTTGTATGCCATGGATGGGATCCCCGGGAATGTCGGAGCCTAGCACGCTCCTACTGGTGCCGCATCTAGCGCTTCAATTCGGATCGCTCCACGTAGACCTGCCCGCCGAGGTCGCGGAATTTCTGGCTCATCTCGTCCATGCCGGCCTGGCGGGCGGCGGCATTGCCCGCGTCGCTTTCGGGGTCGACCTGGGTCGTTTCCTCGGCGAGTTCGACAGCTCCCTCGTTCAGGCGTGAAGCGTAATCGCGCACCTGCTGGGTGATCTCCATGGAGCAGAACTTCGGTCCGCACATGGAGCAGAAGTGCGCGACCTTGTGGGCGTCCTTCGGCAGCGTTTCGTCGTGGAAGGCGCGCGCGGTGTCGGGGTCGAGCGAGAGATTGAACTGATCCTGCCAGCGGAACTCGAAGCGTGCGCGGCTCAAGGCATCGTCGCGCAACTGCGCGGCGGGATGACCCTTGGCGAGGTCCGCGGCGTGCGCGGCGATTTTGTACGTGATGACGCCCACTTTCACGTCGTCGCGATTGGGAAGGCCGAGGTGCTCCTTCGGCGTCACGTAGCAGAGCATCGCGGTTCCGAACCAGCCGATCATGGCGGCGCCGATGCCTGAGGTGATGTGGTCGTAGCCGGGGGCGATGTCGGTGACGAGCGGACCCAGCGTGTAGAACGGTGCTTCGCCGCATTCGCGCAGCTGCTTCTCGACGTTGACCTTGACCTTGTGCATCGGCACGTGGCCGGGGCCTTCGATCATCACCTGGCAGCCCTTGTCCCAGGCGATCTTGGTGAGTTCGCCCAGCGTTTCCAGCTCGGCGAATTGCGCGCGGTCGTTGGCGTCGGCGATGGAACCCGGGCGCAAGCCGTCGCCGAGCGAGAACGAAACGTCATAGCGGCGCATCAGGTCGCAGATCTCGTCGAAGTGCTCGTACAGGAAGCTTTCGCGGTGATGGGCGAGGCACCACTTGGCCATGATCGAACCGCCGCGGCTCACGATGCCGGTGACGCGCGTGGCGGTGAGCGGCACGTAGCGCAGGCGCACGCCGGCGTGGATGGTGAAGTAGTCGACGCCTTGCTCGCACTGCTCGACGAGTGTGTCCTTGAAGACGGACCAATCGAGTTTGACGGGATCGCCGCCGACTTTCTCCAGCGCCTGGTAGATCGGCACGGTGCCGATGGGCACAGGCGAATTGCGGATGATCCATTCGCGGGTGGTGTGAATGTTGCGTCCGGTGGACAGGTCCATCACGGTGTCGGCGCCCCAGCGGATTGCCCACACCATCTTCTCGACCTCTTCCTCAACCGATGAGGTGACCGCGGAGTTGCCGATGTTGGCGTTGATCTTCACCAGGAAGTTTCGGCCGATGATCATCGGCTCCAACTCGCCATGGTTGATGTTGGCGGGGATGATGGCGCGGCCGCGGGCCACCTCGTCGCGCACGAACTCGGGCGTGATGAAGGGCGGGATGGAGGCGCCGAAGCTCTCGCCGTCGTTGAGGGCAGCGCGAGCGCGCTCCAGCATGGCCGAGCGTCCGAGGTTTTCGCGATGGGCAATGTAGGCCATCTCTTCTGTGATGATGCCCGCGCGCGCGAACTCGAGCTGGGTGATCGGCGAGCCTTGCTCTGCCGTTGGTGATTGGAGCTGCCCCTCACCCCGACCCTCTTCCCGCTCGCGGGGAGAGGGGGAGACGCCGCGCATGGGCTGCGGCTTGTTGGAGAAATCGCGGGCAAGGTGTGCGCCCGAAACGTTGCCGTTGTCCTCGGGCTTTACAGAGCGGCCTTGGTAGGTCTCGACGGCGCGCTTCTTGACCCAAGCTTCGCGGTGGCGCGGCAGGCCGCGCATGACGTCGATCGTAACCGTGGCGTCGGTGTAGGGGCCGGAGCTGTCGTAGACGCGGAATGCCGGCTCGCTGCTTTTCTCCGCCATGGCGATCTCGCGGAAGGGAACCTGCACCTCGGCGAAACCATCGGGGGCGGAGTAGACTTTGCGCGAGGCAGGAAGAGGCCCGGTCGTCACTTTGGGCAACGTCAGATCGGAGCTGCGCGTCGGCTTGTTCATGGGGGTCACCTTTGCTGGCCGGCGGGGGCGGAGACGGCAACGATCGGACCCAGGGGAAAGCCGAAGTCGTTGCGGTTGATGTCGGGGGCGTAGAGGCGGCAGATCGAGCCGTCGAGATAGAGCGCGTTCGGTGTCTTCAGGACGTCGCGGAAGACGCGTGCGAATTGGTGGAACGTGACCGGGTCGTCGGCGAGCGCGAAGATCACCTCGCTGCCCTTCACACCGACGCCGTTGCGGCGATTGCGCGAGGTGCTGTCCGCGAGAAAGCGCGGGTGTAGCTTGCCGTCGATGACCAGCATCGGCCCGGACTGCGTCGCGAATTTGGGTGTCAGTTTGCGGCGCGCGAAGGCCTTCGTTTCAAGCACGCCAGCTGATTTGCCGGTGATGTAGAAGACGCCGTTGGGCTTCATGCTAAAATTGCCCGGGCCATCAGCGGTGGAGAGGCGCTTCAGTTCGCGGCCGCCCTCGACGTAGAGGCCGACGGGCGAGCGGTCCTCGTGATACATGCCGGCATTCATGGCGAAGAGCAGCGTGCGGCCGCGCTTTTGCAGAGTGTCGCGTACGCGCTCGAATTGGCCGAGTGTGGCGCCATTTTCGTCGCGCAGGAACAGCTCGATGCCATCGCGCACATTGAAGCTGCAGATGACGTAGCGCACGTTCTCGATATCGGTCGTGCGGCAGGCAGCCTGGCAGGCGAAGGCGCTCGCTGCGAGAGCGAGCACGATCAAAACGGCACGAGAAAAGTGCTTAAAATTGCCAGCTTCCATATTCCGTCCCTTCGCCGGTACGAACCGGATCAGGTTCTAAGGGTGCTCGCGCGATCAACGCGATCTCAGCCGGTTCGCCGGCGCCCCTCGGAACGGGCGTAATCTGCGCGTTTGTGCGCGGAGATGCAACCCCGCCGGAATCTGGTGGTGCGTAGCCTCACTGCAACAGCAGGGACACAACGCGCGATTTAGTGGGGAAAGATGCCGGACGCGCGCATTAGGTAGTTGAATATTTTCGCCGGTCTTTGTCGTCTTAGGTGGATTGGATCGAGCAAGGCGGTGAACGGGTCGATGGGTGAGTGCAGGAGTGGTGCTGTCGAGGGACGGCACGAGCATGTTTTCGTACATTCGAGCTTCCGTACATCGAGTACATGGTTCTGGCTGGCGTTGCGGCGCTCGCCAAATGTATGTGCCTACTACGAAGTCTTTCACACGATGCTGGCAGATCTCGAGCCGGGTGATCTGCAGAGGCACCGCTACGACAGTTGGCCGTCCGGGCACCCTGCTGGCGATCCCTACTTTGTCGAATATGCCCCGCTGCTGGGCGACAAGGGTGTATCTGGCTACTTCGAAGATATGGCCTTCGATCGGTTCATACCCGAAGGCGGCTTAGCGGGGGCACTATCTGTGCCCGAAATCCAATACCTCGGGCGATTGATAGCAGTTGCGCGGGATGCGGGTTCGCTCCCCATACTCACCGCCTGCCGCAGCCTCGGTCGCATCGGCGCGATCAAGCGGCAGTTCGGCGGCTGGAACATTTTCCTTTATCGGAATTTGTTTCAACAGTGGATGTCGTATCTGGGCCGTTACCGGGGAGGTAACGGAGGCTTCTTCTCGACCATTGAGCAGACGCTGTCGCGAAGCCGGCATGATCCGTTCATGGCGCGGCTGGCCAAGGAGTGTCTGCATGATGAAGGCAACGCGGGTACGCTGAAAGACGTCGATGCCGCGTTCCGCGCCTTTATGTCCGTGCACCTCTATCTTTCGATCAACGCGTTCCGAGAGGCAGAGCAGGTCGTCGACGTCAATCGCCTGGTGAGCGACGAGGATTACCGCGCCGAGACCGTCGATGTGATTGAGCGCGCAACGGGGCTTTGCGTCGATTTCGGCGACGGCAGGGAGAGGATCGAAAGTGCCGGCCTGCAGAGGCATGCCCCCTCCAATCCAGGAGACGTCGTCGAAGGATTGTTGGAGACGGTAGCCGAGCATCTGCAGCTTGGCGCGGCGGATCCCGCTTATCAGTTCGGAGTGAGGCTCGCCAAGGACTGCCTCGAGGAAGAGGCGCGCTACCGTTTCTATACGGACGGCCTCAAAGCCGAGCAGCAGGCGCGGCAGCGCGCGCTGGAGGACAGCAGGAGCTGGAAGGTCGCGCAGTCGCTGAGGGCGCTGTGCAGATGGCAGCCGAGCCTGGCGAGCCTTGTTGGGCGGCGCTGACGATCAGGCGGCAGCGCGTGCGGCAACGGCACTGGCGACCCAGCTCGCGATTTTGTCGGTGGCTGGCGGGCCATCCTGGCGGAGGAGCCGTTGGCCTTCCGACGTTGCCGCGTAGCGGAGCACGGCCGCGCATACGACGCCGGCTTCGGCTGCGGCGACTGATGTGGCGTCCAGATAGCCGGCGCCCGTGAGAAGCTGTGAGTGAGTCCCGCGCAGACCGGGAATGTCCATCACGAGACGGGCCTGCTGCTGCCACAGGCGCAGCGTCGCTGCGCTGATGCCGAGCGGTCGGAGCGTTGTGGCGGAGGCTTCGGGATCGGCCGCGAGAAGGTCGGCGACGGTGAAGATGCCCGCTTCGGCGAGCTTCTGGGCCGAGCGCGTGCCGATCGAAGGGGCCGCTTCCACGTCATCCGATGCCTTGAGGAACACGCGTGGGGCGCTGCGGGTCTCGGCGGCCTCGGGCGTCTTTGCTGCGGCGGGCGTAGCCGCCGTCGTGCGCGTCGCTTTTTGGCTGGCGGCTGGTTGCGCGGGCGCACTGGTGGCGAGTCGTTGGGCGCGTGCGGCGGCCTGTTGTGCTTCGCGCGGAGCGATGACTTCCTTCGCGTGCAGGTCGCGCACGGCCCGGTCGTCTTCGGGTAACGTCGCCTCGACGCGGCCGGTGGCCTGCAGCTCCTGATACATGGCGCGCACCTGGGCACGATCCTCGGCGTTGGCGAGCTTTTTCTCGACGAACTTCATCGGGATCTGCAGCGTGGCGAGGAATGTCTCCGCGGAGAGAGAGACTTGCGGTGGCGTCGCCCCGCTTTCAGCGAATGCGCGGTCGAGGATGCGCGCGAACGCTTTCGATGCCTCAATGATCAGTTCGGCGACGAGCGTGCGGGCGGTGTCGTCGAGGCCGGATGGCGGATCGGCGATGCCGCGATGAATGTCGTAGTGGGCAATGAGGCGTTCGTATTGCCGGTTGGCCGTCTCGGCGCCTACGCAGATCAGTTCCTGCAGCCATTGCGCACTCGCCGGGATGGTGACTCCACTCGTGGCAAAGCGCTCGCGAGCGAGCGCGGCGAGCGCATCGTAAGAGCGATTGATGCTCCACTCGCAGGCACGGTGGATGGCGTTCTCGGCTTCGGTTTGGCCGGTGTGAAAAGGGTGGAACGGGTCGGTCACGTAGTGGCTGAGAACACCCGCGGCATAGACCGCTTCCTCCCAGGCCTCGGCGCGCAGCTTTTCGAGCAGCATCGCATACCACTCGACGGCTTTTTCCGGCGCGCCGCCCCAATAGTCGTCTCGCACGTGCAAGACGTGGTTCTTGAAGTCCTTGAAGACGTTGTCGGGCGCTTTCGAGCCATCGAGATAGGTCTTGGCGTGCTTGAGAAAGACGTTGCGCCACTGCTCGGCGCTTGCATCCTCAAGGTAGCTCAAGGCGTCGAGCGCGAGCTTGTGGTGCGTGCCGTTGGCGTGGGCCGCGTAAATGATGCGGTAGAGGAAGCTCATGCCGGCGCTCCGCGGTGAGGAGGGTTTGGCAGCGACGCTAGGCGAGTCGGACAGAGACGCAAACGAGCGTTGCGCCGTTGCTGCAACTTGAGGGTGGATGACTAGGCTCTATTCAAGCCAAGTAGCCGACGTAGCAAAGCCAAAGGCCGATCAGTCCTTCGGCAATGCCGCCGATGGTGAGGTAGGACTTATTATCGAGCATGCGGTTGCCCACGCCCATGACCGTCTGCGGGAAGAGCATACGCGCGGCGCCGCCAATGACCGCGAGCCAGCCGAAAATAGTGATGACGATGGGCCAGCCGCCTTCCCAGACGTTGTGCGTATTGACGATGGCGAGACCGCCGAGCAGCGTGAGCAAGCCGCTGAGGAAGACCAACGGGCGGCTGGCGATGAACTCCTTCACCATGGCGCGCCAGGATTCCTGACAGGCGACCAGGCCGATTGCGAGGACGACGAGCATCGGTCCGAGCAAGCGGGCGAGAAATAGCGAGGTGTCCATGGCGTTCTCCTGGTGCGTGGAAGTGCACGTTGCAAGAGTGTGGGCCCTGTGGCGGGATGGGACAAATCACAATGGGCTGGCCGGGGGCACCTGAACGTGGATGATTTCCAATTCGCGGCTCGGACGAGGCTAAGGTGGCGGAGAGGAAAGATGCTGGTGGCGATTGCGCTGTTGGCGACGGCGCTGGCGGCTTGGTACGGACACACGTACTGGCTTATCGCTAGGGATGGAGCCACGGCGCAGGCTCTGGCGGTGAGGCCGGAGAGCGAGCGCAAACTCGGCAAAGTGGTGCTCGGCGATCCCAACCGCTACTTCGCCAGCTATCGATTTTTCGACGAGGGGGGCCGCGAGCACGCGGGGCGGCAAACGATCAGCCGTGATCTTTACGAGGGTCTATCGCAAACCGGCGACGTTACGCTGACCGTCCACTACAGCCGGTCGCGACCGGACGTTAACGTCATCGATCTCGATGCGGTGCGCTGGGTGTCGATCATTCTCGCCGCATTGGCCGGAGTCGTGTGGATTGCGGCGCTGCTGCGCGTCGTGCGCGGATGGGCTCCGCGCACCGCGAACGTTAGCTAGAAAAAACTACTTACCTTCGCGCCACCAGGCGAGCGAGACGAGCAGCAGCAGCGCAGCCAGCGCTCCGAAGCCGGTGAACATCGGCGTTAGCTTGACGCCGCGGGTGACGAACGCTTGCCGGTCCTTGAGGCCAAGCCAGCCGGAGCCAGCCAGTACCTTGGCGCCGGAGAGCATGGAGATGCGCGGCACGGCGACGGACGAAGGGTTGGCGCGCGTTGATTCCGCTGACGAGCTCATCCAGAAGGCGCCGCCGCCGGTGGCGTCGATGATGGGCTGCAATTTTGCGTCAGTCGCGGTCACTTCGCTCATCTCGATGGGATCGTCGATGCCGGCATGAGCGACGGCGGTCAGCTCGCCTTCGGGCGCTTCGGTCTGCGCTTTGTAGAGGCCGGGGATTTTTACATCGACGCTGCCGCGCCAGATGCCATTGCCCGCGGGCTCGAGGGTTACTTGGGAGGTCTCGCCGCCAGGGCCGGAGATCGTCACCGGGGCGACTTTGCTTTCCATCGAGCGGCGCTCGAGCGTCAGGTGCAGGCCGCGGGCGGAAGCGATGAGGCGCTCTTCCTCGAGATCCGGCTCCTTCATGAGCCAGTGCGAGAGACGGCGCAACAGATCGCTGTGCGGGCCGCCGCCTTCATAGCCGCGTGCCCACAGCCAAGCCTGATCGGACGTGAGCAGGGCGACGCGGCCCTTGCCCTTGTGATCGAGAATGAGCAGCGGCTCGTTTTCCGCGCCATCCATCAGCGTGCGGCCGTGCTCGGGCTGCACCTCGACCTGACGGAACCAGCGGCCCCAGGTGGGCTGCGCGTTCTTGGCGCCTGCGCCGGTCAGTCCCTGCGTCACAGGATGCTTGCGGCCGTCGTCGGTGAGCTTGGCCTTGAACGGCTCGGAGAGAACGCGCCCGGTCGGCACCGCGGGGAGCACGGGCGAGAGCGGCGTGCGGAACAGCGACAGGTTGCCGGCATAGTCATCGCCCGCGGCGACGAGCAGCGCGCCGCCGTGCTCTTCCACGTAGCGGGCGATGTTGTCGTAGTAGGGCAGCTGCAGCAGGCCGCGATGCTGATAGCGGTCGAAGATGATCAGGTCGAAGTCGTTGATCTTTTCCGAGAACAGCTCGCGCGTCGGGAAGGCGATGAGCGAGAGCTGATTGATCGGCGTGCCGTCGTGCTTCTCGGGCGGGCGCAGAATGGTGAAGTGGACGAGATCGACGGCGGCATCAGACTTCAGCAGGTTGCGCCAGGTGCGCTCGCCTGCATGCGGCTCGCCGGAGACGAGCAGCACGCGCAGGTTCTCGCGCACGCCTTCGGCAGCGATGACGGCGCGGTTGTTGGCCGGCGTCAGCTCGCCCGGTGCGGTGTCGAGCTCAACCTCGAGGATGTTCTGGCCTGAATGCGGGAACGGCATCTCGATCTTGACCGGCTTGCCGACCATGGTGGTGATCTGCTCGTCGGGGCGGCCCTCGCGGCGGACACGCAGAGCGATCGGCTCGGCGACGGAGCCCTTCTTGCCGGTCTCGCGGACGGCGACCTCGATGTCGCGCGATTGGCCGACGATGCCGTAGCGCGGCGCCGACAGCACCTCGATGCGCCGGTCGAACTCGTCGGGTGCGCCGGTGATCAGCGCGTGAACGGGCGCATCGAAGCCGAGTTGGGAAGCGGTCTTGGGAACGTCGTGCACCTCGCCGTCGGTGATCATGACGACGCCCGCGAGGCGGTCGGGCGGCGTATCGGCGAGCGCTTTGTTGAGGTCTGCGAATAGGTGCGTGCCGGGCGATGTCGCGTCACCCGGGCGGGAAGCCGGTATCCACTTCACTTGCAGGTTGGGAATCTTGCCGAGCTTGGCTTCGAGATCCTGCTTTACAGCGGCGGTTTGCGCCTTGCGGTCGCCGAGCGTCTGGCTGGCGCTTTCGTCGACGATGACGATCGCGACGTTGGCAAGGCTTTCGCGTTGCTCTTCGCGCAATGTCGGGTTGGCGAGCGCCAGCAGCACCGCTGCAATGGCAGCAGCGCGCAGCAGCGCACCACGCGAGCGACGCCAGAGCAGATAGCCCGTCAGCAGAGCGGCGATGATGCCCGCGGCCCAGAAAAAGGGGCCGGGCAGCATGGGGGCGAAGTCGATCGACCAGTTCATGCGCGGCTCCTCATTGTCCGAGCCGTTCGAGCAGCGCTGGGACGTGCACCTGATCGGCTTTGTAGTTGCCGGTCAGCGCATGCATGACGATGTTGATGCCGGTGCGGAAGGCCATCTCGCGCTGGTCCTCACCACCGCCGACGGTCGGATAGATCGGCCGTCCACCTTCATCGAGTGCCCAGGCGGCCGCGAGATCGTTCGGGGTGACGATGATGGAGGTGACGCCATCGGAAATGCGGGCGCGGCGCGCGCTGTCGGCGCTATTGTTGTCGAGCGCTTCGACCCAGAGCTGTCCGCCATCCCAGCGGCCGGGGAAGTTGCGCAACAGATAGAATGCTTTGGTCAGCACGTGGTTTTCGGGAACGGGCTCCAAACGCGGCACGTCGAGCTTGCCGATGATGCGCTGAAGGGCGGACTCGCCGAGGCCGGGAGCCGCGCCGCCGGAGAGCCCGCGGCCGTAGTCCTGGGTGTCGAAAATGATGAGGCCGCCCTGCTTCATGTAGGCGTCGATCTTCGCCAGCGTTTCCTCCGGCAGCGGCTGCGCGTCGGGCAGCACCGGCCAATAGAGCACCGGGAAGAACGAGATCTCGTCGGTGAGGATGTTGACGCCCATCGGGCGGCCGGGCTCGACGGCGGTGCGCACGGACAGTAGGCGACCGAGACCGTCCAGGCCGAGACGGCTGATGTCGTCGACGTTCTTGTCGCCCGTCAGCACATAGCCGAGGGTCACCTTGCTGGTCGCCTCGATGGCGCGTTCGTCGGCGGCCTGCTTGCTGCTCATGCTTTGCGCTTGAGGCGCATCCAGCGGTTGGGCGTCGGCGCGCGGCGTGGCGGTGACGGCGGCCGCGCCGGCGATGAGCAGCGCGAGGGCTGCGTGCGCGGCGCGTCGTGTGGGACGGCGGAAGATGAAGCCGCCTTGCAGGAAGATCACGGCGAGAATATCCGCAAAGAGAAGGGCGAGCGCGGCGAGCAGCATCCACGACTTGAGCGGGCGAGCGCTTTCGCTGGCGTAGCTGAGATGCTCGGTGCCGGCTGGGAGCGAGGGTAGAGGTTTCAGCGTGCTCTTCGGACCAAGAACGTTGACGGCATGCGGAGAGCTTCCGGCGCCGTAGTACCCGGGCGGGTGGTCGAGGCTCGGCACCAGATCACGCACCTGCGATGCTGCAATCGGCTGGGCGGTGGGCGGCGGCGGGATGAGAACACCAAAACCGTCGAGCGTCTGCAGCGGAGGCAGCACGGTCGGCGCGTCCGGTGCTCCGGCCTCGTTGGCGCCGCCAGTGGCTGCTTCGGTACCGTTGCCGACATTGGTGCCGAGCGCGGAGATGCGGCGGAGCATTTCGACGAACAGTCCCGACAAGGGCAGGTTCGACCAATCGGAATTGCCGGTGACGTGGAAGAGGATGATCTGGCCTTCGCCGAGCTTGCGCTCGGTGACGAGCGGCGTTCCATCTTGCAGGCGGGCCCACACGTGCACGTCGGGGCCGAGCATGGCGGGGTCGGCGAGGACCTGGCGGCTGACGCTCACTTCAGGCGGCACGGGAATGCCGGCGAAGAGACTCTGATCCTCGATAGGAGCGAGTTTTTGTGGCGTCGACCAAGACAGGGCGCCGCCGAGGGTGCGGCCGCCGACACGTAGCGGCACGGGCAACAGATCGTCGCCGCCATTCTCGAGGCGCGGACCGGCAAAGCGCACGAGCACGCCGCCCTTTTCCACCCAGTTCTCGACGTGCTTTGCGGCCTCGCCCGACAAGGTGCCGATGTCGGCAAGGATGAGCACGCTGGCATTCTGCGACAGAGCCTGTTGGATGCCGGCAGCGAGGTTGGAGCCCTTCGGCTTGATCAGCTCGGAATAGGGGGCGAGCGCCTTCTCGATGTAATAGAGCGGGGCGAGCAGCGGCTGCGCCTGCTCGCGGCTTTCGCCGGAGATCAGTGCCACACGGTGCCACTGAGAGCGCGCATCGATCAGGCTGACGGCGCCCG
This sequence comes from Hyphomicrobium sp. 1Nfss2.1, assembly GCF_965243865.1. Taxonomy (GTDB): domain Bacteria; phylum Pseudomonadota; class Alphaproteobacteria; order Rhizobiales; family Hyphomicrobiaceae; genus Hyphomicrobium_A. The sequence goes on along the minus strand of NZ_OZ251603.1, from coordinate 1,334,410 downwards.
CGGATCGTTCGCCGGCGACCTCGATGCGGCCGACCTGGTTGCGCAACTCGAGCGGCAGTTCGAAGGGGATCGTTGCGGCGTTCTCGCCCGAGGCGAGTTTGAATGGGACTTCGGCTAGGCTCTGTCCGCGGGTCGAGATGGCATGGAGGAAGCCGTTACGTGCGCCGCCTTCGGGACGCAGCACGCGGGCTTCGAGCTTGCCACTTTCGCCAATGCCGGCCGAGATGCCGAGCGGTTCTGACGAGCGAGCGTCGGCAATCACGGCGAACGTGCCGCCTTCGGCCAAAGCGCGCAGCTTGTCGGCGACGTCGGCGGACTTGCCGTCGTGATCGATGTCGTCACTGAGCCAGACGATGCTCGGTGCCCCGCCGTTACCATCGAGTGCACTCGCGAGCGCGTTCGTTGCGGCCAGGCGGTCGGGCGCGAACGGTTGGGGTGCTAGCGCTGCAGCCGTCGAGCGTGCATCCGAGGGCGCCTCGATGCGCAGGTTGACGCCCTTGGTGGTGCTGGCGGTCGGGACGATGACGACGGGCCGGTTCTGGCTTTCCGATTCATTGATGAGGCGGTCGATCATCTGCTGGCGCTCGGTCCAATGCGCGGCAGAGGCCCAGCCATTGTCGATCACGAGGGCGACAGGGCCGGAGCCCTTCAACGCAGCTTCGCGCGAGGGATTGAGCACGGGCTCGGCGAGCGCGAGGATCAGCAGCGCAGCGGCCAGCAGGCGCAGCAATGTGAGCCACCAGGGGGAGGCGGCCGGCGTCTTATCGGCGTTCTCCAGGCCGACGAGAATACGCGTCGGCGGGAAGGTCACCTTGTGCGGGGTCGGCGGAACGGTGCGCAGCAGCCAATAGATGATCGGCAGCGTGACGAGTGCCGCTAGCAGCCAGGGATTGAGGAACGCCAGCGCGCCGAAGCTCATTTGGAGGCCTCGGCTGGGTTGGCGTGCGCATCGGACTGCCAGCGACGGTCAGACGGACCGCCCTGCATGCGCATGATGATCGAAAGCAGCGGCTCGGTCGGCGAGCGGTCGGTGTGGTGGACGAGGAATGACCAGCCGAGACGATGCGCCAGAGCGGCGAGGTCGGCGCGGTGGGCGGCGAAACGTTCCTGGTATTGGGCGCGCAGGCTCTGCACGCGATCAGCAACCCAACGCTGGCCGCCGCCGGGGCTAAGGAATTCGGTGCGTCCTTCGTAGGGGAGCGTTTCCTCGGCAGGATCGACGACTGCAATCAGATGGCCGACGGCGCCGTCCGCGGCGAGCATTTCGATGTGCTCGCGGGTTGTCTCGATGGGATCGAGGAAGTCGCTGACGAGGATCGCGCCGGAGAAACGCGCCAGATGAATCTTCGGCGGCTGCGTTGCTTGCAGCATGGTTGAATCTTCGTGGGCGAGGATGGCTTCTGCCATGCGGGTGGTGGCCTTGCGGCTCGCGGTGGGGGCAGTGAGGCCAAGCTGGGCGACGCGCTCGCCGCCACGCACGAGCAACTCGGCAGCAGCAAGCGTCAGCAACAGGGCGCGATCGCGTTTGGTCGTCGGGGCGAGATCGCTGCGGAAATCCATGGATGCAGAGAGATTGGTCCAGAACCAGATCGTGTGCGCGGCCTCCCATTCGCGCTCGCGCACGAAGAGGTGGTCGGAGCTAGCAGAGCGGCGCCAGTCGATCTGGCGCAGCGTGTCGCTCGGCTGGAATTGGCGGAACTGCCAGAACGTCTCGCCCGGGCCCGAACGGCGGCGACCGTGCAGACCATGTGCAACCGTCTGCGCGATGCGCTGGGCATCGACGAGCAGCTCGGGAAGACGGTCGGCGAGTCCGTGCGCTTCACGTTCAAGCGCCAGAACCCCACCGCCTGCGGCTTGGCCCTGGCCGGAGTGAGCGGCATTCGCCATTCGCTACTCCACAGCCGATGCGAGTCGGCTGATGATGGTTCCGAGGTCCTTGCCTTCTGCGCGGGCGGCAAAGGTCAGCGCCATGCGGTGCTTGAGGATGGGGTCGGCGAGCGAGATCACATCGTCGACGGACGGTGCAAGGCGGCCGTCGATCAGTGCCTTGGCGCGGACGGCGAGCATCAGCGACTGGCTGGCACGCGGGCCTGGGCCCCAGGCGACGTAGCGATCGGTTTCATCGCTGGCGCCGGTGCCGGGACGGGCTGAGCGCACCAGCTTGAGGATGGCATCGACGACTTTGTCGGGCACGGGGATCTGACGCACGAGGCGCTGGATGCTCATCAGCTCGGGGCCGTTGAGCACGGCTTCGAGGTGGCGCTCGTCGGTGCCGGTGGTGGCGAACAGCATGCGGCGCTCGGCGAGGACATCAGGATAGGTGACGTCGATCTGCAGCAGGAAGCGGTCGAGCTGGGCTTCGGGGAGCGGGTAGGTGCCTTCGTGCTCGAGTGGGTTCTGCGTCGCCAGCACGTGGAAGGGCGAGGGGATGTCGTGGCGCACGCCGGCGACGGTGACGTGATGCTCCTGCATGGCCTGCAGCAGTGCCGACTGGGTGCGTGGGGAGGCGCGGTTGATCTCGTCGGCCATCAACAGCTGGGTGAAGATCGGGCCTTTGACGAGGCGGAACGAGCGCGACTTGCCGGGAACATCTTCCAGCACTTCCGAGCCGATGATGTCGGAGGGCATGAGGTCGGGCGTGAACTGCACGCGCTTGGCGTCGAGACCGAGCACCTTGCCGAGCGTTTCGACGAGCAGCGTCTTGGCGAGGCCGGGAACACCGATCAGCAGCGCGTGGCCGCCGGAGAGGATGGTGATGAGCGTTCGCTCGATGACGACGTCCTGGCCGAAGATGACGGACGCCGCTGCCTTGTGCGCACGCTGCACGCGTTCGGCTGCCGCTTCCAGTCGCGGAACGATGTCAGCTTGGGTATCGATGACGGTGCTCATGGTGAATGCGGCTCGCTTTGTCGTTATTGGGGCGTGTCAGCAGCGCCTAAGCCAGCTTAACAAAGAAATGGAGCGGAAACGATCCAAGGCGGCATGCGCTGGGTCAAGTGAATGTTACGTTAGATTGGGGGTAAGGGTGTCACACGCCATGTGTTGCGGATGTCTATGACACCGAAAGCGGAATATGGACGACATAAGGGCAGGAAATTTGGCCGGTCTTGGCAGACTTCAGGATTTAGCCGCTGGCGCACCTGAGCGGCGGCCGGCTCCGGTCGAGAGCTGGAATCCGCCCTATTGCGGCGACATCGGGCTGAAGATCCTGCGTGACGGCACGTGGCTCTACCAAGGGAGCTCGATCGGGCGCCCGGCGCTCGTCAAGCTGTTCGCCGGGGTGCTGCGCAAGGATGGGGACGGAAAAACCTATCTGGTCACGCCGGCGGAGAAGGTCGACGTGGAGGTCGAGGATGCACCATTTCTCGCAGTCGAGATGGAGGTGCAAGGCGGCGGATGCGAGCAGCGCCTGATATTCCGTACGAACGTCGATGATGTGGTGGTGTGCGGGGCGGAGCATCCGCTGCGCTTTGCGGAGCAGCAGCCGGGCGGCGGGCTGAAGCCATATGTACACGTGCGCGGCCGCCTGGAGGCGCTGCTGACGCGCGCGTTGCTGCACGACCTGGTGGCGCTTGCCGTCGAAGATGTGCGCGAAGGCAAGCGCGCAGTCGGCATATGGAGCGGCGGCGTTTTCTTTCCGCTGCCAGGCGTGGACTAGTGCACGATCGCTTTTCCTCGAAATCGCGATGCGGCTCTAGCTTTTGATGAGACCGATGATTCACGCTTCGGACTGATAGGGTCCGAAGCGATCATGGTCTAATGCACCTTGAACTCCGAGCCGACGAGGCGAACCTCGGCCGGGGAGAGCAGCTTGTTGTGAGCGACTGTCACCTTGAACAGCTTGCCCTCGAGTTTGGCTTCCCAGAAATCGAGAAAGCCTGTCAGTTTGGGAAAGCGCGGATGGAGATCATAGTCCTGCCAGATGTAGCTCTGCAGCAGGGCCGGATGGTCTGGCAAGCGGTAGAGAATTTCCGCAGTCGTCAGGCTGTAGCCTTTTAGCAGCGAGGCGAATTCGGGCTCGTGCATGTGGTGTCCCCCGAAGTTTACTTTGCGAAGTCCCCCGGACTCGCACGACAGATGATAATTGAGTGAAAGCCTCTGACAACGAATTTGTTCCAATAGTTGAGCGTGTTAGCAGCCTCCGTTAGTGACTGCTGATAGGCGCTGATAATTTGCGCAGGCGGCGCACCAATCCGCCGAACGCGTGGGCAAAAATGCTTGAAACTGCACTGACGAGCTTCGCAACGTTCTTCGCGACCATCGGTCCGATCGAGACAGCGGTCCTATTTGCGACGCTGACGCCAAAAATGGAGCTTGCCGAACGCGCGGCGATCGCTCTGCGCGCGACGGCAATCGCCGGTGTGCTGCTGCTGATCTTCACGCTGTTCGGTCAGCCGCTGCTCGATGAACTCGGCGTCAGTATCGCGGCGCTGCAAACGGCTGGTGGGGTCATTCTGCTGATCATCGCGCTCGACATGGTGTTCGCGAAGCCGACGAGCGCATTCAAGCTTACGCAGCCCGAGGACGAGGAAGCGCAGACGAAGGACGATATTGCGGTATTTCCTCTCGCGATGCCGTTGCTTGCAGGACCTGGCGCGATGAGCGCGGGAATTCTGCTGGCGGCGAACGCGGATGGGAATGCACTGCTGCTCGGCACGACCGTAGCCGCACTGGCTGCAGTGATGCTGGTGACGCTGGCTCTGCTGCTGCTATCGCATCGGATCAATCGCATGATCGGCATCACGGCGCAGCGCGTGCTCATGCGCGTGTTCGGCATCCTGCTCGCCGGTATCGCGATGCAGGCGATATTCAATGGTGTCGCTGCCAGCGGCGTGCTGCGATTTAGTCCGTGATCGTCATTTTGATACGCCAGTTAGGCGGCCATTAACCAAGGGCGCGCACACTCTCTCCCAGTCGCGTTTCTGGTTGAGAGGCGTTTACCCATGTGGTCGTCGCGTTCGTATGTGCGTACCGGCCAGCGTACGGCCGGAAAAGGAGCGTCATGCGTTCGCGTGGCGCTCCTTATCTCGCTGGCAGCCGCTGCGCTCGGCGGTTGCAGCTCAGTAGCGCCGCTGCCCAACAGCGGCCTGGTAAGTGCGTTTGCGTCACCGCAACCCCCACGACCGGTGGTGCCTGTCGACCTGGAAAACGACGGTCGGGAGGCGCAACGGCCCCCGGTGGCGCGCATGTTCCAGCGTGAGGACGATCCAACGCAGCCGTTCAGTCCGAACTACGGCGAGGTTCCTCTGCCGCAGCAGCCTGACGATGGTGCCGAGGATCCAGTGCCCGCGCCGGCGTAAACACAATCCGCGGCGACATCCCATATAAGGGGGGTGTTGCCGCGGAGGATTTGACATGCACCCCGCTCGTATCGTGATTGCCTTTGGTCTCTTCGCTGCTTCCGCGTCGGTGGTCGATGCGGCTATGCCGGACCGGCGTCCCGGCGTTGCCAAGCCCTACTCGAGCGATGCGCACCGGGCGGGCCCAGGCGGCACTTATGGCGGCTTGAAGGGTAACCCTCCGCCCCCGATGCGCGGTGCCGGCGACGTGCGGGATCGCGGCAGCAAAGAGCCGTATTATTATCGCTACTATAGCGACGATGACCGCTCGCCGGGTTCGTGCCGGAAATACGCGCGGCGCGCGATAGCCACGAAGAATGACAACTGGTGGACGCGCTATCGGGCCTGCCTTGGCGGATAAATCGCGCCAATTAGCGGCTAGCGACCTTGATCATTTGCGGTGAGACTTCCAGATTGGGTTAACGTATTGGAAATGGAGGGCCGCCGCGAGGCGCGCTACAGCTCATGGGGAACACGATGCATCGAGCAGTCTTCGCGGCTTGTGCACTGGCCTTGGGGAGTGCAGCCACGATCTCGACCGCGACAGCCCTTCCGGTGGCAAAGCGGGCGCCCGGCTCGGAGCCAGTCGTTCAAACCGTTGCGCAGAAGAAGATCGCCGAGGACGAAGGCCAGCGCACCAGCAAGAGCAAGTCAAAGCGCACTAGTGGTCAGGACAAATCTGCGGACGACAAATCCAAGCAAAGTGCTACGCGCTTTGGCTCCATTGCACCGGGGGTCAGCGTGCCGCTAACCGTTCGTGGCAGTCATCTTTATAGTCCGAGCTTCAATGGGGTCTATACTCCCCCTGCTGGCTACAGTAGCCGTGGCTACCCGATCCGCTACGCAGACGAAGTGGCCTCGTCTCAATCGGAGTGCGCTGCACTCCGGCGCAATGCGCTATCCAGTGGGAAGCGCGCCGCGTGGGACCGCTATCACGCGTGCTCCAAGGCCAAGGACTAGCGTCTACCGGTCGAGCCCTCGCAGGGGGCGAAGAGGGTTTATTCAGGTCCGGTTCAGGTCCGCCGATCACGATTGCGGTAGCGCCGGATCTTGGACACGCAGCCCGGCGTCTCCACATAGTTAATGCTTTCCGAACGCCGGCTTTCCCCCGCACCCGTCGGCGCGGTCGAAGCGACGCCCCGGAGGCTCAGTTCCAGGAGACCTCTAATGACAAGATTTCTCACAACGGCAGGGCCGCTTGCGGTGGCCTTTGCATTCATCGCCGCGCTGCCCGCGGGCGCTGCCCCCTTCACCAAGGCGCCTGTCGCGGTGGCGCCGCAGGGCCTGGTCGATCAGGTGGGTCGTACAGGTGGCGGCCCGGGCATGCGTGGTGGCGGCGGTGGTGGCCCCCGTATGCATGGCGGTGGTGGAGGTGGTCCGCGCTTCCATGGTGGCCCTCGCTCGGGCGGTCCGCGCTTTGGTGGCGGGCCTCGCGGCCCAGGCAGGGGGCACTACCACGGTCCTAAGCCGGGTGGCGGTCACCGTCACCATCGCGGCCCGCGTTTCCGTGGATATCCCTACGTCTACGGGTTCGGCGCGTACCCCTACTACTATTACGACGATTACGGCTCGGATTACGCCTCGTGCGAACCGTTGCGGCGCCGTGCAGTTGCCACGCGAAGCCGTTATTGGTGGAACCGATACTACGCGTGCATCGAAGATTAATCGCCTCGTTCGAGGATGCGGAGGGCCGGACACGATCCGGCCCTTTCGCATTGCGGGTGAGACGAGCACGATCCGATGGCCGAGACGCACGCTGCCGCTTTACCCGTCGTGATCCGGCGTTGGCAGGACGTTACCCCCACCCAGACGACTACGCGCGAGCTCGATCAGATTTTCTTTGAATCGAGCAATACGAAGACGTTTGCGAGCGACGAGGCGCGTGCCGCCTTTCGCGAGCGGTGGTTCGGGCGGTACCTGAAGCAATATCCCGAATGGGCTTATGTGGCGCTATCGGCCGATGGCTCGGTTGCCGGCTATCTGGTGGCGGCGCTTGACGAGCCTAGCGCAATCGATGCGTTCACTGCAGCGACCGAAACGTATCCGGCGCATCTGCATATCAATCTGGCGCCAGCGTATCGCAGTCGCGGTATTGGCGCCTCATTGATCGAGGCGTTCGCGTCGGATGCGAAGCGGGCGGGCGCCAAGGGCGCGCACGTGGTCACATCGGCGGATGCGCGCAACGTGCGCTTTTATGAGCGCGCCGGATTTGCGCCGCGTGCGCGCGCGGTCATCAATGGGAGCGAACTTGTGTTTCTCGGGCGTGCGTTGTGAACGGCAAGAAAGCCCGCAACCTTTCGGCGCGGGCTTTTGCAAGTAGGAAGTCCTGCGAGGGACTTAGTCGTTGTCGCGGTCGCAGGGGAAGCTGATGACGCCGACGTAAGGCGCTGTCACCTTGCACGTCTTGCCGGTGCGCTTCAGTTTCACCGGACCGTCGCCGCTCTCGAGCTCGTTCATGAGGCGTGCGAGAACCCGGCCCTTGCCGTTGCCCTCGGGCGCGTCGCTCGCGTCATCGTCGTCGCTCGGGTCGGCCTTGGCGATTGCAGGCTTTTTCGCGTCGACGTTCTTGTCAGTCGTCGCCGCCGGCTTCTGAGCGTCGTCGGCGTTAGCGGCATTGAGCGGAACAGGTGTCGTCACAGCGCCGGATGCCGGCTTGGTGCCGGTGTCGGCCTTCGCTGTTTCAGACGTCGCCGCCGCGTCAGGCTTCTGCGGAGCGCTGGCTTCAGTGGTCGTAGCTGCGGCGCAGGTCTGCAGATCGGCGGGAGCGCGCTTCCACGTGAACGTCTCGCTCAGCCATTTGGTGCCGGCGTAGCCTTTGACGCGCAGCTTGCCGTTGTCGAGCGCGGTCAGCTCGACGTCGAACTTGCGGCCACGATCTGGATCATAGATCCAGCCGTTGTCCCACTTGTTCTTACCCACTGGGGCGACGTTGCCGATGATCTGCTTGCCGCAGTCCTTGGCGTCGCCGGAGTCTTTCGTCCAGGCAACGCGACCGCAGAGCTTGCCATCGCATTCGATAATTTCGACGGCGCCGCGGCCAGTGTGATCAATCCAAACGCCGAGCGGCGAAGTGTCGGCATGCGCGCCGGCTGTCGAGAGCATCGCAAAGGCGAAGCTGGCGCAGGGCAAGGTGATACGAGAAAGGCGCATGGGTACCTCCGAAAACTGCTGGTCTTGACCTAGGCAAATGCAGGTCCGCGCGCAAGCGGCCGATCCGCCACGCAGATCAACGCTTTCGTGAGGTCAGCGCAGTTCCGTGTGGAACAGGGCACAGACGCAGCGCGTTTACCGCTTTTTCATGTAGAGGCTCGCGCTGAGCATAGCTTTTGCGCCTGCAATTTCAGGCGCATGGAATTGAATGAAGCTCAAAGTGTCTGCTTTTTGGTGTGTCCACGAGTACACGCGCGTGGCGCCATCGAGCCACGTTTTGTCAGCGGGGCGCCCGACCGCCCGCGTCAATTCGCCGAGCAACAGTTCGGGTTGCGTATTGGGCACACGCAGAGCGCACGTCGTTCCGGTGGCGGCGGCATATGCGGGGGCCTCGCGCTTCACTGCATCGTCGGCTTCGCTGCGCATAGCCGTGAGAATGAATTCGTCGCCGTGGTCGTGATAGCGCCAGCCGAACAGCTTGTCGTAGCGCGCTTCCGGCACGTACGGCGCCAGATCATCGCCGAGCAACTGGTCGTACTCGCCAAAACCGGCGGCGCGCTCGATGCCAGTAAGATCGGGAATGTGCTTGAGGCAGTAGAAATCGAACTGAGCGAAGATGCGCGCGGGCCCCTTCTGCTTCGGGATCGTCTGCGCGCTTGCAGCGCCGGAAATGAGGACCGTGAGAAGAGCTGCCAGCAGCGCGCGTGAAAAGTAAGCGGCCGTGCTTTGGAAGCTCATGGTGCCGAGGCGCATGAGGCTTGCTCCAGCGCGGGCCTGATCAGCGCGAGGCGACAGGGGGTGGAATGGGAGGCCAAGTGGAGATGTCCACCGACCAGGTCCCGTCAGCGATCATCTTCGCCTGCTCTTCGCATGTCGGCGGCTTGCGGATCACACGCGTCCACACTTCGGACGATCCGAGGATCGGTAGCAGCATATAGCCGGTTACCTTCACCTTGCTCTGGCTGAGCACCTCGGCATAGCCGCTGAAGCTGGTGCCGAGATCGGGAACGTAGACGTTGCCGTCAGCCCAGGTTCCGTCCGGCTGCTTCTTGAAGCCGCTGACGACAACCAGTCCGCAGACGAAGCGCGACTGGAGCTTGGCATCGGGGTTGCGGAAGTCGCGCAGCGGGCCGCGGTCGGGCCCGCGCGGCTTCTTGAGCCATGCGACGCGTCCGCAACGGTTACGTCCGCATGGGCCGAACTGCATGATGACCTCGCCGTGCGAGTCCATCCAGTAACCGTCGAGGTTCTCGGCGCGCGATGCCGTCGATGTCAGGCCAAGGGCAGAAACAAAGCCGGCCAGGCAAAGTGCGACGACCCGCATGTCGATTGTCACTCCATCAAATCGATTCGGCATTGCAAACGTTTTGCCCCAACAACGGGCAAGCGACAATCTATCCCGGCAGTCTTGGCATCAATGCGGCCGCAGCTGTGGCCGATACGACTCCGTTGTCTTGGCCGGGCTATTCTTCGGGGCCAATTTCGCTTGGAAATTCAGTGTTGGTGTGCCTTTTGTGCCCGCCCGATTCGCGAATTTGCGATTTGTACCCGAGTTCGTTGGCGACGGTGCCCATGCCGACGATGGCGGCGTAGAGGCTGGCGAGGAGGACTACCAGCGAGACTGCGGCCTGCCAGAAATAGGGGCGTGCGCGGAGGACGCCGGCGGTCGATCGCATCTCCTTGGTGATGATATAGCCGCCCATGCTGCGGCGGAACCAGCCGGTGAGCTGTCCGTCCTGGCCGAGGTGCTTGGGCACCCGCCGCCAGCCAGCGAAGAGGTCGCCGATGAAACCGAGCATCGAGCGGAAGTCGGCCGTCAGCAGGCCGGTTTTGTCCTGGTAGATGACATCCTCGCCCGCGATGAAGCCCGGGTTGGCTCGTCCGATGGCTTTGCCGGTGAGCTGAGCGGGGCGTCCGATCACGGGCGAGGCTGCGGGGTTGGTCATCAGGGTGGCGACGGTGGTCGCCGAAGCCGACGTCGACGGGTAGCGCAGGGGCAAGGTGATCAGCACGCCGAGCGCGAAGCCTGCCGGGATCAGCGGCCAGACGCCAGTGAAGGCGGCGAGCACTGCGAGCACCGCGGGCAGCACGAGGATGCCAAGCTCCCAGGTGAACTGTCGCCAGAGTGCGGGCTTGTCCAGACGCACGCGCTGGGCGGCGGCGGCCAGATCGTAGTCCGGGAACGGCTGCGCCTTCTGGCGCGCGATCTCGCCCAAGTGCGATATGCGCATGCCAGTGAGAGGGTGCGTAGAGTTCAGCTCGATGAGGCGGGCCCATGGATTGTGGGCATCGAACAGCATGGCTTCCGATGCACGCTCGGGGCTTTGCAGATCACTCTCGGCTTCGAGGCCGGAATAGCGCGCGTTCTTCACGTCGATGACGCCGAGGTGACGCGTGCTCTGCAGCAGGCTCTGCGTTTCCTCTGTGTCTTCGACCTTGACGATGCCGTAGGCGATTTTCACCAGAGCCGAAGCGAGGTGACGTCCCTCGACATGCTCGGCGGAGAAAGCGTCAGCGAGATATTCGCGCGTGCGGCTGAGATAATAGAGCAGGTAGATGCCGATGTAATACATGACGATGGCGGCGATGGCGACAAACGCCTGCCCGCCCTTGTTCTTGCCGCTGCCGCCGCGGCTGGAGCGCATCGATGCCGCGTACACCTGATAGAGAATCTGCACCAACGTGCCTGCGGCGGTCATGACGATGAAGTCGCGGTTGACGATGTGGCCGAGCTCGTGGGCGACGACGGCGCGCTGCTCGTCCTCGTTCAAAAATTCGAAGATCCCGTCGGTGACGACGATGCGCGCATTTGAGCGCAGCAGACCGTAAGTGAATGCGGTGGGGTTGCGGTCGGGAATGAGGCCAATGCGGGGGGCGCTGAACTTGTATTCGTCGGCAACCGAGTGGATGAGCTGATGGACGCCCGGATAACGCGCTTTCACCTCCGTGTCGTCCAGGAAGGCCATCTTGTTGAACCAGCGCAGCGTCAGATCGCTGAGCCACGGGCTGATGAGCCAGATCACGCCGTTGATGAGAATGGTGAGGCCGATGGCGAAGCCGAGATCGACGTTCTCGGTGAAGACGAGCGCGGCGAGAATGACGCCGCATACCATGCCGAAGATGAGGCCGATCGTAACGAACGAAGCAAAGAACAGGCGAGCCATGCGCTTCCCTCAAAAAAGCGGCGAGGGTGATCCCCGCCGCTGCTGGAAATTGCGGCGGCTAAACTAGAAGTGTTCGGTGACGGCGCATAGCGGGTGGCGCCCGCACCAGGAGACCGGACGGCCGCGCGGCGCGCTAAGCCCATTGCGCCAAGATTTTGTCCTGAAGGGGTTTTCCACAGCGGATTAGATGCTGCCCGCACGCTCGAAATAATTCGAATCCCAACTAGGCTGCGCAGGCCGTGCCCGCCCTCAGAGCGTGCCGGCGAAACGCATGGAGGGTCAGCATGGCTTTTGTCACTGGCGATGTCGTTCCTGTGTCGGGCGATGAGCTACCGTTCAAGGTCGTGTTCAAGCAAGGCGAGACGATCCTGACCGAGTGGCTGGTCGAGTCGAAAGAAGATGGCGAGCTGCAGATCGTCGAGACCTTGAAGAGCCTCGTCGATGACGACGAGGACGAGGAAGGCGACGACGATGACGACGAATGAGCCGGTTGGCTGGCGGCGCGTTCGTTGCCGTCCGGTATCCGGTTCGCTGGCGGCAATCAGGTTGCTGCCGCCAGCTGTTCCCCCCCTGTGGATAACTTCGGTGCGCGCGTTTTGGGGTTGCGCCGAGAACGTAACGAGAACATTATGGGGCGATGAGCTTTAAATTCCTGCATACGGCGGATTGGCAGCTGGGTAAGCGCTTCGGGTCTTTCCAGGACGAAGAAGCCACCGTGCTGCGCAAGGCGCGCTTTGATGTGATCGGCCGGCTGGCCGACGCGGCGACGTCGGCTGGCTGCTCGGCGGTGCTGGTGGCGGGCGACGTGTTCGATGCGGAGACGGTGCCCGACATGTTGATCCGGCGGGTGCTGGAGCAACTCAAGGCGCATCCGCAACTCGATTGGCACCTGCTGCCGGGGAACCATGACCCGGCGCGGGCGGGTGGCGTGTGGAGCGGGGTCGCGGCCGCTGGGGTGCCTCAGAACGTTCATCTGCATCTGGAAGCGAAGCCGGCCGAGCTTGCGCCTGGTGTCGTGCTGCTGCCGGCACCGCTGGCGTCAAAGCGGACCGAGATCGATCCGACGGCGTGGTGGGATGGGATCGCTGCGGGCGCGGTGCGCATCGGGCTGGCTCACGGGTCGGTGCAGGGATTCGGCAGCAACGGCGACGCGAACGTTCCGATCGATCCGGCGCGCGTGAAGTCGGCGCGGCTTGCGTACATGGCGCTGGGCGACTGGCATGGGACGACGCGGATTTCCGATCGCGTCTGGTATTCGGGCACACCCGAACCGGATGGGTTCCGCGACAACGATCCGGGCAATGCACTCATCGTTCACGTCGACGGTGAAGCGCCGCCGGATGTGACGCCGGTGCGGACTGCTCATTTCACATGGCTGCGGCGTTCGCAAAAGCTCGATGACGTGTCATCGCTGGCGCAGATCGATGCCGAGGTCTCGGCGTTGGGCAGGGCGGCCGCGCACTGCTTGATGACGCTCGAGCTATCGGGTGCTGTGCCGATGGCGGAGCTGGCGCGGATCGACGGTAAGCTCGCGGAGTTGACGCCGCGCCTGTTTCATTTGTTCGCGGACATGAGCGGCGTGACCGCGTTTGCGGATGCTGCCGATCTGGCCGCGCTCGATTCTCCGGCGCTGGGCGAGATCGCACAACGGCTCAAGGCATCGTCGGAGAACGGCGGTGCGGATGCAGCCGTGGCTGGGCGCGCATTGCGCAGGTTGTTTGCGTTGGCGCGACAGGCGGAAGCGGAGTCTCGGACATGAAAATCCGCGCCATTCGCCTGAAAGAGGTTGGCCGCTTCAGTACACCGGTTGCGCTCGAAGGTCTGACGGGCGGCCTCGATGTGCTTGCGGGCCCCAATGAGCTTGGCAAGTCCACGATCCTGCGTGCCGTGAACACTGCGCTGTTCCTGCCGCATACGTCGAAGAAGCAGGAGATCGAGGAGCTGCGTCCTTATTCGGGCGGTGCGCCGTTGATCGAGCTCGATCTCGACGTGCAGGGACGTCCTTGGCGGCTGCGCAAGCAATACCTGTCAACGCGGTCGGCCGAACTGCACGATCTGTCGACCGGGCAAGTTTCGCGCGGCGGGGATGCGGAGACGCTGCTTGGCAAGCTGCTTGGCGGCACTGGGCATTTTGCTTTGCTGTGCGTCGCTCAGGGGGAAGCGCTTGCCAGCATGGCGCCGGTGAAGACCGGCGGTGCCACGTTCATGACTGCCATCGAAAGCGAAGTTGAGAACGTCGCCGACGGCAGCGCTGCCCGGTACGTTGCCGGGCGTGTGAAATCTGAGCTTGCCGGCCTGGTAACGAGCCACAATCCGCCGCGTCCCGCGGGCGCTCTGAAGGCAGCGATAGACCGGCGCGACGATCTCGCGAAGCAGAGGGACGATGCGAGAGAACGCCTTAAGCGGGCGCTCGATCGGCTGGAGGCGCTGCAGGATGTGCGCGTGAGGCTTGCCGAAATTGGCGATGCCGATACCGCCAAGGTACGTCAGCGCGATAGGGAGAGTGCGCAACGCGCGTTCGAGGAAGCGCAGAAGGCGCGCGAGAAACTGAAGCTCGCGGAGGCTGCCGTCGAGGGTGGCCAGAAGCAGCTTGCAGCGGCCCAGGCGCTGCTGGAAGCGCTGGAGCGGCGGATCGACGTTCTGGCGCAGCGCGAGGCGGCGGCTGCGAAGACCGCGCCGCTGCTTGCAGCCTGCGAAGCGCGCGGCGTTGCCTGCGTTCAGAAAACGAAAGATGCGCGGCAGAAGCGCGACGCCCTGAAGGGGGTGCTTACCGGGCTCGAACGTGACCGGCAGGCACTGGCACGCAGGGATCGGCTGGCCGAGCTGTCGCTGCGTCTGGAGGCCGCGCGCGCTGCGGAGGCGGAGCGTGTTCAGCTGGTGCAGGCTCTCAACGGCAATGCCGCCGATGAGCGAATGATCGAAGCAGCGCGGCGCGAGGCTTCAAGCATCCTGAGGCTGGAAGCGCGCCTTTCTGCATCGGCTCCGCGTGTGAGCCTTACATATGCGGATGGCGGCGCAGGTAGGGTGAGGCTTGACGGGCGTGTGCTCGGCGATGGCGAAGTGCTGCAGCCGACGCGTCCGATCAGACTGGAGATCGCCGGCGTCGGCGTGCTGACGATCGAGCCGGGACAGTCGGACGATGTGGAGCGCGATGAGGATGCGCTTGCAGCCCATCGCGCTCGTCTCGACGAACTGCTGCGTGGTGTCGGTGCCCGCTCGCTGGAAGAAGCCGAGCGCTTGCTCGCAGAGCGGCGTGACGGTGAAGCGCGTCTGGCGGAGGTTTCGGAACGGCTGAAGATGGTCGCGCGCGAAGGTATCCAGAGCCTTCAGCAGTCGCATGCGGAATTGTCGGCAACTGTTGCTGCATCGGATGTTGCCGGATCTACGGATGACATCGATGCACAGGCGATCGAAACGCAGGACGCCCTCGCCGAGGCGGAAGCGACGCTGGCCGAGGCAGAAACCGTCGAGGGCCAGGCACGCGACGAGTGGTTGACGCTGCGTGCGCAGGCCAACAGCAACGCGGCGGATATCGTCAGCTTGAGCGAGGAGTTGGGGGCGCCAGAGGCGCGCGCGACGGCCCTAGCGGAACGACGGGCGGCGCTGGGAGCTGCGCGCGAGACTTTGAATGTCGCAGTGCTGGAGGCTGCCGCGTGGCGTGAGAAGTCCCCTGATGAGGCACACGTCAGTGCATTGCAGAAGGTGGCCGAGGCTGCGCGTATCGCCGATGATAAAGCGCGGGGAGAAATCTCGGCGTTGCGTGAGACGGAGATCGGCCTGCTGGGCGAGCTGAAGTCCGATAGGGCCGAAGACGTCGAAGCGCGCGTTGAGGAACTCGAAGCGCTCTGCGGGCAGGCGGAGGCGCGCTGCGCCGACCTGCAGCAGGAAGCTCAAGCTTTGCTGCTTCTGATGAAGGAGCTGGACGCAGCGGCGAACCGCACGCGAGATCGTTTCGCGCGGCCGGTGGTCGGCCGGCTGGCGCCGTATCTGCAACTCATGTGGTCCGAGGCAGATCTTGTGCTGGGTGAGGATCTGGCGCCACAGGCGCTCGAGCGCCGCGGCGTGCGCGAAGAGTTCGCGCGGCTGAGTGGCGGGACGCAGGAGCAGTTGGGTCTGCTCGTCCGGCTGGCGTTCGCGCAGCTTCTCGCGGACACGGGCACGCCTGCGCCGCTGATCATCGATGACGCGGTGGTGAACAGTGATGACGGCCGTCTCAAGAGACTTTTCCAGGCGCTGCAGCTCGCAGCAAAGAGCCACCAAGTGCTGGTGCTGAGCTGCCGCGAGCGCGATTTCGACGAGTTAGGCGGGCGCCGTATCGCGCTGGCGGAGTGGAACGCCGAGCGGGTGGCTGCCTGACGCGCCCGAAGCGACTTTTGATGCATGCGGAAAAATGAAAGCCCCGGCTGCGGTATCCGCGCCGGGGCTCATAGTGTTCTTGTGCGCTCTGGAGTGGGCCAGCGGCGTCAAGAGGCCCGCTAGCAGCGCTCGTTAGCTGCTCAGGCCGGCGCTGGTGAGCGACGAAGGAATCTCAGGCCGAGCGGCCTCGGCGGTGGGATCCTCCGAGCGGCGCGATTTGCCCTCGAAGAATGCGCCCTGCTCGATGGCCAGTGCCTGATGGAAGATGTCACCCTCGACGTGGCTGGACGACTGAAGCATGACGCGCTTGCCGCGCACCGAGCCCATGACGTGGCCGCGGACGACGATCTCTTCAGCGACGATGCCGCCGGTGATGCGGGCCTTCTCGCCAATGACGACGTAAGTGCCTTGGATGTCGCCCTGGATTTCGCCGTCGATTTGTACTTCGCCCTTGGAGACGAGGTTGCCGTTGATGGTCAGATCCGGGCCGATGACGGATGGCGCGTTGCGCTCATTCGTGCGAGCGAGCCCGATGGGGCGCGCGCCGGATGCGGGTTGTGCGGCAGCGGGTGCGAAGCTGGGTGGCGTGACCTTCGGCGGCTCGGACTCGGATCTTTTGAAATTCGGCAACATAAGCGTGCACCTCTGCTCTGACGCAACGATCGGATACAGGTCTTGGAGTAGACGAAGACAGATTAGTAATCGGGGATCCGGTGCGGCTATCGAGCCGAGAAATCCCCCCCCGTTCAGGCATCTAAGCACAGATCCCGCCTGGGGTCATCGACTGCTTGGCCGATGCGGGCACAAAATGTGTGCAACGTAACCAGGCGCGCGCTTAACCTTTCATCGCGCGGACGGCTTCGAGCACCGCTTCGGCATGTCCCTTGACCTTAACCTTCCTCCAGATGCGTGCGATCCTGCCAGCCTTATCTATCAGGAATGTGGCACGCTCCACGCCCATGTACTTGCGCCCGTACATCGACTTTTCCACCCACACGCCGTAAGCATCCGCGACACGATGACCGTCATCCGACAACAGACGAACGGCCAACTCGTGCTTGTCGCGAAACTTGCGATGACTTGCGGAGCTGTCGGGAGAAACGCCCAGAAGGGTCGTCTTGGCGCGCTTGAAATCGTCGGCTAGGCAGGTGAAGTCCTTGGCCTCCGTGGTGCACCCTGCCGTATCGTCCTTTGGGTAAAAGTAGATGACGACCTGATGTCCCTTCAGGTCCGAAAGCTCGACAGTCTTGCCATCGCTGTCGGGGAGCGCAAAATCGGGGGCCGGGGAGCCTTCTTCGATGGTCACCGAGATGCCTTTCTTTTGTCGCTTTTCCACGTGCACGTGGACCGGTCACACGACAACAAATTCCGCTGTGCCTGAGGCTTAGCGGCGCAGCGAAAGCCGCGCAAGGGACGGCGTGTGCAGAGTTGAGGGGCGCGCGCGACCCATATTGTAGTGCGTCGGAGGGTGACGCGCGGGGTGGTTGCGCGGACATCCCGTTTCTTGTTGTTTGCACTCGGGATGTGGAGCATCCCGACACTGTCTAGGGGCCGGACTTGCAGACGACCGGAAGACCAAAAACACAGACCGGCCGCACAGCGCCGCGAGCACCGGAACCGCCGGCCTCGAACCTGAAGCGCTCCGTGACGACGGCTGCCGTCGCTTGCGATCATGTGCTGCACGGCGTCGGTCGATCGGTGTTCATTCTTGCGCCGTTTCTAATCCTGGCTCTGCTCGTGGCCGGACTGGGATACGTGCGGTTGCTTCATGGCCCTGTCTCGCTCGAATTTCTAGTCGAGCCGATCGAGAGGGGCATCAACGCTGAACTCGGCGGCAATACCGTGCGCATCGACGATGCCGTCGTATCGCTGTCGGAAACCGGCGGGCTGGAATTCCGTCTCAGCAATGTGCGTGTGCACGAGGTCGATGGCGATGTCGTTGCTTCAGCGCCGTTTGCCGCAGTCGAGATTTCGACGCCAGCGCTGTGGTCGATGCGCGTAGTCCCGGCGCGCATTGAGCTGATCGAGCCGCGGCTATTTCTTTTCTATTCGGAGAAGGGAGGGCTGGCGCTGAGCTTTTCAAAGCCGGTGCCGCGCGACGCGACCGGCGACGAACGCGAGCCTTCTAGCGGCCCGTTCGCGACGCCGGCGCCGGTGCCCGTGGCGCGTTCGGCGTCATCTGCTCCGGCCGCGGAGGCGATGGGACCGCTGAAGCGCATCGATCTTGCCCGTGTGCTGACGGATATGTCGTCACGCGCGCGACAGCGTCTCGATGCCACTTCTTACTTGCGCGAGTTCGGACTGCGCAACGCGACGCTGATGCTCGACTACGCCGGGCGCAATACAGAATGGCGCGTGCCGTCGCTGAACATCGGGTTGATGCATGGGCGCACGAGGAGCATCATCACCGGCCGGGCCATGGTCGTAGCCGCAGGTGGCAAGCCGTGGGAATTGAAGTTCGAGACCGATGAATCGGAGCGGAGCCGTACGCTCAATCTCAAGACGTCGGTGAATGGCCTGGTGCCGCGCAGTATCGCGGGCACCGTGCCGGAACTCAGTTTGCTGCAGGCGCTGGATCTGCCCGTCGACGGCGAGGCAACCCTTGAATTGACGAGTGACGGTGATGTTCGTTCGGCGGCGCTGGCATTGTCGCTTGGCCACGGAAGCATAAAGTTGCCGGCGTTGCCCGAAGCGCCGCTGGAAGTCGATGGAGGTTCGATCAAGCTCGCCTATGACGGGGCGGCCGAGAAAGTCATGCTCTCACCATCCACGCTGAGCTGGCGCGGAAGCCGCGTGACGATTTCTGGTGTGGCGCAGGCCGATGATCCAAACGCCGAGCATCCTTCGTGGGCGTATCAACTTCGCGCCAAGGACGGCTCGTTTGCAGCCGAGGAATTCAAGGTCGCGCCGGTGGCGCTAGAGGAATGGCGTGCGAGCGGCAAAATTGAGCCGCACAGGGGAGCGGTGGAGCTCGACGAATTCGTGCTGCGTGCGGGCGGCGCGGTGATCAGCATGTCGGGCAGCCTCGTTGCAGGTGCGGAACCGACGAGCACGCGGCTTGAAGGCACGATCGGGCCGATGGCTCTCAACACGCTGAAGGCGCTCTGGCCGAAGGCGGTCGCGCCGGGTGCGCGCGAGTGGATCGGTGAGCGGGTGGATCGTGCGTCCGTTCAGGGCGCCAAGTTCCGCTTCGTCAGCGGTGCGCAGATGGCGCCGGAGGCAAGCGTCGGCACGCGAGAGCATCAGTTGTCGTTTCTGATGGATGTCGCTGATGTCGAGCTGCGCGTCATTGACGAACTGCCGCCTGTCGTTTCAAACCACGTGACGGCGCGGATCGAGAACGATTCTCTGGAGGTGACGATCCCGGAGGCCGGAATGGTGCTGGCTCCGGACCGGCAGCTGCCGCTTTCGGACGGCCGCTTCACCGCTGTCGATATCATGAGTGAAGTGCCGACGGGTGAGGTGGTCTTTGCCTCCCAAACGAACGTTGGAAACGTGCTCGACCTCATCGGTCATTCGCGTCCGGCGTTCCTGGAAGAGACCGGGCTGCCGCGCGATGGCATAGACGGAAAATTCGAAGCGCAATTCAAGATCAACCTGCCGCTGCTGGCGGACCTGCCAGACGGCTCGGTGAAGATCGACGGCAAGGGGCGTCTCTTCGACGGCCGCGTGAAGAAGATCGCCGACAGCTATCAGGTGCAAAGCGCGAGCATTGATTTCGACATCAGCGAGAAGGCTGCCGGTGCGAACGGGCAGATGCTGATCAACGGTGTGCTGGCGAAGCTGGGATGGCAGCGCATCTTCGACGCGCCTGCCGATAAACAGCCACCGCTGCGCCTGAGCGCGACGCTCGACAACACGGATCGCAATCAGCTTGGCCTCGACATCAACAGCATCGTGCAGGGCGTGGTGCCTATCGAGGTGACGATAGGCCATGACGCGAGCGGCGAGCAGCTGATCCAGTTGCACGGCGACCTGACCAGCGCTGATCTCCTGCTGGAGGGTGTTGCGTGGCGCAAGCCGCCCGGGCGTCCGGCGAACTTGCAATGCGATA
The DNA here is from genome assembly GCF_965243865.1 of Hyphomicrobium sp. 1Nfss2.1. Classification (GTDB taxonomy): domain Bacteria; phylum Pseudomonadota; class Alphaproteobacteria; order Rhizobiales; family Hyphomicrobiaceae; genus Hyphomicrobium_A. The sequence goes on along the minus strand of NZ_OZ251603.1, from coordinate 1,314,347 downwards.
TCGTGCGCGGAAAGACTCACAGGACCGAGCTGCAGAACTTCAAAGTGGCGGGGGACGATATCGCCATCGAGGGCTGGCTGGCGATCGGTGCGGACAACCGGCTGCGCGAGTTTCACTTCCCGGACTTCTCGCTCAACGTCGTAACGCGCATGGAAGTCGAGGGTACGCTCAACTCGAACGATATCTGGAAGGTGAAGGTGCGCGGCCCGACGTTCGACGGGCGCAACTTCTTCAAGTCGCTGTTCTCGCTGGGTCAGCTTACCGAAAATGCTCCAAAGCCCAAAGACCCGCGCGAGGGAATGGACGTCGACGCAGAGATCGGCACCGTGATCGGACATCACGAGGTGTCGCTGCGCAACGTGAAGGTGAAGCTGTCGAAGCGGGGCGAAAAACTGGTGGCGCTCGATGCGCGCTCCACGCTCGATGGCGGGCAGCCGCTTGCGGTGGTAATGCGCCAGGATCCCGGCCAGCCGCGGAAGCTGTACGCGGATTCTACCGACGCCGGTCAGGCGCTCAAGCTGATAGACTTCTATCCAAACATCCAAGGCGGCCGCGTACGCCTCGAAGTCAACATGGAAGGTAAGGGCGCGGCGGAGAAGACCGGCATCCTCTGGGTTGAGCAATTCCGTATTCTCGGCGACCCTGTCGTGTCGGAGGTGTTCTCCGGGGCGGATGACGGAAGGCCGGCGATCGACGGCGGGTCGGGCCGGCGCGCGAAGCGCGTAACGCGCGAAGTGTTCGACTTCACGCTGATGAAGGTGCCCTTCTCAGTCGGCTACGGTCAGTTCGTGATGAGCGACTCGCAACTGCGCGGACCGATGCTGGGCGCGTCGATCCGCGGCAAAGTCGATTACAAAATGCGCCAGGTTAATTTGGGCGGTACGTACGTTCCGCTGCAAGGGCTGAACAGCGCGCTGTGTGAAATCCCGCTGTTCGGGCAGATCATCACCGGGCCGAAGTGCGAAGGCATTTCAGGGATTACGTTCGCCATCCAGGGCTCGATGGATCGGCCGGAGGTCATCGTCAATCCGTTCTCGATGCTGGCACCGGGCATCTTCCGCGACATCTTCCAGATGACGCCGTTCGATCCGAAGGTGCAGCGCCGCGACGATGGTCTCGGCGATAACACGACTTCGGGTGTGCGCGCGTCGTCGACCATCGGCAAGCCGGGCGATGAGGGACAGACTGCGGCGCCCGGAACGGTCATCGGCAACGAGACGATCGATGGATGGTCGTCGCAGACCGTGTCCCCGCCGACGAAGAAACGCTGAGCTGAACGGCCGTCGACCGCCGCGATACGGCGGTCGCCCGTAGACGTCTCTTGGGGCCGGACCGGTGTGCCTCAGACGGGCTTCAGCAGCACGTGCTTCTTTTTGCCGAGTGAGAGCTTGATGGCGCCGTCAGCGGTGGCGTCGTCGAGGCTCAGGTGCGCCTTCTCGTCGGAGACGGGTTGATCGTTGACCTTGAGGCCGCCGCCCTGAATCTGCCGGCGCGCTTCGCCGTTCGATTTGACGAGGCCCGCCTGCACGAACGCAGACAGCACGCCGAGGCCGGCAGCGAATTCGCCCTTGCTGATCTCGACAGTGGGCAGGCCTTCGGCGGTGGTGCCTTGCTCAAACGTCTTGCGCGCGGTGTCGGCCGCGGCTTCGGCTTTGTGGCGGCCATGCATCAGGGCTGTCGCCTCGGTGGCGAGAGTCTTTTTCGCCTCGTTGATCTCCGCACCCTGAAGCGCCGCCAGTTTGGCGATCTCGCTCATCGGAAGGGTGGTGAAGAGTTTCAGGAAGCGCTCGACGTCGGCGTCCTCGGTGTTTCGCCAGAACTGCCAGTAGTCATAGGCCGAGAGCTGGGCCTCGTTGAGCCACACGGCGCCGGCGGCGGTCTTGCCCATCTTGGCGCCGGACGAGGTGGTGAGTAGCGGGCACGTCAGCGCGTAGAGCTGATGCGTGCCCATGCGGCGGCCGAGGTCGATGCCGTTGACGATGTTGCCCCACTGATCGGAGCCGCCCATTTGCAGGTTGCAGCCGTAGCGGCGGGCTAGTTCGACGTAGTCGTAGGACTGAAGGATCATGTAGTTGAACTCGATGAACGACAGCTCCTGCTCGCGGTCGAGGCGGAGCTTCACCGAGTCCATCGTCAACATGCGGTTGATCGAGAAGTGACGGCCGACGTCGCGCAGCATCTCGATGTAGTTGAGCCGGGTCAGCCATTCGGCGTTGTCGACCATCGCGGCGTCGGTTTTGCCGTCGCCGAAGCGGAGGAACTTGGCGAACGTGGTCTTGATCTGCTCTTTGTTGGCGTCGATCTGGTCGTAGGTCAGCAGCTTGCGCGTCTCATCGCGGCCCGAGGGGTCGCCGACGCGGGTGGTTCCACCGCCCATGAGTGCAATGGGCTTGTTGCCTGTCTCCTGCAGCCAGTGCAGCATCATGATAGAGAGCAGATGGCCGACGTGGAGCGAGGGCGCGGTGCAGTCATATCCGACGTAAGCGATAATCTCGCGCTTGGCGGCCAGATCATCTAGGGCGCTGAGGTCCGAGCACTGGTGAACGTAGCCGCGCTCGGTAAGAATCTTCAGAAAGTCGGATTTTAGATCGGTCATCGCTTCGCTATCACAGTCTGCCGCTTCGCTGCGGCGGCGGGGCGGAACATGCACGGGAAGAGGCAGATGAGCAAGCTGCGGCGCGCAGTAGGGCTGATGAGTGGCACGTCGATGGACGGCATCGATGTGGCGCTGCTGGATACGGACGGGGATCGCGCGCTACGGCATGGGCCGGCGGCCAGCTACCCATACCCGGCAGAGGCAAAGGTGAAGCTCAGGGCGGCGCTCATCGAGGCCAAGGGCATTACGGCGCGGGATGCACGGCCCGGCTGCCTGGCGGCACTCGAGCGCGAACTGACAGAGCTCAACGCCGAGGCGGTCGAGCGGTTTCTGCGGGCAAACGGCATCGAAAAGGCTCAGGTGGACCTCATCGGGTATCACGGGCAGACGGTGCTGCACGATGCGCCGCGCAAGCTGACGGTGCAGCTGGGCGATGGCCAGATGCTGGCACAACGTATGGGCGTCGATGTCGTGTACGACTTGCGCGCGGCCGATGTTGCGGCGGGCGGGCAGGGTGCACCGTTGGTGCCGGTCTATCACCGCGCGCTGGCGGCGACGTTGCCGGAGCTACCCGTTGCATTCGTGAACGTTGGCGGCGTGGGCAACGTCACGTGGGTCGGACGCGGCGGCCGCATGCTGGCGTTCGACACGGGGCCGGGCAACGCTCTGATCGATGATTGGGTGCTGGCGCGCACGGGAGAGCCGCACGATGCGGGCGGTGCGCTGGCGGCGCGGGGGAAGTCGGATGAGGACGCGCTGCAGGAGCTGCTAACCAATGCCTATCTCGGGAAGCCGCCGCCGAAGTCGCTGGATCGCAATGACTTCTCGTCGGCGCCGGTCGCGGGCTTGTCGCTGGAAAATGGTGCGGCCACGCTGACGGCGTTTACGGCCGCCACCATCGGCAAGGCGCGCGAGCACATGCCGGAGGAGCCGCGGCTATGGATCGTGTGCGGGGGCGGACGCAAGAACAAGACACTGATGGGCATGATTGCCGCCAATGTGCCCAATGCCGTGGTCCCGGCGGAGGCGCTCGGTTTCAGTGGCGATTTCATCGAGGCCGAAGCGTGGGCGTATCTCGCGGTGCGTGCGGCTGAAAACCTGCCGATCACGTTCCCGGAGACGACTGGCGTTCCCGAGCCGATGAGCGGCGGCGTCGTCTGCCCGGCGCGGTGAGGTTGTCCGCGACTACTGCAGAAGATCGCGCACAGTGGCGGCGACGCCCTGGGTGATGTGGGCGAGCTTGTCGTAGTCGACCTTGTCGGGCGTGTCGGACGGCGTGTGATATTCGGGATAGCGGAATAGCGCTGTGTCCGTGATCATGATCGCCGGATAGCCGAACATGTAAAACGCCCAGTGGTCGGACCAGCCGATGCCGTCGATGAAATCGGGGGCCGTGCCGCCGATGGTCGGGATTTTTGTGTGGCCGCGGAAGCTGGCGACGAATTCGTGCAGGAACGAGCGCCCGCCGGGTAGTGCGACCAGGGCGACGAAGTTGGCGACGTCGGGAAAGATGAGATCGAATGGGGGCGGATACTTCTGTGTCCCCGGCTGGTCGGAGAAAGCGCCGATGGTTTCGAGAGAGACCATGCCGATCAGTTTCTCGCCGTTGTCCTTCAACTGCTTGGCGAAGCGATAGCTGCCCATGTCGGGCGTGCGGTCGTAGGGAGGCTCTTCGTTGACGAAGAGCACAAGCCGCAGGCGCTTATCCTTGAGCGGCATGTCTTTCAGCAGGCGCGCAAGCTCGATGACGGCGGCGGAACCGCTGCCGTTGTCGTTGGCGCCGGGAGCGTTGCCGTAGGAATCATAGTGCGCTCCGACGACAAGGCTCGGCGTTGCTGGGCCGGCATCTTGGGGCGCGATCTCCACGGAGATGTTGCGCACGCTCTTGCCGTCGACGTCGTAGGCCTGCGACACCGGCTCGTAGCCGAGCGCCCTCAACTCGGCCTCGATGTAGACGGCCGATTTTTCGAGTGCGTCGTAGTGGACGATGTTGTGCGGTTCGCTGGCGATCGCGGTGACGTGGCGGCGCAAACGCTGCGCGAGGTGGTGCTCCTCGTCGGTGAGCGGCGGGGGAGGGCCGGTAAAGCTCTCGCCCGGCAGGCTCAGCGAATACCAATAGGCGACGGCAAGCGCGGCGATGGCGCTCAGCAGCAGCCCTGCGCCCCAAAGCGCGATCAGCTTCAGCACGGGGCTGAACCCTTACTCGGCGTCCCCCTCGCCATCGTCATCGCCTCCTCCGGTGGACTCTTCCTGGCGCTCGAGCTCACGTTGACGCTGACGCTCGCGCTCCTTCTCGCGCTCGCGCTCCTTCTCCTGGGCGCGGTCGATCTCGGCCTGCTCCATGCGGGCATCGACGTAGGTGCCGACGGCGTCTTTCAGCTCATCGAGCTTGTCCTGGAAGAAGTGGTTGGCACCGGGGACGACCTGGTGGGTGATCTTGATGCCGCGCTGGGTCTTCAGGCGCTGGGAAAGATCGCCAACCGAATTGGAGGGCACGACGCGGTCCTTGTCGCCGTTGATCATCAGGCCGGAGGCCGGGCAGGGCGCAAGGAACGAGAAATCATAAAGATTTGAAGGGGGGGCGACGCAGATGAAGCCTTCCACCTCGGGGCGGCGCATCAGCAGCTGCATGGCGATCCAGGTGCCGAACGAGACGCCGGCGATCCAGCAGCTCTTGGCGTCGGGCTTGACGATCTGCAGCCAGTCGAGGGCCGAGGCCGCGTCGGAGAGTTCTCCCGGGCCACCGTCCCAGACGCCCTGGCTGCGGCCGACGCCGCGGAAATTGAAGCGCAGGACCGAAAAACCGCGTTCAACGAACGTGTGATAGAGCGTGTAGACGACCTGATTGTTCATCGTCCCGCCGAACTGGGGGTGCGGGTGCAGGATCAGGGCAATCGGGCTGTCTCCGGCCGGCTCATGATGATAGCGGGCTTCCAAACGGCCGGCAGGCCCATTGATGATCAGCTCGGGCATCGAAATTCCAACTGTTGAGGGGCTGCGGTTCGACCGCCAACACGGGGCGAGGCAGAGCCCTTAGACAGGCCGAAGAATTGGGCGTAGCCAATCCTTGACTTGTGGGCTCGGAATTTACATATTCCTACAGTCTTTAGAACTGTTCGAAAAAGCGGGCGCTGACGTCGGTCAGTCTCGCTTTCCGGTGGAGGCGCTTCTTAGCACACGGCCCCGTGCCGATTGCAAGAGAAAGCGCCCGGTTAATGCCAGCGTCTTTGAAGGTGCTGGGGTCGCGGAGGAAGTGGCGTGGAGTTGAATACCAAAGCCCGTTACGCGGTCATGGCGATGGCCGATCTCGCCAAGTACGGCGAATCCGCCGTGCCGCTGTCCGCGATTGCCGAGCGGCAGGGACTCTCGCTCGCCTATCTTGAACAGATCTTTCTGCGCTTACGCCGCGCCGGTCTCGTTGACAGCGCGCGCGGTCGCTCCGGTGGCTACTCGCTGGCGCGTCCCGCAGCCGACATCCACATCGACGAGATCATGAAGGCCATGGAAGAGGAGACGCGGCTGACGCGCTGCCTCGACGCCGACAACGGCTGTCTTGGGGACCGGCGTTGTCTGACGCACGGCCTCTGGCACGCGTTGGGCAATCATATCGCCAGCTTTCTCGCCAACGTTTCTCTGCAGGACGTGATCGACGGTTTCCCGGTTGCACCGAAGCCGGTCGAGACGCCGCAGGTGGAGGCGCAGCCGCATCGTCAGCCGGAGTTTGCAGCTCGATGACGGACGCGACGCGGACCTATCTCGACAACAACGCATCGGCACCGCTGCGCGATAGCGCGCGTGCGGCGATGGTTGCCGCGATGGACGTGACGGGCAATCCCTCGTCAGTGCACGCGGAAGGGCGCCGAGCGCGCGCGATCGTCGAGAAGGCGCGCGAGCAGGTGGCCGCGCTTGTCGGCGCCAAGCCGAGCGAAGTCGTTTTTACCAGCGGAGCAACGGAAGCCAACAACGCGGTGATGGATGCGGGTTGGAAGGCGATCTGCGTTTCCGCGATCGAGCACGATTCCCTACTGGCACCGGCACGTGCGTGCGGCGCCAAGGTGATTGCGCTGTCGGCGAGCCAGGATGGTGTCGTCGATCTGGGCTCAGTGCAGGAAGCGCTGTCGCATGCGGCGCAGGGCGGTGCGCGCGCGCTGCTGAGCGTGATGATGGTGAACAACGAAACGGGCGTCATTCAGCCGGTCGCGGAAGCTGCCGACCTGGCGCGGTCACTCGGTGTCGCGCTGCACGTCGATGCCGTGCAGGGCGTAGGGCGTCTGCCGGTGGACTTTGCTTCGCTGGGTGCCGACACGCTGACGATCTCGGCGCACAAGCTCGGCGGTCCGCGCGGTGTGGGCGCGCTCGTCATTCGAGATGGCGTCAACCTGCCGGCGCTCGTCAAAGGCGGCGGGCAGGAGCGCCGCCGGCGCGGTGGTACCGAGAACGTCGTTGGGATCGCGGGGTTTGGCGCGGCGGCCGCCGAGGTTGCGCGCGATGTCGAGGCGATGAAGCGCGCCAGCGCTCTGCGCGATCAGCTCGAAGCCAGCGTTATGTCGCTGACACCGGATGCCGTGATCATCGGGCGGAATGCACCGCGCATCGGCAATACGTCTTGCATCGCTGTGCCGGGCAAACAGGCCGAAACGCTCGTTATCCGTATGGACATGGAAGGCGTTGCGATCAGTGCTGGCGCGGCATGCACGTCCGGCAAGGTCGGCGCCAACACCGTGATCACCGCGATGGGATTGCCCGAGAGCGTTGCCCGTTCGGCGGTGCGCGTCAGTCTCGGTGCAGAGACGAGCGAAACAGATATCGCCGCCTTCTTGGCGGCTTGGCAAAAAGTTGCAGGCGGCGCGGCGCTCGCGGCCTGAGGCTTGGACAGTTTGAGACGTTGAAAGGGTAGTTATGGCAGCGGTTCAAGAGACGGTCGAACAAGTCCGCAAGATCGACGTCGATCAGTACAAGTACGGCTTCGAAACGAAGATCGACACGGTCAAGGCGCCGAAGGGTCTTTCCGAGGACATCGTCCGCTTCATATCCGAGAAGAAGGGCGAGCCGCAGTGGATGCTGGATTGGCGGCTCGAAGCCTATCGGCGCTGGGTCAACATGATCGAGCCGACGTGGGCGAACGTGACGTATCCGAAAATCGACTTCCAGGATCTCTATTACTACTCCGCTCCCAAATCGACGGAAGGGCCTAAGGATCTTTCGGAAGTCGATCCGGAGCTGCTTGCCACGTACGAGAAGCTCGGTATTCCGCTCAGGGAGCAGGAGCTGCTGGCGGGCGTCAAGGAATCGCGCGTCGCGGTCGATGCGGTGTTCGATTCCGTTTCGGTGGTGACGACCTTCAAGGACGAGCTGAGGAAGGCCGGCGTGATCTTCTGCTCGATCTCCGAGGCGGTGCGCGAGCATCCCGAGCTGATCAAGAAGTATCTCGGCTCGGTCGTGCCCCAGGGTGACAACTACTATGCGGCGCTGAACGCGGCTGTGTTTTCCGATGGCTCGTTCGTCTACGTGCCGGAAGGGGTACGCTGCCCGATGGAGCTGTCGACCTATTTCCGCATCAACGAGAAGCAGACCGGCCAGTTCGAGCGCACGCTCATCATCGCCGACAAGGGCGCCTACGTTTCGTACCTCGAAGGCTGCACGGCGCCGATGCGCGACGAGCACCAGCTGCATGCGGCAGTGGTCGAGCTGATCGCGCTCGACGACGCCGAGATCAAGTACTCGACGGTGCAGAACTGGTATCCGGGCGACAAGGATGGCAAGGGCGGCATCTATAACTTCGTGACGAAGCGGGGCGACTGCCGCGGTCACAACTCGAAGATCTCGTGGACGCAGGTGGAAACGGGCTCTGCGATTACGTGGAAGTATCCGAGCTGCATCCTGCGCGGAGACAACTCGCGCGGGGAGTTCTACTCGATCGCGGTGTCCAACGGCTGGCAGCAGGTCGACAGCGGCACGAAGATGATCCACCTCGGCAAGAATTCATCGAGCCGGATCATCTCGAAGGGCATTGCGGCCGGGCACTCGCAGAACACGTATCGCGGGCTCGTGTCGGCGCATCGCAAGGCGACTGGCGCGCGCAACTTCACCAATTGCGACTCGCTGCTGATCGGCGACAAGTGCGGTGCGCACACGGTTCCCTACATCGAGGCGAAGAACAATTCGGCGCACTTCGAGCACGAGGCGACGACGTCGAAGATTTCCGACGACACGCTGTTCTATTGCCGCCAGCGCGGGCTTTCGGAAGAGGAAGCGGTGGCGCTGGTGGTGAACGGCTTCGTCCGCGACGTGCTGCAGCAGCTGCCGATGGAGTTCATGGCCGAGACGCAGAAGCTGATCGGCATCTCGCTGGAAGGCTCGGTCGGCTAGCCGTCTGAGAGTTGTTTAATCCCGGGGACGAGCCCCAGGATGACAGATTGAGAACGACACGCCCGAGTTCGGCGCTCGGTGAATGAGGAAGTGGGACGATGCTTGAGATCAAAGACCTGCACGTGAAGCTCGCCGACGAGGATCGTGAGATCCTGAAGGGGCTGACGCTCACCATTCCGAAAGGTGAGGTGCACGCGATCATGGGCCCGAATGGATCGGGCAAGTCGACGCTCGCGTATGTGCTGGCGGGGCGCGACGGGTATGAGGTGACGTCGGGCGACATCCTGTGGAACGGCGAGAGCATCCTCGAGATGGAGCCGGAAGAGCGCGCGGCGAAGGGCGTGTTCCTCGCCTTCCAGTATCCGATGGAAATCCCCGGCGTAGCCGGCCTGACGTTCCTTCGGACTGCGGTCAACGCGGTGCGCAAGGCGCGCGGCGAACCCGAGATGTCGACGCCGGAGTTCCTGAAGTTTGTGAAGGAGAAGGCTGCGCGGCTGAAGATCGACATGGACATGCTGAAGCGTCCGGTGAACGTCGGGTTCTCGGGCGGCGAGAAGAAGCGCGCGGAAATCCTGCAGATGGAAGCGCTGGAGCCGACGCTGTGCGTGCTCGATGAAACGGATTCGGGTCTCGACATCGATGCGCTGCGCGTCGTCTCTGACGGCGTCAATGCAATGCGATCGCCTGATCGCGCGATGCTGGTCATCACGCACTATCAGCGGCTGCTGGATCACATCGTGCCCGACCGCGTGCACGTGATGGTCGACGGTCGGATCCGCAAGTCGGGGGATGCCTCTCTGGCCAAGGAGCTGGAGAAGTCGGGCTACGCCGAATATCAGGCAAAGGCGGCTTAAATGAACGTAGCCGTATTGAAGACCAAAGCAGAGCAAGCGCTGTCGGAGGCTTTTTCGGCGGCCGCTGCCAAGCTGCCTGGGTCGGCTGACATCCGCAAGCTGCGGCTCGATGCGATCGGGCGCTTCGGGGCGCTCGGGCTGCCGCATCGCCGCGTCGAGGCGTGGAAGTACACCGATCTGCGCAATGTGCTGAAGGAAGTGCTGCCTGCGGCGAAGAAGGCACCCACGCTGACGCCAGCGGATGTGAATGCAGCGCTTGGCCCGCTCGCAGCCGTCGAGGCGCGCCGCGTGGTGTTCGTCGATGGCCAGTATGCGCCGGACCTGTCCGACCTGGTGGCGGATGGCGAGGTAAGCGTGGCCTCGCTGGCGACGCTGCTCGACAGCGACACGAGCGCTGCCGAGTTGCTCGATGCCAGCGGCCGCGACGACGATGCGGTGATCGCGCTCAATACGGCCTATGCGGCCGACGGTGCCGTTGTCGATATCACGCCGTTGGCGTCGCTGGAGAAGCCGGTGCTGCTCGTGTTCGTGCGGGCGTCTGCGGACCCGGTATTCGTGGCGACGCGCAACGTCGTGCGGGTTGGCGAAGGTGCGGTGGCGAGCGTCATCGAGGCGTACGCGACGCTGCCCAAGGCCGCGCAGGATTTCCAGATCAACACTGCTACCAAGGTTGTGGTGGGCAAAGGAGCCCGCCTGGAGCACGTCAAGTGCACGCTCGAAACCGGCGGTGGTGTGCATCTCGCCAACTGGCTGACGGAGCTGGGGCCGGATGCCGACTACAACGGCTTCCATTTCACCGCCGGAACTGGCTTGGCCCGCAATCAAGTGGGTGTGACGTTCGCTGGCGACGGCGCCAAAATCGATCTGTCTGGAGCTTTCTTGGCACGAGAGGGTGAGCACATCGATACGACGCTGATCGTCGATCATGCGGTGCCTCAGTGCATAAGCCGCGAGCTGTTCAAGGGTGTTCTCGAAGATCACGCGCGCGGGGTGTTCCAAGGCAAGGTCATCGTACGGCCGGACGCGCAGAAGACGGACGGCAAGCAGATGGCGCAGGTGCTGATGCTGTCGCCTGACTGCGAGTTCGACTCCAAGCCCGAGCTCGAGATCTACGCAGATGATGTCGTGTGCGGCCATGGTTCGACGAGCGCTGACCTCGACGAGGACCTAATCTTCTATTGTCGCTCACGCGGTATTCCGGAGGCGGAAGCGCGCGCTTTGATGATCGAATCGTTTATTGGCGAAGCGATCGAGAAGGTCAGACACGAAGGGCTGCGTGAAGCTTTGGAAGCGATGGCCCGTAGCTGGCTGCGCAAGGCTGACCACAAGGAGCGCGCGGCATGACATCGGAAGTTCGCGAAATGGAAAAGCAGGTTGGCGCTGTGAAGGCTGCGACGGCTGAGGGTGGCGAACGCCCTTATGACGTCGCGAGCATCCGCGCCGACTTTCCGATCCTGTTTCGCGAGATTCACGGCAAGCCGCTCGTCTATCTCGACAACGCGGCCTCGGCACAGAAGCCGCGCCCGGTGATCGATGCGATGGATCACACGATGCGGTTCGAATACGCGAACGTGCATCGCGGGCTGCATTACCTGTCGAACACGGCGACGCAACACTTCGAGGATGCGCGGGAGATCGTGAGGCGGTTCCTCAATGCGGGAAGCGTCGATGAGATCATTTTCACGAAGAACGCGACCGAGGCGATCAACCTCGTTGCGTCGTCGCTTGGTGCCAACATTGGCGAGGGCGACGAGATCGTCCTGTCGATCATGGAGCATCATTCCAACATCGTGCCCTGGCACTTCCTGCGCGAGCGCAAAGGGGCGGTGCTGAAGTGGGCGCCGATTGCCGACAACGGCGAGCTTATTCTGGATGAGTTCGAGCGCCTTCTTACACCGCGCACCAAGCTCGTCGCCATCACGCATATGTCGAACGTGACGGGCACGCTGGTGCCGGTGCGGGAGATCATTCGGATGGCACACGCGCGCGGTATTCCCGTGCTGATCGACGGGAGCCAGGCGGCGGTGCATCTGGCGGTGGACGTGCGCGATCTCGACGCCGATTTCTATGTCTTCACCGGTCACAAAACCTATGGGCCGAGTGGGATCGGGGTACTTTACGCGAAGGCTGCGCTGCTCAATGCTATGCGGCCTTATCAGGGCGGCGGCGGCATGATCGAGCACGTCGCGGTCGACCGGATCACGTATGGCACCGCGCCCCACAAGTTCGAGGCGGGTACGCCGCCGATTGTCGAGGCTATCGGGCTCGGTGCGGCGCTCAACTACATGATGCAGGTCGGCCGGGACAAGATCGCCCGACACGAGGGCGAGCTGCGGACCTATGCGCATGCGCAGCTGGCAGAGCTGCCATGGCTCAAGACCTATGGTCATGCGCCGGGCAAGGGGGGCATCGTTTCGTTCACAATGGACGGTTTGCACCCGCACGACATTGCGACCATCATCGATCGCTCAGGCGTTGCCGTGCGCGCGGGGCACCACTGCGCGCAGCCACTGATGGAGCGGCTGGGTGTGAACGCGGTCTGCCGGGCCTCGTTTGCGATGTACAACACAAAGGAAGAAGTAGACGCGCTCGTCGATGCGCTGAAGCGCGCGCACGAGCTGTTTGCGTAGGGATATCGACATGGATGGCAAACCGATCGAGAGCGAAGCGGCTCCTGCTACCAGCTTCGATAAGCCTGCGGCGACACAGGCACGTGAAGCAGAGGCTGGCGCAGCGCCTGCTGCGATGCTGCCGACGCCCGATACAGAGGATCCGTTCCTGCGCGATATCGTGGCGGCGTTGAAGACCGTCTACGATCCGGAGATTCCGGCGGACATCTACGAGTTGGGGCTGATCTATTCCGTGGACGTCGACGACGACCGGAACGTTGCCATTGCGATGACGCTGACGGCTCCAGGCTGCCCGGTGGCCGGCGAGATGCCGAAGTGGGTGGAAAACGCAGTGAACGCCATTCCAGGCGTCAAAGTCACGACAGTGACCATGACGTTCGATCCGCCGTGGGACATGAGCCGGATGTCGGATGAGGCGCGGCTCGCCCTCAACATGTTCTAATTCAAAAACACAGCGGGTTTTGCAAACGCCTAAGGCTGACTATATCTTGGACTGACGCAAATCAGGACGGACCGAAATGCCCACGCTGCGCATGATGCCGAAAGTGATGACGATGACGCCGGCTGCCGTCAGCCGCGTCAATGCGCTGATGGCTGGCAATCCCAATGCGCTAGGTCTCAAGATCGGCGTGAAGAAGGGCGGTTGCGCGGGCATGGAATACACGATGACCGTCGCCGAGGAAAAAGGCGCGCACGACGAGGTGGTTGAGCAGGACGGTGCGGTGCTGCTGATCGAGCCTTCGGCCATCATCTATCTGCTCGGCACCGAGATGGACTACAAGACCGACAAGCTGGCGAGCCAGTTCGTGTTCAACAATCCCAACCAGCGCTCAGCGTGCGGGTGCGGTGAGAGTGTCAATCTGGTGCCTGCCGGCGAGGGAGCCGGCACCTCGGCCGAATGACCGGCCGGCGTCTGCGATGGGCGCGAGCGAGGGCTTCATTGAGCTTTTGAGAGAATTGCTCACGGACATCGGGCCGCTCGGCGTGCGGCGCATGTTCGGCGGCGCAGGCTTGTTCGCCGACGGACTGATGTTCGGCATCGTGATCGACGACGTGCTGTATCTCAAGGCCGACGATACGACGCGAGGTGACTTCGAAGCCGAAGGGCTCGCGCCGTTTTCGTATCAGCGCAATGGCCGGGCGGTTGATCTGTCCTATTGGAGATCCCCGGAGCGTCTGCTGGATGACGCAGACGAGATGCATGCGTGGGCGCAGCAGGCATTAGACGTTGCAAAGCGTGCGTCAGCGAAGACGCCGCGAAAGGGCAAGAAGAGGGGAAAGACATCATGACCGCGCCATCGACAGATCCCGCCTGGGTGCGCGATGTCCTGACGTTCTGGTTCGACGAACTGGGGCGCAAGTCGTGGTTCGCGAAGGACGATGCCATCGACGAGGCGATCAAGACGCGGTTCGCGCCTCTGATCGATGAGATCAACGTGCGCCCGGTCGAGGAGGCCATATCGACACCGCAGCACGCACTCGCCAGCGTCATCGTGCTCGACCAGTTCACACGCAACGTCTATCGCGGCACGCCGCGCGCATTCGCGTATGACGAGCTGGCGCGGGGGATCGCTCGGCTCGCCATCGCAGTGGGCGTTGACGTGCGCATCTTCCCCCTTGAGCACCGCGTGTTTCTCTATTTGCCGTTCGAGCACAGCGAGGCGCTGCCCGATCAACTGCGGTCGGTGGAGCTCATCAGCACGGTCGAAGACGACGAGTTCACGCGGTACGCGGAAGCGCATCGCGATGTGATTGCCCGCTTCGGCCGTTTCCCGCATCGCAATGCGATCCTGGGGCGGGAGTCTACGCCGGAAGAGATCGCGTTCCTGGAGCAGCCGGGCAGCTCGTTCTGATCTGCATCAGCTCCGGTCGTCATGCTGCCGTCAGCCGCCATGTGCGAGACAGTACGGGCGGGACAGCTGGAGGATCAAATGATCAGGAATTCGCAAAGTGCGTGGGGCTGGCCTGCCATCACCATGCATTGGGTCGTTGCGGCTTTGATTGTCGCGACGTTCGGGCTCGGCCTTTGGATGGGAGAAGTGCCGGCGCGCGTCGACCGTCCGTTCTATTACGCAATTCACGCATCGCTTGGTATTACGCTGCTTGTCATCCTCGTGGTGCGCATCGCCTGGGCGCTGCTCAATTCGACGCCTGCAGCGCCGCACGGGACACCGCCGTGGCAACAGTCGACTGCGCGGTTCGTGCATCTGGGACTCTATGCCCTCACGCTGGCGGCAGTGCTGTTCGGCTGGGCCTTGGCTGGCGTGCAGGAGACGCCCATCGTGCCGATGGCATTCGGTGTGCTGCCGATGCCTTCTCCGCTACCGTTGACGCATGCAGCGGAGGACTTCCTGGAGGAAGCTCACGAGCTTGCCGCTTACGCGTTGATGGCGCTCGCGGGGGTGCACATGCTTGCCGCGCTGTGGCACCACTACGTGATGCGTGACGACACGCTGCGGCGCATGGTTGGTGCTGGTGACCGTTCCACTGGAACTCCGTCGGCGGCGGCCTGAACAGGCAAGCGGCGGCGCAAACAAAAAAAGCGGATGCGATTTGAATCGCATCCGCTTTGTTCTTGTCCGAAGTCTTTCGGGTGGGCGCTTATTCGCTGGCGACCTTCGCCGGGCGCTTCACCGGGTTGCGCAGAAACGCTGGGACGTTGCCCGCGAAGCCTGACGATGAGGGCGAACGTGCTTGTGCCGCTTCCGGCTGGCGAGCACGTTCAGGCCGCTGACGCTGCTGCTGAGCGCGGGGCTCCGCTGCCGGCGTGTTGCGCTGGGCATTCGCCGGTGCTTCGGCCGCTGCATGACGCGGCTCGGCATGACGGGGCTCGGCACGACGTTGGGGGCGGGGCTGGGCGTCGCGACGCGGCGCGCGCGGAGCCTCCGCTCCTTCGCGCTGGGCAGCGCGCTGCTCGGGCTGGCGCTCGTGAACCTCGCCCTGCTGCTCACCCTTCGGGCGGCCACCGCGGCGGCGGTCACCCTGGCGCGATTTGCCGTCGCTGCGAGAGCCTTCACCGCGAGAGCCTTCACCGCGAGACTGGCCGGAAGCTTCTTGGCGTTCACCGCGACCGCTGCCGGCGCGTCCGCCACGACCGCCGCGACCGCGGCGCTTCTTCTTGCCGGACTCAGCGTAGTCCTGCTCGGACGGGCCCTCTCCGATCCACACCATCGGCTCGCCGAGCATCTTTTCGATGTCTTTGAGGTTCTTCAGATCGTCGATGGTGACCAACGAGGTGGAATTGCCTTCCTTACCGGCGCGACCGGTGCGGCCGATGCGGTGCACGTAGTCGTCCGATTGCCAAGGCAGGTCGAAGTTGAAGACGTGGCTGACGTCAGGGATGTCGAGACCGCGAGCGGCAACGTCGCTTGCTGCCAGCAGCTTGAGCTCGCCCGCGCGGAACTTGTCGAGCGTCTCCATGCGGCTCTTCTGGTCCATGTCGCCATGCAACGCGCCGGCAGAGAAGCCGTGCTTCATCAGCGACTTGTTGAGAATGGCCACGTCGACCTTGCGATTGCAGAAGATGATTGCGTTTCGGACGTTGGTCTCGCGGATCAGCTCACGCAGCGTCTCGCGCTTGGCCCAGTCCTCGGCATCGGGGCAGTAGATGAAGCGCTGGGTGATGGTCTTGGCGGTCGTTGCCGGCGGGGCGACCTCGACGCGCTCTGGATTGGTGAGGAACTGGCTGACGAGGCGGGTGATTTCCGGCGGCATCGTCGCCGAGAAGAACAGCGTCTGGCGGCGCGGCGGCAGAAGCTTGCAGATCTTCTCAATGTCGGGGATGAAGCCCATGTCCAGCATGCGGTCGGCTTCGTCGATCACGAGGATCTCGACACCCATCAGCATGACGCGGCCGCGCTGGAAGTGGTCGAGCAGTCGTCCGGGGGTCGCGATCAGGACGTCGACACCGCGGTCGAGCTTTTTGACCTGATCGTCCATCGAGACACCGCCGATCAGCAGTGCCAGAGAGAGCTTGTTATTGACGCCGTATTTTTCGAAGCTCTGGGCGACCTGGGCGGCGAGTTCACGCGTGGGGGCCAGGATGAGAGAGCGGGGCATTCGGGCTCTGGCGCGGCCCGTTTCGAGGCGGGTGATCATCGGCAGAACGAACGATGCCGTCTTGCCGGTGCCTGTTTGGGCGATGCCGAGAACGTCCTGGCCGGTCACGGCGATCGGTATAGCGGCCGCCTGGATCGGTGTGGGCGCCGTGTAGCCGGCAGCAGCAATGGCCGCCTGCACCTTGGAGCTTAGCCCAAGCTCCGCGAAGGTCTTATTTTCCAAAAGTAATCGTCTCCGTCTGCGTTCATGCGAGCCCGCGCCAACGCCATCGAAGGCGGCAGCGGGTATGACGGAGCGCAGGGGTGATTGGATTGCCTAAAGGGGCTAAGCGAAATGCGCAAACGGCTCGGAAAGGATCTAAATAAATAGCGTCCCCTGCGCTCGAGCCGTTTGTGTGCTGACACATGTTCTGCAAAAAGGCAAGAAAAACCGCGAGATGTGGCGTCCAGCCGCGGTTTTTCCTCAGGTAAATACTACCAGTAGTTAGTCCTGATCATCGATCAGCCAGCGTCCGAACAGGCCGCCGATTACGCCGCCGAGGATCGGTGCCACCCAGAAGAGCCAGAGCTGGGCCATTGGCTCGCCCATTGCGATGAGAGCGGTGGCGAGGCTGCGTGCAGGATTCACGGACGTGTTGTCGATCGGGATCGACATGATGTGGATGGCGCCGAGTGTGAAGCCGATAGCGATGGCGGCATAGCCGGCGGGTGCGCGCTTGGATGTTGCGCCCATGATCACGAGAACGAAGAGGCCAGTGAGCACCACCTCGACCACGAACGCCGATAGCATCGAGTAGCCGGCCTCGCCGCCGTACATGTTGGAGGCGAAGTTGCCGACCTCGAATCCGCCGACCTTACCGGAGGCGATCACGAAAAGAACAATGGTGGCGGCGATGGCTCCGAGACACTGGGCGATGATGTAGCCTGGCGCTTCACTCGCCTCAAAGCGCCCGCCCGCCACGAGGCCCAATGTCACCGCGGGGTTGAAGTGGCCTCCGGAGATGTAGCCAACGGCAAAGATCATGGCCATGACGGCAAAGCCGACCGATACGCCAACGCCGACAATGCCTGCGATTGGGAACGAGAAGAGCGCTGCCGCGACAATCGATGTCACGAGCATGTAAGTCCCAATGAATTCGGCGGCTAGAGCCTTGATCCGCATGAGATCCCCCTGATGTTGGCACTGTCGATTGGCAAGGAAGTATCCGCAGGGGCAGGACGGACGTCGTAAAGATCGGTTTACTTATGCGGCGATCCCGGCTCCAGTCCCCGAAAAGGCCGATATTCGACGTGCCGCCGTAACCCTGCTGCAACGTCGCCCGAGCAATCAACTTGCAATGGCTGGGCGATTCATCGATTGCCAGAATAAGTTGGACGGATTCGGCGCCGCGGAAAACTCAAGACCTGGAAGCGCACGCATGACTGCTCATGGAGCGACAGCAAGTGTTTCAGCACGTAGGCTTGACGGCGAACCCGATTTAGCGCGGCCGAGCCGGCAGTCGAGTGAAGACATCAAAGCGCTGAAGGCGCGCGACAATGTCACCAACTGGTGGCACTTGGCGCGAATCTATCTGGTGATCGCTGCGTCAGTCGCGGGTGCGGTTTGGGTGATCGAATCGGCTCGCGCGGGAGAGATCTCGTGGTGGTGGACGATTCCCTCGACGATTGCGGCGATCTTTGCCATCGGCGCCTCTCAGCACCAGTTCGGCGGCGCGATCCACGAAGGTACGCACTATGTGCTGTTCGCTAATCGCAAGCTGAACGAGCTCGCTTCCGATTGGCTTGGGGCATTCCCGATCTTCACGACCACCTATCACTACCGGCTGCACCATCTGGCGCATCACCAGTTCGTCAACGACCCGCTGCGCGATCCGGATATCAGCCAGCTGCACGACAGCGATCACTGGCTGGATTTCCCGATCACCCATGTCGAGATGCTGTGGTCACTGCTGAAGCAGCTGTGGCTGCCGAACCTGTTCCGCTACACGATCGTCCGGGCGAAGTATTCATCGCTCGGTGGCGGATCGAGCAACCCTTATGCGGATCCCGAGCGTCCTGGTTCGGTGCGCCCGCTGCGAGCCGGCATCCTGTTCGCCGTCGGGGCGCCGCTGGTGATCGTGCCGCTGAGCGTGATGGGGTATTCGCTCGCGGTGGCGATCATTCTGCCGCTGATGTGGGCAGTGGTGGTCGGCATCCTTTGGATGCTGCCGGACGACGCCTATCCGCGCACGCGTCTCGCCCCAGTCATTCCGCTGCGCATGATCGGCATTCATCGCGTGACCTATCTGGCGCTGCTCTACGGGGCGCTGTCGGCCGTGCAGCTTGCCGGTTGGGGCGACGCGTGGATGTACTTCGGGCTGCTGTGGGTGCTGGCGCTGTTCACGACGTTCCCGCTGTTCATGATCCTGCGGCAGTGGGTGCAGCACGGCAATGCCGACCGCGGCCGCTACACGAACACGCGTGTGTTCCTCGTCGGACCGATCATGCGGTATGCGGTTTTCCCGTTCGGCATGGACTATCACCTGCCGCACCACATCATGGCGTCGGTGCCTCACTACAAGCTGAAGCGGTTGCATGAATTGCTGCTCGAGGAGCCCGAGTATCGCAGCAAGGGACTGATCGTCGAAGGGTATTTCGGCGACGCAGAGAATGCGCAGGGCCATCCAACGGCGATGGGTGTGCTGGGCGAGAAGTACGCGCCCAAGACGGAGGAAGCCGTCTACGTCGACAACGCCGCGATCGAATATGCCGATATCGCCGATGCTGCGGGTATTGCGCGCGAGGTGGAGGCATCGCTGCGCAAGAACTAATGGCGCGGGCGAGCGGACGGGGGGCGGCCGCGGTGAAGATACTCATTACGGCCGACATCCACTACACGCTGAAACAATATGACTGGCTAATGCAGATCGGGCCCGGCTTCGATCTCGTTATCCTTGCCGGCGACCTTCTCGATGCTTTTTCGACCGTCGATCCTCGCGTGCAGATTGCGGTGGTCGAGAAGTATCTCGCGCGGCTGGCGGCGAAGACGCGCCTTATGGTCTGCTCGGGCAACCACGATCTTGATGCGCGCGATGAGCATGGAGAGCGCGTCGCGCAGTGGATCGCCAAGGGCGTGCGTGCCAGCGGCATTCCAGCCGATGGCGACGCGGTGTCCGTCGATGGGATCTTATTCAGCATCTGCCCGTGGTGGGACGGGCCGCTGACCAAAGACCGCATCGGAGCACAGCTCGCGCGCGATGCAAAGGCGGAGAAGAAGCGCTGGATCTGGGTCTATCACGCGCCGCCGATCGGCTCACGCATCAGTCACGAGATGCGCGAGTTCGGCGACGCGGAACTGGCGCGCTGGATCGATGAATACCAACCTGATCTCGTGTTCTGCGGGCACGTGCACAATGCTCCGTTCCGGCCGGATGGCTCGTGGATCGACACGCGTGGGCGCACGTTCGTTTTCAACGCGGGGCGGCAGATCGGCGAAGTGCCGACGCACGTCATGCTGGATGTCGAGGAAAGCTCGGCGCTGTGGTTCTCGTTAATGGGACCACAGACGGCGGCGCTCGACAAGCCGCTGACATTTCCCGTGCCTAACCTGACCGCGGCGCCGGCGTGGCTTACGGCAATGGACCAGGCTGGCGGTCAGAACCCAGCGTAACCTCGCGGTGGGGGTGCTCGCAAAGCTTGCAGAGCACTTCGTGGACCATGCCGAGGTGGCTGTCGTGGTGGGCGAACTGGGTCTTGAGATCGGCGAGATAGCCTGAAAGCAAATGCACGCGCAGAGCCAGTGTGCGGCAAACGTGGAACATCAAATCGGGGTTGGAGCGCAGGAATGCTGCGCCGTCGGCTATGACGTAGCAACGGCAATCCTCTTTCGCGATCACCGTCGTTGCGTGCGGGGCGCCGAGCAGAAGTGCCATCTCGCCGAACACAGCGCCCGGCTCGTCGACTGTCGCGACCTGGGTATCGTCGCGCAGGACCTCCACTGAGCCCTCGATCAAGATGTGCAGCGGACCGCCGGGTTCGCCAGCTGTGACGATTTTCGATCCGGCGGGGATGGTTTCGGCTGCAAGGCCCGCGCACGCTTGCGCGAGGTTGGCGGGAAACGTCGTCATCGTGCGATCACCTCAGATGGACTCGGGCCAAGTTTAGCACCGGGACAGATTGAGTTCGTCTGGCATCTGCGTCGCGTGTGCGCGTTGCATGCGGTGGTGGGCAGGCGAGCCCGCTGCAGGATGACTGGCGGAAGAGGTGTCCAAAAGCAAAGAGGCCGCAGACAATGCCCGCGGCCTCTTCATGCAGTTTTTTGGATTCGGATTACCAGAAGGCGAAGCCCGGACCGCCGAAGGGACCGCGCTTCCTGCGGCGACGGTCGTAGCCGTAGCCAGGGTCATTATTGTAGCCCCAGCCACCCCAGTAATCATCGTAGTACTCCTGCTTGGGCTTGGGACGCAGGATGATGCCGCCCTGCGGCTCGCCGCTGAGAAGCACGATGAAGTCGGTGTGCTTGCCGGTCTCCTTGTGTGCGGCTTCATCGGAGATGATCAGCGATGAACCGGGGAGCACGAGCTCGGAGATGCGCTCTCTGGTCTCTTGCGGGATCTCGATGCGGTCGAGCGCTGCGGTTGCGCCGACGACGTCGGTGGGGATCTCGGGTGCGGCCTCGTTGCGACGAAGCTGGTTCATGCCGCTGCTCTTCTCGGGCTCGCCCGGCTGGCGGCCAGCGATCGAGACGACGTTCCACTGCATCTCACGGCCGCCCGGCTTGTAGTCGAGTGCGGTGTACGTGTAGGTGCCGATCGGCTCGTCAGGGTCGCGGATGAAGACGTCGCCTTCGTAGATCTGCTCGAAGGCCTGGCGGATGTAGATCTTGCCGGTCTGGCGGCTGATGAAGACCGAGACCGGTGACAGCTTGCGCTCGGCATCGCGCGCGGCTTCGGCGGCGACGTTCTTCTCGTCTTCGGCGACCTTGGCTGCGTCCGCGGCTTGCTGGGCAGCTTCGAGCGCTGGTTTGGTATCGGCCTGCGTCTTCTCGAGTTTGGCCTTGGTGTCGGCGACCTTCGCCTCCGCCTTCGCCTTCTGGGCTTCGGCGCGCTTGATGGCTTTTTCAGACTTGGCACGCGAGAGCGTGCGGTCGGCGTCCTGGAGCCACGCGGTCGCGCGCTTATAGGCAGTCTCTGCGTTCTTCAGGTCGCGCGCGGCCTTGGCGCTTTCGCGCTGCTTCTGCTTGGCGAGAGCCTTCGCAGCGTCGGCCTTCTTGCCCAGTTCCTGCGCTTCTGCGTTCTTCTCATTAAAGGCCGCCTGCAGGGCCGTGGTGCGGGCCTGGAGGTAGGGTGGATCGTTGGGACCACCGCCATAGCGGGTATCTTTGCCATCCGCGGCAGGCTGCGGAATTGTGATTGCGGCCGGGGTCAGCACGGCGACGTTGGTGCTGAAGGGTTTGGGCTTGAACAGGTTCGGGTGTGAAATCGGCACCGGCACCATGTTGTTGCGTGAGACGACGACGCGCATGCCGAGCTTGGTCATGTCGAAAAGCTGATTGGCGAATTCGTGGCGCAAACGAACGCAGCCATGCGAAGCGGGATAGCCCGGCAGTGCACCTGCGTGGAGGGCGATGCCGGTCCAGGTGATGCGCTGCATGAAGGGCATCGCCGCGTCGTCATAACGGTTGGAATAGTGCTCGCGGTTCTTCTGCAGGATGGCGTAGATGCCCGGCGGGGTGTCGTTGGGCGTGGCGCCGCTCGAGATCGGGCCATGCATGATGGCGCCGTCCTTGTCGTAGATCGTGACGCGCTGGTCGCCGAGTGAGACGACCGCGAGCATGGGTTGCCCTGGCTGGCGTCTGGTCGCTTCCTGGCGGGTGTCATCCTGGTCGTCTGCGCGATTGCTGCGCGCCGAAGCTGGTCCAGCGACGCCGGCCATGGCGATCGCGACGGCTGCGAGCGAAATGAGTGAGCGACGGCGGGACAACGCCGGAAGGAGTGTCATATCGATAACCCTTAGGAAGGCCTAACCACTGATCTAACTGGAGAAATCCTAAACTCCGATTAGCGCAGATGGATCCATTGGCCGGGCGATGCGGTTTGGCGGCCCAGGCTCGCGCGGCTGCCTATACAATTTACATCTATGTACGAGCGGTTCAATTCACCAGCCGCCCCAGTGGTATCTGTCGATGCGGCTTTTTGCGGGTGGGTATAGGGCGATTTCGTGGGATTGGCCGTTCGCGCGCCCAGTGGTTGTAATCGGCGTTGTGTTTTCGGTGATCCTGCAAGGTATGCGGGCGGATGGCGGGCGTTATGTGAAGACGCCGACCGGTTCTGATGGTGCTGTGTCAGGGTCGACGATGGGACTCGCTAGTCTCGAACGAGAACGAGGATGGAGCGTGGGCGCCGGAATGGCGCCTATCCGTTCCGACTGAGGGGAGTGCCAGCGAATGACGGCGTCAGAGCAGGTTGGCGGCACGGAGCCGCTGCGGGTTGGCACTATCGCCTTCGATGAGATGGATCAGCTGGACCTCACAGGGCCGTTCGAGGTGCTTTCGCGCTTGCCGGGTGCGACGTGCCGCATCTATGCGAAGTCCGCTGGTCCCGTCCGTGACGTTAAGGGGTTGCGGATCGTTGCCGACTCCGTTCTTTCCGAGGCGCCGCAACTCGACGTGCTGCATATTCCTGGCGGCTTCGGCCAGGAAGCTCTGATGGATGACGCCGAGGTGCTCGATTGGGTTGCGCGGCAGGCGGCGGGCGCGCGCTATGTGCTTTCGGTCTGCACCGGGGCGTTGATCTGCGGCGCGGCGGGGTTGCTGAAGGGCAAGCGCGCCACGACGCATTGGGCTGCGCACCATCTATTACCGCTGTTTGGTGCTACTGCGGTCCCGGCACGCGTGGTGGTGGATGGGGCGCTCGTGAGCACCGCGGGCGTCACCGCGGGGATCGACGGCGCGCTGAGGTTGGCGGCTTTGGCGTGCGGAGAGGACAGCGCCAAGGCCATCCAGCTCGCCATGCAATACGCGCCCGATCCGCCGTCCGACAGCGGCACGCCGGAGAGCGCGCCGCCGCACATCGTGGAAGGAGCACGGGCGGTGTTTCGTGGGATCACCGAGCGTCGCGAAGCGACCGCGCGCCGGATCGCGCAACGGCTCGGCCTGTCGCCCTGATGCGTCACCTCAAAAAGCAAACCGGAGACAGGCCCCATCGCCCATCCCCGGTCCAGCAATGCAGGGTCGCGTTGGAGTGACTACTTGAGCGGCACCGGCTCATCGCGACCACCAAACCGGTAGTTGAAGCCAACCCGAACCGTATCGGAGGTGATGTCCACTTCACGCGGGTTCGATTTGGGGCCGAGAACATGCGTCTCAGTTCCAAAATCAAGCCGAACGTATTCGGCGAACAAGCTCAGGTTATCAGTGAGCTTGGCCTCAAGGCCGCCACCGTACGCCCAGCCCCAACGGGTAAAGTCGTCGGTCTCAGTGTATAGGCCGGCCTTACCACAATGGCTGAAGGGATTCGACGTTGTGGGGCATTCTTCGGTCGTCGATCCCTTGACCCAAGCGGCACCGCCGGTGCCATAGGCAAGGATGTGGCCGAAGGAGTATCCGAGACGGCCACGGATGGTGCCGAATCTGTCCACGCCGCTGTGGACGAGGATCGTGCCACCGTCCGTAATGGGATTGTTGTCTAGATCCCCGAATGAGACGTCGGCGAGTGCGCCTAGGACGATACGGCTGCCTGGGATCTGATGGTCAAATCCGATTTGGGCGCCGCCGAAGCCGCCGTCAACACCCTGCGTGGGTGAACTGGAATCATCGGGACGGGATAGGGACCAATCACTATAGCCACCGTGAGCGCCAACGTAGAGGCCGCTCCAGTTGTAATTGTCGCCAGCATTCGCACCGGCAACGAAGCAAGCGGCAAATCCTGCCGCCAACGCAAGACGCAAACGCATAACGCAACCCCACTAATACGCTACATGCAAACCAATAGCTGTTGGTTTTAATGGCAGGCGAGCGCGGCGCAACGGTTGAGTGTGGGAGCTGACGCACTCGCGTGGCAGGTGTGCCCGCTGGGGCACACGTAGGACGCGCGCTCGCTTCCGGCATCCGCCACAGGTAGCAAACGTAGGCTTTTGAAAAGCCTCAAATATCGAGGTCGTGGGCGAAGGCGGCGCGATCCTGGATGAAGCGGAAGCGGGCTTCGGGCTTGGATCCCATCAGCGCATTGACCGCCTCGCCGATCATCGAGCGATCACTCTCGCCGATCTCGACGCGGAGGAGAATGCGTTTTGTCGGATCCATGGTCGTCTCTTTGAGCTGGCTGGCGTTCATTTCGCCGAGACCTTTGAAGCGCGAGACCTCGACTTTTGCGTTTGGTTTGAACTCTTTGGCCAGCAGCTCGGCGCGGTGCTTGTCGTCGCGCGCATAAACGGACTTCGCCCCGTGAGTGAGCTTGTAGAGCGGGGGGACGGCGAGGAAGAGATGGCCGTTCTCAATCAGCTCGGGCATCTCCTGATAGAAGAATGTGATCAGCAGCGAGGCGATGTGGGCGCCGTCGACGTCTGCGTCGGTCATGACGATGACGCGCTCGTAGCGCAGATCGTCGTCCTTATATTTGGCGCCGGTGCCGACGCCGAGGGCGAGGATCAGGTCAGCGAGAAGCTGGTTCTGCGACAGCTTTGCCGATGACGCGTTGGCCACGTTGAGGATCTTGCCGCGCAACGGCAGCACGGCCTGGGTCTCGCGCAGGCGCGCGCTTTTAGCGGAGCCGCCGGCCGAGTCGCCCTCGACGATGAAGATTTCGGTGCCGGAGGCGGATTGAATGGAGCAGTCGGCGAGCTTGCCGGGCAGGCGCAGCTTGCGCGTGGCGGACTGGCGTCCGACCTCTTTCTCGCGGCGGCGCTTGAGGCGTTCCTCGGCCTGGTCGATGGACCATTCGAGCAGGCGTGTCGCCTGCTGCGGGCTTTCGGTGAGCCAGTGATCGAACGCGTCCTTCACCGTCGATTCAACGATGCGCGTTGCTTCCTGCGTGGCCAGCTTGTCCTTGGTCTGGCCTTGGAATTCCGGCTCGCGGATGAAGACGGACAGCATCGACGCGGCGGTGCCCATCACGTCGTCGGCGGTGATCTGCGTTGCCTTGCGGTTTCCGACGCGCTCGCCGAACTCGCGCAGCCCCTTCGAGAGCGCCGAGCGCAGGCCGTTCTCGTGCGTGCCGCCTTCGCCGGTGGGGATGGTATTGCAGTATGAGCGCGAGAAGCCGTCGGCGTCGGCAACCCAGGCGACGGCCCATTCGACGGAGCCGTGCTTGCCTTCGCGTTCGACATTGCCAGCGAAGAGGTCCTTGGTAACGAGCGTCTGTCCGGCAATTTCGGATGCGAGATAATCCTTGAGACCGCCGGGGAAATGGAACTCCGCCTCAGGGGGCGTTTCGTCGTTGATAAGCGAGGGATCGCACTTCCAGCGGATCTTCACGCCGCCGAACAGGTACGCCTTCGAGCGCGCCATCTTGAACAGGCGTGCCGGTCTGAAGTGCGCGCCCTTGCCGAAGATATTCTCGTCCGGGTGGAAGCGCACCTTGGTGCCGCGACGGTTCATGACCGAGCCGAGCTTCTCGAGCTTTCCTTGCGGAGCGCCGCGCGAGAAGGTCATGCGATAGAGCTGCTGACTCCGTGCGACCTCGACCTCGCAAACGTCCGACAGCGCGTTGACGACGGATACGCCGACGCCGTGCAGACCGCCCGAGGTGTTGTAGGCCTTGCCGTCGAATTTGCCGCCCGCGTGCAGCGTGCACATGATGACTTCGAGAGCGCTCTTGTTCTTGAACTTGGGATGCGGATCCACAGGCATGCCGCGGCCGTTGTCGGTGACGGAGACGAAGCCCTCGGTGTCAAGTTCAACGTCGATCCAGGTGGCGTGGCCGGCGACGGCCTCGTCCATCGAGTTATCGATGACTTCGGCAAAGAGGTGATGCAGCGCCTTCTCGTCGGTGCCGCCGATGTACATGCCTGGGCGGCGCCGGACAGGCTCGAGGCCTTCAAGGACCTCGATGTCTGCGGCGGTGTAGGCCTCTGAGGCGTCAGTCGTGCGGCGCGCGCGAGCCGTCTTGTCGTTCATGAAGCTATCGATCGTTGTGAAGAGGTCGCGGACGACTCCGGCCATGCGTCTATCCCGTCGATCGAACGTGCCGCGAGCACGGAACGCGGGGACTGGGGCCGAGAGCGGCGAATCCCTGGTTGGTCGTGCTGGAGACCTCGCACGGCGCGGCCGGGCTTGGCAAGCCTGCGGCTCAGCGCGTGGTATTCCGGTCACGCGGGGCAGTGGTAACGGGAAATTGGCCATTGGTGCCCGGGTATTGCGCAGCCTCGACAATTTTTACGAGCAGACGAAAGCAATTTTAGGGGTTCTTGGGCGATCGTTGCTCAGCGCGTTCGGCGTTTCAGCCTGCCGAATTCAGGTGGGGCAAACATAAATTGAGGAGCATGGGATAATGGCGACGGGTGACTGCTCGACCGAGGATACGACACGGGAGGCTTCTGCCGTATTTGGCTCGGCCAAGGCGCTGCAGGGAGCGGTCGACGAGCTGCTGACCTCTGGTTTCACGCGCGATGACCTGAGCGTGCTGGCGAGCGAAGAGGCCATCGCGGCGAAGTTCGGCGGCAAAATTCCCGATGCCAAAGAGCTTGCCGACAGTCCCGACACGCCGCGGGCAACATTCGTTTCCAGCGATGCGCGGGCAGAAGGCCTGGCGGCGCTTGCGGGCATTCCCGTCTACATCGGCGGCGCTGGCGCTGCGGCTCTGGCAGCTCTTGGCGGGGCTGCCGTCGTGGCAACGGCCGGTGCGGCGCTTGCCGGTGGCTGCGCTGTCGGCGCGCTCGGCCTTTATGCGGCGCGCCGCATGGAGAAACGCCATGCCGACCAGATCGACAAGCATCTGAAGCACGGCGGTCTGGTGTTGTGGGTGCGCACCGATGACAAAGAGCGCGAGGTCAAGGCGCTGGAGATCCTGCGCGGGAAGGGCGCGGACGATCTGCGTATGCATGTGGTGACGCTGGCGTCGGGCGTTGATGCCGTGCCGTTCCACGATGCGCAGCCCGATCCGTTCCTCGGGAAGGACTGAGCGCTCCATTCTTTCGAACGATTCGAGTGCGGCTCCGGTGGTGGCAGATCCTCCCCGGGGCCGTACCTTTTTCCTGGTTCATTCGAAGTCGCTTGTGCTGGCGTGCGCTCCCATATAGTTCGCCGTGAACTCGTGCTGCTCAGCACGAGTGTGCGACGTGGCTTCAAACGTGTCCTGAGCTCATGGATTCGAGGCGAGCGTCCGAGCCGGAACCCGGCCCGGGCAAGACGCAATATGTCTGGTGGCGGGATGCGCGCCTGCTGATGCTGGTGCCGGGCCTCGTCTGGGCCGGTAACGCCATCGTTGCGCGCGCGGTCGTAAGCAGCGTGCCGCCGATCGGCCTTGCGTTCTGGCGCTGGGCGATTGCCGCCGCTGTCGTGGCGCCCTTTGCTATGCCCCACGTGCGGCGCGATCTGCGGGTGATGCTGATCCATTGGCCGGTGATGGTCCTGCTGGCAGCGCTGGGGATCTCGTTCTTCAATTCGGCGCTGTACGTTGCCGCTCATACGACCACAGCGCTGAATATCGTGATGCTGCAAGTCTCCGCCCCAGTGCTGGTGGTGCTGGCGAGCTACCTCGTGTTTCGCGATACGATCACCGGGGCGCAGGCTTTGGGCATCGTGTTGTCGCTGATTGGCGCGCTGACGCTCATCACGCACGGCGATTGGCATGTGCTGAGCGAGTTCCAATTCAACGCCGGCGACATCTGGATGCTGACCGCGTGCGCGGTCTATGCGCTGTACACGGCGCTGCTGCGGCTGCGGCCAAACGTGCATCCGCTGAGCTTCCTATTCGCGAGCTTTGTGATCGGCGCGGGGCTGCTGTTGCCGTTTTATGCCGTCGAGACGTGGCATGGCCAGGCGATGCCGCTCAGCATCGAGTCGGTTCTCGCCATTCTCTATGTGGCGGTGTTTGCCTCGGCGATCGGCTATTTCGCATTCAATCGATGCGTTGAGCTGCTGGGCGCAAACACGGCCGGGCTGTCGATCTATCTGACGCCCGTGTTCGGGACGGTGCTGGCCATTCTGCTGCTGGGTGAGCGGCCGCAGATCTACCACGCCGTCGGCATCGCCCTGATCGGTGCGGGGATCATTCTGGCGGCACGGCGACGCGCTTAGCCCGGAACGTTGTCGATCAGGCGTGTAGTCCCCAGCAAAGCGGCGGCGAGAACGCGCAGTCTGCGCGGGCCGGGATCGGCGATGAGCCGCAGGGTGTCGGCTTCGCGTACGGCGACATAGTCGACCTTGGCAAAGCCGGCATCGAGCAGTCGTTGTTTTGCAGCGCCGCAGATTTTGGTTAATGCCGGCAGCTCGAAGTCGTCCGGAGGCGCGGTGGGATCGCGGAACAGCGGTGCGGGACGAGGCGCTCTGCCTGGCGTAGCGCCACCAGCAACAACGCGCTGCGCTGTTTGGGCGACTTCGCTGATAATGCGGTTGAGTGCGGGTGCAACCTGACGCTCTGCGGGGGACAGGTAGACGTTGCGCGAGGAGAGGGCGAGGCCATCGGGCTCGCGCGTCGTCTCGACGCCGACGATGGAGAGTGGCATGTCGAGGTCACGCACGAGCTGTTTGATGACGCAAAGCTGCTGGTAGTCCTTCTGGCCGAACACTGCGACATCGGGTGTCACGGCGCCGAACAGCTTGGCGCAGACGGTGGCGACACCGCCGAAGAAGTGAGGCCGGAAGTCGGATTCCAACCCCTGTGCTGCGCCGGCAGGCAGGATGCGGGTGGCGAATCCTGCCGGATACATGTCAGCGACGGTCGGCGCCCAGACCAGATGGCAGTTCTCCGCTGCCAGTTTGGCCATGTCGCCGGCCTCGTCGCGGGGGTAGCGGGCGAGGTCCTCGTGCGGGGCGAACTGGCTCGGGTTGACGAAAATCGAGACAACGGTGCGGTCGGCCAGCTCGGCGGCGCGGCGGACGAGGCTCATGTGCCCGGCGTGCAGAGCGCCCATGGTCGGGACGAGGGCGACCTTGAGGCCAGAGTGCCGCCATCGGGCAACTGTGGCGCGCAATTCAGGTATGGCACGCACGATTTGAGGTTGGGTCGCCACCGGTCACGCCTCGCTTGTTTCAGCGTGGAAAGCTCTGGCGAGAGGGACGGGCTGCGTCAAGGCCGCCGTATGTCCGAAGAGCGCTCGGGTCTCCTATTTGCTAGAGTGGGTTGTGTCGAATCGTGCTCGCGTCAATCCTGAGGATCCGATGGTGGCGGTGAAAAGTACCGAATCAACGCGCGAAGTGATCGAGTGGGCGAAACTGCCGGCACGCGATGAAATTGCCTCACATTATCTGCACGACGAGCAGCGCCTTCTCGACCGGCTGATCGAGCGCGCCGTTTTCTCCGAGGACGAGCGCCGCCGCACAGCCGATCTTGCCCGGCGGCTCGTGCATGGAGTCCGGTCCGACCGGGGCAAGCATGCGGGCGTCGATGCTTTCATGCGCGAATACGGGCTGTCGAGCGAGGAAGGCGTCATACTAATGTGCCTCGCGGAGTCTCTGCTGCGCGTGCCGGACAGCGAGACGGCGGATGCGCTGATCGCGGAGAAGCTGTCCGGCGGGCAGTGGGAGAAGCATCTCGGTCAGTCGGACAGCATGTTCGTCAACGCCTCGACGTGGGCGCTGATGCTGACGGGACGTATCGTCAAGCTGCGCGAGGCACAGGGTGCCAATCCGTTTGACGCGCTGAAGCGCCTCGTGGCGCGTTCGGGCGAGCCTGTGATCCGGCAGGCCGTGCGGCAGGCCGTGAAACTGCTGGGCGATCAATTCGTGCTGGGGCGCACGATCCGCGAGGCTGTTTCGCGCGCGCAGCCGTACATGGAGAAGGGGTATCTCTTCTCTTACGACATGCTTGGTGAGGCGGCGCGCTCGGAGAAAGATGCCGAGGGCTATTTCGATCGCTATCTGGCAGCCATCGATGCTGTGGGGCAGGCGGCTGGGCCGTTCGGCATTCTGCACGCCGACGCGCTACATGCTCGTCCGGGCATATCGGTGAAGCTGTCGGCACTGCATCCGCGCTTCGAGCCGGGCAAGGAAGATCGCATCGCGGGCGAACTGGCGCCGCGGCTGTTCACGCTGGCACGCAGTGCACGGGCACGCGGCCTTACGCTTACGATCGATGCGGAAGAGCAGGACCGGCTCGATATCACGCTTGATATGCTGGCGCGGATGATGACGAGCCCGGCGCTGGAGCATTGGAACGGGCTCGGCATCGCCGTACAGGCCTACAGCAAGCGCGCGATTCCGACGCTGCGCTGGTTGCGGCGCCTGGGCGAACAAACGGGTAAACGCATTCCGGTGCGGCTTGTCAAAGGGGCGTACTGGGACAGCGAGATCAAGTGGGCGCAGGAGCGTGCCCTCGCCGACTATCCGGTGTTCACGCGCAAGGTGCACACGGACGTCTCGTATCTTGCCTGCATGCGGCTGCTGCTGAGCGATCGCAAGGCGTTCTATCCGCAGTTCGCGACACACAATGCCTACTCGATCGCTGCCGCGCACGTTGCCGGCGCGCAAACGAAGTTCGAGTTCCAGCGGCTGCACGGCATGGGTGAGGCCATCTACGACGGAGTTGTCGGCGAGAACGGGATGTTGAGGCGGCCGTGCCGCATCTATGCGCCCGTGGGCGGCCACGAGGACCTGCTGGCGTACCTGGTGCGGCGCTTGCTCGAGAATGGAGCGAACACCTCATTCGTCAATCGTATCGCGGACGGAGAGGCGCCGATTGACGAGCTCGTGCGCGACCCGGTGGAAATGGCGGAGGCGGAGCGCGCCAAGGCAGACGAACGCGCGCTGGTGCGTCCTCGCGAAATCTACATGCCGGAGCGGATGGCTGCGAGCGGGCTGGCGCTCAATCAGACGCCGGTGCGTGTGGCTCTGTTCGCTGAGATGGGCGATGCGCTCGATGATGCTTACGCGGTCGGCCCGATCATCGGTGGCAAGGAATTCGTCAGCGGCGAGGGCGAGAGCCTCGTCACATGTCCGCATGACCGGCGCGAGCGCATCGGCACGGTGCAGGTGACGACGCCGGAGCAGGCGGATACAGCAGTCAGCCGAGCAACGGCGGGCGCTGCCTCCTGGGATAAACTGGGCGGTGCCAAGCGTGCGGACATTCTCGCTGCCGCTGCGGATCTTTTCGAGCGCGACAAGGCACGCTTGATGGCCGTGATCATGCGCGAGGCCGGCAAGACGCTGGAGGACGCGCAGGGCGACGTGCGCGAGGCGATCGACTTCCTGCGCTATTACGCAGTGCAGGCGCGGCGGCTGTTCGCCGGGCCTGTCGTGCTGCCGGGACCGACGGGAGAGCGCAATACGCTCGCACTGCACGGCCGCGGGGTGTTCGCATGTATCTCGCCGTGGAATTTTCCGCTGGCGATTTTCGTCGGGCAGGTCTCGGCCGCCCTGGCTGCTGGCAACGCGGTGCTGGCGAAGCCGGCGGAGCAGACGCCGATCACCGCTTTCTTGGCGACGAAGTTGCTGCACGAAGCTGGCGTGCCCGTGGACGCACTGCATCTGCTGCCGGGCAGCGGTCGGCTCGGGGCGGCGCTGGTCAAGGATGCGCGCGTCAGGGGCATCGCCTTCACCGGCTCGAACGAGACCGCATGGGCGATCCAGAAAGCGCTGGCGGAACGGCGCAACGCCATCGTGCCGTTCATCGCGGAGACTGGCGGCATCAACGCGATGATCGCCGATTCAACGGCGCTGCCCGAGCAGGTGGTGCGCGATGCGGTGCGCTCGGCGTTCAACAGTGCGGGGCAGCGGTGCTCGGCGGCACGCGTCCTGTTCCTGCAGGAGGACATGGCTGACGAGACCATCGACATGCTGGTCGGCGCCATCGAGGCGTTAGATGTCGGTGATCCGTTCGACTATTCGACCGACATCGGTCCTGTGATCGACGAGGAAGCGCAGGACGATCTGGAAGGGCACAAGATCCGCATGCAGCGCGACGGGCGCCAACTCGTCGATTTGCTGCTGCCTGAGGGATGCCGGGCGGGAAGCTACGTAACTCCCGCCGCATATGAGATCGACAGCCTGTCGGTGCTTGATCGCGAAGTTTTCGGGCCCATCCTGCACGTGGTGCGTTATGGGCGCGGCGGGATCGAGAAGGTGATCGCGGCGATCAACGCCAGCGGCTATGGGCTGACTCTTGGCCTGCACAGTCGCATCGAGGGTGTCGCCGATTACGTCTACGAGCACGCGCGCGTCGGTAACATATACGTCAATCGCAACCAGGTCGGCGCTGTCGTCGGGGCCCAGCCTTTTGGTGGCGAGGGACTGTCGGGGACCGGGCCGAAGGCAGGAGGCCCGCATACGTTGCTGGCCTACGCAACTGAACGGGTGCGCTCGACCGACGTTACGGCTACGGGTGGCAATCTCGACCTGCTCACGGGCAGGACGGTTACCAGTCGCTAAATCGGCAGGATATTGCGGGTGAGGCGGCGGGACGCCATGCTGTAGGCGCAATGGCATCTGGGCTCTCGACATGACCACGCGCAAGCCTGCCGGAACAACCGTCCCGCCTTCGTTCGAGAATGGCGAGAAGGGGGGAGCCGTGTCGCAGCGTGGTTCCGCTTCCGTGCCGGCGGGACAGGTTTCCTCCAATGCGGAAGTCGCAGATTTCATCGCGAAGATGAAGACGCTGGCGCCCGCGGCTACCGGCGACCGCGGCCGGCTGTTGTTCGCGATGGATGCGACGATGAGCCGGGCGCCGACGTGGGATATGGCCCTCAGTCTTCAGGGCGAGATGTTCGCGGCGGTGAAAGAGGTGGGCGGGCTCGATGTGCAGCTCATCTATTTTCGCGGCACGGGCGAATGCCGCGCGTCCAATTGGGTTTCTAATCCCGATGCGCTGGCGCGGCTGATGCGATCGGTATCGTGCCAGGGGGGCCTGACACAGATCGGCAAGGTGCTTGGGCATGCGCTCGATGAGAGCGGGCGGCGCCGGATCAATGCTGTCGTGTACGTTGGTGACAGCATGGAAGAGAATGTCGATCGGCTTTGTGCGCGTGCCGGTGAGCTGTCGCTGCTCGGCGTCCCCGTGTTCGTGTTTCAGGAAGGGGGCGATGAGACCGCTGCGCGCGCCTTCAGTGAGATTGCGCGGCTCACGAAAGGTGCCTTCTGTCGTTTTGATCGCGGTTCGGCCATGCAGTTGCGCGACCTGTTGACGGCGGTGGCGACCTACGCGGCCGGTGGCCGGAAGGCGCTGCTGGCTCTGGGCAAGCAACGCGATGGCGCCGGTGCGCGCCTCTTGCTCGATCAGCTCAATCCCGGAGCCGCGGGCGCCTGATGGCTTATCTCGTACTTGGAATGGTAGCGCTCGCGTTGGGGCTGCTCGCGATGCGCAGATTCAGCCAGGCCAATCCCGCCAACGTGGCGCGCAGGTTGCGCCTTGCGGGGGGCGTTGTCTCTTTGCTTGCCGCCGGAGTTCTCTTCATGCGCGGGCTCGGCGCAATTGCCGTACCTCTCGGCATGTTCGGGTCATGGCTGATCTGGGGGCGCACGGCGCCGCCGTGGCTCGGCGGTGGCGGAAACGCGCGCCGCACGCCAGGGCAGAGTTCGCGCATCGTCACTGATCATCTGGAGATGGAACTCGATCATGACAGCGGCGAGATGCATGGCCGAGTGCTGAAGGGCATGTTCGCGGGGCGCGACATGGCCGGGCTCAGCCCAACCGATCTGGGGCTGTTGTGGCAGGACTGCAGGCATGTCGATCCGCAGTCCGCGCAGCTCGTCGAGGCGTATCTCGATCGAATCCATCCGAGCTGGCGCGAAGATATGGCGCGTGGTGAATCGGACATGAGCCGCGGCCCAGACGGGCGCATGACGCGCGAGGAAGCGCTGGATATTCTCGGGCTGGCCGAGGGAGCCGACGAGGAAGCTATACGTCGTGCACATCGCGAGCTGATGATGAGACTGCACCCCGATCGCGGCGGGTCGACCTATCTGGCTGCTAAGATCAACGAGGCGAAGGACGTCGCGCTCGCGACTTTGCGCGGGTGACGCTCACAGCTGCTTGCGCTTATTGGGGGCGGGCAACGAAGCAGTCGATGCGCATGCCGCGCAGGCGCGTGCAGGTATCGTTGGCGGCCGTCGATGTGAAGCCCTGGAAGCGGGCGCGGTAAAGCTTGCCTCCCTGCACGGGAATGGCAACAGCACGGTAGGCATCGAGCATGCCGCCGGCGCGCTGGCGGGCGGCGGAAATGCGCTTCTCGGCCTCGGCGGAGTCGCCGTAGGCGCCGATCTGGATTTCGAAGCCGCCGCGAGCGGAGCTTTGCACTGCTGGTGCGGGAGCTAGGCGAGCCGCTGGTGCAGGAGTTGGGTCCTGGACGCGCTCGAGGTGTGCCGCCTGGGCGGCGAGCGTCGAGGGACGCAGCGCGCCGGTCTCAGGCACGAAACGGGGGAAACCAAAATCTGCGCTGGCGCGAACCGGCTGACGCGGCATGTCGGCGTCGGCAGAGGCAACGGCGAACTGTGCGGTGGCAGTATCGGGGGCCAGGTCGGCCCACGGCTCGTCGATGCGGACCGAGCGGACTTTGGCGACGGCGATCGTTGCTTCACGCGACTGCTCGGTCGATTGCGCTGCCTGTGGCGGCGCGGGACGCGGCGCTGGCGGGGGCGGTTCTGCGCGCGGGGCGGCCGCGGCTACGCGTACTGGCTGGCGCGCTGGCACGGGCTTCGGCGCGGCGCGGGCGATGAGTGCGGGTTTGCGCGTTACGGCGGTCGAGGCCTTTGGAAGCGCCGCTGTAATCAGCGATTGCATACGCGCATTACGGATGCGGGCGGTTTTACCGCCGAACACTGCAGCGACGACGTGCTTACCGTCCCGTCTGACCGAGGAGACGAGATTGAAGCCCGAAGCGCGCGTGTAGCCGGTCTTGATGCCGTCGGTGCCGCGATAACGCGCGAGGAGACCATTGTGGTTGCGATAGGTCTTGCCGCGGAACGTAAACTCGCGGGTCGCGAAGAGCCGGTAGTGGCGCGGAAAATCGTCCTGCAGGCGTAGGCCCAGGGTCACCATATCTCGGGCAGTGGTGACCTGGTCCGGGTTGGGAAGTCCTGAAGCGTTGCGGAAGGTGGTTTTGCTCATTCCGAGTTCGCGCGCCCTCTTGGTCATCAGGCGAGCAAAATTAACCTCGCTACCGGCAATGTGCTGGCCAAGCGCGATGGCGACGTCGTTTGCGGATTTGGTGACGAGGGCCTTGATGGCGTCAAGGACAGTCAGTTCCTCGCCGGGCTTCAGGTCCAGCTTGGAAGGGGCTGCGTCGGCGCCTTCCTCGGTCATTTTGATCTTGGAGGAATAGCTGAGGCGACCCATCTCGATCAGCTCGAAGGTCATGTAGAGGGTCATCATCTTGGTGAGAGAGGCCGGGTAGACGGGGTCGTCTGCGCCCTTGCTCTGCAGCACGGCTCCGGTGTTGGCATCGACAACCAGAGATGCCGATCGAGGCGAGGCAGCCTGAGCCGTCTGATGCAGCGGCAACAGCAGCATCAGCAAGAGTGCAAGCGGCGCAAGCCACAGCCTGAGGGGAATGCAAAACTTCGACGCGAGAAACATCACCCGACCATTTCACCGTCTGCGCTAGGCAGCTTGGATCCAGAAAAATGACGCTCGGATAGGGGGTTACATTGACCCCCAATTATCGTGCCCTGTGCTGGACGGTGCTTCAAAGGGAGCATCGTTTTGGGGCCTCTTTACGGCGCGATGCGCCCGGCCCGACGATGCGGCGATGATCCTGTCCAACGGCAACCATACGCGAGCGAGACTTCGGTCCGGTTAATCCGGCAAATGTCAGCGAAAACATATTGCGCTGCAAAAAACGCCTTGAATTATTGTGCACCGCGGATAAAAATGAACTTCAGGTGAGGCCCTTATCGGGTCGGGGGCACTGCGCACGTTTCGTGATATCTCTAGGACACGGATGGCAGCATGATTAAAAATATGGAAGACATTCAGAAGCTCGGTCAGACCAACGTCGACAGCGCCATGAAGATACTCGGCGAGTGGAACAAGAGCTGGCAGGCGATTGCCGCCGAGATGAGCGATTACACCAAGCGCTCGTTCGAGGAAGGCACGTCGACGCTGGAGAAGCTCATGTCGTCGAAGTCCGTCGAGCAGGCGGTCGAGATCCAGACCAGCTACGCAAAGCGCGCCTATGACGACTATATGCAGCAGGTCTCCAAGATCGGTGGCATGTACGCGAGCATGGCCAAAGAGGCCTACAAGCCCGTCGAGAAGATCCTGCAGAACGGCGGCTGAGCAGGTTTCTTCTGCGATGTGCGGCATCGACAACAAGGGCTCGGCGCATGCCGGGCCTTTTTTGTGTCCGGTTGCCTCCCCATCATATGTAGTCTGGGACGGTGGAGTCGGGCGTTTACCGAGCCGTAGACCCGCTTTACCGGGGCCTTTGGGAGCCAAGGGGACGTCATTTGCAGCCACGCGTGCCGTTGCGTATCGTGAGTGTTCGAAAAGCGCGGATGTGCGCGGTTGGGAAAAAAGATGGGCTGGTGCAACACGCACGGTCCCAGGACGGACGCTGGCAGGAATGGCGAACACGCTGACGCTGGGGCACTCGGGCCTTCAATGGACGGGCGCTAAGAACGATCCACCGGGAAGGGAGCCTCCGAACAAGGATGGCGGCTCCGAGGATGGACGCACCGGCATTGCTACGAAGACTCGGCCCAAGACCAAGAAGCCGAGCCTTTATAAAGTGCTGCTGTTGAACGACGATTACACTCCGATGGAATTCGTCGTTCTCGTGCTGGAGAAGTATTTCTCCAAGGGACGTGATGAGGCGACGCGGATTATGCTTCACGTGCATCACAAAGGCGTCGGCGTCTGCGGCGTCTATCCTTACGAGGTCGCAGAAACCAAAGTCACGCAAGTCATGGATTTTTCACGACAGAACGGTCATCCTCTGCAGTGCACCATGGAGAAAGAGTAGGTAAGCCTTGCCGTCGTTCTCGAAGAGCCTGGAAAGCGCCCTGCATCGCGCTTTGGAAGCCGCCAACGAGCGTAGCCATGAATACGCAACGCTCGAACATTTGTTGCTAGCTCTTCTCGACGATCGAGACGCCGCCGCGGTGATGCGGGCCTGTACGGTCGATCTGGATACGCTGCGCTCGCGCGTCACGAATTACCTCGACAACGATTTGTCCGCGCTCGTCTCCAAGGAGGCGACGGAGGCTCAGCCGACGACTGGCTTCCAGCGCGTGATCCATCGCGCCGTCGTGCACGTGCAATCATCGGGACGCGAAGAGGTGACGGGCGCCAACGTGCTCGTGGCAATCTTCGCCGAGCGTGAAAGTCACGCCGCGTACTTCCTGCAGGAGCAGGAGATGACGCGCTTCGATGCCGTGCAGTACATCAGCCATGGAATTGCCAAGCGTCCCGGCATGAACGAGCCGCGCCACGTTCGCGGCGTCGACGAGGAGCAGCAGGAGGGCGAAGAGCGCAAGCCCGGTCAGGACGCGCTCAATACCTACTGCGTCAACCTCAACCGCAAGGCGCGCGACGGTAAGATCGATCCTCTGATCGGTCGCGAGCCGGAGGTGCTGCGCACGATCCAGGTGCTGTGCCGCCGTCAGAAGAACAACCCGCTGCTGGTGGGCGATCCGGGCGTCGGCAAGACGGCGATCGCGGAAGGTCTTGCGCGCAAGATCATCAAGGGCGAGGTGCCGGAAGTTCTGCAGGACGCCACGATCTTCGCACTCGACATGGGTGCGCTGCTCGCGGGCACGCGCTATCGCGGCGATTTCGAAGAGCGCCTCAAGGCGGTGATGAAGGAGATCGAGAACTATCCGGGCTCGATCCTGTTCATCGACGAGATCCACACCGTGATCGGTGCGGGTGCGACGTCGGGCGGCGCCATGGATGCCTCGAACCTGTTGAAGCCGGCGTTGCAGTCGGGCAGCGTGCGCTGCATCGGCTCCACGACCTACAAAGAGTATCGCCAGCATTTCGAGAAGGACCGTGCGCTGGTGCGCCGGTTCCAGAAGATCGATGTGAAGGAGCCCTCGGTCGAGGATTCCGTGGCGATCCTCAAGGGCCTCAAGCCCTACTTCGAGAGCTTCCACAAGCTGAAGTACACCAACGATGCTATCCGCACCGCGGTGGAGCTGTCGGCGAAGTACCTGCATGACCGCAAGCTGCCCGACAAGGCGATCGACGTTATCGACGAGACGGGCGCCTCGCAGATGCTGGTGCCGGAGAATAAGCGCAAGAAGAAGATCACCGTGAAGGAGATCGAGGCGACCATCGCGACGATGGCGCGCATTCCTCCGAAGACGGTGACCAAGTCCGACGCCGAGGTTCTTGCGAACATCGAGAAGGACCTGAAGCGCGTCGTGTTCGGTCAGAACAAGGCGATCGAGGCACTCTCGGCCGCGATCAAGCTGTCCCGCGCGGGGCTGCGTGAGCCGGAGAAGCCGATCGGCTGCTACCTGTTCTCGGGGCCGACGGGCGTCGGCAAGACCGAGGTTGCCAAGCAGCTCGCCGATCTCATGGGCATCGAGCTGCTACGCTTCGACATGTCGGAATACATGGAGAAGCACACGGTGAGCCGCCTGATCGGCGCGCCTCCCGGCTACGTCGGCTTCGACCAGGGCGGTCTGCTGACCGACGGCATTGATCAGCATCCGCACTGCGTGCTGCTGCTGGACGAGATCGAGAAGGCGCATCCTGATCTCTACAACATCCTGTTGCAGGTGATGGACCACGGCAAGCTGACCGATCACAACGGCAAGCAGGTCGACTTCCGCAACGTCGTGCTGATCATGACCACGAACGCGGGCGCGTCCGATCTCGCCAAGCCGCCGATGGGCTTCAACCGGTCCAAGCGGGAGGGCGAGGACACGGAGGCTATCACCCGCATGTTCACGCCCGAGTTCCGCAATCGCCTCGACGCGGTGGTTCCCTTCGCCGGTCTGCCGCCGGAGGTCATCACCAAGGTCGTCGAGAAGTTCATCTTCCAGCTCGAAGCGCAGCTTGCAGACCGCGGCGTGCTCATCGAACTGGACGAGGAGGCGACGCGGTGGCTGGCCGAGAAGGGCTATGACGAGAAGTTCGGTGCTCGTCCGCTCGCTCGCGTCATCCAGGAGCACATCAAGAAGCCGCTGGCCGATGAACTGTTGTTCGGTCGGCTCGAGCATGGCGGCACGGTGAAGGTGGTCGTGGAAGGCAAGGGCGAGGACCGCAAGTTGGCCTTCGAGTTCCTGGCACCCGATCCCAGCAAGCGGCCGAAGGGCAAAGCTGCCGACGACGAGGAAGACGACGGCGAGGATGAGGACGAGCCGCAGGCCGTGCTCGTGGGCGCTGCTCCGCGCAAGGCGCTGCCGAGCCCGAAGGAGCGCAAAGAGCGGTCGTCGAAGTCGTCTGGTGGAGCGGTGCCGAACGTGCCGCGCCGCAAGGACGAGTAGGCGAGAGCGCCAGCTCAGAAACAACGAAGCGCCGGAGAGAAATCTCCGGCGCTTCGTTGTTTTGTCGACGGCTATTTGAGGGGCTCCCCAGCGGGGAGGGGGCCGGATGCGATCGGGAGAAGATCGCATCCGGACAAGGCACGGGGTCGTCGTAAACGCAGGCGGCTTGGATGGTCTACTGAGAGACCGGCTCCTTTGCCGATTGACCGGCGAACTTGGTCTCGTCGCTGTCGATTGCCGTCACCGTTAGCGGCTTGTCTCCGGCGTTGGCGTAGGTGAAGCGGAAGTTGGGATTGGAGGCGATGGAGATTCCGGTCTCGGCGCGGAACACGAGATCGTCACCGCTCTTCACCTCGATGTCCTTGACGAAGCGCGCTGGGATATAGCCGCGCGTTTCCATGTCGATCTGCATGCCGCTTCGGTTGGGGTGCTTGATCATGATCTGGCCTTCGCGCAGCGGTGTCGTGTCAACGGCCGGGGCAAAGCTCTTGACCAGCGTCTTGCCGAGGTCGGCGGTTTCTGCGTCGGCGTCCTTCGGCGCCGGTGCCGAGCAGCCGCCTGAAGCCTTCACGAACTTTTTGGCCACGTGCAGCTTGCCGTCGGCAGTCTCTACAACGGCGTGCACGTAGGAATAGCTGTCGACGCGTACGCGCGTGGACATGCGACGCTCGCCGCCAGTGGTGCCGGCGGCGGGGCCGAAGGTGAAGGTGGCGGCGACGGGGGCGGGGTTCTTGTCGATAACGAGCGTCATCGACTTCACCGGCTCTTTGAACGAGGGAGACAGGCGGACGGTGATGGGGACGACGGCAGCATCTTCGGCGCGCTCCGGGGCGTCGATCTGGATGACGCCTTCGTTCTCGGTCATCGGGCGGGAGTCGAACACATCGCGCTGCAGCGACGGCCAGACGTCTTCATCAGCACGCGCGCCGCCGGTCATAGCGAGGCCGAGGCCTGCAGCCAAGGCGATGATGGCAGATCGTGCCATCCTCTTTCGTAAGTGCTCGGTCATGTGCGTCTCCATCCTTGTGCGTTCTATTTGTTATTCCCATTCAAGCTCTGCAAAGGCGGCGGTCACGTTGCGGACGTGGTATTGGTCGAACAACTTCCAATGACCGCGCTCGGATTGTCCAGCGGTCTTTGTCGCCTCGTTCATCGTCTTGCCTTCCTTGATCATCCGGCGCACGTCCGTTGCGACAGTCGACCAATAGCGCTTCTCGTCGCCCACCGCTTCGGGGAGCTGCATGGCGTGCGGGCCGTGGCCTGGCACGACGCGCGTCGGCTTGTAATGCTCCAGCTTGTCGATGAGGCTGAGCCAGCCGCGCAGCGAGCCATCGAGCGTGGGGATGTGTCCGGAGAAGAGAAGGTCTCCGAGAAACAGCGTGCCGGTGGCGCTATCGGAAACGATGAGGTCGTTGTCGGTGTGGGCAACCGACTGGGCCTCGAGCGTGAGCTGTCGGCCGCCAAGGTCGATGGTGACCTTGTCGTCGACGCCGCGCGTCGGCAGCACAATCTCGGTTCCGGCGAAAGCGTCATCTCCCAGCATCATCTTGTTTGCAGCGAGATATGTGTCAGCTCGCGCGGACAACCCGCGGGCGAGCTTGTGGTGCCCGATGAACTCGACATTGTCGTCGTTCTTGAATGCCACGTTGCCAAAAACGTGGTCGGGATGCATGTGCGAATTTATGACGTAGCGGACGGGCTTGTCGGTCACGGCCCTGATTGCTGCGCGCAGTTCGCTGCCGAGTTTGGCGCTGCAGAGTGTGTCGATGACCGCAACAGCATCGGTGCCGACGACGAAGCTCGTATTGGACATGTCTCCACGGTTCAGCGGAGACTGCAACTCGAAGCGACCTTGATGCACGAAGATGCCAGGGGCAATTTCGGTAAAGGCCATGATCGCGTCGGCGTGCGCGGAAAAATGGCTGAGCGCTGGTGCAACGGAGAATGCCAGTGAACCAACGAGAAGGTCGCGTCGCGAAACGGAGCGCTTGAGCGCGCCGGCGACTGTCTGCGTTTCCTCCGTGCCTGGTCTCGTGATGACTTGCAATTGTGCGGGTGTGCACATTGGTGCCATCCTTTTTGTTGCGAGATGGGGGTCGTGTCGTTACTTCGACGCCAGGCCCTCCACGAGCTGGCGGAATACCGGCTTGATGACTGAAGGATCCTTCAGCGCCCAGGCGACAATGCTGGCGCCTTGCAGCGCACTCAGAAGCATCAGCGCAGTCTTGCGATACGGACGCGAAAGCTTGAAGTCGTGTTTGGCTGCGCCTTCACGCAAGACGGCTTCCAGCCATTCGAGGTGCAGCTCGAAGAATATCCTGACGCGCTCCTGCAAGGAGGCGGGGAGATACGCGGCATCGGCAGCGAGCGCGCCACACAGCGGCATCTGCCCGTCTTCGAGGCTGGCGGCGAAGAAGTCGCCATAGGTCAGCAGTTTGCTGCGGGTATCGATGTCTTCGGCGCCAAGCTCTTTGAGCTGTGCGGTGAAGCGCTCGAGATAGGTGTCGATGAGGACGGCACCCAATTCTTCCTTGGTGGGGAAGTGGTGATGGATGCTGGCCTTGCGAATGCCGACGCGCTCGGCGAGGTCAGCATAGCTGAACGACGCATACCCCCTGGTTCTGACAAGGGCCTCCGCTTCGGCAAGCAATGAGGATTTGGTGTCGAGTGCTTTCATCGCGCCAGACTATCTACCAGTTGGTAGGTAGTCAACCCAACGCTTTGCGCGCAGGCCAAGTTGGTGTCGATCGTCGAGGGAGCTCGCCAGTGCATTGGGCACCGGCGCAGCTGTATTTCTTGCGGTAATTCAGCCTGCTACGGGCATGCCAGTGCTCTCGCCGAGCGCCAGATCGACCGAGTACCTAGACCGAGGGTTTGCCCTCTTTGAATGCGCCGCTGGCTTCGCCCATCAGCTTTTCGTCGAAGATGGGCATACGAAGTGCGGGTGCGCCTGGCTTCAGGTCGAGCTTATTCATGTCGACCCAGAAGGTGTTCGGCGTAATCGTCGTCTGTACGTAATAGACGAGGGCATCAGGATCGATGATCGAGCGATACCAAGTGGGGTAGGTGCCGGATACGCCAGAGTACGGGCTGCCAAACGGCACCGACACGTTGTTGACGAGGCTCATCATGTTAGCGACGGCCTGCGGAACGTCACTTGTCTTTGGCAGGTATTTGAGCGTGTAGGCGGCGCGCACGAACCGGTCTGTCGCCTGGATGCCGCCGGGCAGCTCGGCGATGGTGCCGCCGAAGGGCTTGTACTTGAGCAGATTGGCGATCTGCTCGTCGTAGGTGGGCTCGTTTGTCATCACCTGGTAATGCCGGCCCATGTGAACCGTCGGCTCGCCCTTGATGAACTCAATAATCGCCGAGTTCCCGGCGGCGTCGGCAATCGCGACGTGCAGCGGCAGGCCTTCGGGGTATTCCTCGCCGAGGGCAGTGTTGACCACCTGCACCTGGTCGAGGTTGCCGATCACCTCATTCACGGTGGCGTAGTTGTCGAGGTAGTACTGCGGCCACTGGAAGAAGGCGATGCCGGGGCGCGTGGAGTTGCGCGGCTCGTACTTGGTGCCGTCGAGGAAGAGCAGATTTACAACGAGGCCCTTCTCGTTGACGCCTTCCTCGGTGCAAACGTCGAGACCGGCGATAATGACGCTGGCATAGCGCGACGTCCATTTGGCCGGGTTTTCGGGCACGCGCCCCTCGCGCTCCATTCCGGCGGGGAGGGCCCACAGGACCTCATCGAAATTGCGGCTCCAATCGAGCGTGCGGCCAACGAGCTTTACCGGATTGTCGTTCCAGAAGATGCGGCTGCAAGCTTGAGCGGCGGCGGTGGGGAGCGCGGCTGCGGCACCAAGCCCGGTGAGGGCGGCGAGTGCCTGCCGACGGGAAACGCGATTGCTCATTGGGAAGAATCTCCAAGCGAAGGCGGGCAATCTAGCAAAGAGCGATTGGAGCGCCGTTTCGAGCAAAGCTAAAATTGCTCGCAATCCATCGAGTGAGGAGGTTTTGAATGGCTTCGGTGCCTTGGACTTTCCCTGGCGAGCTAGCGGTGCGTGGGGTCGACCAGTGACGAGCGCCAGTCGCGTCGCATGCGGCCCTGCCTAAAAGCATGTTCGAAGAGCGTACGCATGAAAGTTGGATCACACTCTGATTTCGCCGGCTGGATGTTGAGGCTCGGGCGGAGCGATGCGATCGCGATGCGCGCGTGGCGCAATCCAGCGGTCGCAAACAACTCCTGAGCGGGCAGCAGCCACATGGCGGGCTGTGCGGTCTTGCCGTGCTGTGCCTGGTCGGCAGCAAAGGCTTCGCCTTCATCGGCAAAGAGGACGCCGTTGTGAATAAGATAGTTTGCGAGTGGTGACGTTCGGAAAGCAGGCGGTGCCAGGAACGGTTCGCCGGCGCCGGTGCGACGTAGAACAGGATTGCGCATGGCGACGAGCCCCGCCGGTACGGGTGCTGTGTCGGGATCGACATAGGTGATCATATCGACGGAGGCGCGCAGGATCGATGCGATGAGGTTCTTTGCCTCGCGATGTCTGCTCGCAGCGACGGCGCCGATGTCCCAGATGGTTTCCTTCCGCGCTGCTGAACCAGGCAGCGCGATCAGCAACCTTGCGCCTGCTTCGTGGCGCCGGGCGATCGTGTCGAGCACCGCTGGTGTAATGCGAGAGACTGCGCGCTCGGCCATGTCATGCAGAGTGCCAGCGGCACAGGCGAAGATGTCGATGACGGCCTCGTCGCCTGTGTGGCCGACAAATATGAATGGCGCGATCAGCGCACTCATCCCGACGGCGGTGACGACCGTGAAACTGGGCCGGGTGCCC
This sequence comes from Hyphomicrobium sp. 1Nfss2.1, assembly GCF_965243865.1. Lineage (GTDB taxonomy): Bacteria > Pseudomonadota > Alphaproteobacteria > Rhizobiales > Hyphomicrobiaceae > Hyphomicrobium_A. Next base: position 1,269,511 of record NZ_OZ251603.1, on the reverse strand, counting down.
GTCTGCCCCCAACCGACGAGAAGCCCCGCACCGTAGGCCGTTCGCTGCCGCCCGTCGGAGAGGGCCAGCATGGCCATGGACTGATTGGCCGGCGAGGTGCCGAGGTCGGGGGTGTTCTGCGCGACGAGAACCGTCTCCTCGACGGTGCGGGGCTGCGGAGGTGTCCAGCAGGTGCTGGCCGCGGAATGGCAATGGCTGAACGGCAAGAACGCAAGCGCCAATAGCGCGCTTTTCGCCTTTTGGCTCAAGGGCTGTCCCTCCCAAGCTTCCCCGTCAGCCGAGCTAGCGATGCAAAGCGGCGCCTTCATGTCTGGAAGGGTGGCGCGGGCGTGGGCCCCGATCGGTGATTTCTATGAAAACTATCGATTTCCAGATGGCGCAGGTGCTGAGTAGATTGGGGGCAGAACAAAAAGCCGGTCGGGGGGATGGGCGTGGCGACTGCAGGGGTGGAATCCGTCTCGAAGGCGGACAAAGGCATAACCTCGGGCGAGCGGCGGGTTATATTCGCGTCCTCGCTCGGCACCGTTTTCGAGTGGTACGACTTCTACCTCTACGCGACGCTGGCGCCGTTCTTTGCGGCGCTGTTCTTCCCGCCCGGCAACGATACGGCCGCGCTGCTGTCGGCGTTTGCGACGTATGCGGCGGGCTTCATCGTGCGTCCGTTCGGGGCGCTGGTATTCGGGCGCATCGGCGATCTCGTTGGGCGCAAGTACACCTTTCTCGTCACCATCGTGGTGATGGGCATCTCGACGTTCGCGGTCGGTTTGCTGCCGACGTTCTCCGATTCAACCATCCTCGGTTACACGGTGCCAGGCATTGGCTGGGCGGCGCCGGTTCTTCTGGTGACGCTGCGGCTGCTGCAGGGTTTGGCGCTGGGCGGCGAATACGGCGGCGCGGCGACCTATGTTGCCGAGCATGCGCGACCGGGGAAGCGCGGTTTTGCAACGTCGTGGATCCAGACCACCGCGACGATCGGGTTCTTCCTGGCGCTGGTGGTGATCGGCGCGTGCCGGTTCTATTTCTTCGACGCGCAGACGTTCGCTGAGTGGGGCTGGCGCGTTGCGTTTCTGGTGTCGCTGCTGCTGTTGCTGTTCTCCGTCTACATCCGGCTCATGCTGGAGGAGAGCCCGGTGTTCATGCGCATGAAGGAGGAGGGCAAAGGCTCGACATCGCCGATCACCGACAGCTTCCTGCGTTATCCGAACAACAAATACGTGCTGCTGGCGTTGCTCGGTGCTACGGCCGGGCAGGGCGTCGTGTGGTATACGGGGCAGTTCTATGCCCTGTTCTTCCTCACCATCACGGCGAAGGTCGATCCGCTCTATGCCTACGCGCTGATCGCGGGTTCGCTCGTCATCGGTACGCCGTTCTTCGTTTTCTTCGGCTGGCTGAGCGACAGGATTGGGCGCCTCAAGATCATTCTGGCGGGGTGCCTCATTGCGGCGCTCACGTATTTCCCGCTGTTCGCACTGATGGCCAACGCGGCCAATCCCGATCTCGTGGCGTTCCAGGAGAAGACGCAGCTCTCTCTCAGCGTCGATCCCGCGGAATGCAACTTCCATATCTTCGTCGGACCGTGGTCGACGTTCACCGAATGCGACAAGGCGAAGGACCACATCAGCAAGCTCGGGCTGTCGTTCGAAACGAAGGACGCGGGCGCAGGGGCGCCGGTGGTGCTCAACATCAACGGTACGGACGTCGCGCCATTCACGCCCGCGGCTTACAACTCTGCGCTGGTGGCGGCGGGCTATCCGAACTTGAAGCAGGTGGAAAAGGACGGTGCGACGGCGTTTGCGCCGCTGCAGGCTGATCCCGCGAAGATCGATTGGCCGGTGCTGCTCGGCATTCTCGTCGTGTTCCTGATCTACGTGGCGATGGTGTACGGGCCGATCGCGGCGTTTCTGGTCGAGCTGTTTCCGACCAACATTCGATATACATCGATGTCGCTGCCGTATCACATCGGCAACGGCTGGTTCGGGGGCATGCTTCCGCTGCTGGCGACGGCTATCGTTGCTTGGTCGGGCAACATCTACGCGGGGCTCTGGTATCCGATCATCGTGGCGCTGGGCACGTTCGTCATCGGCGCGCTGTTTCTGCGCGAGACCAAGGACCGGGATATCACGGCGGTGTAGTAAGATCGGGTCGGCGCAGGGCATTTCCCACGACGGTTGCGGGATCTTTACCAAGTCGTTGGATACTTGCGGCTTTTCGGGAGCCGTCACGCCCGGGCTTGGGTAGGCGGCTGCAGCACCGGGAGCCTTTCCATGCGGCACTCACTTGCCATTTGCGGCTTAGCGGCCTTTGCCGCGAGTGTCGCGACGCTTGCTCCAGCAACTGTCACGCCGGCCGAAGCCGGTGGCTGGTATCGCTGGGACGGATACGCGGCGCCGCGTGCTCCGCGCCGCCGCTACTATCGCATCACCCCGCGCGGCAACGGCGACAACCTGCGCTACTACAGCAGCCCGCGTGCCTATCGCTCGGCCTGCTCGTACGGCGACTGCGAGTGCCTGCGCATGATGGCGGTGCGCACGGGTAACCCGCATTGGTGGGACAAGTATCAGGCCTGCAGCGGCTGATCGGGCAATCGCCGAGGCCTGCTCTTAGCTCTTGAACGCTGCGCGGATCTTTTCGGCGTGGCCGGCAAGGACTTCGGGTTTTTCCATCTCACGTGCATGCGGCATCAGCGGAACGCCTTCGTGGCGCGGGATGACGTGGAAGTGCAGGTGGTAGACCGTCTGGCCGCTTGCCGGCTCGTTGAACTGCACCACCGTCACGCCGTCGGCAACGAATGCTTCCTTCACCGCGCGCGCGGTGCGCTGCACGATGGGGATGACTTTGGCGAGCACGGCCGGGTCGGCATCGAGAATATTGCGGGAGGGTGCCTTGGGGACGATCAGCGTATGCCCGGGCGCCTGGGGCATGACGTCCATGAATACCAGCGCGTCGGCGTCCTCGTAGATCTTGTGCGAGGGGATCTCGCCGCGCAGGATTTTGGCGAACACGTTGCTGTCATCGTAGGACATGCGGGCCTCCCGTTTGCTGGGGTTGTTAAACGGATCGCCGCGGGCGGCGTCAAGCGATCGTCGCAAGGTTATCGTTGTTGGCCTTTGCGAAAGGGTGCGAAGGCGGAAAGGTCGGCGATGTTCTCGGCGATGGCAGCGCGCTCGCCCTCGAGGTAGCGCGCCACGGCCTGACGAAAACCCGGATCGACGATGTAGTGCGCAGAATAAGTCGGCGTCGGCATGTAGCCGCGGGCGAGCTTGTGCTCCCCCTGGGCGCCGGCTTCGACGCGCGCCAACTTGTGCGCAATGGCGTAGTCGATCGCCTGATAATAGCAGAGCTCGAAGTGCAAAAACGGGTGATGCTCGATGGCGCCCCAGTAGCGTCCGTAGAGGCAGTCGCCGCCGATGAGGTTGAGCGCGCCGGCGATGTAGCGTTCACCGCGGCGGGCCATGACGAGCAGACAGCGGTCGGCCATCGTTTCGCCGAGCAATGAGAAGAAGCGACGATTGAGGTAGGGGTGCCCCCACTTGCGGTTGCCGGTGTCCATGTAGAATTCGAAGAACGCATCCCAATGGCGTTCCTCGATGTCGGCGCCGATCAAGTGCTCGATGACGAGGCCGTCGCTAAGAGCTTCGGCGCGCTCCTTGCGCAGCGCCTTGCGCTTGCGCGATGCGAGCGAGGCGAGGAAATCATCGAAGCTAGCGTAGCCGGCATTGCTCCAATGGAATTGCTGGTCGGTGCGCTGCAGATAGCCATCACCGCCGAGCAATTCCCACTCCGGTTCGGTGAGGAAAGTGATGTGCACCGATGATGCGCCGATGCGCTGGGCAAGCTGGGCGGCTGCCGCGGCGAGCAGGTGGCGGTGGTGCTCGGCATCAGGGCCGGGGCGCACCAGCAGTCGATCGCCGGGAACGGGCGTGAAGGGCACTGCGATCTGTAGCTTGGGGTAGTAGCTGCCGCCGGCGCGGTCGTAGGCGCTGGCCCAGGAATGGTCGAACACGTATTCGCCCGCACTGTTGAACTTGGCGTAGCAGGGCGCGCAGGCTGCAATCTCTCCGTCAGCGTCTGCAATCGTGATGTGCTGCGGGATCCAGCCGGTGTCGGGACTACCGACGCAGCCGGATTCCTCCAGGGCACTCAGAAAGGCATGGGCGATAAACGGATTGTACGTCGCTGCATCGGGGTTGGAGCAAGCATCCCAGCTCGCAGCGGGAATGTCTGCAATGCTTGCAACGATGCTGGCGATAACGGTCCGCTTCTCACCGTTCTCGATGCTCATTGCGAATGCTTGCCCTCTTCGCGGGCCCCAGGGTCAGGGCTCGTATCCTTCGAATATCGGTGCGTCGGCCCAACGGGCCGCGGTGGCGCGCTGCTCGTCGGTGCGAACTGTCCACGTGAACAGGGGCAATGCCAAGACCTCACGCGTGAAGCGCGTGACGGGCGTGGGAAGCGCATTGACATCATAGGCGTAGAAGTCGGGCGCGGCCGGGCCCGATTCAAGCAGATGTGTCAGGTCGTAAGCGCGCTCGGGGCCGAGCTTGCCGCGCCACCAGCAGTCGCCGACGTACTGGCCGGACACGATGCCGCGGGGGATGGCGGGGGCCAGTTCGCGCATCGCCGTCATGACGGCGGGGTCGAACGACATGAGGCCGAGGGGGCCGCTGTAGCCTGATGCGGTGGCGGCAATGCCTTTGAGAAAGTTGGCGTCGGGCTTATCCCACTCGCTTTTGATCTCGATGAGCAACGGCTGGCGGCCGGCGACGAGTGCCAGAAGATCGGCAAGGTCGATCATGGCTGCGTCCCCGGCCTTGTAGCGCAGGGTCTTCAGCGCCTCGGCGCGGTGCCTGGCAAGCGGTCCTTCGCCGTCGATTAGGCGCTCGAGCGTCAGGTCATGGAACACCATGGGCGTTCCGCAGGCGGCCGGGCGCACGTCGCACTCGATGCCATAGCCGCGTGCAATCGCGGCCTCGAAGGCGGGCACCGTGTTCTCGACGATGCCCTTGGCCGCGCTGTGCAGGCCGCGATGCGCAATCGGCTTCAGAAAGGCCGCACGATCGCGCATGGGGGCACCTACCCGTTGACGAGGATGGTGGCGTCGATCTCGACGGCGCAGCCCAGCGGCAGGCTCGAGACGCCGACAGCGACCCGGGTGTGGCGGCCCTTGTCGCCCAGGACCTCGACCATCAGGTCGGAGGCGCCGTTGACGACCTGCGGGTGGTCGGTAAACGAGGGTGCCGCATTGACGAAGGCGGTGAGGCGGATCACCTGCGCGATGCGGTCGAGGTTGCCCAGGGCGGCGCGGGCCTGCGCGAGGATGTTGAGGGCGCATAACCTGGCCGCTTCCCGGCCCTCCTCCACCGACACTCCGTCGCCGAGCTGCCCTTTGGCGAGGGTACCGTCTCCGGCCTTGGAGACCTGGCCGGAGATAAAGAGCATGTTGCCAGCGAGGCTGAAGGGGACGTAGTTAGCCACCGGGCTGGGGGCGTCGGGTAGCGCGATACCAAGCGTCGCAAGTCGCGCCTCGACATTTTCGGTCATGCTAGGGTCCCCTTTGAAGCGCCGGCTTCATCCGGCTTCAGAACCGCCTTTTTGACCGGGGCGCCGCGTCTTGGCAATGGCGGCCGGGGGTGAATATGCCCGGACTTAACCAGTCCGGGTTACGTTGCCGCCGGAATGAGCGTGAGGAAGAATGCTGCAAGTGACGAAGGTTGTGATCGCTTGGGCCGTGGGCTCGGCGGCGATGGTGGTGCCGATCCACACGTCGAGCGCGCAGGTGGCGGGCGGCGCGGTGCAGTTTCGTCCGCACCGGGCCGTGTACGATATCACCTTCGATCACGCGACACCGGGGTCCGGGGTCGCCGACATGACCGGGCGCATGGTCTACGAGATGACCGGCACCACGTGCGGTGAGTATGCGCAGAACATGCGTTTCGTTACACGCCTGACGAATCAGGAGGGCGCATCTCAACTCAACGATCTGAGAACGACGAGCTTCGAGGAGGTTGCTGCGCACCGGCTGCGCTTTTCGTCGAGCCAGTACGAGAACCAGAAGCTCGCCGAGGCGGCCCAAGGGACTGCGGCGCCCGGCAAGGAGAACGGGAAGCCGTTCACCGAAGTGAAGCTGACGAAGCCGGCCAAGAAGATGATCAAGCTGCCGGCCGACATCTACTTCCCGATCCAGCATTCGATTGCGCTGGTCGAGGCGGCACGGGAGGGGCAGAGCCTCTTTACGGCTAATCTCTACGATGGCTCCGACAGGGGCGAGAAGTTCTACGAAACCAGCGCCGCTATTGGTCCGCGGGCGGCTCCCGGCAGCATCAAGGTGCCTTCTACGCTGGCGCATGGCGACCAGCTCGAAGGCTTGTCGTCGTGGCCGGTGGCGATCGGCTATTTCGAGCCGGGGCCAAGCCAGCTCGATGCGTTGCCCACGTATGAGCTGTCGTTCCGCTTTTATGAAAACGGCGTTTCCTCGCGGCTCTACATCGACTACGGGGATTTTGCCATTCGTGGCGAGCTAAAGGAGCTGACGTTCCTCGAAGAGGGCAAGTGCACGACGGATGCGAAAGCGCCGGCTCCTCGCACTAAACGCTGACCTCGGGATCGCCGATCTCCCCAGCCATGTCTGCAAGTGCGCGGCGGGCGGGAGCGATGTCCTCGGGTGGAATGCCATCGGAGGAAGCGAACACGAGCAACGCGCTTTCGTCCTGCAAAAGGTAGTCGAGCACAGCAACGAGCATCTGCGGAGAGCGGGCTTCTGCGCGCAGCTGCTGGGGGCTCACGCCCGTCAAAGTGAGGAAGCGAATGAGCCGCTCTTCGTCGCCCGCGAGAAACAAGAGTGCGGAGACTCCGATCGATTCGGCCCTGTCCGTGTGCATTCGGCTCAACTCCCAATTCACCTAAACTTTGAAAGATAGGGTGTTCGCAGGCTGAAGTCCCAGCTTGGGACAATTCATTAACTGTTGGTTACCCCCTCCGCCAGCACACTCGCGGCCAGTACAGCCCGAAGAATCGGTGCAAAAGAGTGCGGGGAGTTTGGCTGCAGCATCATGAATATCCAGGAGACCAGCACAGTCGGGCCGCGCGGCATCGTCCCGCGGAAAAGCGACCGGACGGTCCTCATCGTCGAGGACAACGAGCTCAATATGAAGCTCTTCCACGACATTCTTGCAGCCCACGGCTATCAGACCATCCAGACCCGCAACGGTCTTGATGCGTTGGAGCTGGCGCGGCGCCATCACCCAGCACTGATCCTAATGGATATCCAGCTTCCTGAGGTTTCGGGGCTGGAGGTGACGAAGTGGATCAAGGAAGATGACGAGCTGCGCCATATCCCGGTTGTCGCCATCACCGCCTTCGCCATGAAGGGCGATGAAGAGCGCATCCGCTCGGGCGGGTGCGAAGCCTACATTTCCAAGCCCATTTCGGTTGGGCATTTTCTCGAGACCGTGCAGCAGTTCGTGGGCGCCGCCCGCGCATGAGCGTCAATTTTGTTCTGAGTAAAATCACAGATGACTGCGCGCGTTCTGGTTGTTGATGACATCTCCGCAAACGTCAGGCTGCTCGAGGCGCGGCTGTCTGCCGAGTATTTCGATGTTTTGACTGCCTGCAACGGATTGGAAGCCATCGCGATCTGCGAGCGTGAACGCATCGATGTCGTGTTGCTCGATGTGATGATGCCGGGACTCGATGGGTTTGATGTCTGCCGGCGCATCAAGGCCAATCCAAAAACCCATCATATTCCGGTCATTCTCGTTACGGCGCTCGATCAGGCGTCGGACAAAGTGCGCGGTCTTGAAGGCGGCGCCGACGACTTTCTAACCAAGCCGGTCGATGAGATAGCGCTGGTCACACGCGTGAGAAATCTCGCCCGCCTGAAAACGCTGACCGATGAAATGCTGATGCGCGCCCTCACCGGGCGGCAGATGGGATTGAGCGAGGATGCCGCGCTGTTGAAGGCGCTCTCAGAAGAGAGTGGGCGTGTGCTTGTCGTCGACGATGATGCGCGATCGGCTAAACGGATTGCCGGTTGGCTCGGCACCGTGCACGAGGCTGTCGTCATCTCCGATCCGAAGTCGGCACTGGCAAAGCTTGCCAGCCAGGAATTCGATCTGATGATCGTTAGCCTGACGATGTCTGGTGCGGATGGCTTGCGGCTCTGTTCGCAAGTGCGTTCAACCGATCGCGCGCGCCATCTGCCGATCATTGTGCTCGTCGAGCCTGGCAACGAGGCGCGGCTGCTGCGTGCGCTGGACATGGGCGTCAACGATTACGCCATGCGCCCTGTGGACGAGAATGAATTGCTGGCACGAGCCCGCTCTCAGGTGAGGCGCAAACGCTATTCGGATCATCTGCGCAATCGCTTAGAGGAGAGAATCGAAGCGGCTGTCATCGATCCGCTGACGGGGCTGCACAATCGCAGATACATGGAAACGCATCTCGCCACGCTGGTGGAAGAGGCACGGCGCAGCGGCCGGTCTTTGTCGGTACTGCTGGCGGACATCGACCACTTCAAGAGTGTGAACGATACCTATGGCCATGACGCGGGCGATGCGGTGCTGCGGGAGTTTTCCGAACGGTTCAAGCGCAATACCCGGGGGATCGACCTTGCCTGCCGCTACGGTGGGGAAGAGTTCCTGATCATCATGCCCGATACGCCACTGGAGCGCGCCTGTCAGATCGGCGAACGGCTCAGGGTTTCGGTTGCCGCCGACACTTTTCTGATTGGCCCAGGCTCTGGAATCCACATCACGGCCAGCGTCGGACTTGCCACACTCGAGCGCGCAGATGACACACCCCAATCGGTATTTCGGCGGGCGGACACGGCGCTGTTCGAGGCCAAGAGGCGCGGGCGCAATCGGGTGGCGGCAAACGCTGCCTAGCAGGCCGCTGATATTTCAGACTTAATGATCAGCTCGCGGATTCGGGTGGAGGGCGTCGTATCAGTCTGCGATGTGCAACTCACACGATATGGGCGAATCTTTGGAATCGGGATTGAGCGTGCTTCATTGACCACAGTCAAAGCATAACTTGCGTTAACCAAAGTCCTCTGTCAGATTACCAATCCGCGAGGGGGGTCGATAAATATCGAGGTGTGGGAGCGGTCTCCTAGACCCGTCTCATGCGCATTAGTTTTCCGTTCTATCAGGTCCGCCGCATTTCCTGATAGCTCGGAGAAATCGTGGCTCGGTCTCGCGGCTAGAGTGGCCTCCTCGTTGAAGCCGCATCGGACCAGCCACGGCACCAGGCGGGGAGTCAACGCCCTCTTTGACAAACCATCTGGTTACTAGACCAGGGTCCGTGGCTTTCTCGGACTAACTACCCCGCTGCCGGGTTGAGTTGCGGGCCCTGGTCAAGCCTATCGGCCATCACAACATTGCAAGCTCCAGCAAACGGACACCGCAAAGTGCCCGTGCGAGCCTTTTTCACGATAAGCAGGCGCCGGCCGGCGTCTACTTACTTAATCTTGGTTTCTTTGAATTCGACGTGCTTCCTGGCGACCGGGTCGTACTTCTTGAATACGAGCTTCTCGGTGCTTGTGCGCGGGTTCTTCTTCGTCACGTAAAAGAACCCCGTGCCTGCGGTCGAAAGCAGCTTGATCTTCTGCGTTACGGGCTTGGCCATGTTCGGGGAAACCTTCGGGGAACCTGAAACTGTCTGCTAGTTCGCAGCGAGCGCGCACCATAGCCAGAGCCGCTTGGCTGTCAAGCAATGGTCAACGGGTGAGCGACATTTACTCTCACAAGGTCTCGTTCGCGGGCCTGGGCTCGGGCGTGGGTGCAGCCGGATCGAGCGCATCGCGCCCGCCAAAGCCGTGCATTCGCAGCGCCCACTGCAAGCCGACGAGGGCCCCTTTGATGCGCGGGAGCAGCCAAAGACTCATGCCGATCGTGAGCGGAAACCACATGGCGATATGAAGCCAGTAGTTGGGGTGGAAATACTCTTCCACCATCATGACGCCGGCGACGATGAAGTGGCAGACGATAATCATCGTGAAGTAAGGCGGGGCGTCGTCGGCGCGGTGGTGGTGCATTTCCTCACCGCACTGGGGGCACGCGTGCGTCACCTTCAGATAGCCGGTGTAGAGCTTGCCCTGGCCGCAGGCCGGACACTTGCTCGCAGCGCCGCGGCGCATCGCCTGCACGATGTCGCGCTTGTTCTCGTCTGCGAACGTGATCGGTTCTGTGGTGGCCATTCGTCCTCCGGTAGATGACGTCGGTCAGCCTCGCGCGGCGGACCCTAGCGGTCAAGTGCGTGCGAATACTGGCGGCGAAGTCACGGGCCAATCGCAGTTCAGCGTCGCCGCTTGAAAGAGCCCTTGCTGCGCTGTTTACCAGCGTAATGACCGGCTGATATGCGGCCCTTGCTGCCTTCGCTCAGCATCTCGAAACGCAGTGCGCCCGCGGAGGGTACTGCTTCGACGAGCCGCACCTCGACGGTATCGCCGAGACGGAAGGTTTCGCCGGTGCGCTTGCCGACGAGGGCATGGTGCTCCTCGACGTGGTTGTAGAAATCGTTGGAGAGCGAGGAGACGGGCACGAAGCCGTCTGCACCGGTGTCCTTGAGGCGGACGAAAAGTCCTGAGCGCGTGACGCCGGCGATGCGTCCGGTGAATTTTGCGCCGATGCGGTCGGCCAGGTGGGCGGCGATGAGGCGGTCGGCGGTTTCTCGCTCAGCGCTCATCGCGCGGCGCTCGGCGTCGGATATTTGTTGAGCGACCTCGCGCAGCCGGCCTATCTCGAAATCTTCCAGGGCGCCCTCGCCGAGGCGCAGAGACTTCACCAGCGCACGGTGCACGAGCAGGTCGGCGTAACGGCGGATCGGCGAGGTGAAGTGCGCGTAGCGGCGCAGGTTGAGACCGAAGTGGCCGAGGTTGTCGATGTTGTATTCAGCTTGGCTCTGGCTGCGTAGCACGACCTCGTTGACGAGATCGGCGACGGGTAGCTCCTTGGCGCGGGCGAGGATGCCATTGAAATGTCCGGGCTTCAGCGTTGACGCTTGCGGCAGCTTCATGCCGAGCGTGTCGAGGAAGTCGCGCAGGCTCGTCAGCTTCTCCTTCGAAGGCTGATCGTGGATGCGGTAGACGACAGGCGCGTTCTTCGTTTCGAGCTGCTCGGCGGCGGCGACGTTGGCCTGGATCATGAATTCTTCGATCAGGCGATGGGCGGTGAGGCGCTCGGGCGTGACGACGTCCTTCACGCGGCCCTTGTCGTCGAGCAGGATCTTGCGTTCGGGAAGATCGAGATCGAGCGGGGCGCGCTTGTCGCGCGCGGCGGCAAGCACCTCATAGGCGGCCCAGAGCGGACGCAGGACGCGATCGAGTAGCGGGCCGGCCTTGTCGGACGGGTTGCCGTCGATGGCAGCTTGCGCCTCCTGATAGCTGAGCTTGGCAGCCGAGCGCATCATTGCGCGCATGAAAGTGTGTGTGCGCTTGGCGCCGTCCTTGTCGAACACCATCCGCACGGCGAGGCAGGCGCGGTTCTCGCCTTCGCGCAGCGAGCAGAGATTATTGGAGATGCGCTCGGGCAGCATGGGCACGACGCGGTCGGGGAAATAGACCGAGTTGCCTCGCAACTGGGCCTCGCGGTCGAGCTTGGAGCCAGGGCGGACGAAGTTGGAAACGTCGGCGATGGCGACGAGCACGATCCATCCGCCGGGGTTTGCCGGATCGGTGTCCGGCTCGGCATAGACGGCGTCGTCGTGATCGCGCGCGTCGGGCGGGTCGATGGTGAGGAGCGGTACATCGCGCAGGTCGGTGCGGCCCTGCAGCGTCGGCTCCGTCAGCGCTTCGGCTTCGGTGACGACGCTTTCGGGGAAGTCGTCGGGGATGCCGTGTGCGTGCACGGCGATGAGGCTGATCTGCCGCTGGTCGTCGGGATTGCCGAGGGATTCGAGAACGCGCGCCTGCGGCGTGTGCATGCGCCCTTTGCGGGCGAGATCGAAGCGGACGAGATCGCCGTCCTTAGCGCCGCCTTCGTCGCCGTTGTGGATCGACCACGAGCGAAGCTGCTTGCGGTCGATGGGCTCGATGGTGCCGCCACCGCGCTTGGATGCGCGGAAGATGCCGATGAGGCGGCGCTTCTCGCGCGGCAGGCGCTTGATGGGTGATGCTTCGAAACGAAAACCTTCGACGTCTTCTCCGACAAGCTCGGTGATGCGCGCGAGGATGCGATCACCGACGCCGATGGATGCTTCGACGTCGACCTCGGGGCCGCGCGCGGAGCGAATGGGCAGTAGTACCGATGGGCGCTCGCCATCTTCCTCCCACACGACCGGCTTGGCGATGAGGTCGCCGTCGTCGTCGCGACCGGTCACCTCGAGCACGGTGACGGAAGGAAGGCTGCCCTTCTTCTGGAAGCGCTTGCGATCGCCGGAGAGAATCCCTTCCTCGCTCATGCTGGCGAGGAGGCGATTGAAGTCCATGCGCTCGGGGCCGCGAATGCCGAACGCGCGCGCGATCTCGCGCTTTCCAACCTTGCCGGGCGAGGTCTTGATAAATTCGAGGATTTCGTCGCGGCCGGGCAAGGCATCGCGCTTTGCCGGGCCACTCCACTTGGCCTTTGGCTTTTGGGCCTTTGGCTTGCGCGGCGCCATGTCAGCGTGCCCGGCGAGAGATCATTAGAGGCTCAGGTCTCCGCGTCGGCTGGCTCGGACTTCGACTTCGCGGCCTTGGCTTTCGTCGTCTTCGCCGACTTGGTGGCCGTCTTGCTCTTGGCTACCTTGCCACCTTTCGCGACTGGCTTGGTCTCGGCCGCTGCTTTTCGCACAGGCTTCTTTTTCTTCGACGGGCCTTTGGCGGCGCGGGCGGTGATCAACTCGACAGCCTCGGCAACAGTGAGCGTGTCCGGCTCTTTGCCGTTGGGGATCGTGGCGTTGACGTCGCCGTGCTTGACGTAAGGACCGTAGCGGCCGGACAGCACCTCGATCTTGCCGCCGCCGTCGGGGTGCTCGCCGAGATCCTTGAGAACCGTCGGTTTGGCGCGCTGGAATCGGCTCTTGGCGCCGGCGGCCTTCTCAGCGAGCAGGGTGACGGCGCGGTTGAGACCGACCGAGAACACATCCTCGATGCTCTCCACGTTGGCGTACGTGCCATCGTGCAGGATGAAGGGGCCGTAGCGGCCGAGGCCGGCGGTGATCGGCTTACCGGATTCAGGATGCATGCCGACGTCGCGGGGAAGCGACAAAAGCTTCAGCGCAAATTCGAGATCGACCGACCCGGCATCGACGCCCTTGGGAATGCTGGAGCGCTTGGGCTTTTCGCCGTCGGAGCCTTCGCCGAGCTGGAGGTAAGGCCCGAAGCGGCCGGAGCGCAGCGTCACGGCGAGCCCGGTATCGGGGTCGTAACCGAGCTGCTTGCCGTCAGGGCCCGCCGCTTCCGTGTCGCCTTGGCCGTTCACATCGCCGAGCTGGCGTGTGTAGCGGCACTCCGGATAGTTGCCGCAGCCGATGAAGGCGCCGTACTTGCCGGAAATCTTCAAGCTGAGGCGTCCGGTCTTGCACGAGGGACAAGAGCGCGGATCGGAGCCATCCTCGCGGACGGGGAAGATATGCGGTCCGAGGATCTCGTTGAGGGCTTCGAGCACCTCGCCGACGCGCAAGTCCTTGATGTCGTCGACGGAACCGGTGAACTCGCGCCAGAAGTTGCGCAGCACGTCCTTCCACTCCAGCTTGCCGTCGGAGATCAAGTCGAGCTTGTCTTCGAGGTCGGCGGTGAAGTCGTACTCCACATAGCGCTTGAAGAAGCCTTCGAGGAAGGCGGTGACGAGACGGCCCTTGTCCTCGGGGACGAGACGCTTTTTGTCGACGCGGACGTATTCGCGCTCCTGCAGCACGGCGAGCGTCGAGGCGTACGTCGAGGGGCGACCGATGCCCAGCTCTTCGAGCTTCTTGACGAGCGTTGCTTCGGAATAGCGCGGTGGCGGCTGCGTGAAGTGCTGCTCGGCTTCGATCAGACGGTCGGTGACCTTGTCACCCTCCTGCAGTGCGGGCAGACGGCGGCTTGAACCGTCGTCGTCGGGAGCGATGTCGTCCTTGCCCTTGGCGGCGTGGAGGCGCTCATCGCGGCCTTCCTCATAGACCTTGAGGAAGCCTTCGAATTGGATGACAGAGCCTGTAGCACGGAGTGTGTAGGTTTTGCCGTCGCGCCCCTTGACCTCTATGTCGGCGGTCGTCTGTTCGACTTCGGCGGAAGCCATCTGGCTGGCGACGGCGCGCTTCCACACGAGCTCGTAGAGGCGCGCCTGATCCTTATCGAGGTACTTGGCGACTTCCGACGGCCGGCGATTGACGTCTGTCGGGCGGATGGCTTCGTGCGCTTCCTGTGCGTTCTTGGCCTTGGTCTTGTACTCGCGAATGAACGGGGCAACGTAGCGCTGCGAATATTCGCGCGCGATCATTCCGCGGATGGCATTGATGGCTTCGGGTACGATCGTGACGCCGTCAGTTCGCATGTAGGTGATGAGGCCGACGGTCTCGCCGCCGATGTCGACGCCTTCATAGAGGCGCTGGGCCACCTGCATCGTTTGCTTGGCGGAGAATCCGAGCTTGCGGGACGCGTCCATCTGCAACGTCGAGGTGGCGAAGGGCGGCCAAGGGTTGCGCTTCACCGCCTTCTTGTCGGTCGAGACGACGCGGAAGTCGCCCTTCTCGATGGCGGCCTTGATAGCATTGGCCTCATCGCCGGCCTTGATGTCGAGCTTCTTGAGCGTCGTGCCGTTGATGGCGTTGAGGCGGGCAGGAAATTCCTCGCCCTTGGCCGTCGCCATGGTGGCGTCGATGGTCCAGTACTCGTCGGTCCTGAAGATCTCGATCTCGCGCTCGCGGTCGCAGATCAGGCGTAGAGCGACAGACTGAACGCGACCGGCCGAACGCGCGCCGGGCAGCTTGCGCCAGAGGACCGGCGACAGGGTGAAGCCGACGAGATAGTCGAGGGCGCGGCGGGCCAGATAGGCTTCAACCAGCGGGGTGTCGATCTTGCGGGGCTCGGAGAGCGCGGTGAGGATCGCCTGCTTGGTAACGGCGTTGAAGGCGACGCGCTCGACCTCGATGTCCTTCTTCAGGGCCTTCTTCTGATGCAGGATCTGGAGGATGTGCCAGGAAATCGCCTCACCTTCGCGATCAGGGTCGGTGGCGAGGATCAGCTTGTCGGCGTTTTTAACGGCCTCCGTGATTTCCTTAATGATCTTCTGGGACTTGGCGTCGATGTCCCAGTGCATCTCGAAGTCCTTGTCGGGCTCAACCGAGCCATTCTTGGCCGGCAGGTCGCGCACGTGACCGAAGGACGGAATGACCTTATAGCCGCTGCCGAGGTACTTGTTGATGGTCTTGGCCTTGGCAGCCGATTCGACGATTACGACGTTCATCTAGGAGCTTTCAGGCTGGCGACGGGGAAGCCCAGAATATGGGGCTTTAGACCCGAGGGGTGGGTCGTGAGCCCGCGGCCGCCGGGGGTAGAAATTCCCGGTTCGGTCGGCCCGGGAACATGGGTGAGGATTGTGGCGGTGTCAAACCGCCCTATCGCATTGCGAGCATTGTTATCTATATTGCAATCGAAGATTGTGGATGTTATTTGCCGTTCAGTCGGCTGCGGGTGAGCATGAGAATCGATGGCAGGGTCGAGCGATTCAAACGATGGAGCTGAGCCAATGGGATCGCCAAACAGGGGCGAGACGTTGGGCTACCTCTGTGACATCATTAATGAATTGAAGCAGCTCGCGGATCGCGGCGGGCAACGGACGCTTTCGGCGATCCTGGCGGCAGCGTTGGTGGAAGCCCGCACGCAGAGGGATGATCGGCACCACTAGGGATAGGGGTGAAGACCGTCTCCGGCCGTGCTGCTCGATATCAAGCCGCCGTGCCGCTCGAGCCGCCCCGCCAGCGCCAACTCCATCACGGCGATCTGCACGCTGCGAATCGGCAGGCCGGTGGCGCGTGCGAGACTGTCGATGTCGACGGGTGCTGGGCCGAGCGCGGAGAGAATGCGGCCGCGGTCATCATCGGAAGGTGGCGTGGCGACGTGGAGGGTGGCGAGGGGATCCTCGCGCAGCTGTGGTGGCGGCATGTTAAGCTGAGGCGAGAGCGCCGAGAGAATGTCCGCTGGCTCGGTGACGAAGGTGGCGCCGGATTTCAGCAGTTTGTTGGTTCCTTCAGCGCGAGGGTCGAGAGGGTGCCCTGGCACGGCGAAGACTTCGCGGCCCTGCTCGGCAGCAAGGCGCGCGGTGACGAGGGTGCCGGAGCGGCGTGCGGCCTCGATAATGAGAACCCCGAGCGATAGTCCCGAGACGATGCGGTTGCGACGGGGGAAGTCCTGTCCGCGCGGGGTGAAGCCAAACGGCATCTCGGAGAGAAGGCACCCGCGCTCGCCGATTGCCTGCTGCAGGGTGTCGTGCTCGGGCGGGTAGACATGATCGATGCCGCCGGCGAGTACGGCGATGGTGCCAGTGGAAATCGCGGCCTGGTGTGCTGCGGCGTCGATGCCACGGGCAAGGCCAGAGGCGACGACAAATCCGGCGCGGCCGATTTCTGCTGCAAACAGGCGAGCGAGCTTCGCGCCGGCTGCAGAGCACTGGCGCGAGCCGACGATGGCGATCGTAGGTTTCTGGAGGAGGCTCGTGTCGCCCTTGGCATAAAGCAGCGGCGGGGGGGCATCGAGGGCTGCGAGCGGCGTGGGATAGGCCGGACCGCCCACGAGGATCAGCTCGGTGCCGAAGCGTTCAGCGCGAGAGATTTCCGCTTCGGCCTCGCTCTGTGTGCAAATGCGAATGGGCTGGCGGCGACCGCCACGCCGCGAGAGTTCAGGCAGTGCCTCGAGCGCTGTTCGGGCTGAGCCGTAGTGGCTCAAGAGATCGCGGAAGGTTACTGGGCCGACATTCTCGGAACGTATCAGACGGATGGCCGCGATGCGCTCGGCATCGGGCTGCGGGCGGCGGGCAGTGGCTGGCAACTCACGCCTTGACACCGATCCTTGGCTCCTCTCCGGCCGCGAGGCGGCGAATGTTGGCGCGGTGCTTGTAGATCAGCAGGGCCGACATGAGCCCGGCAAGAAGTGCGGTGGCGCGATCGCCGGTTGCGACCAGGCCCACCGGCGTGAGCAGTGCCGCCACGAGGGCGGAAAGCGAGGAGTAACGCGTCAGGAACGCCACCAAGAGCCAGATGATGCAGAAGGCGACCGCGGCGCGCCAGTCGACGCCGAGCAGGACGCCGATATAGGTGGCGACGCCTTTGCCGCCACGAAAGCCGAGCCAAACCGGGAAGACGTGCCCGAGGAATGCGAAAAGCCCCGCCACGAGCGAGGCAAGAATGGCGACGCCTCCTTCGGCGCCGACCCAATGCCCGACAAGAACCGCGGCCGTACCCTTCAGAGCGTCGAGCAGCAGCGTGAGCGCGGCGAGGCCCTTATGGCCGGTGCGCAGGACGTTGGTAGCGCCGATGTTGCCCGAGCCGATCTTACGCACGTCGCCGAGGCCGGCCGCGTGCGTGAGCAGCAACCCGAAGGGGATTGCGCCGAGGGCATAGCCGACCGCGGCCGCCAGCAGCGTGTGCAGATTGAAGAGTGTGTCCATACCGGGTGGTGGGTTGAGGCGTTACTGTCGGCTGCAGCGTACTGGCAGTCCGTTTGGCCTGCAACCAGAGTGGTCAATGCTGCATCGGGAGCTGCATAGTTCCCATGCTGCGGCCGCGGCTGCCCCTCACCCTAGCCCTCTTCCCGCAAGCGGGGAGAGGGGATCAAGCCCCGTACTGATATACGGTTTCGCCAGCCACGAGCGTGCGCAGGACGCGGCCCTGCATCTTGCTCTCGTCGAACGGGGTGTTCTTGGAGCGGGAGCGCAGCAGGTCCTTGTTGACGACCCACGGCTCGCCCGGATCGAACAGGATAATGTCCGCGATAGCACCTTTGGAGAGCCGGCCAGAGTGCAGGCCGAGCAGCTTCGCGGGGTTAATGGTCATGGCGCGCAGGATGCTCATCAGTGGCAGCTCGCCCGAGTGGTGCAGGCGCAGCGCGGCAGGCAGCAACGTTTCAAGACCGACGGCGCCGTCGGTTGCCTCGGCGAAGGGGCGGCGCTTGTCGTCGGCGTCCTGGGGATCGTGGCTCGACACAATGATGTCGATGTCGCCGGCAGCGAGGCCGCGGACCATTGCGGCGCGATCATCGTCAGAACGCAGCGGCGGGCGCATCTTGAAGAAGGTGCGATAAGGGCCGATGTCGTTCTCGTTCAGCGTCAGGTGGTTGATCGACACGCCGCAGGTGACGGGCAGCTTGCGGGCCTTGGCGCTGCGGATCACTTCAAGGCTTTCGGCGCAGCTGATGGTGGCTGCGTGATAGCGGCCGCGGGTCATTTCGACGAGGCGCACATCGCGCTCGAGCAGGATCGTCTCGGAAGCCTTGGGCACGCCGGGCAGTCCGAGCCGCGCAGCAACCTCGCCCGAGTTCATAGCGCCGCTGGTGGCGAGATAGGGATCCTCGGTGTGATGCACGATGAGGGCGCCGAAGTCGCGGCTGTAGAGCAGCACATTGCGCATCACGCGCGTGTTGGCGACGGATGTTTTGCCGTTGGAAAAGGCGATGGCGCCGGCCCGCTTGAGCAAGCCGATCTCGGTCATCTCCTCGCCTTTGAGGCCCTTGGTCATCGCCGCCATGGTGTGCACGTGCACGATAGCGTTGTCGCGGGCGCGGCGCTGGATGAAGTCGACGAGCGAGACCTGATCGATGACGGGGTTGGTGTCGGGCATCACGACGATGGTGGTGACGCCGCCGGCAGCAGCCGAGTGGCTGGCCGTCTTCAAGGTCTCGCGGTGCTCGTAGCCGGGCTCGCCGGTGAAGACTTGCGCGTCGATGAGGCCAGGGGCGAGAACGTGGCCCTTGCAGTCAATGACGTTGGCGCCTTCCGGTGCGTTGCGGCGCAGATGCGGGCCGACGTCAGCGATGACGCCGTCGCGTATGACAAGGCCGCCGGGTTCATCGCGGTTCGACGCGGGGTCGATGATACGCGCGTTGATAAAGGCTGTGGCGGCCGCGGATTTGGGCTCGCGGGCGGTACGCTTGGCGGTGGTTGATTGTGCGTTCATCGCTTTGGAAGGTTACGGGCCAGCGCTTCGAGCACGGCCATGCGGACGGCGACGCCCATTTCCACCTGCTCGCGGATGACGCTGGAGGAATGGTCGGCGACGGTGGAGGCGATCTCGACGCCGCGGTTCATGGGGCCCGGATGCATGACGATGGCGTCCGGTTTGGCCCGGGCCAGCTTCTCCTGGTCGAGACCGAAGAAGTGGAAATACTCGCGCGTCGAGGGAACGTAGGAGCCCTCCATGCGCTCGCGCTGCAGGCGCAGCATCATGACGACGTCGGCGCCTTCGACGGCCTTCCACATGTCGGTGAAGACCTCGGCGCCGAGACGCTCTGGGGCGGCTGGAAGCAGCGTCGAGGGGGCGGCGATGCGCACGCGTGCGCCGAGCGTGTTGAGCACGACGATGTTGGAGCGTGCGACACGGCTGTGGAGGATGTCGCCGCAGATGGCGACGGTCAGCCCGGCCACGCGGCCCTTGGCGCGACGGATCGTAAGGGCGTCGAGCAAGGCCTGGGTGGGGTGCTGGTGGGCGCCATCGCCGGCGTTGACGACCGAGCAGTCGATTTTCTGCGCCAGAAGCTCGACGGCGCCGGCGGCGTGGTGGCGGACGACGATGATGTCGGGGCGCATGGCGTTCAGCGTCATCGCGGTGTCGATGAGCGTTTCGCCCTTCTGTACCGAGGACGTCGACACATTCATATTCATGACGTCGGCCGAGAGGCGCTTGGCGGCCATCTCGAACGAAGACTGGGTACGGGTCGATGCCTCGAAGAAGAGATTGATCAGTGTTCGACCGCGCAGGACATCGCGCTTTTTGCCCGCCTGACGATTATCGTCGGCGTTGCGGTCGGCGAGATCGAGAAGAAAATTGATTTCTTGTGCGCTCAACCCCTCGACAGTGAGGAGATGGCGATGGGGGAAGTGCAGCGTTTCGACTTTGGCTACGGCATTGGTCATTAAAGGAGCTTCTATAGGGAGACTCAGGCCCGACGGCAACAGCGCAGGGGGCGGTGTCTTGCATGAGTTGGGGAATACGTTAAGGGCCGGTAGCGCCGCACCGGCGTTAATGGCGATAAACTGCCGAAATGGTCGCACCGTCTGAAACGCACGAAGTCTTCAACCAGTCGCCTCCTTTCGAGGATGTGAATCTCTATGCCTCGGACGCCGCGCTGATCGAGGCAGTGGAGCGAGAGGGTGGCGGGCATGCTGCCAAGTCGCTCGATGCGTTCGGGAAAGTGGCGGGCAGTGCCGAGGCGCTGGAACGAGGGCGGATCGCCAATGTGGAGAGCCCGAAGCTTGCCACGCACGATAGGCAGGGGCGTCGCCGCGATGTCGTGACCTTCCATCCAGCGTATCACACTTTGATGCGAACAAGCTGCAATGCCGGTTTGCATAGCTCCGTCTGGGCGCATTTGGGGAAGCGTGGGGTGCTGCGCGCTCCCGGTGCACATGTCGCGCGGGCCGGCGCGTTCTATCTCGCGGCGCAGATGGAAGCGGGACACTGCTGTACGATCACGATGACCAATGCGGCCGTGCCCGTGCTGATGCAGGAGCCGGATGTCGCTGCCGAGTGGGTGCCCCGTGTGCTGCCATTCGAATACGATCCGGCTTTCGTCCCCGCTGAGAACAAGGCGGCGGTGACGCTCGGCATGGGTATGACGGAAAAGCAGGGCGGCACGGATGTGCGCGCGGCGACGACCGTGGCCGAGCCGATCGCGGGAGCCGGACCAGGGCGCGAATATCTGCTCACGGGGCACAAGTGGTTTCTGTCAGCGCCGATGTCGGATGCGTTTTTAGTTCTGGCGCAGGCACAAGGTGGATTGACGTGCTTTCTGGTGCCGCGCTTCCGGCCGGACGGCAGCGTCAACGCGCTCTATCTGCAGCGTCTGAAGGACAAGCTGGGCAATCGCTCCAATGCGTCGTCAGAAGTCGAGTTTCAGGGGGCGTGGGCGCGCGCAATCGGTGAGGAGGGCCGGGGCGTCGCCACCATCATCGAGATGGTGACGTACACGCGGCTCGATTGCGCGATCTCGTCCGCGGGGCTGATGCGTTTTGGGCTGGCCAACGCGGTGCATCATGCAGAGCACCGGACGGTGTTCCAGAAGAAGCTCGTCGATCAGCCAGTGATGCAGCAGGTGCTGGCGGACATGGCGCTGGATGTCGAGGCGGCGACGGCGCTGTCGTTCCGACTGGCGCGTGCTTTCGACCGGGCGGAGGATCCGCGCGCTTCGGCGTGGCGGCGCCTGATGACGCCGGTGACGAAATACTGGGTGTGCAAGATGGCGCCGCCGCTGGTGGCGGAAGCGATGGAGTGCCTGGGCGGCAATGGCTACGTCGAGGAGGCGCCGCTAGCGCGGCTCTATCGCGAAGTGCCGGTCAATTCGATCTGGGAGGGCTCCGGCAACGTGATGGCGCTCGACGTCGCGCGGGTGTTGCAGCGCGAGCCGCTTGCCGTCGCAACCGTCATGGACGAGCTGGCGTCGGCAGCGGGAGATGATCAGCACTTGAGGCGCGCGCATGCGCGGCTCGAGGCGATGCTGCAGGAGCCTAAACTGCTCGACGCGCGCGGGCGCACGCTGGTCGAGGCACTCGCGGTGTTGGGTGCAGCGACGATTCTGCGGGCGCATGCGCCGGCGGCCGTTGCGGATGCGTTCATCGCGACTCGCATCAGCGGCGATCCGCGGTCGACATACGGGCAAGGGCTGGAGCACGCAGACGTGCGCGCGATCCTCAATCGCGCTTCGCCGAACGCGGTTTGAGCGCGCGTTCCGTGCAGATCAGGTGAATAGCCAGGAAGAGACGCCGCCGCGGCGGGCGAGGTCTGCCATCTCGGCGTTGAGCCCGTCGAAAATGCCCTGGGTGGGCACGTCGGGCAGCCAAGGTGCGCCACCAGTGGCCTTCCGATACGAGGCCATGAGTTTGTCCCATGCCTCGGCGTCAAGCTTTCGTTCGGGCGCAAGGCGCGGCGGCAGGCGGCGCAGTCCGCTTTGCGCGGCCAGCCAGGCGTAAGCGGCCTGCCAGACATCGAGAGGAGCTGCCATGTTGTGGCGGCCTTTGAGCTGGGTGATAGCGAGCATGCCGGCTTCACGCGCGTGCGGGCCGATCTCCAGCGTTGCAACGTGCTCGCGCTCGCGGCGGATGGAGAACAGCCGGCAGCGGTCGTCGGCGAGGCGTTCGGCATATTGGTCGGCGCAGTTCTGCATGGCGCGCGCTTCGGTGAGGATCTCGGTTCGGTCGAGCAGCGGCACGAAGGTGTAGCCGCGTACTTGTCCACCCGAAAGCCACGGGTCAGTGAGCACGCCAGGGCCGAGCTGAAGCGTTAGCCGCAGGCGGCTGAGCCAGCTCTTGGCGGCGCACAGCGCAGTGTCGAAGGCGATCTCGGGCCGCCAAGGCACGACGATGAGGCCGTGCGCGCGGGTTTGCTGTGCGCGCGAGTGCCAGGCGTAAGCGGCGAGAATACCGAACATGCGATCAGGCCGGCCGGCCTCGCTGAAGATCGGCTGGTCGGCGAGCCATAGGGCAAAGTCGTCGTTGCAGGCCAGTGCGCCGAACGAAACGGATTCGAGCCACAGGGCGCTGTGCATCGGCGATGCGGGCAAGCGCGTTGCGATGCGGCGCGTGAAGTTCTCGCCGGTCGGCACTGGCGGAATAGCTTTCTGAAAAGCTTCGGGCGGCAGGCGACGTAACCAGAGCGGCAACTCCAGCGTGCGTGCGACAACCTTAAGCGGGGCGCCTTCCTCGATCAGGGAGAGCACGGTTTGGCGTTGCTCGGGCGTGCCTTGCTTGGCTGCAAGCGCGTACATGGCGCCGGGGAAGACGACGGCGAGATCGGCAAGCCGCGGTGATGATCGCATGAGGCGGCGAACCTCGCGGCGCGTTGAACTCGCAAAGCGCCCAGCATAATTTTCGCTCTCGTTGGAGAGAGGCGGCAGCGGCGCGCTACGGCGCGGCTCGCTGCGTGGCCGAATGAGTTTCGTGACTTGCGACATTTACGAATCCACTTCGCCATCGGGCTAACGAGCCCATGAGCGACGGCGTTCCAAAACACTCGCAGGCCATTGCGGCACGCTTTGGACGGGGTGGGGTGTCGCCGTGATTTGCGCGCGGAAGAGTTAATATGCGCGCGTGGAGAAGAGTCGCATGCGATCGAGCGCCCCTTGCAAAATGATGGTCGCAGCAAGCTTGTCGATAACCTGAGCGCGGCGACGGCGGCTGGCATCGGCCTCCAGCAAAGTGCGCTCCGCTTCGGCTGTGGAGAGGCGCTCATCCCATAGAAGGATCGGCAACTCGCAGAGCGCGTTAACATTGCGTGCGAAAGCGCGGGTCGCCTGGACGCGCGGGCCCGACGTGCCATCAAGATTTGTCGGAAGGCCGAGGACGAAGCCGCTGGCTTTATGTTCAGCGGCAAAGCGTAACAGCTCTGCGACGTCTGCCTTGAATTTTGTCCGTCTGATGACGAACAGCGGCGAGGCAATGGTGCGTGTGATATCCGATAGCGCGAGGCCGAGCGTCTTGGTGCCGGCGTCGATGCCGATCAACGGGGTGCGCGCGGGGAGGCCTGTGGCGAAGGCGTCAATATCTTCCGTGGTCGTGCCGGACTGCCGCTCTGCCATCGAATTTGCCATGTAGGCAGCCTGTCCATTGTTGCTGTCGGGGGGCCTCTTATACTCTGCACCGGTCGCCGATGGCCAACCCGGTCGCGGGTGGGCCCCGGCGGTGCGCGGGAGGCACCGCCGGCATATAGCGGCGTGAGGGGATTGGCGAGAAGTGCAGGAACACAGTCCGCCCGCTGGAAGGGCCGCCCAGGCCGGCGGAAACGCTGCGCCGCCGCTTCTGCAGGGAACCGGTGTGCTGGCGCTGTTCGCCGCGACGACATTCCTGTCGGCATTTCTGCTGTTTGCCATCCAGCCGATGTTCGCGAAGATGGTGCTGCCGGTGCTCGGCGGGTCGTCGTCGGTATGGGCAGTGGCGTTGCTGTTCTTCCAGGCGGCGCTGTTGGTCGGCTATGGCTATGCGCATCTGCTGAACGATAAAGTGGGGTTGAAGTCGGCCGGGTTCGTCCACCTGGGATTGGCCGCAATCGCGCTGATCGTGCTGCCGGTCGGGTTGCCGCAGTCCTGGCACGAGCCGCCGCCTGGCGATCCTTATCTGTGGCAGCTTGGATTGTTCAGCATTGCCGTCGGGCTTCCGTTCGTCGCCGTCGCGGCCAACGCGCCATTGCTGCAGGCATGGTTTGCACACTCAGGGCATCCGCACGCGAAGGATCCTTATTTTCTCTATGGCGCGTCCAATCTCGGCAGCCTGCTTGCGCTGCTCGGCTATCCGTTTCTGTTGGAACCCGCGTTCGGGCTGACGGCGCTGAGCCGCGACTGGGCGGCGCTGTACGTCGTGCTGATCGCGGCGATCGCGTGTTGCTATGCGCTGGTGCGGCGTCGCGCGATTACGGATGCGCGGGTGATGGTGATCGAAGAGCAGGAAGAGACAGGGCCTGCGCCCAGCTGGAGCGAGCGGGCAGCGTGGGCGGGGCTGGCGCTCGTGCCGGCAGCGCTGCTCACCGCGTTCACGACGCACATTGCGACGGACATTGCCTCGGCGCCGCTGTTGTGGGTGCTGCCGCTGGCGATCTATCTCCTCACATTCGTGCTCGCGTTCCAGACGCGGTTGCCGCTGCCGATGTGGCTGTTGCTACCGGTGCAGCTTGCGGCGGTGATTTTCGCGCTGCTGGAACTGTCGCAGGTGAAGCACGACAAGTGGGTGCTGACCAGCAGTGCGGGCGTAGCGGCGTTTTTCCTTGCAGCGCTGGTGGCGCACAGGACGCTGTTTCTCAATCGCCCAAAGGCGCGCTATCTCACCGAATTCTATTTGTGGATGTCGTTCGGCGGCGTGCTGGGCGGATTGTTCGCGGCGCTGATTGCCCCGCGCATCTTCTCGGAGGTGTACGAGTATCCGTTGCTGATTGCGCTGTCTCTGGCGTGCCGGCCCGGCGTGCTGAGCGGCGGGAAATCAACCGCACGTGAGCTGGTGTGGATATTCTCGATCTTCGCGGTGGGGATGGCGCTCATCTGGCGCGGTCCATTGCTTGCCGCGGAGCATGGGTGGACGTTCGGCGAGTGGGGGACGACGCCGGTCATCACGGCGATCTTTGCCGCAATGGTCGTGGCGCTGTGGGGGCATGGCGCGCGCCAGCTCACGGCGGCGCTGATGATGTTTGCAGCCGTTGCGATGTTGCCGTCGGCGGTGAAGCGCGGATTTGCGCAACGCAGCTACTATGGGGTGTATCGCGTCAGCCAGTCGGAACTGGGCGACTACAATGTGCTGACGCATGGCACGACGCTGCATGGCGCACAGCGGTTGCGCGATGATCTCGGCAACATCATCGCCGACGTGACGCCGGGCACCTACTACTATCCCGGATCGCCGATGGCCGCGGCGGTCAAAATCGTGCAGGACCGCGTCGACGGCGAGGGCGAGCTTGGCCGCTTCGGCATTGTCGGGCTCGGAGCGGGGTCGCTCGCCTGCTACTCGCGCAAGCACGAGGCGTGGCGCTTCTTCGAGATCGATCCGGTGGTGGTCGACATCGCGTCGAAGTGGAACCACTTCACGTTCATCGCCAACTGCCAGCCGAAGCTCGACGTGGTGATCGGAGACGCGCGTCTCACCCTCGCCAAGGAGCCAGACAACAGCTTCGACCTCATCATCGTCGATGCGTTCACTTCGGACGCCGTGCCGGTGCACCTGCTAACCGCGGAGGCGCTGCAACTCTATGCCCGCAAGTTGACCGACAAGGGCGTTGTGGTGCTGCACATCTCGAACCGGTATCTGGACCTCGATTCTGTGCTGGGGGCGACGCTACCCTTGGTGCCGGCACTGAAGGGGCTGATCGTTTCGGATGACAGCGCCGATGGGTCATATGCCGAGAACAGCTCGACAATTGCCGTGTTCGCCAAGGATTCGCTGGTGCTGGACCCCTTCCGGGCCCTAGACGGGGCGCAGGACTTCCGCACCGGCGGGGTTTCGGCATGGACCGACGATGCCTCGGACATCCTGGGGCCGTTCTTGTCGCAGTGGCGTGGCAGCGACGGGGAAGCGGTCGAACCGAGGGACCGGGGCACCCCTTGAAGTTGCGCCCATGCCTTACCGGGGCTAAGAGTGCCTCGCGCTTTATCCAAAGCGACGTTCAACTCAAGACGGCGAGGAGCCATGCGGGTCGACGAGACGACTGTGCGGCGCATTGCGCGGCTGGCGCGCATCAAGATTTCCGACGCAGAAGCCAAAGGACTGGAGCAGGAGCTTTCCGGAATCCTCAACTGGGTCGAACAGCTCAATCAAGTCGACACCTCGACGGTGGAGCCGATGACGCGGGTGGTGCCGATCGAGCTGACGAAGCGCGCGGACGTCGTCAATGACGGCGAGATCGCCGACGACGTCGTCAAGAACGCTCCGATGGTCGAAGACCACTTTTTCGTGGTGCCGAAGGTGGTGGAGTAGTCACTGTGACAGAACTTACCAAGCTCACCATCGCGGAAGCGCGAGAGAAGCTGCGTGCGAAGGAAGTATCGGCCACGGAGCTGACGCAAGCCTTCATTGACGCGATCGAGACGGCCAATCCCTCGATCAACGCTTACGTGCTGCAGACGCCGGAGCTGGCTCTCGAACAGGCGAAGGAAAGCGACAAGCGCCTGAAGGCGGGCGATGCGCGTCCTCTGGAAGGACTGCCGCTCGGAAACAAGGATCTGTTCTGCACCAAGGATGTGCGCACGACCGCGTGCTCGAAGATCCTCGACGACTTCAAGCCCACCTATGAATCGACGGTCGGCTCCAATCTGTGGAATGCCGGCGCGGTGATGCTGGGCAAGCTCAACTGCGACGAGTTCGCGATGGGCTCGTCGAATGAGACGAGCGCTTTCGGGCCCGTCGTCTCGCCCTGGCGCCGAAAGAAAGACGGCAAGGTGACGACCGACAAGCTCGTTCCGGGCGGATCGTCGGGCGGATCGTCGGCGGCTGTGTCGGCTAGCCTGTGCCTTGCTGCCACGGCGACCGATACGGGCGGCTCGATCCGCCAGCCGGCAGCGCTGACCGGTACCGTCGGAATCAAGCCGACGTACGGGCGTTGCTCGCGCTGGGGCATCGTGGCGTTCGCCTCCTCGCTCGATCAGGCCGGCCCGATCGCCAAGACGGTGCGCGATGCGGCGATCATGCTGCGGGCGATGGCGAGCCACGACCCGAAAGATTCCACCTCGGTCGCAACGCCGGTGCCGGACTACGAGATGGCGTTGGCTCAGGGCGTCAAAGGCCTGCGCATCGGCGTGCCGAAGGAATACCGCGTCGAGGGCATGTCGAAGGAGATCGAGAAGCTCTGGCAGGACGGCATTGCCTGGCTGAAGGCCGCCGGGGCCACGATCCACGACATAAGCCTGCCGCACACGAAATACGCTCTTCCGGCCTACTACATCGTCGCCCCGGCCGAGGCCTCGTCGAACCTCGCCCGCTATGATGGCGTGCGTTACGGTCTGCGCGTGCCGGGCAAGGACCTGATCGACACCTACGAGAACACGCGCGCAGCGGGCTTCGGCAAGGAAGTGCGGCGGCGTATTCTGATCGGCACCTACGTGCTGTCGGCCGGCTACTATGACGCCTACTATCTCAAGGCACAGAAAGTGCGCACGTTGATCAAACGCGACTTCGATGACGCGTGGAAATCTGTCGACGTGGTGCTGACGCCGACGACGCCATCGCCCGCGTTCGGGTTCGGAGAGAAGACCGGCGATCCGATTGCGATGTACCTGGAAGACATCTTCACCGTGACGGTGAACATGGCCGGGCTGCCGGGCATCTCGGTGCCGGCGGGTCTCTCCAGCGAGGGCACGCCGCTCGGGCTGCAGCTGATCGGCAAGCCGTTCGACGAGGCGACGCTGTTCCGCGCCGCGCAGGCGATCGAGGATGCGGCGGGCCGCTTCGTCGTCGAGGATCGTTGGTGGGAGGCGGCGTCCGCAAAGAGCGCCGGCGCCAAGAAGGCGGGAGCCAAGTCGAAATGAGCGACCCCAAGCGTCCATGGGAATGCGCCGACATGAGCGAGGTGCGCGATCAGATCGACCGCATCGATCTTGCGCTGGTCGACCTCATTGCGGAGCGCTTCGGGTACGTCGATCGTGCTTGGCAATTGAAGAAGAACCCTGCCGATGCCGTGGTGCCGTGGCGCATCCAGCAGGTGATCGACAAGGTGAAGGTGCGCGCCGACGAAAAGGGCGTGCCGCCTGAGCTGGCCGAGGCGTTGTGGCGGCAGATGATCGGCTGGTTCGTGCAGTACGAGGAAGAAAAGCTGCGCCTGCAGACCGAAGGCAACGGCGACAAGGGAGCCTAGCGGTGGAGATCGTTCCGTTCGATCCCTGGACTCTCGTGATGATCGCAGCTCTCAATCCGGCGATCATCATTGTGGCCTTCATGCTCGGCCGCCGTGCCGATCAGTGGCAGAAGCTGATCGTCGCCGCATTCGCCGCCTCGCTGGCCGGTTACATTCTCTATTGGCTTGCCGCCGCTGTCGGGCTGATGCCCGTGCACGCGCTGGGCGGGGAAGCCGCCGTGTTCCTGATGGGCTTCCTGCTCGGCCTCGTCTGGGCTGGCCTGGGTTATTTTCTGGCGCCCCGCCGCGGCTGATCGAGGATCGAAGTCGATCGCTCAACCTCGTACAGAGTCGTGTGGAGCAGCTGAACCCGGCCGCCGAAGCGAACAACAGCAAGGCGCTCGTTAGGCATCAGGTAGACAACTTGGCCCCGACTCCCAAAGAAATACGCGAAGCCTCCTTGTAGCCGCTCACCTGGCCGGTCGAGCACGTTGTGATAGACGAAATTTTCGTAATGCCCGACGTGTAGCGACGACGGCTCGACGTCGAGACCCATCATCTGGCGCCACATTGGCTCGGGTAGGAATGGTGCACCGGGTTTGCCGTTATCGAGCAGGAATTGTGCAACCATCAGCCAGTCAATAGGTCGTGCGTAGATGCAGCAATAGGGCGTGACCGAAAGATCGGGTCCGTAGCGCCGCCATGCTGCTTCGGCGGCGCCGGCCGGTTTCCAGATCTTCTCGCTCAAGATCTCCTGCAGCGGCTTCCCGTAGGCCCGCTCCAGCACCTCGCCGACGATTGCCGTGTTCACGTTCTGATAGCTATAGCTTCCGCTCGTGCACGTTGGCGCAACGACATCGTCAGGCTGGGGTCGCAAATGCGCCTCGATGCTCCTGAGCCCCTGCATATGCAGTCGGGCCATCGGCCCGAACAGATTGAGCTTGCTGGCTTCGAGATCTTTCAGCTCTAGGCCTACAGTTTGCTTCTTGGCGCCGTTCTCGAATGCGATGCCGCTGCGCATATCCAGGAAGCGGCAAAGCGGCAGTCGTCCCGATTCTGTGCCTGACAATTCCGAGAGCAAAAGCCCGAGTGGGAGCTGGCGGGAGGATATGCGTCCTTCGGATATCGCCTTCAGAGTTAGCGCTCCAACGAGGCTCTTTGCCAATGAATAGGAGTTGAGCTTGGTCTCGCGCGTAATGCCTTGCGCATAATGTTCCATGACGATTTGGCCGTTGTGGATCGCGAGGATCGCCCGGCCATCGGTCTCGGTGAACGATGCTTGAAGCTTGGCGTTAGGATCGGCAATTGGCTCGGCCCTTTGGGGCGCAATCTCGTCGGCGCCGCCGATCTGGGCGAAGGTTCCGGGCGCTGGCCAGGTGGCTGCGGGATAGCCCTCCCATAGCAGCCGCGGCAGGTACGGCGCATAGGCCGATGCAGCCAGAGGGGCTATCACTAACAGTAGCGCTGGGAGGTACAGCCACTTGTTTTTCATGGATCGCATCGGTCTATGGTGGGTAGCCGCGCTGAATTAAGGAAGCCAGCGGCACGACCATAGTGGTCTGTCCGCCAGTTTGGCGATCACCCTGCCTGCCGCTTTGGCCGAAGTTTCCGGTTATGCCTGAAAAGTGCCACTTCTTTCCGGCATTCGCTTTCCCGCGGGGACCGACAGGGTGATGTCGTTCCGGGGGTATTGCGTAATGACACAGGTGAACGGCGCCGAGGCGCGCGCGCTCAAAAGCGCGTTCGTGATCAATCGCGGCGTGACGATTATCGGGGCACTGCAACTCGACGGCCCCGTGTGCATCGAAGGTATTATCGACGGGGAAGTGCGCTGCTCGACGCTGAAGATTTCCGAGCGCGGCGAGGTGGGCGGGCTCATTGTCGCCGACAAGGTGGTGGTGCTGGGCGAGTTCTCGGGCGCGATCTATGCGCGTGAGCTTACGCTGGGCGCCGGCTGCAACGTCGAAGGCCAGATCTACCACAAGAAGCTGGTGCTGGAGGAAGGCTGCTACTTCGAGGGGCAGTCGCGACGGCACGGCGATCCGCTGAAAATTGCCCCCCTGCCGCTGGAGCTGGAAGAGGCTGAAGCCGAGGATCACTAGGTCGCACGGTCCCCGATGGCTTGCTCCGCCGGGCGCCCTGCGATAACGAGGGCGCATCCGAGGAGCATTGCCATGCAAGAGACAGCCAAGGCCAGCAAGTCCAAGAACCTGATCGAAGGCGCCACCGGCAGCTGGGAGATCATCGTCGGGCTCGAGGTTCACGCGCAGGTGGCCTCGCAGTCGAAGCTGTTCTCGGGCGCATCGACGACGTTCGGCGCCGATCCGAACAGCCATGTTTCTCTCGTCGACGCGGCGATGCCGGGCATGCTGCCGGTGATCAATTCCGAGTGCATCGCGCAGGCGGTGCGCACGGGGCTCGGCCTCAACGCCAAGATCAATCTCAGGAGCGTGTTCGACCGGAAGAACTATTTTTATCCGGACCTGCCGCAGGGCTACCAGATCAGCCAGTACCAGCAGCCGATCGTCGGCGAGGGCGAAGTCGAGATCGACGTCGACGGCGAGACGATGACGATCGGCATCGAGCGCCTGCATCTGGAGCAGGATGCGGGCAAGTCGGTGCACGACCAGCATCCCGACTATTCCTACGTCGACCTCAACCGCTCGGGCGTGGCGCTGATGGAGATCGTGTCGCGTCCCGACATGCGCTCGTCCAAGCAGGCGCAGGCGTACGTGTCGAAGCTGCGCACCATCCTGCGGTATCTGGGCACGTCCGACGCGGACATGGAAAAGGGCAACCTGCGCGCCGACGTCAACGTGTCGGTGCGCAAGCCCGGCGACAAGCTCGGCACGCGCTGCGAGATCAAGAACGTCAACTCGATCCGCTTCATCGGTCAGGCGATCGAGGTGGAAGCGCGCCGGCAGATCGACATCATCGAGGCTGGTGGTGCTATCGACCAGGAGACACGCCTGTTCGATCCGGGCAAGGGCGAGACGCGGTCGATGCGCTCGAAGGAAGAGGCGCACGACTATCGCTACTTCCCCGATCCGGACCTGCTGCCGCTCGAGCTGTCGATGGAATACGTCGGCGAGCTGGAGAAGGACCTGCCGGAGCTGCCGGATGCGAAGAAGCAGCGCTTCATGCAGGAGTTCGGGCTTTCCGACTACGACGCAAACGTGCTCGTGGCCGAGCGGGAATCCGCCGACTACTTCGAGGCGGTTGCGCAGGGCCGCGATGGTAAGCTTGCCGCCAACTGGGTGATCAACGAGCTGTTCGGGCGCCTCAACAAGGAAGGCAAGTCGATCGAGGCATCGCCAATGTCGGCGCAGCAGCTCGGCGCCATTGTCGATCTCATCGCGTCGGGCACCATCTCGGGCAAGATCGCCAAGGACCTGTTCGAGATCGTCTGGACCGAGGGCGGTGATCCGGCCGAGATCGTCGACACGCGCGGCATGAAGCAGGTGACCGACACCGGCGCCATCGAGAAGGCCGTCGACGAGATCATCGCTGCCAACCCGGATAAGGTGGAGCAGGTGAAGGCGAAGCCGAGCATGCTGGGCTGGTTTGTCGGCCAGGTGATGAAGGCGTCGGGCGGCAAGGCCAATCCGCAGGCCGTCAACGACATCCTCAAGGCGAAGCTCGGGATCTGACCGGGCCAGACGCGCTTTGCTAATTGAAGCCGGGCGGTGAACGCTGCCATGGGTAGCCCATGGCGCCTTTCATGTGTCCGTATCGATAAAGCTCGCGCATGTAGCGCAGGTCGAACCGCTCCGTATACGGCTCGGTGAAATCATCGCCCATGATCGCGAGCTTGAACCCAATGTCATCGCGCTTGGTCGTCGAATAGATGCGATAGAGATCGCCGACAGCCGTGCTGGAGATCATCGTCTCTATGGCGCGCTGGGCGATCTCGAGTGTCTGGCGCGGCACTTCCGCCGGCGGTGGGCTGACGAGGCCGTTGCGGATGATATAGGCGGTCGTCTTCGATTGCGGACGAACGGCGTCGATGATCTGCCGCATGTCGAGTTGTGGCGGATAGAGGAATACCTGTGAGACGGTGCCTCCGTCGACGTGCATCTCCTGATGCGTGCCGTCCTTGAGCTTGGCATCGAGCATGACGGGCGGGAACAATCCTGGCACCGCTGCGGATGCCAGGATGATCTTGCGCGTCAGATCGAGGCGCCGGGGATTGTCGCTGGCGGCGATGGCGCCGACGTTCCAGATCACCAGCTTGCCGCTGTCGAGATTGGTCGTCGAGATCAGCAGCAGGCGCCCGGTGCGGTATTCGAAGGCGATGCGATTGAGCACGTCCTCGGTGAGATAGCGCGAGATGGTGCGGTAGAGGGGAGAAGAATCCATCATCGCGTCATCGGTGATGGCGGCGACCAGATAGCGCTTGGAGATGATGTCCTTGATGTTGGTCTTGGTATACATCGCCTCGAGCGCTCCATCATAATCGGTGCCGAGGAAGGCGAAGGGTGCGGTCAATGCGCCGGTGCTGGTGCCGGTGACGATGGTGAATTTCGGCCGGTTGCCGTGTTCGCTCCAGCCGGTGAGCAGGCCTGCACCGAAGGCGCCATCTTCCTGGCCGCCCGAGAGCGCCAGCAGGTCGATGTTGCGCTCAGTGCTGGGTCTCGTTGAAAGCGCCCAGCGGATTTCCTCTGTCAGGGCGGCGGTATCGTCGAGGGAGAAGCGGCTGCGGGGAACGTGCGCGAAATCGAGCGAGCCCGTCAGCGAGGCAGGAACTGCATGCAGCCGGTCTGGCGCCGCGCAGCCGCCGGCGCATAGCAACCCGGCAAAGAGAATGCTCGCCCACAAGTGCTTTCGCACAGCCTGCGCCGCCCCGATAAACTCTGATCCACCCCGCCTCGCTAAAGCTGACGCTTCCGGAGGCCTTGCCTTTCTGTGAGGGGAATCTGGCGCCTCAGGGCCGGTTCTGGTCCAAACTCGGGACGAATTGTTTCGCAACGTTTCCCTTGGCTCGATGCGGAAACATATGGATGGCCTGGATGGCCGCATCAAAGCAGCGCCTTGGCACGCACTGCCGTGTTCCTTAATGTCGAGAGATGATTGATCCTCGCCTTCATGCGCCTGCGGTGGCGCGCAATCGAGTTCCCATCTGGAATGTGCTGAAGCCCAATTTACCGGCGCGTGGGCTGGTTCTGGAGATTGCCAGCGGCTCGGGCGAGCACGCAGTGCACTTTGCCCAGCTGGCCGGTCCCAACTTGGTTTTCCAGCCGACGGATCAGAACGCCGACGCGCGCGCCAGCATAGATGCGTGGGCGGCGCGGGTGCAGCTCAGCAATATCCGCCCGTCCCTGCCGCTCGATGCGGCGCAGGACGTCTGGCCGGTGGATCGCGCCGATGCGGTGCTGTGTATCAACATGATCCATATCTCGCCATGGGCGGCGACGATCGGCCTGATGCGTGGCGCCGTCCGCGTGCTGCCGCCGGGCGGGCTTCTGTTCCTCTACGGGCCCTATCGCCGGAATGGCGCTCACACGGCTGACAGCAACGAAGCGTTCGACGCCGATCTCAGGCGGCGCAATCCGGAATGGGGCGTGCGCGATCTCGAGGAGGTCGCACAGGCTGCTGCTGAAGCTGGCTTCGGGGTGCCGCAGGTCGAGGAAATGCCGGCCAACAATCTGTCGGTGCTGTTCCGCCGGACAGCTTGAGGACATAATATTCAACCAATAGGTTGACTATTGCCGCGCGATGGGCAATATTCAACCTCATGGTTGAATTAAACACATCGCGGCTCGACGCCGTCTTCCACGCCCTCGGAGATGCAACCCGGCGGCACATGCTGCGCGAACTCGCCAATGGCGAACGAAGCGTCAGCCAGCTCGCTGAGCCCTTCTCCATCTCATTGGCCGCCGCCTCCAAGCACATCAAGGCGCTGGAGAGCGCGGGCCTCATTCATCGCGAAGTACGTGGCCGCACGCACCTGTGCCGCCTCGCTCCCGGGCCACTCGCCAGCGCGCACGAATGGCTCTGCTTCTACGAGCGCTTCTGGACCGAACGTCTCGATGTGCTCGACCAGCTCCTCCGCAGCGAGGATGCGTGCAAGCCCTCGGCTCTCAATCAAGGAGATGACAAATGAACGACGTCGTGACCGCCGGCGACTATGGAGTTTTGACCGAACCCGCCACGTTGACGATCCAGCGCATTCTGCCGGGTCCTATCGAGCGCGTATGGGAGTATCTCACCGATAGTGAGTTACGGCGTCGGTGGCTGGCGGCGGGCGATATGGAGCTGATTGTTGGCGCGCCTTTCGAGCTCGTATGGCGCAACGACGAGCTTACCGATCCACCCGGTAAGCGGCCCGAGGGCTTTTCCGACGAATACCGAATGACGAGCCGCATCACCGAGATCGATCCGCCGCGCAAACTGTCGTTCACCTGGTACGAGCGGGGCGAGGTGACGTTCGAGCTTGCACCGAGAGGTGAGCGGGTGCTGCTCACCGTGATCCACCGCCGTATTCCCGACCGCTCTGTTTTGCTGAAGGTCGGCCCCGGCTGGCACAATCACCTCGATATGCTCGTGGCGCGCATCAGCGGCGAGGAGCCAGAGCCGTTCTGGGACAAGTTCGTTCGCTTGCAGAAGGACTACGCACGCCGGATGCCGGCCTGACGGCGGTGGTGCAGCAGCGGGTAGCGCGATGGATGTTGCGCTACTTCGCTCTCATTGGGCGGCGCGGCGGCCGGAGGCGTCGATCAGCTCGAGCGCCTGGCCGTCGAAGGCGAGCAGCTCGAGAGATGAGCAGATCTTGGCGATGATTGCGGTGTCGTGGTTTTCCTCGGCCGTGTTGATCGTCCAGCATTCGTCATCGCCCGCCGGGAGACGAAATTCGTAGGCGTCGCCGTCCTCGGTGAGGCTGCCGAGCCAACCGCGATCGCCCTTGTTCTCCCACTCGATCTTGGGAAACAGCCGTGTCAGCTTATCCTTGATGATGTCGGCGTTCTGCAGGCACAGATTGCTGGCAGTGATGTCCGCCATGGCGTTGATGGCACCGCGCGGTTCAAACATCATGAAGTCGTAGCTCATGCGGCGGATCGCTTTCCGTTGTCGCCCGAGAGGAAGGCGCGATAGGCGGGATTGTCCGTCTCGTCCCAGTAGGGATAGGACAGTTTTTCGAGGCTGCGTTTCAGGTCCTCGCGCTCGGGTGGCGGCACCTCGATGCCGGCGAGCACTCGGCCGTAATCGGCGCCATGGTTGCGGTAATGGAACAGCGAGATGTTCCACCGGTCGGAGAGGCTGTCGAGGAATTGCAGCAGCGCACCCGGGCGCTCGGGGAACTGGAAGCGGAGGACGACTTCGTCCTTGAGGCCGGACGTGCGCCCGCCGACCATGTAGCGGACGTGCAGCTTGGCCATCTCGTTATTGCTCATATCGACGACGGCGTAACCGTGCTTCTGCAGCATGGCGATGATGTCGAGCTTGTCGCGTTCGCCGCCGGTGAGACGGACGCCGACGAAGATGTGCGCTTCACCCGGACCTGCATAGCGGTAGTTGAACTCAGTGATGAAGCGCTTGCCCAGCAGCTCGATGAAGCGGCGGTAGCTGCCGGGCTGCTCGGGGATCGAAACGGCGAGCAGTGCCTCGCGATGCTCACCGATCTCGGCGCGCTCGGAGATGTGGCGCAGGCGGTCGAAGTCCATGTTGGCGCCGCTATTGATGGCGACGAGGCTGGCGCCGGAGCCGTTGCCCTCCTCGACGTATTTCTTCAGGCCGGCGAGGGAGAGCGCGCCGGCAGGCTCGGGGATGGCGCGCGTATCTTCAAATATGTCTTTGATGGCGGAGCAGACTTCGTCGGTCGTTACGGTTATGACGCCGTCGAGATGCTCGCGGCAGAGGCGGAAGGTCTCTTCGCCCACCTGCTTGACGGCGGTGCCGTCGGCGAAGAAGCCGACGTGATCTAGCGTGACGCGCTTGCCGGCGCGAAGCGCCGCCTGCATGCTGGCGGCATCCTCAGATTCAACGCCGATGACCTTCACCTCGGGGCGAAGGAATTTCGTGTAGACCGCGATGCCGGAGGCAAGGCCGCCGCCGCCGACGGGCACGAAGATGGCTTCGATGGGGTCGGGATGACGGCGCAGGATTTCCATGCCGATGGTGCCCTGGCCGGCGATGACCTCGGGGTCGTCATAGGGGTGGATAAAGACGAGGTTGTTTTCTGCTTCGAGCTTGCGCGCGTGCGCGGAAGCCTCATCGAAGTTGTCGCCGAACAGCACGACATTGCCGCCGCGACTGCGCACGGCCTCGATTTTGATGTCGGGCGTGGCGCGCGGCATGACGATGGTCGCCGTCGTGTGCAGCAGCTTGGCAGAAAGGGCGACGCCCTGGGCGTGGTTACCTGCCGAGGCGCAGATGACGCCGCGATCGAGCGCCGCGCGCGAGAGGCCAGCCATCTTGTTATAGGCGCCGCGCAGCTTGAACGAAAACACCGGCTGCAGGTCTTCGCGCTTCAGGAGCACCGTGCTCTGCAGGCGCTTCGACAGGCGCGGCATTGCGTCCAATGGGGTATCCAGTGCCACGTCGTAAACGCGCGCTCCGAGGATCTTTCTGATGTAATCTTGCACGGTAAACCTGCGGGGAATGGGCGAGGCGCGCAATCGGCCGGCCCGGGAATTGTGTGCTGAGGCGATGACTTCTCAGGCTGCAAGCTCTGCGTCAACTGCCAGCGGCGGGCGAGGCAAAACGACCTTGCCATAGCCGAAGGTTAAAGCCCCGTGCATAGGGGCGTGAAATCGTAACCGTCTGCTGGCATGGTGCCACTTCGAAACGGGGGAGCAGCAAATGGCCAAGCACATCGTTCTCATCCATGGCGCCTTCTGCGGGGGCTGGTGTTTCGCGGACATCATGCCTGTGTTTGCAGAGCGGGGCTGGAGCTGCGAGGCGCCTGACTTGCCGTATCATGTGCCGGGACCGAAGCGCAAACCGGCGCCACAACTCGCCAAGCAGAGCGTTGCCGATTACACGCGCGACATGGCCGAATTCGTCAAACGCCTGCCGGAGCCGCCGGTCATCGTTGGGCATTCGATGGGTGGGCTCATCGCACAGCAACTGGCGGCGCAAGGCCTCGCCAAGGCGCTGGTGCTGTTCGCCCCGGCGCCGCCGTGGGGTGTGCTGCCGTCGACTGAAGATGAAATGAACCTGGCCAAGGGGCTGATGCAGGCCTCGCCGTTCTGGGACAAGGCGCTCAATCCATCATTCGACGTGGCGAAAGGGGATTCGCTCGCAAGTCTCGACGCCGATGGGCAGCGCCGGATCTTCGACATGTTCAGCGCCGAGTCCGGCCTGGCACTGTTCGAGCTGTTCTTCTGGATGTTCGACAAGCAGAGAACGATCGCCGTGGACGAAGCCAACGTCACCTGCCCGGTGCTGGTGGTGGCAGGCTCTGAGGACAAGGTTATTTCGGCGGTCACGTGCCGCAAGGTGGCGGCCCTCTATGCTAATGCAACCTTCGAGGAGGCGGCAGGACGCGGTCACTTCCTGATCATGGAGGAAGGGGCGTCGGCCTTGGCCGGGCACTGCGCCGACTGGCTCGCCAAGGTGGTCACCAACTGAGTTTGCCGGAGTGGCTGAGCGGGCGCCAGCGAGGTTATGATCGTTGAGCGGGGCGATCAGCGCCGCGGTTCCAGGGTATCGACGTTGCGCGCGCTGCCTACCCACGCTCTGCTTGCTGGATTGCTGCTGTTGGTGGCAGTGGCGCTGCGCATTGCGGATCCCGATCCAGTGGCGCGACTGCGGCTCGCGGTGTTCGACACATATCTGCAGCTTGCGCCGCGCCAGCTCGATGCAGCGCTTCCGGTGCGGATTGTCGACATCGACGATGCTTCCCTTGCCCGTGTGGGACAGTGGCCGTGGCCGCGCGGAAAGCTGGCTGAGATTGTCGAGCGGTTGACGGCGGCGGGTGCGCGAACTGTCACGCTCGACTTGATCTTTGCCGAGCCGGACCGGCTGTCGCCGGCGGAATTTGCGAAGCTGTTTGCGGATCAGCCTGAGCTGCGTCCGCTGGTGGAGAAGGCGGGAGAGCTTCCGTCGAGCGATGCGCGCTTTGCTGCGGCGCTAGGTGCTGCTGCGTCTGTGCTGGGCGTGGCGGGTGAAAGCTCGAGCAGCGCGCCGGGGCCGGCGGTGGGCGCGCGGTTTGCCGTTGCGGGCGATGATCCTTTGCAGTTCGTGCCGCGCTATACGGGGGCTGTGCAAAGTCTGCCGATGCTGAACGCCGCCGCGAAGGGGATCGGAGCTGTCAACTGGCTCCCGGAACGCGATCAGGTTGTGCGCCGCGTGCCGTTGTTGGTTGCGATCGGCGGGCAACTCTATCCGTCGTTGCCGCTCGAAGCGCTGCGGATCGGGATGGGCGAAAGCACGGTCTTCGTGCGCTCATCTGGCGGCAGCAGCGTCGGTGCGTTCGGGCAGCGCACGGGCATCGAGCATGTGCGGGTCGGGAAGATAGTTCTGCCGACGGAGGCGGACGGCGAATTGTGGTTGCGGTTTTCGCGCCCCGATCCGCGTCGGTACATATCCGCGCACACGATCCTCGATGGCACCTATGAGCCCGCCAATATCAAAGGGCGCGACATTCTCATCGGCACGAGCGCAGTCGGGCTGCTCGACTTGAGGGCGACCCCGCTCGATACGGCGGTTCCAGGCGTCGAGGTGCACGCGCAGGCGCTGGAGCAGATGCTTTCGGGCGAGCATCTGGTGCGGCCGCCGTTCGCGCTGGGGCTGGAACTCGTCTATCTCGTCGGCGTTGGGGCGGCACTGGCGTGGCTCATCGGGCGGCTCGGGGCAACCGGCGCGGCGGTCGTTGGCGGAGCTGCTATCTTGCTGGTGTTCGCGGGTTCTTGGCTTGCATTCAAGAATACCGGCTATCTCCTCGATCCCGTCTATCCGTCGTTGGCGATTTTACTCGTCTACCTTGCCGTTTCGCTTGCAGGCTATGTCGCCACGGAGCGGGAGCGTTGGCGCGTGCGCGCTGCGTTCGGTCACTACGTGGCAGCGCCGCTAGTGGAGGAGCTGGCACGCAATCACGACAAGCTGAAGCTGGGCGGGGAGACCCGCGAGGTGACGGTGCTGTTCGCCGACGTGCGCGGCTTCACCAACATTGCGGAGGGCCTGTCGGCGGAGGCGCTGATCGCGTTTCTCAATCGCATGTTCACGCCACTCTCCGAGATCATTCTCGAAGAGCGAGGGACGATAGACAAGTTCATGGGTGACGCCGTGATGGCGTTCTGGAATGCGCCGCTCGCCGATCCGGTTCATGCTGCCAATGCGTGTCGCGCGGCATTGCGCATGCAGGAGGAGCTCGACAAGTTGAATTCCCTTTGGGCAGCCGAGGCGGCGGCGCGGGGGGAGGCTGTACACAAGGTCGAGCTTGGCATCGGCCTCAATACCGGGGCGTGCTGCGTCGGGAATGTCGGCTCGCCGCAGCGTTTCGATTATTCGATTCTCGGCGACGTGGTGAACGTCGCTTCCCGTCTGGAAGGCGAGACGAAGACGTACGGCGTGCCGATTGTCGTGGGAGAAAGCACTGCGCGCGCTGCACCAGATATGGCGCTGCTGGAACTCGGATCGGTAGCGGTGCGCGGTAAGCAGCGCGCTGAGCGGATATTTGCACTGGTCGGGGATGAGGCATGGGCGCGCACGCCGGCATTCAGGCAATTGCTCGAAGCGCATCAGCTATTGCTGGCATCTATGAATGAAGGCGATGCGGATCGAGTGCGTGCGGCTCACGCGGCCTGCGCGGCACATGGCAGCTTTGCGCGGCTTTACGCGGCTTTTGCGAGGCTGGCTGCGGCGGATCAGCCGAAGTCTGCGACGTAGCCCTCTCGCAAAGCCCGGAGGCGACGGATTTAGGCCGCTACGCGCGTTAGCGATCAACGATGGCAAAGTTTAACGCTACCAGCCCGTTGACGGCGCGCCATCGCTGACTACATGAGCGCGTGCAAGGGGAAGGGGCTCAGCATGCAGATCCGCGATACGGCCGCCGGCTATGGTCTGCCGACGCGCGCCGTTCATTGGATAATGGCGGTGGCCATCATCGGCATGTATGTGCTCGGCCTCTGGATGGTCGAGTTGAACTATTACAGCCCCTACTACCAGAGCGCTCCAAACCTCCATCGCAGCGTCGGCATTCTGCTTCTCATTCTGCTCACGGTCAGGCTTGGTTGGCGGCTGGCGAACGCGCATCCGGCGGACGATGAGCTGTCGCCGATCGAGCGCTGGGGTGCGAAGATCGTGCACTGGGGTTTCTATCCGTTGCTGTTCGCGCTGATGGTGAGTGGCTATCTGATGTCGACCGCGGACGGACGCCCGATCGAAGTGTTCGATTGGTTCAGCGTGCCGGCAATCATCGAAGACAAGGGCATGGAGAAGACGGCCGGCGAAATTCACGAGACGCTTGCCAACATCACCATGATCGTCGTGCTGCTGCACGCGGTCGCTGCCCTGAAGCATCACTTCTTCGACTGCACTCGCATTCTCACGCGGATGTGGTCGGGGCCTGAGAAGAACTAATTCAATCCACCAACAGGAGCCGTTCTCATGAAGTTATCCGCCGCATCACTCGCGTTGATCGCAGCGCTGTTCTCAGTTGCACCGGCGAGCGCTGCCGACTACGTGATCGACACGGATAAGGCGCATGCCTCGATCAACTTCCGCATCAAGCATCTCGGCTTCAGCTGGCTGACGGGTCGCTTTGACAAGTTCAAGGGGACGTTCTCGTTCGACGAGGCGAACCCAGAGGCGTCGAAGGTCAAGGTTGAGGTGGACACCGACAGCGTCAACAGCAACCATGCCGAGCGCGACAAGCATCTGCGCGGCAAGGACTTCCTCGACACGTCGAAATTTCCGACGGCAACCTTCGAGAGCACGAGCGTAAAGCTCGACGGTGACAAGGCGACGATCACGGGCAACCTGACGCTGCATGGCGTGACCAAGGAGATCACGATCGATGCAAAGCGTGTCGGGGGCGGCTCCGATCCTTGGGGCGGTCAGCGCCAAGGTTTCACAGGCACCACAACGCTGCCGCTCAAGGACTTCGACATCAATTTTAATCTTGGTCCTGCATCTCAAGCGGTCGAGATGGCTCTCGAAATCGAGGGTGTTCGGCAATAGGACACGGCTGCTCTCCCGAGACACTTGGCGTTAACTGAACAATCGTTCTGGGACGCCAAAGCGCGCGGAGCTCTTCACGTGGAAAAGGACAGGTAACGCGGTCTGTGGCAGCTTTGCCAGCCGCGCGTTCGTGGTTGCTGCGCGGAACTCGCAAGCATCGCGGTCGCGCGGCTGTTTCTTTTTCCCGTACGGAGTATGAGTTTGTCAGCCGTGCCGACGACGACAGCATGGAGTGGGGAGCGTGGGTCCGAACCGGCCCCTCGCCTGCATATACCGCCGTCGCTTCGGTTGATTCGGAAGCTGCGCGAGCAGGATGCCCGCGGCGAGAAAGCTATCGCGCTGGCACAGGCCGGGATTGCTGCATTCGTGCTGGTGCTGCATGCAACTGGGTTACGCGGTAATCTGGGTGGCCTCGACAAGTGGGTTATGTGGGCGCTTGTCGGCCTCATTTGCAGCGCGGCGGTGCGCTGGTGGCTCGCAGATAAGCGGCCGCTGCCGGAGCACAGGCTCGATTTGCTGAGCGTTGTCGATGTGGGCATCGTTCTGCTGCTGATCTGGAGCTACCAGTTCTCTTTCGGCCATCCCGCGTCGGGCGTGCTGAAGGCTCCGGGGTTCGTGCTCTTGTTGTTGCTGGTCGGCGTGCGCGCGTTGCGGTTTCATCCGCGGCCAGTCGTCGTTGCCGGTGTTTCGGCCATCATCGGTTGGAGCCTGATCGTCTGCGGTGCGGTCATTTCCGACGGCTGGGACAACGTGACGAATGATTACCAGCAATACCTGACGTCGTTTCGTATCTCTCCGGCTGCCGAGGCCGAACGTCTGGTCACGCTGATCGGGCTCGTCATCGTTCTGGCCGTCGGCGCATATGGTGCGCGCCGTGTACTCGGCAGGGCCGCGCATCTCACGGACTATGGTGAGGCACTGGAAGCGGCGCAGAGGCACCTCGAGGCTTCGGCGCGTGCGAGGTCTGAGGCCGAGATGGCTCTGGCTGCACTCGACCGGCGAGACGCGGAGCTGAGCGAGCAGAACAGACTGTTCGACGCCGCGCTTTCGAAGATGTCCCAGGGCCTGTGCATGTTCGATCAGGACCAGAGGCTGCTGGTCTGCAATAAGCGTTACGTTGAGATGTACGGCCTGTCGAGTGATCTGGCGCGGCGTGGGACGCCGTTTCGTAGGATCGTCGAAAGCCGGATTGCCAATGGGCTTTACAATGGAAGGGACGGCGAAGCCTATCTGGAAGAGCGCTTCGCATCCGTGCGCGAGACGGTACGGCATACGAAGGTGCACGAGCTTAGTGATGGGCGCAT
This sequence comes from Hyphomicrobium sp. 1Nfss2.1, assembly GCF_965243865.1. Lineage (GTDB taxonomy): Bacteria > Pseudomonadota > Alphaproteobacteria > Rhizobiales > Hyphomicrobiaceae > Hyphomicrobium_A. The sequence continues at coordinate 1,226,681 of NZ_OZ251603.1, read as the reverse complement.
CATAGCCATCACCCACGCGCCGCTCGAAGGCGGTGGCTGGGTAGCGACGCACGATGACGTCACGTATCTGCGCAGGATCGAGGCGCGACTGTCATACATGGCGCGGCACGATGCGCTGACGGATCTGCCCAATCGGAAGCAGCTGCGCGAGCGGCTCGAGGAATTGTTGGCGGGTGAAGGCGTGAGCGCACGGGGCAGTGTGGGCGTCGTCCTGTTCGAGATAGACCGCTTCAAGGAAATCAACGACACGTTCGGCCCGTCCGCGGGCGACACGCTGTTGCAGAACGTTGCGCAACGCTTGCGTCGCAGGCTGAACGGCGTCGACATGATCGCCCGCATAGGTGGTGACGAGTTCATTGCGCTGCAGATTTCGGACGACCCGATTGGCGAGGCCGACGCGTTGGCAAAGCGTCTGCATGAAGTTCTCGGCACTTCATTCGACATCGATGGTCATCCAATCTCGATATCGATCACTGTCGGCGTGGCCATTGCGCCGGTTGATGGGGACGAGCCGGACGAGCTTCTGACGAACGCCGACCTTGCATTGGCGAGAGCCAAACGCGAGGGGCCAGGCAATACGCGCTTCTTCGAGCGGGATATGGACGCACGCATGCGTGCCCGGCACAAGCTGGAGCATGACATGCGCATCGGTCTGCGCGATGATCAGTTTGAACTCTATTATCAGCCGCAACTCGACCTTGAATCTAACGAGATTGTGTCGTTCGAGGCGCTGCTGCGTTGGAATCATCCTGAGCACGGCGTCATTGCGCCGGGTGAGTTCGTTACGCTGGCTGAGGAAACTGGCTTCATCGTTCCGCTTGGCGACTGGGTGCTGCGGCGTGCGTGCGCGGACGCCGCAACGTGGCCGAAGGGTATTCGTGTCGCGGTAAATCTGTCGATTGCGCAGTTCCGTTCGGGCAATGTGCGCCAGTCGGTGATTGCAGCCCTGGGAGTCTCGGGGCTGTCGCCAAATCGACTGGAACTCGAAATCACTGAATCGGTGCTGATGCACGATGTTAGTGGTGTGGTCTCTGCCCTGGAGGAATTGCAGGCGATCGGGGTGGGTGTTGCTCTCGACGATTTCGGGACCGGCTTTTCGTCCCTTGGCTATTTGACGACCATCCGCTTCGACAAGATCAAGATCGACAAGCACTTCATTCGCGATCTGGAGAGCGAGTCGGGGAGTGCGCTCGCTGTGTTGCGCTCGGTCGTGGCGCTGTCGAAGAGTCTGGGGATTGCGACCCTTGCCGAAGGGATCGAGACTGTCGAGCAGTTGAAACGCGTGTGCGCTGAGGGATGTTCTGAAGCGCAGGGCTACTTCATCGGGCGGCCAGCGGTCGCGGGCGACGTTGCCGGCATTCTTGTGCGCTCGTCTGGTGTGCACAGGCGCGCGTAGGCCCTGAGAGCAAGTTCTCTGAGCTAGTTCTCTTCGGGCGTATCAACCCACGGCCAAGCCTCTTCAGCGCTGCTGCCGAAATCAAACAAGTCGAGACTGATGATCGGTGCTGGGTCGGGGTCTCCGACCGATTGCCGGGGTGGTTCTTCAGGCTGCTGGGTCGGCAGAGCGAGTTGCACGATGCGGGCGCCATGGGCCTGAATGGTGGCAAGAGGGATCAAAAGCAGCGCAATCAGGGCTGATCGGTTCATGCCGGTCCTCGCGGAACAATAGCCCACTGAGTAGACATTGGCCGCTTTAATGAAGGCTCGCGGGGAAGGATCGTCGTTAAAGCAAATGCCAAGCTGTGCGGCATAAGGAGCAGTTCCAAGACGGGCTCTGAAGAGCCTTAGTGCAGGGGAAGTCTCCCAGAAGGAGGGTGGCCTGATGCATGACGGGACGAGCCAAGTGCGCTGGGATGCGCGCTTTCGTAGCGAGGCACCAGTAGTCGTCGGCGGCATCACGCTGGTGCTGTTTCTCGTTTACGGCCGCGCATGGCTGTCGGACCCAAACCAGCTTGTCGAGCGCGGCGTGTTGTTCGTCTGGTTGCTAGCAGCGATTGCGGTTTGCATCTTTGGTGTCGTGCGCCACGCAGATGCGCTGGCGGAGTTGCTGGGCGAGCCGCTCGGAACGCTGATCCTCACCGTGTCGGTGATCGTCATCGAGGTGTCGCTGATCGTGGCAGTGATGCTCGAGGGCGTGACTGATCCGACGCTGGCGCGTGACACGATGTTCTCCGTCATCATGATCATGATGAACGGCATGGTAGGACTGTGCTTGCTGGCGGGTGGCCTGCGCCACGTGCAACAGGAATACAATCTCGAGGGTGCGCGGGCCTATCTGGCGGTACTGATCCCGCTGTCGACTATCGCCCTGATCTTGCCGCGCACGACGGAATCCTCGGCGGTGGGAGGTGGTCTCAATGCTGCCCAGGCGACGTTGTTCTCGCTGGCTTCGCTCGTGCTTTATGCGATCTTTCTAGCGTTGCAGACCATGCGGCATCGCGGGTTCTTCGAGATCAAGTACGACGATGCGTGCGAGACGCCAGCTAGGCTCGACGGCGAACGCCAGTCAATCGGGAAGCATGCGCTGCTATTGCTGCTGACGCTTTTGCCGGTGGTTGGCCTGGCGGAATATCTGGCGGTTATAGTGGAGCAGGGGATCCATACACTCGACGTGCCGGCGCCGGTCGGCGGTACGTTGATTGCGGCGCTCATCTTAGCACCGGAGAGCATCACCGCGTTTCGTGCGGCCATGGCCAACAGGCTGCAGCGCTCAATCAACCTGTGCCTCGGCTCAGCGCTGTCGACGCTGGCGCTGACGGTCCCGGTGGTTTTGATGATCGGTCTTGCGACGCAGCAGAACATCACGTTGGGGCTCAACGATGAGAATATCATTCTGCTGGTGCTCACACTGACCGTGAGCATGCTGACGTTCTCCGGGGCGCGAACCAATGTCCTGCAAGGGGCAGTGCATCTGTTGCTATTCTTTTGCTATGCGGTGCTGATATTCAATCCGTAGCCGTAGCTAGCCGGGTGCGGAAGGCATTATTTACGCTCCGGTCATAGGGTTCGGCGGTGTTTGCCGGGAGATCGCAATGGCGCAGGCCGCTCAAGAAACAGCTCAGACCGTTGTCGACGCCGAGGCGCTGGAAATCTTTCAGAGCCAGTGGGATCTCTATCGCAAGTTCCTGAAGCACGACTACCTGTCGAACCGGGAGGCGTGTTCTGTGCTACGCCAATTCCTGGACGTTGAAGTTGCTCGTCCGTTCCGAATTCTCGATCTGGCTTGCGGCGATGCCAGCGGGATCGTCGGCGCGCTGCACAAGACGGACGTCGCCGAATACCGCGGAGTGGATCTCTCGGCCCCTGCACTCGCCTTGGCGGCGGAGAGCCTCGCCGCTTTGGGCTGCCCAGTGACGCTGGTTGAAGCCGATTTCACGAAGGCTCCGAGCAAAGATAAGGGTGGCGAGGATATCGTCTGGATCTCGCTGTCGCTGCACCACCTCGCCACGGACGATAAGCGCACATTCATGGGCGATGTGCGCGCAAGCCTTGCGCCTGGCGGTGCATTGCTGATCTACGAGCCGACCCGGCGCGATGGCGAGGACCGGGATGCGTACCTCGAAAGGTTCGAGGAGATTGGCAGAGCCGACTGGACCGAGCTTTCGCAGGCCGAGTTCGGCGAGGCGATGAAACACGTGCGCGCGTGCGATTTGCCGGAAACGGTATCGGACTGGCGGCGCTTAGGTAGCGAATCCGGCTTCGCGGTGATTCAAGAGCTCTATCGTTCGCCGACTGATCTGTTCCGGCTGTTTCTCTATCGGCCCTGAAGCAACGTCAGTCTGGCCGCTTGGCGATAATGGCGACCGTCTCGACGATTTCCGGGAAGATGCCTTCGGGGGAGAGCGAGAGCATACGGTCGTGCACGGCGTTCTGGTACGCTCTGCGGCCGTCCTCGCCGAGTGCTGCTGGCGAGTTGGCGGAGAATGACAGTGCGCGTGCCACGACCTCGTCGAGTGGCGTCAATCGCTTTTCGAATACAGAGATGGTCTCGACGACGTTGAACGGACTGCGCAAAAGCACGCTCGTATGCGCCTCCCAGTCGTTGCCCTTGCGCCAGCGATAAAAATCATCGAAGCGGCCGTGCGCGGTGCGTAGCTCCTCGAAGGCGTCGTGCCATTTGAGCTCGGGTGCGGGATGCAGCTCGGTGTTGACGAGTGCGATGCTGCCGGCTGGTGCAACGAGTTCGTCAAGACGCTGCAACGTCGCCTCGCGATCCATCCAATGGAAGGCGCGCGCGATGGTGACGAGATCGAGGGGAGCCAGAGAGGCATCCAGATCGAACGATGTGCCGACGCGCCAGTCGATGACGGCGCCGGCATCTGCTGTCGCGGCGCTGGCTGTCGCGATCATTGCTGGATCGATGTCGATGCCGAAGGTGGTGCCGGCGTATCTGGAGAGGGGAAGCGTCAGCGATCCGGGACCGCAGCCGAGGTCGAGCACGCGCGACTGGGGGGTGAGCTTCGTCTCCTGGGCCAGCTTGGCAATGAGACGATCCGAGTAGCGTGGGCGGCCGCTGACATAGTGCGGGATTGCCGATGTGAAGCGGTCGGGAATGATGGGTGCAATCTGTGCCATGTGGTTCCCGGCGGTCTGAATTCTGGCTTGTTAGTTAGGTAGTGCCGGGTGCACGCGCAAATCGCTTCGACCGAATCCCCAAACGACTACGCCCGCCAGGCGTCACCGGGCGGGCAAAGAGTAGCCGACTGTCAGTCGATAGCTTAGGCCGTAGCAGCCTTGGCGCCGCGGCGCAGGCCAGCGGCCTTCTTCAGACGCTTGCGGCCAGTGGCGGTGTTGCCCTGGTTACGCGTCTTCGTTGTACGCGGAATGGCGCGACGGGCCTTCTTCTTGCGGGTTTCGACGTTGCGAAGGCTGCGAGTGCTGCTCATGGGTCACCTGATCGGGCGTTCATCAAAAGGGGATGGGCGCCGCAGCCAGACGGCCGGCGGAGCGCGAGCGGCTCCTCTAGGTCATCTTGGCCTGCGGCGCAAGTGCCCGCGAGCCCTGGTGACATAAATCCGTAACAAGACTCCCTTAGCCGGTCCTGTCGGACGGACGATAACGCCGGATGCGGCGATAATAACGACAGACAGGGAAGCATGGCCTCAACCCAGGACGTCATTGCCGCCGAGGATGCCCCTCTGCGGCGCGAGCGCAACCAGCGTCTGCGCCAAGCGGTGCACCGGCACAAGGCAACCTCGCGCCAGGGGATACAGGAGCGGCTGTTTACGCTGGCGTTCAGCGGGCTGGTCTATCCGCAGATCTGGGAAGACCCGGTTGTGGATCTCGAGGCGTTGAGCCTCAAGGAAGGCGAGAGCCTCGTCGCGATCGCTTCGGGCGGCTGCAATGTGCTGAGCTATTTGGCATCCGCGCCTGTACGCGTTACCGCGGTCGACCTCAACCCGGCGCACGTTGCCCTCAACAAGCTGAAGGTGGCGGCGATCGCGCATCTGCCGGACTATGAGACGTTCCGCACATTCTTCGCCGAGGCGAACCGTGCAGAGAACCTCGAAGCCTATTCGGTATTTCTGCGGCCGCACCTCGATGCGGTGACGCGGCGTTACTGGGATTCGCGCGACCGCATCGGTCGCCGCCGCATCGGCTACTTCCGTTCGAACTTCTATCGCCATGGCCTGCTCGGCAACTTCATCGCGGCCGGCCACATCCTGGCGCGGCTGCATGGCAAGAACCCGCGCCGGCTTCTGGTTGCGCGCGATCGCGGCGAGCAGCGGCAGATTTTCGAGCGCGAGCTGGCGCCGCTTTTCAAGAAGCGTCACATCCGCTGGCTGCTCGACAAGCCGTCGGCGCTGTTCGGCTTGGGTATTCCACCCTCACAGTTCGAAGCGTTGAAGGGCAAGGAAGCCAGCATGGCGGACGTGCTGCGCCAGCGCCTCGAACGGCTCGCCTGCGACTTCGACCTGAAAGACAACTATTTCGCCTGGCAGGCATTCGGCCGGCGGTACGCGACCAACATGCGCGCGCCGCTGCCGCCTTACCTGCAGCCCGACAGCTTCGCCAAGCTGCGCAAGCGCGTCGAAGACATCCAGGTCATGCATGCCTCGTTCACCGAGCATCTGGCGGCCCAGCCGGCCGGCTCGGTCGATGCCTACGTGCTGCTCGATGCGCAGGATTGGATGACGGATTCGCAGCTCGGGGCGCTGTGGAGCGAGATCGCACGGACGGCGAAACCGGGTTCGCGCGTCATCTTCCGCACCGCGGGCGAGGAGACGATCCTGCCGGGGCGTGTGCCGGACCGGATCTTGTCGCGCTTCACCTATGATCGCGACCGGTGCCGTGAGATGACGGCCAAGGATCGCTCGTCGATCTACGGTGGCTTCCATCTCTATACGTTTGCCGGCTGACGGAGGCGCTCGTGGCGCACACTGATGCCTCTGCCGCCGAGCATATGGACGCGATCTACCGCTATCAGCGGTACATCTACGACCTGACGCGCAAGTATTACCTGTTGGGGCGCGACCGGTTGGTTGGCGAATTGGCGCCACCCGATGGTGGCAGCGTTCTGGAGGTCGCGTGCGGGACGGGGCGCAATCTCATTACCGCGGCGCGGCGCTATCGCCAGGCCCGGTTTTACGGGTTCGATATCTCCAGCGCGATGCTGGATACGGCGCGGGGCTCGATTGAACGCGCTGGGCTTGGCGGTCGGATTCAAATCGCGCACGGCGATGCTACGGCCTTTGACGCGACGAAGATGTTCGGCGTGGCGACGTTCGACCGCGTCTTCATCTCCTACGCGCTGTCGATGATCCCGCCATGGCGGGGCGCGTTGCAGCAGGCGCTCGCTGCGCTGGCTCCAGGCGGGCAGCTTTTTATCGTCGACTTTGGCAATCAGGGGCGGCTGCCGCGCTGGTTCAAGCGGGCTCTGCGCCGGTGGCTGGCGCAGTTTTCGGTGACGCCGCGCGATGATCTTGCGACTGAGCTCGACAAGATCGCGGGAATGCCAGGCTACAAGGTGAAGCGGATACCGCTCTATCGCGGTTATGCGGTCTATGCGGTGGTGACGCGGACGAGCTGAGCCGGTCTCAGGCCGTCAGCGCGCGCACGATCAGGCCCGGAAGAAGCAGCACACCCGACCAGAGAATAGCGCCTATCACGCTCGCCGCGGCGAACGTTGCGAGGGGCAGTCCCTCAGCACCTGCTGCAATCGGGATCAGCGCGCGGCGCATTCCAGCGACTTTGCTGGTTACCACGGCGACCAGTCCTGATGAGCGAAGGGTCTCACGCGCCGGAGGGATGCCCTTGCCGTGGTCGTTTACGAACCAGACATCGGCGAAGCGACCGTTTGCCTTGGCGCCTTCGCGGTAGAAGAACAGGTCTGCACAGAATGCGCCTACGGCCCCGGCTATGAAGATGGGCCAGAAGCCGCCACCGGCATAGAGGTGGACGCCGCCGACGAAGGCGAAGAGCAGGAGTGTCGGCACGAACAGCATCGGCAGCGCGACGCCGTTGGCAAAGGCGAGTGCGAACATGATGAGCGCGACGATTGCCTCGTTCTCGCGCATGAACGCGAAGATCGCGTCCTGATTGTTGACGAACAGGACCGGCCAGAGGATCACCCAAACCGCCCAGATGAAAGCGCTGGCGAAGTTGGCAATCTGGAAGGGGATTTGCGGCATGGCGAACATGCCGGCGACGACGGGGATGACTGCGCGTACCGGGCCGACGAAGTGGCCGAGGAAGACGCTCCATAGGCCGTGCTCGTTGAAGAACTCCTCGCCTCGGGGGATCAAACCCGGATGCGTCGTGAACGGCCATATGCCTTCGATGCGATCCTTGAAGTGGTACCCCACCCAATAGGAGATCGCGTAGCCGATGACGCCGCCAAGGCCGGCAGCGATGATGGTCGGGATCAAGATCGGCCAGCCGACGCCGCCTGCCGCAAGGAGGAAAGCGAGACCGGTGAGGATTGCCCAGCCGGGCCAGACGATGGACAGGAAGCAGAGGGATTCGCCCAGGGCCACGATGAAGGCGATGGGGATGGCCCAACCCTCGCTCTGCTTCACCAGAGAGAGGACCGTGTCGACGAAGCTGTCGGTCATTAGAATGCTCTCAGGGGCGTTGCCGAGGGTTGGATACTAGGCAGGTGGCGGACATCGGTTAGCCACGCTTGCAACGGCGCTTCATCTCAGTGCTCAGCTCGCGCGAAACTTCACTGGCGAGCATTATGCCGCGCGATACTTGTGCAGGGGTGAGGTTGTTGGCCGCCCGCAAAACGCCGGGGGCGCGGTCGGCTTCGTTCTTGCCGTGCGCCAGCTCATCGCAGGAAAGCTCTTTCTTCTTGCTCTTGAGGGCGAAGAGGCGGACCCCCGAGGCATAGGCCTCGGCTGGGGCATGGGCTCTGATCCATGAACGGTCGTTGTCGTCGACGAGATAGCGCAGCGTGCGCTGGCGCTTGGCGACGCAGTCGCTGGAATCGTCGACGCACGTGAGGCCCGAGCTGGCGCCGGTGGTGACGTTGGGACCGGTACAACCGACAGGTGCGATAGGGACGAACAGCATGAGCAGGACCGGCAGGTTCCGGCGACGCTGGCGAATCATTCTTGCTCCCTTGTCGGCACGCCGCTTAAGCCCGTAGAAGGCCTCCATGGCCGCGTCAAGGCGAATCACGGGCGGCCAGGCGAGGAGGGCCCAGACATGACGCACGCGATCCGTATTCACGGGACTGGCGGTCCCGAGGTGCTGACCTGGGAGGCCGTCGAGGTTGGCGAACCGGGGCCGGGCGAGGTGCGTATCCGCCAAACGGCCATCGGGCTCAATTACATAGATACCTATCACCGCAGCGGGCTTTACAAGCTGGCGGCCCTGCCGGCCGTGATCGGGATGGAAGGTGCCGGGAGGGTCGAAGCGCTGGGGCCCGGTGTCAGCGACTTCAAGGTCGGCGACCGCGTCGCCTATGGGACGGCGCTGGGCGCTTATGCCGAGGAGAGGCTTATCGCGGCCGATCGCTTGGTAAAGCTTCCCGACAGCATCAGCGATGCCACGGCCGCATCGATCATGCTGCAGGGCATGACGGTCCGATATCTGCTGCGGGAGACGTATCCGTGCACCCCGGAGACTGTAGTGCTGTTCCATGCCGCGGCGGGCGGTGTGGGGCTGATTGCCTGCCAGTGGGCGAAGGCGATCGGCGCGACGATGATCGGTACGGTGGGCAGCGATGAGAAGGCGGCGCTGGCCAAGGCCGCTGGATGCACGCATGTCATCAACTACCGCACGGAGGATTTTGTCGCGCGCGTGCGTGAGATCACCGGCGGGGCGATGTGCGATGTCGTCTATGATGGCGTTGGCAAGGATACGTTCCCTTCATCGCTCGACTGTTTGAAGCCGAAGGGCTTGTGGGTGAGCTTCGGCAACGCATCGGGGCCGGTGCCGCCGTTCGATATGGCATTGCTGTCGGCGAAGGGTTCGCTGTTTGCAACGCGCCCGACGTTGATGACCTACACGGCGCGGCGTGAGGATCTTGCCGCCAACGCGGCCGATCTTTTCTCAATGATCGAGAAAGGTGCGGTCAAGGTGGAGCCGAGCCGGACGTACTCTTTGAGTGACGCGGCGCAGGCACACCGCGATCTCGAAGCGCGGCTAACGACGGGTTCGATCGTTCTCATTCCGTAAATGCTCGACTTGTCTGCGGTTATGGTTAGCCGCCGGTAACCATGACGGTGAACGAACGCTTGCGGCGTGCGCAGAAGCGAAGCGTATGCGCCGAATTGGGGCGATACGGGCGCGCGCGTTCACGCATCGGATACTTGGCAGTTTACCAAGTTTCATTGCTCACCTGACATTCTCGTAAGCATAGCTCGAGCGGCATAGCCGCAGTGTATGTGAGTACGGGCGGGACAGGTAATGGCACGGCTACAGATAGCTGCACACGGAATTGAGGAGAGCACCGACTACGGCTCAACGCCGGATGCTCTTTTCCAACTCGGCCTTAGGTATTGCGTAGGCCGGGATGTGGATGTCGACCTCGTAGAGGCGCACAAGTGGTTCAATCTCGCGGCGATGCGCGGCAACGACGATGCCAAGCACTACCGGTCGGATATCTCGCGAGAGATGTCGAGGGTTCAGATCTCACGCGCACAGCGCCTCGCGCGTGAGTGGCTGACACGCCACTGAGGCTTCGTCCGGCTTTGCGATGAGACCGATGATTGACGCTTCGGACTGATATGGTCCGAAGCGATCATGGTCTCGCGATCAACAGTCGCCGAAGAACGAGGTCATGCAATCCCAAGACTTCTTGACCGCATGGCCGACGGCCTTGCCGGTGTCGGAGACAGCCTTGCCGGTCTGGTTGGCGAGGTTCTCGACGGCATTTGGCTTGTGCTGGGGCTGAGCGCCCTCGGGTGCATCGGCGGTCTGTTGCGGCGGGCCTTGCGCGGGTTGCGGTTCGGGTGGAACTGCAACTGGAGCCAAGTGCTGTGTCGTGCCCGGCGCCATGGCTGGCGACGATGGGGGAGTAGCCGGCATCGGTTGCGGCGTGCCCGTCTCCAGGGGTGAAGCGCCCGGATCGCCCAACGTGAACATGACAGTGCGCGTCTCGCCGGGGCAGGGCGTTGCTTGGCCGCGGGCGGCGCTGCAACTTGCGTGGCCGCCAGCTTTGGCAAGCTCGGTGATGCAAAGGAACTGGCCGCGCGAGGAGCGAGCGGCGGGGGATGCCTCGCCACCGATCACGCAGCGATAAGTGGCGTCGGGCCCACTGCAGGTGACGCAGTATTCCTGAGCTAAGGCACCTTGGGTCGATGCCAAAGTCAACAAGGTCGCCGCGAGGGGGATGAGCCGCCTCAGCATAGGTGACACCCTAAGGTCTGGCCGCTTCCGGCCTTATTATTGATCCCGCCAGGACGATGCGGCGGGTGGCGATGGGCGTCAAGAGCCGGAAGACTGCGGAAGCACTGTTTACCCGGCTTGCAATCGAGCGAACCCGCCTCTATTAGGGGCTGCTCTGGAGCTGTGGCCGAGAGGCTGAAGGCGGCGGTTTGCTAAACCGTTATACGCTTGTAAAGGCGTATCGAGGGTTCGAATCCCTCCGGCTCCGCCATTCTTTAGCTCACGCGCCCGAGGGGCGCTCCGCATGGGCGGCGCTTAGCGCCGGGCCGCTTGCGGCCTGAGCCCTGACGGGCTGAAGTGGATCAATCGACTCACGCGCCGATGGCCGCGCCGCGTCCATGCAGGGCACGGCTTCGCCATGACGGCGGCGCTCAGCGCCGGGTCGCCTTGCTCCCGAGCCCTTCGGGCTGGAGGTAGGCGCGGTTCTAGCTCGTGCGCAGCTGGGGCAAGAGTGCTTGCTAGGGCGCCAGTTTTGCCACTTCTGCCAGGGTCTGGAGGAGTTCAGAGGCGGGTGTCTGAGCAAGACACATCAGCGTCCAGCCAAACCAGAGCCGCTCCTGGCCGCGCGTTATGGCGCGACTGACGGCGCCCAGTCCCAACTTGTTCAGAGCGGTGTGCACTTTGCGGGCGTTGAGCGCGCGCAGGACGCCGCGATTGCATTTGGGCGTCAGTGAAAACATCGCGTGAATCCGAAAGTCGGGGCTCAGAAGGTCGGAGAGCTGGTAGCGATCGACCCAATGGCGGATCTGACCCGGCTTTGGCTCAGCGATGGCGTTGCGTTCGAGTTGCGGACGGTTCTGGGTGGCGAGCATGAGATAGCCGCCCGGTCTCAATAGGGATGCCATTTTGGCGATGAAGGCTCGTTGGTCTGCGACGTGAGAAAGCACCTCGAGGCAGACGATCACGTCGTATCGGGCCTCGTCGAACTTAAGAGCCATGAAGTCGCCGGCGACGAAGCGCACGCTTGGCAATCGCTCCGATGCGCGCTCGAGGCATTCGTGCGAAAGATCCGTTCCGGTTACGGAGCCAAAAGCGGTGAGGCTCTGACATAACCAACCGGCGCCGCAGCCGACCTCCAAGATTTCGAGATCGTTTCGACCGAGGTCATCGAGCCAGGCGCACACCGAATCGCGCTGATCGAGTGACACGCGCTCGATGTTTTGCTCGCGCGTTGCGGTGTTCCATTGGTTCCAGAACGCGACCTGGTCGTCCATGGGCGCATCGTGGTTTTGCACATTGCTCGACATTGCGGTTGCCTGCAGTCCTATCGCTTCTGGCCGATGCTATGGCGGCGGTGATGGCGGGTGCAGACAGCAAAACGGCGTATGCACGCGTAACGTGTGTACGCGGTGCTAGCGTTAACGCGGGCGTTGGCGGGTCGCCAGCGGTCAGTAGACCGCCGGCACGTACATCTCGCGCGGGATGGGGTGACGCTCATAGTCGGGGTGATAGGTCCGCTCAGGCAGCACGATCGGCGGCCGCTTCACCTCCGCGTACGGGATCTGGCTCAGCAGATGGTGGATGCAGTTGAGGCGGGCGCGCTTCTTGTCGACCGCCTCGATAACCCACCAGGGCGCCTCAGGGATGTGGGTGCGCTCGAGCATGATCTCCTTGGCGCGCGTATAGGCCTCCCAGCGGACGCGCGACTGCAGGTCCATGGGGGACAGCTTCCACTGTTTCAGCGGATCGTGGATGCGCATGGAAAAGCGGAAGTGCTGCTCCTCGTCGGTGATGGAGAACCAATACTTAATGAGAATAGTGCCGGAGCGGACCAGCATGCGCTCGAACTCGGGTACGGTGCGCAGGAACTCATCGCACTCCTCCGCAGTGCAGAAACCCATGACGCGCTCGACGCCGGCACGATTGTACCAAGAGCGGTCGAAAAGCACGATCTCGCCGGCGGCGGGCAGGTGGCTCACGTAGCGCTGGAAATACCATTGCGTGCGCTCGCGCTCGCTCGGCGCGGGGAGAGCTGCTACGCGGCAGACGCGCGGGTTGAGGCGCTGGCTGATACGCTTGATGACGCCGCCTTTGCCGGCTGCGTCGCGGCCTTCGAAGATCACGACGACCTTGAGCTTCTGGTCGACGACCCAGTCCTGCAGCTTGACCAACTCGCCCTGGAGGCGGAACAGCTCCTTGAAATAGAGCTGGCGGTCCATGCCTTCCGGTTCGGGGTGCTCGGCCATGTCGTCGAGCAGCGTGCTGAGACGCTGGTCGTCGAGTTCCATCTCGAGCTCCTCATCGAAGCTGTCTTGAAGGTCGGCGCGTGCACGCGTGTCGAAGTCCTTGTTGCGCGTGTCTTTGGTCACGACGGTGTCTCCTGCACTCAGGGCGGTTGGATTTGGGTCAGGACCGATCGCCCGACATGCGGTCGAGCAGTGCTGTCAGCGGGCGTGAGAAGGCGACGACGGCGACGGTCAATGCGGTGACGATGGCGGCGACAGCGCCAAAAAGGACGAGCTTCAGCTCTAATGGTGCGCCGGTTTCATCAATGAGGTTCATGCCGAGGAAGCCAGTGGCGATGGTGCCGATAAGACCAAGGATGGTAACGGCGGTGAGACGGTGGATGGTTCCGCTCTGGCGGCGCAGGACGTCGCTGTCGAGATATTGGACCATGTCGAAGATCTCGCCGCGCAGCTCCTTGTAAAGCTCGTCGTTGCCCAGATGCGAGCGCTGCATGCGGAAGAGGTCGCGTGTCTGCGCCTGGTCCGACACCTCGGTGAACCAGTAGCGCTGGGTGAAGCGCATAAAGGCCTCCTGAAGGCGGAAGGTCTCACGCCTGAAACCAACGGTGGAGCGGGCGCTACGCATTTCCAAATGTTTGATCGCTGCGACGAGGCGGTCGGACAGCATCAACAGCGCGGCCTTGTGGAAGTGGCTGATGAGGAAGAGCAGGAAGTACTGATGACGGAACTGGCCGAGCAAGCCGCGCTCGTTGTCATCGAGGCGCGGCGAGTCTCCGTCGGCGACGATCGTAAACGCGTGGCCGGAGAGGAGGAAGCGGGCGCTGAGGCCGGTCGCTTCGGTGCCTTCGTGATAGTAGCGATCGTAGCAGTGGCGCGGCTCGAAATCGTGCAGGAAGCGATCGGAGAAGGGACCATCGCCATTCGCATTGGGGCCCGTGGCGAAGGCGAGACGCATGTAGTCGGCGCGCTGGACTTCGCGCATGCGCTCGAGCGTCAGGTAGGTCATGACGGGCATGCGGTAATATTCGATCTGTCGGAACGAGAGCGGGCTGTTGCTGTCGGCCTTTTCCGCGGTGAGCGGCTTCAGCAGGAATTCCCAGTGGGCGGCGAAGCAAGGCGTGCGCTGGTGTCCCACGAACGAGAGATAACGTTCGCGCTTCTGATAATCGGAGGTCGCAAGAACGGTTCCGTCCTTGGCCAGCCACTCGACCCGATGCGGGCAGTGCAGCGGCTCGCCAGTCTCGGTCCAGCCCGGCGGATAAGCGCGGCCGAAGCGATACATGATTTCGTTGACGACGGGCAGAGGCACGTTGGACGCGTAGAACTCGAAGGCGAGGATCACCGCGTCGACGTCATGGAAGAAGTGCAGGTCGATATGGGCGATCTGGCAGGTGATGGGCTCGGCGCCTTCATACAGCACCATACGGACCGCGGCGACATCGGTGCGGCGGTAAACGCGCAGCGGGGCGTCGCCCTTGCCGAGGGTGCGAAGCGAGCCCGGCGCGTCGCCGTAGAGGAAACGCTGGACGTGCGGGAGGAAAGCGACGAACTCGCGATAGTGGCGTTCCTGGAAGGCATCGCCTTCGACGCCGAACTCGTCGTCGACGAGTTCCCAATGGCCGGCGCCGAGGCGCTCGAACAGCACGTCGGGCGCTTCGCGGCTTTCGGCCGTCTTGCCGCTCGCGATCAATTCGATGGGCCAGAGAACGATCTGGCGGAAGTGTCGCGCGAGGCGACCTGCGTCTGCGGTCTGCCGCGGCGCAAGCGTCATCGTGGCCGGCGCGCTGTCGTCGTTGGCCATGCTTTCCCCGTCTGCAGATGCTGGGCCGAGGTCCACACCTCAAGGGGGAGTCTATTGATCGCCGATGACAGTTTTCTGACGGGATAAGCCCGCGCGGCGCCTCGATTCCAGGCTAATATCTACGGATGTGCAATGCATAGTGTTTCAAAATAGTTCGGCGGGAACACTTGGCGTGCTGCAGTAATCGCGCGGCGGTCGTCTCCGCCGAATCCCCAGATCCAGAAAGGACGCTGCCTTGTCTCAAGCGCAAAGCTCGAAAATTGTCGAAGAGGTTTTGGCCGCCAATGGGGCGTATGTGAAGACTTTCGGCGACAAGCGCGATCTTGCCCTTCCGCCGGCGCGACGCTTTGCGATTCTCACCTGCATGGACGCGCGGCTCGATCCGGCGAAATATGCCGGTCTCTCCGAGGGCGATGCGCACGTGATCCGGAACGCGGGGGGACGGGCGAGCGATGATGCGATCCGCTCGCTCGTGATCTCACACAAGCTGCTCGGCACCAATGAGTGGTTTGTCATCCATCATACCGACTGCGGCATGGAGCTGTTCACCGATGCCATTATCGGCGATCTGCTGGAGGACAACCTCGAGACCGCGAGCTTCGACGGGAAAGCGTGGTCGAACCCAAAGCACGGCGGGGGCAATCCGGCCGGTCAGTTCATCAAATGGCACACGATAAAGGATCAGGCGGCGAGCGTTCTGCAGGACGTCAGGCGCATCCGGCAGCATCCGCTGGTCCCGGGGCACATCCCGATCTACGGCTATATCTATGACGTGAAAAGCGGGGCGCTCATTCCGGTTGAGGATGCGATCGAGGCAGGGCGCACTTCGTAGCCTCGCCACGGCGGGTTCCTTCGCGTTGATCGGGCGCAGGGCGCTCGTTTGTGCAATCATGCTAGGAGGCATTGAGGGCCGTCTCCGATCACGGGGGCGGCATGCCACTTGTCGCCGGCGGGCGAACATCCTTGACACGATGGGTCCGGGTCGATCCGCTTCAGGGGCGACATCAACCGGGCGCACGCATGGCTGCACGCACGAAAAGCTCGCTCGCATCGGCGCTCTCGCTCGCCATGGCCGACCATGGCCTCGGGTCGCGGACGGTGCTGAAGGTGGGGTTCCTCGCCCCGCTGACGGGCAAGCTGAAATCCTGGGCCGAGCCGGGCCTCAACGGCTGCCTCATCTGGCGGGACCGCATCAATGCAGAGGGTGGGATCAAGGTCGGCATGCGCCGGTTCATGGTCGACCTCGTGCCGTTCGACAGCCACTTCGAGCCGGAGCTGGCTCTAGCCGGTGTCAAAAAGCTGATCAACGAGGATGGCGTGAAGTTCATCCTGATGGTCGGCGGTAACGACTTCACCGACGATGTTCGCCGGTTGGTGAACCAGCACCGCATGCTGGTGGCGACGCTGCTGCCGAGCGACCTGACGCCTGATGCACCCACACTGGTGGCACCGAGCGAGGTGCATCCGATCTACAACGTGACTGGGGTCGACTGGCTGGCGCGGCAGGAGCCCGGCCGCAAGACCGTTGCCATGTGTGCGCAGGACGATCTGCACGGCCTGCCTTCGATCGCGACTTATCGCGCCGCATTCGAGGTGGCGGGCTGGGATCTGGTGGAGGAGCACCTGTTTCCCATCGAGACGACGGACTTCGGTGCGATCGTCGAGAAGCTGATGGCGAAGAACCCCGACGTTTTGTGCTGGGACACGGTGTACGAGCCGTTCCTGCATGCGCTGACCAAGGAGGCCTACAAGCGCGGCTTCAAGGGGCGGATGATCTCGTGCACGTGCGACAACTATCAGGAGTTGATCGACGCCACGAGCCAGGAGTTCATGGAAGGGTTCGTCTTCCAGTTTCCCGACTTCGACGACCCGCGCCTCAATGACTCGCAAGTGAATTTCGAGAACCCGAACGAATTCTACGCCGAGTTCTGCGCGCGCTATCCGGGTACGTGGAGCGCGGTGTCGTGGGAATACGTCTCGACGCTGGAGCTATGGAAGAACGCTGTGCAGCGGGCGCGCACGTTCGAGCCATTCTCTGTTTTGTCGATGATGAAGTTCGGCGGGGTCGGCCATCACGCGTTCGGCGAAGCGCACTGGTGGGGCCGGGAGCTGTTTGGCATCGACAACGCGCTGGTCGGGGATTGGCCGGTCGTTGCCATCGAGAATGGCCGGGCGCGCATTCAGGAGTTCTCGTCGATCGTGCGGTGGTGGTCGCAGCACCGACCCGTTCTGCTGCGGCACATGCGCGAGATGAAGCTGATGTGGGATCAGCGCGAGGAGGCCGATGCAGCAGCCGCCGCCGCTCTGGCGCAGCAACGGATATGAGCATCGATACACGGTTGCGTCAGGGTGAGGCGTAGATCATGTCCTCGTGGGTGCTCGATATATAAAGCCGCATGCATTCGACGGCCGTGTCGACGTCACGCCGTTCGAGCGCGGTGTAGAGCGAGCGCAGCGCGCGCTGGGCCTCACGAATGCGAACAGGGGTCAGCGTGCGGTTCTTGTTGGCGCACCACTGGGGCTGGCGCCGCACCTCGTGCATGATGCGGTACATGGCGACGATGAGGGAATTGTGAGTTCCTTCGCAGATCGTCATCATGAACTGTTTCTCGACCTCGGCAAATTCGGCGGCGTCGGTGACAATCGCTTCCAAGCGCGCGAGCTGCTGGCCGAGCTTGGTGAGGTCGCGGACCGACATGTAGATCGATGCGAGGCGCACGATTTCGGGTTCGAGGATCGACTCGGCGACGTTCATCTCGAAGGGCGAGATGGTCTCGGCGATCGAGGATATGTTGAGGTATCCCGCCGCTTCGGCGCTGGAGCGCCGAACGTTGTCGGAGCGATAGGAAACGAATGTTCCGCTCCCCGCCCTGCGTGCCACGGCTCCGTAGGTTTCGAGGAATTCGAGCGCCTGGCGGATGGTTGCGCGGGATTCTCCGAAGGTCGCCGCCAGATCGCGTTCCGCTGGCAGACGCGTTCCGAAAGGATATTCGCCAGTGGAGATGCGATTGAAGATGTCGGTGGCGATGGCCTTTACGCTTTGCTTGACCATCGGCAGAGCCGAGAGATCGCGGTCCCAGGGTGCTGGTTCGATGGGGATGCCAAATCCGTGGTCTGTCATATTGGTCGGGTCCACCTCATGCGCGTGCCGTTGTGGGGCGCAGAAGACTCGGATGCAGTAGCACCGTCATCTGCACAGCGCATTTGAGTTCGCTGCGTGCGTCGTGGCTATCAACATTGAAGCTGTCGGCGCTTTGCGCGAGTGCGTCGGCCTTGGCGCGGTATGCGGCGCGAACGGCCTCGCAATCGGGCGCGGCCCAATATTCTAGAAGCCGAATCTCGGCGCAGCCCGGACCGAGCGTTGCGGTGAGCCGCGCGATGAGATCCTGATGGGTCGCGGCCGGCTCAGGTCGCGCGCGAGCCAGGTCCCAATTGCAGTTCGAAATCGCGCTACCCGCAGCGCAGAGGTCGAACAGCGGCTGTCGCTTCAGCTGCGTGAAGGCATCCTGGTGCTGCATCGCCAGGCGCAGGTGGAAGACGGAGCCGCGACCAGCGAGCGGCACGTCTGTGCGTTCGATGTACGCACGCGAGTCGGCCCACAATTGCGTTGCTGTCTCCAATCGCGAAGCGGCCAAGTGTGGCGTGCCTGCAATAAGGGCGGCGATACCCACATTGTTGTTTGCGGCAGCGTTAATCGGGCCCTTTGCGCCGTTCGCGGGCATCGATCGAAGCAATGTGTGCGCAGCAGCATCGCGGCGCCCATCGGCCAGGGCGATGAGAGCATCGACCGTCGCTTTCATTCGGCAACCATTGGCAAAATTCTCCACCTCGGCGGTGTTCGCGCCTGCGATATGCGGGGCATTGTTGAGGCGTCTTGCCGCCCTTGACACAACGAAATCTGACGCTCGTTTGCTGGGCATTATACCGTATCAAACCAAAGTAGGCCACATGGTATTTTTCTCGTTTGTTGTTCTGGGCTTGTGATCACACCTTTCAGAAAATACTGCCCAAGCGCTGCGCAGTGCGTGCCCGAATTACTTTCCCTTTAGGCAACTTTTTCTCTTGCTCGCAATTTTCGATGATCTAAGCTCACCCCGTCAAGCGCTCTATGGTGTGAATTGGTTCATAATGGTTGGTTTTGGTTTCGGCTCGGGACTTCGCCGTCGCCCCTTCGGTTGCGGGCGGGCGGGGGTGCGTGGCCGCCAGATCAACAAGCGCTCGGATGCTCATAGAAGTATCAGCAATAAGGAGTGACGCAGATGACTACGGGGGTCCTTCAGACACCCGTCGCGGGCTCATCGACCTCTTCCAGAGAGTTGATTAGGGCCATCGACTGGAGAGGTGCGTTTTGGGTGGCCAGCGGCGTTCCTGCGCTGGTGCTGTTCTCGATCGGCGGCATCGCAGGCACGGCGGGCAAGGTCGCGTTCCTGGTCTGGATCTGCTCCATGGTCATGGGGTTCCTTCAGTCCTTCACGTACGCAGAGATCGCCGGTCTCTTCCCCAACAAGTCGGGCGGCGCGTCGGTTTACGGTGCTGCGGCCTGGGTTCGATATTCGAAGCTCATCGCGCCGCTGTCGGTGTGGTGTAACTGGCTCGCCTGGACACCAGTGCTGTCGCTGGGCTGTTCAATCGCGGCGGCCTACATCCTGAACGCCTTGGCCCCGATTCCTGCTGCGGATTCCGCGCCGGCTCTTGCGTGGATCAAGACGCACGCCGGTTCGATCGCCGCGGATTCGCCCCGTGTCGTGGAATGGCTCGGCGCCAACGCCGGCAAGACGGCGCAGGACGCCATCAATGCCCTGCTGAGCCAGGATGCGGTCGCGGCTCTGACGCCGGCGATCCGTGACTGGACGCTCTTTTCGCATGCGCTGGGCCCGGTCTCGTTCTCGCTCAACGCAGCGTTCTTCATCGGCGCGATCCTGATGCTGCTGGTGTTTTCGATCCAGCATCGCGGCATCATGGGTACCGCGAACGTGCAGAAGTATATCGCTCTCGTGGTGATCATTCCGATGCTGATCGTTGGCATCGTTCCGATCATCACCGGGCAGATCAACTGGTCGAACTACTCTCCGATCACTCCGCTCGCTGCGGCCTATGCGCCGGAGCCGGGTTCTTGGAACATCGGTGGATGGACGCTGGTGCTGGGCGGCATGTTCATCGCGGCGTGGTCGACGTACGCGTTCGAGACGGCGATCTGCTACACGAGCGAGTTCCGCAACCCGAAGACCGACACGTTCAAGGCGATCTTCTACTCGGGTCTTCTGTGCCTGCTGTTGTACACGCTGGTGCCATTCACGTTCCAAGGTGTGCTCGGCCTCGAGGGCATGCTGGCAACGCCAATCGTCGATGGATCGGGCGTCGCCGAGGCCATGGCGTCGATGGTCGGTGGATCGGGTTTCGTCACCAACATTCTGGTGATGCTGATGATCCTCGCGCTGCTGCTGTCGATCATGACGGCGATGGCAGGCTCGTCGCGTACGCTCTACCAGGGGTCCGTCGACGGCTGGTTGCCGCGCTACCTCAGCCACGTCAACGAGCATGGCGCGCCGACGCGTGCAATGTGGACTGACCTCGGCTTCAACCTGGTCGTGCTTGCGATCGCTTGCGCCGATGCCACCAGCTTCTTCTTCATCCTGGCGGTGTCGAACGTCGGTTACATCATCTTCAACTTCCTCAACCTCAATGCCGGCTGGATCCATCGCATCGACAATGGCGATGTGGTGCGGCCGTGGAAGGCACCGACGTTCCTGCTCGGCATCGGCGTGGTGTTTGCCTATGTCAACGCCGTGTTCCTCGGCGCAGGCGCCAAGGTGTGGAACCCATGGGCGCTGTGGGCCGGCATGATTGCTGCCGCTCTCATCGTGCCGGTGTTCTGGTTCCGCCACTACGTGCAGGACAAGGGCAAGTTCCCCGATCACATGCTCGCCGACCTCGGGCTCACGCAGGGAGATCTGGCCAAGAAGCGCGCCGGCATTCTTCCTTACGTCGCGCTGATCGTGGGTGTTGCGATTGTGCTCACGGCCAACTGGTTCTTCCAGTTGCCGGGTTGATCCTCCGGCCGGAGTGGCGGTCGGCGCCGCTCCGGCCATTTCAATTGGTGCGGTATGCGCTGCAATAGAAACAGGAGATAGAACTTTGCTCGCAAGCGAAGTCAAAAGCCGACCCGTTTATGCGGTCTTGGAGCCAGACCTCCACGCCGCAAGCAATATCGTCGTTTGCGACCGCGCTGGTGCGGT
Organism: Hyphomicrobium sp. 1Nfss2.1; assembly: GCF_965243865.1. Lineage (GTDB taxonomy): Bacteria > Pseudomonadota > Alphaproteobacteria > Rhizobiales > Hyphomicrobiaceae > Hyphomicrobium_A. Next base: position 1,205,622 of record NZ_OZ251603.1, on the reverse strand, counting down.
TGCCGTCGTCGAAATGCTCGGCAAGGTCGGTGCCGAGTTCGCAAACAAGACAACTGTGCTGCTATGCGTGGACGACTATCCCGATGCTGGAAATGTCGATCTCGACGTCGCGCGGCTGCAGCCGGCTCGCACCACGGTGCTGCCGAACGTGAATGCGGCCGCGGCGGCGCTCGGAGAGCGTCTTTTCCGCGCGCAGATGGGCACGCGTATCTACGCGGCTGGCGCTGAGCCACTGATCGGTTCCGTCGTACAGCGCGCCATGCGCTTTGGCGTCGACCATCTTTCCGTTCGGGCCGAGCATCGCGGTTCGCTCAAGCGCCGTGTGCAGTGCGTGCATTGCAAGGGGCTGATCGAGAACGTGATGGCGAGCCCCGTTACATGCACCCACTGCGGCCTGACGCTGGTTGTGCGCGATCACTATTCACGCCGGCATGCCGCGTTCATCGGCGTGTGCGTCGATGCGGAAGTCGCGGGTGAGGTTCCCGAGCAGGTGCCATTCCAATGACAAAAACTGCATCGCATCGCGTGCGCGTCTCTGAAGTAGAGCGCGTCGCCGAAGGAATTAAACGGTTCCGGTTCGAAGAAATCAGCGGACGTCCTCTGCCGGCGTTCTCTGCTGGATCGCATGTCATCGTGTCAATGCACGGCAACGGTCACACATGGCGCAATCCCTATTCGCTAATCAGCGCGCCCGGCGACACGAGCGGATATGAAATTAGCGTGCTGCGAGCGCCTGAATCTCGTGGCGGCTCACAGTTCATGCATGAGCGCGTCGAGCACGGAAGCGAACTCGAAATCAGCGATCCGGTAAACCTCTTTCCGGTCGCACGTATGGCCCGCCGGCACATTCTCGTAGCCGGCGGCATCGGCATCACGCCGTTCATCGCCATGATGCGGGAGCTCAGTGCAGCCGGGGCCGATTTCGAGCTGCACTATGCAATGCGCTCGGCTTCAAGCGGGGCATTCTGCGACTACTTGCAGTTGACATACGGGAAGCGGGTAAACCTTTACCGCGATGACCTGGGCGAGAGAATGCCTCTGGCTCAGCTGCTGTCCGGGCAGCCGCTCGGGACGCACATGTACGTGTGCGGGCCTTCGGCGATGATCGAGTGGGCGTTGGGCACCGGGCGCGCCGCGGGCTGGCCTCGGGAAAGCCTGCACTCGGAAAAGTTTGCCGCGCCGCCGATTGGATCGTCGTTCACTGTGAAGCTGGCACGGTCAGGCCGTGACATCGTCGTGGGGCCGCAGCAGAGCATCCTGGAAGCGTTGGAGGAGAACGGCGTCGATGCTCCGTCGCTGTGCCGCGGTGGCGCTTGCGGGCAGTGCGAGACGCGCGTTGAAGCGTGCAGTGGTTCCCTGCAGCACCAGGACCACTACCTCACCGCCGAAGAAAAGGCTTCCGGCGGCAAAATCATGATCTGCGTCTCGCGTGCCTCCGGCACGCTGACGCTGGATCTTTAATCAAAGCTCGGAGGAAGAGCATGGGCCTAGTCTTCAAGGACGAGACGTTCCGCGACGATTTCACGTTTTCGAACAGTCCTGCGGCGATCAAGCGGTTCCCGTTTCCGTTCGCCGAGGATCAGTACATGTACTCGGTGAACATCGAGCCGCATGTGCCCGGTCCCAAGGGATCGGTCTTCGAGTTTCCCATCGACATCGACGAGCATTACGTCTCGGAGATGCGCGACCGGGCGCTGGTACTGGACAAGGACCCCAAGCGCTGCCAGGCGCTGCCGCACATGATGCCGGCGCAGTGGGACATGCTCGAGCTGTTGATGACGTCAATGGCGGACAAGTACCCGGAGCATTTCACGCTCAACAGGGACGGAGACAAGTGGCACTGGATCAATCGTCCGCTCAGCATCGAGCAGCGGTTTACGTTCGGCGATGAAACGACGCTGCCGTATGGGCCGATGGAATACATCGGCCGCCAGTGCCAGGGTGATTTCTCGCTGCAGGATCAGCGTGACGGTCAGTTGTGGATGGATGCGGGCATCATCACCACGCAGGCGGATTGGTCGCTCGACTTCGATGTCGGCATGAACTTCACCGAATGGCATGGCCCGGTGCCTCTGGCCCACAAGGCGCGCGTGTTCGACCGGGCGCTGAAATTCCTGCTGAACCTCCAGAACGGGCATCCGGTGCGGCGGCTCAACTGGACGATGACCATCAACCCACGGCTCGATACGAGCCCGGAGAACTACCACAAATGGGGAGTCGACCGCACGACGGTGACGCCTGAGAACGTTGGCGACAAGGTGCACCTTCGCGTGGAACTGCAGGGCCTATGGCGGCTGCCGCGTTCGAACGCGATCATGTTCTCGATCCGCTGCTACCTGATCAAGATGAAGGAGCTGGTGACCGTGCCGAAGTGGGCGCGGCGGTTCCATCGCGTGCTGAAGTCGTTGCCGCCGGAGCTGGTCGATTACAAGGGTATTACCCGGTATCAGGCGACGACCCTCGAGTGGCTGTCGCAATTCGACGACGGTGCACCGACGACCCCGGGCGGTTGGCCCGATGATTTTCCTGGCGCCCCGCAAATCAAACCTCAAGAAAACAACCGGAGTGAGATGCCAATGACGGTAGCAAAATTCCCTCGGCAGTCGGTCTTGAACGACCGGCACAGAGCGCTGGGCGCGGATCTGTCGACGGCGTGGAACGACATGCCGATCCCGCAGAATTACAGCACGGACCCCTATGAAGAGACCGCAGCGGTGCGCTATCGCGCGGGTCTGTTCGACGTTTCGATGCTTAAGATGTTGAATGTCACTGGCAGCGGCGCGCTGGTGTTCCTCAATCACCTGCTGACGTCCGACGTGTCGAAGGCGAAAACCGGCGATTCCCACATCAGCAACATCGTCAACGAGATGGGTGCGCTGGTCGACGACGTGATCGTCTATGTCGATGGTCCGGAAGAGTTCCGCATCTCGCATGGCGGCGGCGCGTTCGAAGACGCCATGATAGCGGTTGCCTCGAAGTACGACGTGAAGATCGAGCGCGACAATGACGTGCACATTCTGTCGCTGCAGGGCCCGCTGGCGCTCGAAACGTTGGCGCCGCACACGCCGATGAACCTTGCTGGTCTTGGCTATTTCCGTCACGAGCCGACCACGCTGTTCGGCAAGAAGGTGCGGCTGGCGCGCGGCGGCTATTCCGGCGAGCGCGGGTATGAGGTGTTCTGCTCGGCGGCGGATGCGCCCTATCTGTGGGACACGATCCTCGAGATTGGCAAATCGAAGGGCATCATTCCTGTCTCGTGGGCGTGCCTCGATACAGTTCGCGTGGAGAGCAGCCTGTTGTTCTTCCCGTTCGACATGCCGCATGGCGACACCACGCCGTGGGAAGTCCGCGCCGATTGGACGGTCGATCTCTCCAAGCCGGACTTCGTCGGCAAGCAGGCGCTGATCGAGCGTAAGGGCAAGGAGCGCTCATTCATCTCCGGGCTCGAAGTGGCGAGCGACCGCGTCGTCGAGCCGGGAGCGAAGATTACTGTTGGCGGCAAGGAAGTCGGCGTCGTCACCAGCACCGTCTACAGCCAGCATCTGATGAAGTCGCTGGCGATGGCGCAGATCGAGCCGGCGTTTACCGCGCTCGGCACGGAAGTGGTGGTGCACGACAAGGGCGAGTTGCGCGCTGTCGTCGTGCAGATGCCGTTCTATGACCCGCTGCGTGTGCGCACACATCCGAAGGACTAAGGCCTTTCGGTTGGCTGCGATTTCCTCTCGCCCGCGACTTCCCCGCGGGTGAGAGCGGCGCAGCGAGACACTTATTGGCAGCGGTGGCACGAACTTAGCGCACACTCCCTTGGCTGTTCCCTGTGCGCTGGGCCGGAGGAGAGATCCTTCGGCCCCTTTTTCTACCGACGATGAAGCTCCCATTGTCAGGTCTTGCGCGGCTTGACGCCCGCGCCATCCGGTGTTCGTGCCCGAGCGGGTCGCAATGCTTTGTTTCGCTGGCTTGGCGCAGCGCGCACGATAGGGCCGATCTATCAATCTATTGACCGTTTCAACTTCACGGCGGTTTGAATGGTTTGCCGGCGGCGCAGCGGCGTCGCGCCGTGCTATGGCATCGGTCTCGATGGAGACGCTGCATGCATGATCGACAGACTAAGGCGCCCGGATTTGCGGTGGGCATAACAGAGCCGATGATCGAAGCGCTCGTCCACGCCTTCTATGCCAACGTGCGGCGCGATGAACTGCTCGGCCCGATCTTCAATTCGCGAATCGATGATTGGGATGCGCATCTGGCGAAGCTGTGCCGCTTCTGGTCGTCGGTGACGCTGATGACGGGCACGTACGAGGGGCGGCCGATGGCGGTGCATGCGGCGCTGCCGGAAATCGAGGGCGAGCACTTCGCCCGCTGGCTGGCGCTGTTCGAGGAAACGGCGCGCGCCGTTTGCCCGCCCGACGCGGCGGCGCTGTTTGTGGATCGCGCGCATCGCATTGCCGGATCGCTGAAGCACGGGATCGATCTGCACCGCGGGGGCGGACGGCTGGCCGCGGTGTCCGTGCCGTAGCGCAGCTCCACGCGTCGTTGGAAGAGCAACAATAACAAAAAGGAGCTTCGACGTGACCCTCACCACCCGCCTGACTGAAGCGCTCGGCATTCGCCATCCGATCATCTCTGCACCCATGGCATTCGCCGCCGGCGGCAAGCTCGCAGCGGCGGTGTCGGAGGCCGGCGGGCTCGGCCTCATCGGCGGCGGTTATGGCGATGCCGACTGGCTGGAGGTGGAGTGGCGCAATGCCGGTAATGCTGCCGTCGGCTGCGGGTTCATCACCTGGTCCTTGAAGAAACAACCGCACCTGCTCGAATTGGTTCTGGCGCACAGGCCGAAGGCCATCTGCCTCTCGTTCGGCAATCCGGGGCCATTTGCGGCACGCATCAAGGAGAGCGGCGCCATGCTGATCTGCCAAGTGCAGACGCGCCGGGACGCGGAGCACGCGATCGCGTGCGGTGCAGACATCATCGCCGCACAAGGGACGGAGGCTGGCGGACACGGTGAGAAGCGCGCGACGATGACGCTGGTGCCGGAGGTGTCTGATCTCATCGCGGCGCGCTCGCCAGAGACGCTGCTTTGCGCGGCGGGCGGTATCGCTGATGGGCGCGCGCTTGCGGCTGCGCTGATGCTCGGGGCCGACGGGGTTCTCGTCGGATCGCGGCTGTGGGCATCGCGGGAAGCCAATGTGGCGCCGGCCATGCACGCGGCGGCGCTGTCGGCAACCGGCGACGACACGATCCGCTCGCAGGTGATGGACCTGGCGCGCAAGCTGGAATGGCCGTCGCGCTACACTGCGCGGGTGCTGCGCAATGCCTTCATCTCGCGCTGGCATGGGTGCGAGGAGGCACTTGCCGCCGTGGCCGACGAGGAGGCCGCAAAATATCGCGCGGCGTGGAGCGCGGGCGATGCAGAGAACTCCAATACGTTCGTTGGAGAAGGCGCCGGGCTAATCTACTCGGTGGAGCCCGTAGGCGACATCATCGGGGGCATGGTGGCCGACGCAGAGGCTAGGATCAGGGCCGGACGCGCGATGATCGCGTGAGGAATTCGAGCGCGGCGACGCGCGTAGGTCGGGACGAATTGAGTGCGCGGGCCGAGAGGCTCGCGCATTTCTTTTGCCTATAGTTTGATCACGGCATTGTTGTCGCAGGATTTAGCTCCTCATAAGATTATGCGGCTAGCCTTGCGCCATTGCTTCAACTTGCGTCGGGCCTCGGCTCGGCGTTAGGCTGATTGTCTAATTGCCCGGTTGTCTCGTCATGGAAAAAATTCTGACGACAATCCTTTCGCAGTACGTGAAGCGCGGCTCGCTGACGCTGGTGACTCCGGGTGGCCGCGAGTTCACCTTCGGCGACGGCACCGGCGAGGAAGTGAGAATACGCTTCCTCGACAAAGGCGCAGAGCGCGGCGTGGTGCTCAATCCGGAATTGCGCCTCGGCGAGATGTTCATGGACGGCCGGGTGGTCGTCGAACGCGGTACGATCTACGATTTTCTTGTGCTGGTGCTGCGCGATGCAACCGTCGACGACCGCTCGCTGCCGGCGCGCCTGCTCGGCCGGATACGCTTCCTGACGCGTAATTTCGTCAGCCGCAACAATCGTTGGCGCTCGCGTCGCAACGTTGCGCATCACTATGATCTCGACCATCGGCTGTATGAGCTGTTCCTCGATCCGGATCGGCAATACAGCTGCGCATATTTCGAGCGGCCCGATTGCACGCTGGAAGAAGCGCAGCTGGCGAAGAGGCGGCTCGTGACCGCGAAGCTGCTCGTCGAGCCGGATAGCCGCGTGCTCGATATCGGCAGCGGCTGGGGCGGGCTAGGGCTGTACATCAAGCAGATGGGCGGCGCGCGGCAGGTGCAGGGCATCACCTTGTCGACCGAGCAGCTGGAAATTGCGCGCGGGCGAGCCGAGAAGGCCGGCGTTGCCGATAGCGTGCGCTTCGTGCTGCAGGATTACCGCGAGGTCGAGGGCAGCTTCGATCGCATCGTATCTGTCGGTATGTTCGAGCACGTGGGGCCGCGCTTCTACGACACCTATTTCAACAAGTGCCGCGAGCTGTTGAAACCCGATGGCGTGATGGTGATGCACACGATCGGGCTGATGGATGGGCCGTGGTATCCCAATCCGTGGATCGACAAGTACATCTTTCCCGGCGGGCAGCTTCCGGCGCTGTCGGAGATCATTCCGGCGATCGAGCGCGCTGGCATGATCGTCACGGACGTCGAGTGCCTTCGGATGCACTATGCCGAGACGCTGCTGGCCTGGCGCCGCCGCTTCATGGCGCGCCGGGACGAGGCGATGGCTCTCTATGACGAACGCTTCTGCCGCATGTGGGAATATTACCTCGCCTGCTGTGAGGCGGCGTTCCGGTTCCAGAACGTGGCGGTGTTCCAGGTCCAATGTGCGCGCAGCGCCTATGCCGTGCCGCTGACGCGTTCGTATATCGCGGAGCGCTACGAGGACCTGAGGATGCGGGAGGCCATGCGCGAGGCCGACGCGATCCGGGAAGTGGCTCCAGAAAGGCCTGCTCAGACCCCTGCGTCCGAGCCGGTGCCCTTGCGCAAGCAACGCCATTAATTGACTTTTTTCTAAGGGACCGGGTGCGGGGCGCGGCGGCTCGGCTTGGAAAGCCGATTGGGCTTGTCTATAGTCTTCTCGCCGGATGGCTTGCGCCATGAGGCAATAAGCCGGCTGGTCCGGCGCCGGGGTATTATTGCATCGAAGGCGGGACGCGGGGTCTCGGTAGCATTGTGTCAGTTGCACCGAATGCGGAGACTCCGGCGCGCATGAGATGCCATCCGATGCGCTGGCTGTGGGGACTTATACCCATCGCTATGCTGGCTTGGCTGGCGGTGCAGGCCCAGCATTCTCACATAGAACAGGATCTGGAACGGCGCAGCACCGACGCCCTGCGCGCGGCGGGGCACGACTGGGCCGTGGTGGCATTCGATGGCCGCGACGGCCTTCTTGCAGGGCAGCCAGCCGACCGCATGCAGCTGGCGGAGGCAGTTGCTGTGGTGCGCAACGTCTGGGGCGTGCGGATCGTGCGTACGCGCTCGATTGCTCCGGCGATCAAGGACGTGCCGATCACGCCGGCGACTGACGGGGGGGCGCCGGACCGGGTGCTACATGATAGCGAGCCCTTACCGCTAGGTGACTCCGTGCCGGTTGCCAGCGCCGATGCCGCCGGCGAGCACGACAGGATGGTAGCGCATACGTCCCCTGAGAGTGGTGTGTGGTCGGAGGCGCATCAGTCCGAGCCGGTGCTGGGAGACGCGCCAGAAGCCGATGGCACGCCTGCGGTGACCGTCGCAACGCATGAGGTCGCGCCCGCTTCTCTCGGGGCGGAGGCGATCCCGGCGACTGCTGAGACCGCGCCGGCGGCATCCACTGTGCGCGAGGCGGCGGAAGCAAAGGCCGATGCTGTCGCGGCTGCCGACGCGTCGGCCGATCCGGCGGTTGCGGCGTCATCGACCGGAGAGAGCGCGCCGGCTGATGTCGTCGCTCATTCGCAGCCTGTGCCTGATCGAGATCATTCTCACAGCGATGCAGTGGCGTCTGAGGTGGCGTCAACGGAGCTGCCATTACGCAAGCCGGGCGATGTGGCTCCGCCGGAGAGAAGCGCCGCTGCGCCCGATCAGGCCCCGCAGGAGAGCGTCACCCCTCCTGAGCAAAAGCCGGCCGAGGTGGCGGCAGTAGCGCCGACGACGGCGGTTGCGTCGTCGCCAAAGAGCCCAGGCGCAGACGAAGTGCGCACTGGGGACGCAGCAACGCCCATCGTTCCGGAGCGAAAGCCGGTTGTTGCGTCGGCCAAGGCCGATGGTGCCTCCACCCACGACCAGGGGCCCGCCGCGGTGTCGAGCTGGCTGTCGGGGCTGATGGCGCCCGCGCCGGCGAAGCCCCCGCGGTTTGATACTGCTGCGTTGCCGCCGGGCAACATCGCGGAACCGGGCTCCTGCATCGAACGCGTAAAGGAGGCAGCACGGCTTGCAGAAGTGCACTTTGCGCGGGGCGATGCCCGGATCGACACGTCAGGAAAAGCCGTTCTGGATGGGCTTGTTGGCGCTCTGAACATTTGTCCGGAGGCGACGCTGCACATCGCCGGTCACGCCGATGCCTCGGGGAAGTCTCGACATAATAAGGTGCTATCGCGACACCGGGCGCGTGGGGTCGCAAGCTATATGATCCAGAAGGGCATTGACGATGGGCGTCTGGTTGCCGTCGGATACGGGGACCAGAAGCCGGTGGCACCGAATGACAGCAAGGTGAACCGGGCGAAGAACCGGCGCATCGAGTTGACGGTTGCGGCGCGCGCTGCGCCGCTGCCGCCGATGCCCGTACGAAAGCAGGGGACGCGCAATGGACTATCTGCTCGCTAATCTCGTTTGGTACGCCGCGGCGGCGTTCGCTGCCGGATTTATTGTGGCGTGGATTGCGTGTGCCAGGGTGGAAGACTGACGCGCGGGGAAACGCGCGCTATTGATATTTGGGGAGTGAAGTTATGTCGGAGCTGCTTTGGCAGGCGTGGCTGCTGCTCGCGGCCGCGTTCTTTTTCGGGGGCCTGCTGGCGTGCAGCCTGAAGCGGCGCTTCTATTACAGCCGGGCGGCCAAGAGCCCGGACGTGGCGATCAGCGGCATCTCGCATCAACCGGCCCCCGGGGAGCCGAAGATTGAGGTGACCTCGCGCGCTAGCGCTGAGGAAGGTCGCTTTGACCGCGCCATCAGCGGGCAGGCTGTGACGGGCGCGGCGGTAGTTGCGACGGCCGCTGCTGCTGCGACGGCCGCTGCTGCTGCGGCGGCGGTTGCCGCAAGGCCGGCGCCGCCTCCAGAGCCAGCTGCCGCACCGACTCCGGCACCCGCTCCTGCCGTGGCGCCTAAAGCGCCCGAACCCGCGCCGACCGCTTCAGCACCGGCCCCAGAGGCAAAGCCGATTTCGTCGATCTCGGTGACGGCGGGTTCCGGCGCGCCGGTGCAGCCGCAGGACGGTGGCGCGGCGCCGAGCGATGATCTCACTCGCGTTCGCGGCATCGATAGCGTGGTGCAGAAGCAGCTCAAGGAAGTGGGCATTCGCCGCTTCGCCGAGATTGCCGGACTGACGTCGGCTGACATCAAAGGTCTCGGCGAGCGTCTGGGTGTCTCGGGTCGCATCGAGCAGGAGAATTGGGTCGGGCAGGCACACATTCTGGCGACGGGTGGCGAGACGTATTACTCGCGGCGCGTCGACCGCGGTATGCCTGTGCCCCAGTTTGCGGAGCCCGCGACCGCAGTCGCGGCTGCAGCTCCCGCCGTGGCTGCGGTGGCCGTGGTACCGCAGTTGCCATTGACTGCGTCAGGCCCGGGCGATGACCTCAAGCGCATTCGTGGCATCGGCATCCTGAATGAGCGCACGCTCAAGGAACTCGGTGTGCAGCGCTATTCCGATTTCGCGTTGCTCAACGCTGCGGATATCAAAATCATCGACGATGCGTTGGGCTCGCCGGGCCGCGTTGAAAAGGAGAACTGGGTCGGACAGGCGCGGGTGCTGGCCGAGGGTGGCAAGACCTACTACGCACTCCGGCTCGATGAGACGCAACCGGTGTCAGAGCCCGCTGCTGGGCCGACGGCGCCAGCGCCAGCTCCTGAACCGGCGCCCGTGGCAGCTCCGGTTGTCGCCGCGATGGCACCTGTTGCGGTGTCCGAGATTGCTGCCGCCGTAGAGCCGCCTGCGATTGCTACGGAGCCAGTGGCGACTCCTACCGAGACGCCAGCGGCGGAACCGACCAGCGGAGGTGTTGCGCCGCTGCGCTCGGTACGCTCCGAAGCGCTCGTTGGATCTGACGGGGCTTGGGGCGCGCACCCATCGCGTGACGGTGATGACCTGAAGCGCATTCGCGGCATCGGCGTTCTGATCGAGAAGAAGCTCAACTCGCTGGGCATCGTGCACTTCGAGCAGGTGGCGAACTGGACCGGTGCGGACATCGAGCGCATCAGCCAGATTCTCGACTTCAAGGGGCGGATCGAGCGCGAGAACTGGGTCGAGCAGGCGCGCATCCTGGCGACCGGCGGCCAGACCGAATTCTCGCGGCGTAGCGACGTCTAAAGGCCTCCAGGCGTGCCTGCGTGACCGATGCTTCGGACCCGCTTGGGTCCGAAGCGATCATGGTCTTGCAAGGCAGCGTTCGCATCGGCAAAACGCTTGCGTAAGATCACGGGCGGCGACACCGTGACGTGGTCTGCTATCGACGCGTGCGCGCTCCAGCCGATGAGGACAATCGATGTTCACGTTCGCCGATGACGAGGAACGCCAGATCGATGCGTTCCTGCGCGATGCGGCAAGCTACGGCGAAAGCGGTCCAGTCGAGGTGGTGGAGACGCACATTGCGCGCGTCTATCTCGTTGGCGAGCACGCCTACAAGTTGCGCAAGCGGGTGCATTTGCGTTTCGTCGATTTCTCCACGCTGCACGCGCGGCACGCCGCTGCGGTGCGCGAGATGGAGATCAACCGCCCGCATGCGCCGAACATCTATCTCGGGCTGGTCCCGATCGTACGCCGCGACGACGGTAGCCTGGGGCTCGATGAACGCGGCGACATCATCGAATGGGCGGTGCGCATGCGCCGCTTCTCGCAAGATGCGGTGCTGAGCCATCGGGAGGAGCAGGGTCCGATTGCGGAGGACTTGGCGAAGTCTCTTGCCGACATGGTTGCGCGCTACCATCAGGACAGCCCGATCGCGAGCGCCTGCAATGGCGAGCGCATTCTGGCGCCCGTGGTCGATCAGCTCTCCAGTGCACTCGACTTTGGCTATCCGGATGTAGCGCGGCGGCTGATAGAGATGTTCGATAGCCTGAAGCCGGTCCTGACAGAGCGCGGCTACGCGGGTTGCGTGCGGCGCTGCCATGGCGATCTGCACCTTGGCAATATCGTGCTGATCGACAACAAGCCCGTGCCATTCGACGCCCTTGAATTCAGTGAGGCGCTGGCAACGATCGATGTCCTGTACGATCTTGCCTTTCTGCTGATGGATCTTGATGTGCGCGGTGACCGCCACGCGGCGAACGCGGTGCTGAATGCTTACGTTGCGTTCGAGCCCATCGGTGGCGAGATCGAGGGGTTGGCATGCCTGCCGCTATTCCTCGCGTGCCGTGGCGGTGTGCGGGCGGTTGTGGCGATGGCGCGCACTGAGCAGTTGGAACCCGAAGCGCAGACGGCGTTGCGCGCGGAGATCGATCGCAACGCGCTACTGGCGCGGAGCTATCTCGCCCCGCCACCACCGGTGTTGATTGCGGTTGGGGGATTGTCGGGCACGGGGAAGTCGACTCTGGCCGCCCAGCTCGCCCCGTTTGTGGGCTGTGCGCCGGGTGCGCTGCATCTGCGCAGCGATGTCGAACGCAAGCGCCTGTTCGGCATTCCGGAGACGCAGCGGCTCGACCGGCAGCACTATCGCGTCGGCACGGCGCAGCGGGTCTACAGCATCGTAGAAGACAAGGCGCGGCGGGCGCTGTCTGCCGGCCAAGCGGTGATCGTCGATGCGGTGTTCGCAAACGAAGAGGAGCGGGCGAACATCGAGACGATTGCGCGCGATGCGGGATGTCCGTTCATCGGGCTGTGGCTGCAGGCGCCGGCCGAGACCCTGATCGCGCGAGTCGAGCGGCGGCAAGGGGACGCCTCGGACGCCGATAAGCGCGTCGTGCGCGAGCAGCTCGGTTATGAGCTCGGTGCGATCACCTGGTACAAGGTTGATGCTTCGGGTACGCCGGAGCAGGGGCTGGAAGAGGCACGGCGGGTTGTCGAGGTGGCGAGCAGCGCTTCGTCCGCCTAAGCTCACCTCGACCTAGCTCATCAACGAGAGAGTGCTACCAGCGGCCGCTGATCGCATTGCTGAGGCTCAGCGGATCGGCGTCCGGTTTGTGCCGCTTGCGTGCATGCTTCTTACTGCGCGTTTGCGTTACTGGCTGGGTGACGTCTCCGGTGCTGGCTTCGGCGGAGGCGACAGGGGCGCTGGCGGTCGCGTGGGTGCCGCCGGCGTGGACGCGCTCCTTCGCCTCAGGCTCCAGCACGGTCACTTCAGGCTCGCTCTTCTCTTCGAGTGTCGACACCATGATCGGTGCATAGAAGGGCACGAGCTTCTTTTCGGTTGAGGTGGCTTCCGTCGTTTTGCGGCCTGACCTCTTGGCCTCGGCGGCGGCGCGCTTGGTCTCAAGCTCGGCGGTGAGTGCGGGAAGCGGCTCGAAGTTGGCCTTTGAGCGCATATGCACGACCTTATAGCCGCGCTTCTTCAGCTCGGTGAGGATGGTCGGCAAGGCGGCGGCGGTCGATGCCTTGATGTCGTGGAATAGGATGATGCCGCCGTTCTGGTGCTCAACCTGCTGGATGGTGCGTGCGGCCAGGCGCGAAGGGCTGCCAATGTAGCTATCATTGGAGACTACATCGACCGTAAAGGCGGCGATGCCGCGCTCCTGTAGGTGTGCAAGGAGCGGACCGGAGTCGCTGAGGCCGGGGAAGCGGAAGAACGGCGCGATGGGCTGACCTGCAGCGAGTGCCACAGCGGCGAAGCCGCGCTCGATCTGGTCGGTTGCGCGCTCGAGCGAAAGGGCGCGGAGGTTGAGAGGGTGGGACCAGGTGTGCGTGCCCATGGTATGGCCGCGGCCCATCACCTCTTTGACCATGTCAGGATAGGCCTGGGCCATCTGGCCGACGTAGAAGAACGTCGCCTTGGTGCAGAACTTGTCGAGGGCCGCGAGGATCGGCTTGGTGTACTTGGGCATCGGGCCGTCGTCGAACGTCAGCACGACCTCCTTCGGTCCGAGAAAGCGCGGCTCCTTATCGTATTTGGTGAAGGCGCCGTAGAGGGGGCCCGACTTTGCGTCGATCTCGACGATGCGCGAGACGCCAAGAGCGTTCTTGGGATCCTTGCAGGCTTCATCGGCCAGTGCAGGTAGTGCGAGTGCCGATGCGAGAGTGGCCATGGCGCACGCAAGGGAGAAACGACGGTTCAAAGTACACCTCAATCGGTTAGGCGCCCGCATGGGCAGAGGGATACGCAACTCGTACTCGTTTCGACACGCGCTCATGGCGTGAACCACTTCTGATACCATGGCACGGTTGCCGGTTCGTTGGTAGGCGAGGCGGTCGAGCCGGTGGACAGTGGGGATGATGTGTTGCGCTGATGCGCCCACGGGAGCACCTCGGTGCCACCATCTCCCGTGCTCTGCTGGGACTGTTGCCAAGTGAGCGCGCGGGGCGCCAGCGGCTCCTTGCTGGCGGCCTGCATCTTGTGGGCGATCAGTTTGGCTGCGCGCGCGTCATATTCGGGCAGCGTCTCGGCTGTCTGCTTTGGCACCATATGGACAACCTTGAAGCCGCGCTTTTTCAGCTCGGTGAGCAACGCCGGCAGGGCGTGCGCGGTCGACGGCTGAATATCGTGGAAGAGGAGGATTCCTCTGTGACGTCCGGCAAGCTGCGTGAGGACATTCTTCTGCACCTCTGCTGGATCGCGGCTGCGGAAATCGCGCGAATCCACGTCGATCATGAAACTGGCGATGTGGCGCGCTTTCAGGTACTCGACCGCCGCTGCATTGGGCCGCAGATAGGGGAAGCGGAAGAATGGGGCTACCGGTGCACCGAGCGCTGAAGCGACGGCGCTGAGGCCAAGCTCGACCTCTTCCTCGGCCTTGTCGGCGGTGAGGCTGGAGAGTTTGGCGTGCGACCAGGTGTGACTGCCGATCGTGTGCCCGGCGGCTGCGACCTCGCGGACCATCGCCGGATCGGATGCTGCCATGCGTCCGACCATGAAGAATGTCGCTTTGGTGCAGTGCTGGGCCAGCGCTTTCAAGATGTTGCGCGTGTGCGAGCGCGAGGGGCCATCGTCGAAGGTGAGGACGATCTCGCCATCCTTGAGGAAATCGAATCCGCCCTTGCGGCCGCGTCCGAACAGCGGACCTTCAGACGTGTCGACCTCGACGATGCGGGAGAGGCCGAGCACGTCGGCGCGGGTGGCGCAGTCAGCGACCTGGGTGGCCGGATGGGGCGGGGCTTCCTGGGCGCGGGGCTTCGATATATCGCCGCACGACAGCAGGCAAAGGCTCCCCAAGCACAATGTACTCAACCACCGCATCGGTACACTTCGCCCATTGTCGATCATGCGGTGAGGATGATCACCGCGCGCTGCTCAAGGGGCTTAACTAGTCCGCAACCACTAAGATTTTCTGTAAAAGTTTGCCAGTAGCGTTCATCTTTCAGTGTGTTGTTGCATCTGCGCACCAGACTGTGCAGCACGCGACAACATGCTAAAGCCGGGCATCATCCGGTTGATCGGAAGTCAGTTGCTGGGCGCCACGGCGCGACCCGACGCAGACGGAGTGTGCGCTTGGAAAATACGCAGAATGGCGCCAGCGCCAGCCGTGAGCAGGAAGTGAAGCCGAAGGCCGATCTGTTTCATGCGGTCGACGAGGCGCTGGAAGCCGAGGATACTGCGGCGCTGCGGTCGCTGGTTGCCGACGTCAAGGGGCCTGACCTTACCGACCTAATCCAATGGCTCGGGCCCGAGCAGCGCGTCGCATTGATCGAGGCGCTGGGACCGGACTTCGACTTCGAAGCGCTGGTCGGCGTCGACGAGAAGGTGCGCGATCAGCTTTCCGAGGCGCTACCGAACGACGTGCTGGCCAAGGCTGTCTGCGATCTCGACACCGATGATGCCGCGTATCTCCTCGAAGGCCTCGAAGAGGACGACCAGAAGGAGATCCTGGATCAGCTGCCGCAGGGCGAGCGCGCGGCCTTGCAGCGTAACTTGCTCTATCCGGAGGAAACCGCGGGCCGCCTCATGCAGGCGGACTTCGTCGCGGTTCCGCCGTTCTGGACCGTGGGGCAGGTGATCGATTTCGCGCGGGAGACCGAGGATCTGCCCGACACGTTCTCGGAGATCTTCGTCGTCGATCCCGGCTACCACCTGCTCGGCAGCGTCGACATTTCGCGCCTGCTGCGGTCGAAGCGCGACCTGCCGATCGAGAAGATCATGGACACCGATCGCCACATCGTGCTCGCGACCGCTGACCAGGAAGAGGTGGCGCGGCAGTTCGAGCGCTATGGGCTGATGGCGGCGCCCGTCGTCGACAGCAACGACCGCCTTGTCGGTGTCGTGACCGTCGACGATGTCGTCGAGGTCATCGAACAGGAGGCCGACGAGGACGCAAAGCTGCTGGCAGGCGTCGGCGATGAGCGGCTGACGGACAGCGTGCGCCAGATTGCGCCGCCGCGGCTTGCCTGGCTGTTCGTCAATCTCGGCACGGCAGTCTTGTCGGCTTCGGTGATCAAGATGTTCGGCGCCAGCATCGAGCAGATGGTGGCGCTCGCAGTGTTGATGCCGATGGTTGCTTCGATGGGTGGCAACGCGGGAACGCAGACGATGACCGTGAGTGTGCGTGCACTGGCGACACGTCAGCTCAACCCGGCGAATATCCCACGCGTTGTGGCACGCGAGGCAGCTGTTGGACTAATCAACGGCTTGACGTTCGCCGTGTTCCTGTCACTTCTGGCGGTGTACTGGTTCGGTGCCGATCAGCTTGGCGTGGTGATCGCCGTTGCCATCATCATCAACATGATCGCGGCAGCGCTGGCAGGCATCTTCATTCCGCTAGCACTCGATAGGCTAGGATTTGACCCCGCCGTGGCTTCCACGGTGTTCGTCACAACAGTGACAGACGTCGTAGGGTTTTTCTCGTTCCTGGGTCTGGCGACGCTTTGGCTTGGATGAGGCAAAGATGAGCGTTGAGAGTGACGTCAGCATTCGGCCGCTGCGCGCTTCCGATCGCGAGGCGTGGGATCGGCTGTTCCACGGCTACATCAATTTCTACGAAGCGAAGGTTCCGGCTGACGTGATCGACCTGACCTGGGAGCGCCTCATCGGCGAGAAGGATGGCTTCTGGGGTGCCGTCGCGGTGGACGAGCATGACCGTCCCATCGGGCTCGCGCACGTGGTCTTTCACCCCTCGACGTGGTCGTCGACGAGCTACTGCTATCTGGAAGATCTCTACGTAGACCGCGACGCGCGCCGTCACGGGGTCGGGCGCGCACTCATCAAAGCGGTGTACGAGGAAGCCGATAGGCGCGGGGCGAGCCGCACCTATTGGGCAACGAAGCAGGACAACAGCCAGGCGCGCCGGCTGTACGACCGCGTGGCGAGGCTCAGTTCGTTCGTGCAGTACCGGCGCTGATGGAAATCAGCGCGGCGGCACTGTTCACGCCGTGGGCTAATTCGCAGCTTTGACCAGGATGGCGGAGAAGCGCTCCGAAGGGATGCGGAAGAAACCGCGGCCGCCGGCTAGAGCGCGATAGCAATCGGATGCCTCGGCGAGCAGCAACTTGAGCCAATCATCAGAGCCGAGGCACGGGGGGCAAGAGTCGATAAAGAAGATCGAAGCATCGGGCGAATAGCGCACGTGCAGGAGAACGTCCTGCGACTTCGCATCGGGCGCGGCCTGTATCTCCGGCTTGACCTTGATTTCGGGCTTATCGGCTACGGCAACCTCGGCAACGGCGGACATCGTGGCTCTCCTGTCTGCAAGGCTCATGTCTGTAAGGTTCATGGCCGCGATGCTCGTTGCGAACGCGCGGTCATGACAGTTTTGTTGCAGCGCAGGATGCGTTCAATGATCTAAGCCAAATTTCGCGTTGCATTCTAGCGACGCGGCGGTGTGTCATCCCTTCCCGATGCGCATCAGGCCTTTTTGACGAATTCCGATTTGAGGCTCATGGCGCCGATGCCGTCGATCTTGCAATCGATGTCGTGGTCGCTGTCGACAAGGCGGATGTTCTTCACCTTAGTGCCCATCTTGAGAACCTTCGAGGAGCCTTTCAGCTTCAGGTCCTTGATGAGGACCACGCTGTCGCCATCCTGGAGCGTGTTGCCGGCGGCGTCGCGGTAGACTTTGCCTTCCGCCTCAGCGGGCGCAGTAGCGGTCTGCGGGTCCCACTCGTGTGCGCACTCGGGGCAGATATAGAGCCCGCGATCCTCGTAGGTATATTCGCAGTTGCATTTCGGGCACGGCGGTAGCGTGGTCATGATTGGTCCTTGGCGCATGGATGGGACGCGCGCGTCTTGGCGCACGCATCAGGACGGCAGGTGGGAAATCGGCACCGCCATAGCATCTCGCGCGCCATCGGCGAAATGCATTTCGTCACGCTGGCAGAAGTGGGTGAAGCGTCAGCTCGAAGGGGCGTCGAGGCGGCGCGTCAGGTTCTCGAACTCCTGACGCAGCTCTTCGTTCTTGAAGATCTGGTCGAAGGTGGGAGCCTCGAGCTTCTGGATCGCCTCGAACGAAGCGGCGCTGTCGCGCATCAGGTTCTTGAGCTGGAAGCTCGCTTCGACGGTCTCGTAGGTGTTGTCGGCGATGCGCAGGTCGTGCACCGCACGGGTGCGCGCGCTGGCGATCTGCTCGCGCTGCTGCTGCAGATAGCGGCGATAGCCCTTGGCGGCTTCGGCGGCGACCTTCTGGGCGTCGCGGTTGGCTTCGAGCGCGCGCTTCTGGTCGGGCCGGTTCTCGGCCTGCAACAGCTTGGCCGTCTTTGCCTGTGCCGACTGGATGTCCTTGAGGATGGCATTCAGCTTCGGCATGTAGTTGGTGTCGATCTTCTCGATCGCGGTGCCCTGCGCATGCACCAGCATGGCGAACAACGCAGCGTGCATGGCGAAGTATTTGCGCGCCGAGTTCATGTTGTCGCCAGCAGCGGTCAGCAGCTTGCCGAGCTGGCTGTCGATGATCTTGGCGGCGTTGAAGACGGCGACGAGGCGCACTAGGTCGCCGGAGAGAACGCTGTCGAGCAGCAGATCGACCTGATCGGGTGTCAACTCCACGCCGGTCTTGGCGAGCGCGCCGGCAATCTCGGCTTTGGTCTTGGCAATCTCGTCTTTGTTTTTGTCGATACGCGCGTACGCGTCCTTGATATTTGAATCGAGGCTGGAGACGGTATCGGTGAGCACGCCTGGAAGAAGCGCGTCCTTGGGCGCAGTGATCTGCTTTTCCTTCAGCGTCGATATCTGGGCTTCGATATCACGGATGTTCAGGCGCAGTCCTTCCACCTTCTTCTGCATGTCGACGATGGGCACGTCTGTGACGATGCCGAGGGCTGAATCGAGCAGGGCGCGAATGCGCGCTTCGCGGTCCTCGCGCGTCTCGGTCCACAAGGGCGTCAGGATGAATTCGTCGCGGCCGGGAAGCTTCTGGGCTTCGGAGCGCTGGTCTGCGGCGTCGCGCAAGATGGCATCGACGGCGCGCATCAACTGGCGCGCCTGCTCGAAGGCTTCATCCCCTTCGCGCGGGTCCTTCGGGACGGCGGGGGCGGCCGGAGCTGTGGCGGTTGTGGGTGGGGCGACTGTCGTTTCGGCGACGCGCTCGGGTTTCGCTTGCGGTGTCGAGCGGTAGATCAGGTCGGCGATGCCGTCACGCTGCGCTGACTGCGCATGCAGTCCCGCAGTCGAAGCGCTGAGCGTCGCGATGATGAGTGCGGTACGGGCCCAACGGGCGTCGGCGGACATTACAAAGCCTCCAAACATGTGCCGCACTTCAATATACGCAGACTTGCACGGCGGACTGGGGCGCAAAATTCGGGCTATTCGATGGTTCGGCCTCAATTGCCTGTGCGCGATGCTGCCTGCGAGATGAGTTCCGTCAGACGTGCATCGACCTGGCGCGCATCGTTCAGCACCAGCATGTGGGACAGCACTTCGCCTTTGCCAAGTCCGCCGCCGGCTTGTCCTTTCTTCAAGGTTTCATCAAAGGGATGATCTCCGAGCGCCAAGTGGAGGCGAACCTCCTTGGGTGAGACGCCGAGGAGGGCGAAGGGCGAGGGCTGCCCGATGGCGACTGCGCTTTCACGCAGGGAAAGTGCCGCGGCGGGGGCCGCCTGCCGAACTTTGGCGAGGATGAGCTGTGCTAGCGGCCGGTAGGCCTTTGCCTTAGCGAGCAGGGTGTCGATGTCGGCGGGAACGGAAGTTGCGGGCGGCATCGGCGCGGGTTTCGCCGGCGCGGCGGGCGGCGAGATCGGCGCGGCTGGAGTTGCGGCAGGCGGGCCTGGCGGTGCGGTGCGCAAGACTGCCGATGGTGCGAGGCGTGGTTCGGGGCGGCGGCGCGCCGGACGCCGTGGCGCTGCTCCGCTTGGTACGCCGGCATAGATCGGGCGGCCGCCGTTGTGGTGGATGCGCTCCAGCCACGAGGCCTTGGAGAACATCAGTCCTTTGTGGCGCAGCCAGTCGATGATGTCGTTGCGATGGGGGAGACGTGCGTCGGTGATTGCCTGCATCCACTCGGCGAGGTCGCGGCCGGTGTTTTCCTTCAGACCTTCGATGAACTCGCGCTCCTTTTCGCCGAAGTCGATGGCCATGCCGATTTCCTAGCTCAAATCCAGCGGCGCGACTTCGACTTGTAATCGCGATAGGCGTCACCGAAACGGTGCTCGAGGTGGCGCTCCTCGGGGAGGATCGCAAGCCAGGTGACGAGCGCAGCGAAGACGGCTGCGGCAATGACCAGCCAGATGTTTTTCGTCACCTCAGCGGCGCCGAGGAGGATCATCGTGTCCGCGAGATAGATGGGATTACGGAAGCGGCGGTAGGGGCCGGTGGTAACCAGCGTCGTGGCGCCTGCGTCCGGCAGGAACGTCGTTCCATGGCCGCGCAGGGTGAGCAACGCCCAAATCAGGAGCACGATGCCGGCGGCGCCGATGCCGAGGCCGACGAGATGCGCTGACTGATCGTCGATGCCGGGCCAGGGCAGTGGAGCGATGTAGCCCAACGCGATAGCGGCGATGACCACGCCGGCCAGGACGATCGGCGGCCATGGAACGGTGCTCGGCCGCTCGGCGATATCGCGGTTCTTGTCGTCGGAGGCCATTGCCGCTTCCTGATGCTCGTCCGGAATTGACGTTTACACCAGAAACGCGCCCCTCCGTTAACCCACCCTAGCGCGGGGTGGGTGTGGTGTCCTTCGTGGCCGCCAGTTCGGCATTCAAGTCGAATGTCTTGCAGTTCTTCTCGGCGAGGCGGCGGTTAAAGGCCTCGAGCATCGCAATGTCCTTGCGATGCTGGGCCTCGGGGTCGAGCCCTTCCTTCGTGCCGCCCCAGATCGGGGTGGCGAAGGATTGGAGGCCACGGGCAGCTGCAGAAGCCTGTTTGTTCGAGTCGTAGCCGCGCACCTGAAGAATGCGGATCTGCATCATGCCGGTGAGCTTGCGGCAGTCGTATTTCAGCTCGTTATCGCTGAGCTGGTAGCCGGATGCAGGAAGCGAACCGGTGGTGACCTCGCTGCTCGGGGCCTTCATGTCGCCGACAAGGTTCGGGCGTGTATCGGCGGGCGCGGTGGAGCAGCCGCCTGCGAGGGCGCACGCCAGCGCAACGACCATGTGGGTTCGCAGTGCGTACATCGAATCTCCCCGCCTTTACAGCTATCGAGCTTCGAAACGGGGCGGATTGAAGGCATGCGTAGCGCTGGCGGGGGGCGACAAGAAGCCTTTTTGCAGCTGTTGCTTGCTGGTCTCGCTTCAGGTCCAGTAGGTATAGGCCTGCTGCTCAGTGTCCCGGTAGAGAGTATATGCAAATCAAGGCGAATATTGTTTTGAGTGCGGTTCTGGCTGTTGCGTGCGTTTCACCCGCGCGAGCTCAGGAAGAACCGAAGGGTTTTCAGTGCAACTTTACCAGTGGCACGACTTGGACCTTCGAGAACGGTGTGTTCAAGGGCGAGCAGCCAAAGCCGATTGCGTTCACGATTGCGGACATCGATCTGGAAGGCCAGAAGGCGAACCTCGTCCTCGACAAGACTGCGCCGCCGACGCCGCTGAAGGTGGTGCGCGCGATCAACGCGAACCATTTCCTCGAGGTGGTCAACGAGGGCTTCCTCAACCTCACCACCGTCTACGACAAGGATGCTACGAGCGGCACGTATCCGGCCGTGCACTCGCGCCACTTCGGTGTATTGGGGCAGCCGGTGGTGGCGCAGTATGTGGGGTCATGCACGGAGAAATAGTCCGGTGCTGTGGATGCCGCCCGCAAGCGCTGGCGGCCGCCCCGCGGAAGGTCCATCTTTGCGCGTGAGCGAGGGAGGATAATGCCGCTTCATCTCATCAAGCTGTGCGTGGGGGTCGAGAGCATCGAGGATCTCGCCAGCTGGCAGAGTGCGCGCATTGCCGAGCAGCGCAAGGCGAAGAAAGAGCCACGCCTTTGGCACATGACATTCCAGACGCCGAAACGTGAAGCTGAGTTGCTCGACGGCGGATCGATCTATTGGGTGATCAAAGGCGTGGTGCAGGCGCGCCAGGGACTTGTCGGCTTCGAACAGGGTGAGAAGTCCGACGGCAGCAAGGGGTGCCGCATCCTGCTCGATCCGGTGCTGGTGCCGGTGCGGCCAGTGCCGCGGCGGGCATTCCAGGGGTGGCGCTATCTCAGCGCCGATGATGCGCCGGCGGATATCGGCGCGGGCGATCCCGCATTATCCGAGCTTCCGGCCAAGTTGCGGCGCGAGCTAGCAGAGCTCTGCCTCATTTAGCGATCACCGCTTTTCTGGGCGCGACGCTGCCAGTTGACGGGTGAGGCCTCGGGGTGCCATGCCGTCGTCATGTCTCGCCCTCGTCTCACCAAGCTCGTCGAAAGTCTGCCCGCGTTCGTGCCGTTCGTTGGCCCGGAGGCGCAGGAGCGTGCGCGTGGCCATGCCTTCCGTGCGCGGCTAGGCGCAAACGAAAGCGTGTTCGGGGCCTCGCCCAAGGCTGTTATCGCCATGCGCGAAGCTGCGGCCGGCAACTGGATGTATTCGGACCCGGAGAGCTACGAGTTGCGCGCCGCGGTCGCGCGATTGCACGGCGTCGGGATCGACAATGTCGTGATCGGCGAAGGCATCGATGGGCTGCTGGGCCTTTCGGTGAAGCTGGTGGTTGAGCCGGGATCGGCGGTCGTCACGTCGAGCGGGACGTATCCGACCTTCAACTTCCACGTTGCGGGCGGCGGCGGCCGGTTAGCCGGCGTTGCTTACCGTGATGACCGGCAGGATCTGGGTGCCCTTCTGGATGCGGCTAGGCGCGAGGATGCGCGCATCCTCTACGTCTGCAACCCGGATAATCCGATGGGGGCTTTCTGGGGCGCTGAAGCGTTGCGCGAATTGATCTCGGCGCTGCCGGATGGTGTGCTGCTCTGCCTCGATGAAGCGTACTGCGATACCGCTGATCAGAGCCAGCTGCTGCCGATCGATGTCTCCAATCCGCAGGTGCTGCGCTTTCGCACCTTCTCGAAGGCCTATGGGCTCGCGGGGGCGCGCATCGGCTATTGCCTGGGCGAGAGCGGCCTCATCCGCCAGTTCGAGAAGATCCGCAATCACTACGCCATCAACCGCGTCGGCCAGATCGGTGCATTAGCCGCGATCGAGGATCAGCCTTATCTCAAAGAGGTGGTGGCCAAGATTTCGCGCGCACGCGAGATGATCGGTGCAATTGCTCAAAGCAATGGCTTGGTGCCGCTGCCCTCGGGGGCAAATTTCGTCACCATGGATTGCGGGCGGGATGGGGTCTTTGCGCGGCGCGTGCTCGATGGTCTGCTCGAGCGTGGCGTCTTTGTGCGCATGCCGGGCGTTGCGCCGCTCGATCGCTGCATCCGCGTCAGTTGCGGCAGCGATGAAGATCTAGCGTCTCTTGCCGAGACGCTGCCGCAGGCGCTTAAGTCCGCCGGCTGACTGCTGGTGCAACTTACAACGGCGATGCCCGTGGTCGCATTCCATTAAGCTCCTCAGTGCAAAGATCGCGGGCGATGCTTTTGACCTGAGGCGAAGATGACGAGCACCACTCTCGATTATTCCTCCTGGCTGTTCCAGGCCGTGTGCGTGCTTGCCATCATCTATCTGGCGCTGGGCCTGACGAAGCCGTCGCTGGTGAAAGCGGCCCGGCGCAGCACGGTGGCAATCGTTGCTGCCATCGTCCTGATTGCGGCCTCGACGGCATTCTATTTCGTTGCCAGCAAGCTGCCGGGCGGGACGGATACGCCGGCGCAAATCGATGCCGAAATTCAGCAGACGGCTCCAACACAACCTTGACGTTCCAAGCACTTGCTCGATAGCCGTTGACCGCGCCGGATCCGGCGTCATCATGCGCGCGCAGGCAGGTGTCATCAGCGCACGCTGCAGATGAAGCCTCGGGCAACGGGGATGGGCGCGATGTACGACAGTCTCATTCAGAACACGCACCTTATCGCGACCATCATTTTCGGCCTCGCGATTATCTATCTGCTGGTGGGGCTGATCAGTCCCGCGTGGGCTGCAGCCAGCGGGCGCGGCGCAGTGGTACTGCGTTCGACTCTCGGTGTTCTGCTGTCGATCGGCCTCGCGGTCGGCGTGATCGTCTATACGCACATGCAACCGGATGGCCCGCACGCGGTTGAGGGCTACATCAAGAGCCACGACTGGGAGCAGTATCGGACTTCGAAGCCCCAGGGGGCGCCGGAGGCGCCGCCGCCGGCCCCGGCGCAATAGAATGGACAACATCCAAGCCGACCAACAAGAGCAATAGGGAGATCACGTCATGAGCGGGACTGTCGGAATGCTTGTCGGACTTCTGGTGATGGCCGTGGGACTTGCGGGGCTCGGCTATGCGTTGTCGCTGATGATGACGCACGCCGATCCCGACGCTGCTATCAAGGCGGTGGCGGGTCTCGCCACATTCGTCGTTGCTACCTTCGCAACGCTGGCCGTGATGCGCTGAGGCTGCGTCATCAGTCGGGCCAACGCCGCAGAGCGCGCGACGGGAAAGTCCATTCCGGGGTGACGAGTTCGCCGTCGAAGCTCGCCGCGTACCAGGGGGAGCGTTCGGCCGAGCCGGGATTGCGCAAAACGTGGATGTCCTGGGCGGGCATGTAGCTCTGTAGGAGCAGGAAGCGCTTCTCTCCGGTTGCCGGGTTCTCGACCATGTCGGCGACGAGCACCGCGTGACCGGGGAAGCCGCCTTTGATGAATACGTCGCCGATCGAGATGTCGGCGAGCGCGACTGGCTTCAGCTCGCGCTCGAGCGAATAGGTGCCCGCATATGCGAACACGTAGTCCATGTACTTGCGAAACGACGCATAGCTTTGGTCACGTCGCGCCGAAAAACGCAGTCGCTTACCGTCGGTATCGTTGAAGGTGATCTCTCGTGGCCGGCCGGCCGCAAACAGCCATTCGCCGCGCAGGCGCATGATCGCGTCGGCGCACTGCTGCAGATCGCGCTTGCCGACGTCGATGTCGACCACAGCGACGTGCACATCCTGGCGCCATTTGGGTGTTCCGGTGAAAGTCAGCACCGGGGCGCCTTGCGGTTTCATAGGCAGGCCGCGCAGCCATGCGCCCCAGCTTCCGGCCGCAACGGTCACGCGTGTAAAGCCATCTGGCGGCGGGATACGCTGTTCGAGAGTCTGCGCTTGCACCGCGGCCGTTGCGGAGGGCCAGCTGTAACTGCGGCCGGGGGCTACCTGCGCGGACGAAGCGCTGGCCAGGACGCAGGCTGACGTCAGAGCGGTGATGAACGCATATCGCATGGTGCGTTCGTGCGCGCTGCGTGTGACGCGGCGATGGCCGCCGCGCGGTTGAACCATGCTGAGCGTTGCTCAACGCGTGTAAGAGAAGGCCTGCATTTGCCAGGGCGTCACGTACATCTGCTGAGCCCACTTCGGTGCGCGCTTCACCATCATGGCATCGCCCGATGACTTCGAACGCGCCGTCGGGCGCGCGGCGACGGGCGTGCGGTAGGCGCGGATGGCACGCTTGCGGTGCTTGTGCGGCCGGTCTTCATCGGCGGCGTCTGCGTCTGGCTCGCGCGCGGCAACGGTGGTCTTCGGGGTGTTGGGTCCGATCTCGGGTAGGTCGCTCTCAGAGAGGGCGGCGAGCTTTATGGTGGGGCCGGCGTCGGCGAGTGATTCAATATGTGCAGGCAGCGCGGCGCTGCTCGTCGGCGGCGTCTGGCTGTCGCTGTGGGTGCTGGTCATCTCCGCGGCGGGCAGCAGCGCCGAAGTGGTGATCGAGGACACACCCATTGTGGTCTCAGTGTCGGTGGCCTTCGCGAGCGACAGGGCGGGGATTGCTGTTTCAGGCGCGAGCTGCTCTCGCGCGGCAATGAAATGCGCGTTCTCGATGTAGCCGAGCCGGGTGAGCGAATTGGCTTGTGCTGTCATTGCGCCGACCGTGCACGAGCAGGTGGCGGGACCAGCGAGGACGGCAAGCCCGAGTCCACCGACGAAAAGCACGGACAAGAAGCCCGTGAGGCGCATGCGGGCGCGTGCGAGGGCGGCAATGGCCGCGGGCGAGGGAGCGAACGCGCGCTTGGCTTTGCGTGCGGCAGTCGTTTTGGGAGAGAGCAGGCGAAATCCGCCGACGGCGGGCGCGCTCGAATAGCTGCGCACGGCGGCGAACTGATCGAACACCCCGAGGAAGCTCTCCGTCGGATCGAAGCTCTCGAACTGTGAAGACATAGCGCGCATAGCGCTCACTCCAATGCAGGTCCGCAAAAAGCTGCGGCACCTTTGCCGCTCGCCGCACATGGAACAAGGAGCTTGAACGCTGCTTGAGCCAGGGTGTGCAGCTCATTGAAAGACTGATCAAAAACTGACACGCACATAGTGAATTTTCTACAAATATTCTCAGGTTCTGAACGGCTGTTCTTGGCGGGCTGTATATGCGCCACATAAGCATAAAGCCCGAACGGGCGACCGCTCGGGCTTTTGGAGATCGCGTTGGTTCGAGGCGAAGCTCTGGCGCTATGCGTCCTCGGAAGCGATCTGTACCAATCGATTTTGGGCTTTGCGGTTGCTGATCCGAACGTTGCCCGAAGCGCTCCGGGGCGCGGAACCAGTACTCCGCTCGTCGACAAATTTTCGGTTAGCCGATGGGGAGGCGACCTCGAGATCGTCTACCCAGCGGCCCTGCGTGATCCGGCGGAAACATTTTCATAGACCTCCCTTTGTCGTTGAAGAGGTCATACAACCGTGCTCCCGCGCGATGCGTCTGTCAATCACGGTTGGCACGAGACCGCGAGAGGTGCGATCGAAGCGGGCAGGGTTAACACAATATTGAAAGCGGACGACTTAGCTTGCCTTCGTCGTCGTCCATTCTCGATGCGGCCATGCGCACCGTTCTCAATTTCTTCTCGATGCTCGCCCTCGGCCTGATGATCGCTGCCGTCGTTCTGGTGGCGCCGTCAGGTAATGGCGCGGGCACGGCAGTTCTCGACGGCTTCGACATCGCAGCGCCCGAGCTCGACTATCGCTCTGTGATTGCGGGGCTCGGAATCGGGCTGTGCATAGCGCTGTTCGCGCGCATCTCGTGGGGCGAAGCGGCGCGCAAAGCGGGAACCTGGACAGTGAGCCAGGCGAAGCGTCTTTGGCTGATCAGCTGGGCCGGCGTGTTCCTCGCCATTCTTTTCTATTTCTGACGTCCCTTGGCTGCGGGGGGTGCGGGCAGCGCCGGGCCGTAGTGCAAAATCAAAAAAGGCCCGAGCGATGCCCGGGCCTTTCTGATGTCAACCGTCGTGCGCCGGTTAGACAGAGTAGTACATGTCGTACTCGACCGGATGCGGGGTCATCTCGTAGCGCATGTTCTCGGCCATCTTCAGTTCGATGTAGGCGTCGATCATGTCGTCGGTCATGACGCCGCCGGCCTTGAGGAACGCGCGGTCCTTGTCGAGGCTGTCGAGAGCTTCGCGCAGCGAGCCCGAAACGGTGGGGATGCTGGCGAGCTCAGCCGGCGGGAGATCGTAGAGGTTCTTGTCCATCGGGTCGCCCGGATGGAGTTTGTTCACGATGCCGTCGATGCCGGCCATCAGCATGGCGGTGAAGGCGAGATAGGGATTTGCTGCCGGATCGGGGAAGCGAACCTCGAAGCGCTTGGCCTTGGGGCTCGACACGTGCGGGATGCGGCACGAGGCGGAGCGGTTGCGCGCCGAGTAGGCGAGCAGCACCGGAGCCTCGTAGCCCGGGACGAGACGCTTGTAGGAGTTCGTCGTCGGGTTGGTGAAGGCGTTGAGCGCCTTGGCATGCTTCAGGATGCCGGCGATGTAGCTGAGCGCGGTCTCCGACAGGTCGGCGTACTTGTTGCCGGCGAAGGTCGGGTTGCCGTCCTTCCAGATCGACTGATGCACGTGCATGCCGGAGCCGTTGTCGCCGAAGACAGGCTTGGGCATGAAGGTGGCCGTCTTGCCGTAGGCCTGCGAGACCATGTGCGTGACGTACTTGTAGATCTGCATGTGGTCGGCCATCGACACCATCGGGCCGAACTTGATGCCGAGCTCATGCTGAGCTGCGGCCACCTCGTGGTGGTGCTTTTCGACGACGACGCCCATCTCGGCCATCACGGAGATCATCTCCGAGCGAATGTCCTGGCAGCTGTCGATCGGAGGAACGGGGAAGTAGCCGCCCTTGACGCGCGGACGGTGGGCGAGGTTGCCCATCTCGTATTCGGTGTTCGAGTTCGTCGGCAGCTCGGTGGAGTCGACGCGGAAGCCGGTGTTGTAAGGCTCGGTCGAGAAGCGGACGTCGTCGAAGATGAAGAACTCGGCCTCGGGGCCGACGAAGATGGTGTCGCCGATGCCGGTGGACTTCAGGTAGGCCTCGGCCTTCTTGGCGATGCCGCGCGGGTCGCGCTCGTAGAACTGGCCGGTGGACGGCTCGAGGACGTCGCAGAAAATGGCGACGGTCGACTGAGCGAAGAAGGGATCAAAGTGGACCGAGGAAGGGTCCGGCATCAGCAGCATGTCGGAGGCTTCGATGCCCTTCCAACCGGCGATGGATGAGCCGTCGAAGGCGTAGCCATCGGTGAACACGTCTTCGTTGACCGTGCTCGAATGCGCGGTCACGTGCTGCATCTTGCCCTTGGTGTCGGTGAAGCGGAAATCGACGAACTTGACGTCCTTGTCCTTCAAAAGCTTGAGGACATCGCTGGCGCTCTTCATGAGACTCCCCATTGTGTAAGCCTGAGCGGCATTCTTCTTGCGGGAAAAAGGGGCCGGATCGCGGCCCCCTCAGATGCTTCAGATCGCGTCGGAACCGGTTTCGCCGGTGCGGATCCGGATGGCGTTATCGATCGCGGATATGAATATCTTGCCATCGCCGATGCGACCAGTCTTGGCCGCCTTCTGGATGGCTTCGACTGCCTTGTCCAGCATCTCATCGGGGAGAACGACTTCGATCTTAACTTTGGGGAGGAAATCGACGACGTACTCGGCGCCGCGATAGAGTTCGGTGTGTCCTTTCTGGCGACCGAAGCCTTTTGCCTCGAGCACGGTGATGCCTTGCAAGCCTATTTCCTGAAGGGCTTCTTTCACTTCGTCCAGTTTGAATGGCTTGATAATGGCTTCGATCTTCTTCATGACCCCTTGGCCTTCCGAATTTATGTGGTTCCTGCAAGGGCGGCTTGCGCGAACGGCGAGTAGCTAGCATGGCGCATGCCAGTTCTTGGGCACAAATAAGGTTCTGCAAATACAGCACCTTATTTGTCGCTGAGAGCGGCATGGCTGTTTAAGCCGCAAAGTATCTGCCTAGGAGTTGGGCAGATTGCATATAAAGATAGCACGTGCAATCGGCAGGCGTCTGATGGACAAGCAATTCGCTAA
The DNA here is from genome assembly GCF_965243865.1 of Hyphomicrobium sp. 1Nfss2.1. Taxonomy (GTDB): domain Bacteria; phylum Pseudomonadota; class Alphaproteobacteria; order Rhizobiales; family Hyphomicrobiaceae; genus Hyphomicrobium_A. The sequence continues at coordinate 1,176,545 of NZ_OZ251603.1, read as the reverse complement.
ATTAATTGGCACTCCCGACGACCTTGTCCTGCTAACAAACGCGCAAATGGGGCGCGCTGATCAGCTTGCGGTTGCAGCCGGCGTTCCCAGCCTCACGCTGATGGACAACGCGGGGCGCTTCGTGGCGCGGGAAGCCCGGGCGGCTCTGGCCGCGGGGCGCCGGGTGGTCGTACTATGCGGGCCGGGTAACAACGGCGGAGACGGGTTCGTCGCTGCGCGCTACCTGCAGGAGGGGGGTGCTGATGTCCAGCTTGGTCTGTTGTGCGAGGTTGGCGCCCTGAAGGGCGATGCGGCCACGATGGCGCAGCGCTGGAGTGGTGAGGTCGAGCGCCTCTCGCCGGACATCATCAAGGGTGCCGACCTGGTGATCGATGCGCTGTTCGGTGCCGGGCTTGCACGGCCGATCACTGGCATCGCGGCGGAGGTCATCGCGGCGCTGAACGAGAGCCCCGTCCCAGTCGTTGCTGTCGACGTCCCGAGCGGTCTTAACGGCAGCACGGGCGAGGCGCTGGGGCCGGTGGTGGAGGCCACCCGAACGGTTACGTTCTTCAGGCGTAAGCCCGGCCACCTTTTGATGCCGGGGCGAGCGTTGTGTGGCCCGGTGGCCGTCGGCGACATCGGAACGCCTGACGCAGTGGTTGGGGAGATCAATGCCAAGACGTGGGCAAATGCGCCCGGGCTGTGGTCCGCGAGCTTTCCTTGGCCGAAGCTAAACGGACATAAATACAGCCGCGGCCATGCGTTGGTGGTGTCGGGCCCTGCGGCGCATACGGGTGCGGCGCGTATGGGGGCTCGAGGGGCGCTGCGCGCCGGCGCTGGGCTGGTGACTGTGGCGAGCCCGCCGGATGCTGTCGCCATCAATGCGGCGCACCTCACGGCGATCATGCTGCTGGAGTTCGAGGGTGCCGCGGGGCTCTCTGCGATCCTCGCCGACAAGCGCAAGAACGCAGTGCTGATGGGACCGGCGCTGGGTGTCGGCGCGTCGACGCGTCAGTTGGTCGATGCGGCTCTGACGTCAGGCGCTGCGACGGTGCTCGACGCCGACGCGCTGACGTCATTTGCCGAGGATGCATCGGCACTGTTCGAGATGATTGGTGCGTCTCCCGACCGCCCGGTGGTGCTGACGCCGCACGAGGGTGAGTTTCATCGCCTTTTCAGCGATATAAGAGGCGAGGGAAAGCTGGACCGGGCGCGCGCCGCGGCGCTTCGCTCGGGCGCTATCGTGGTGCTGAAGGGGGCCGATACGGTCATCGCGAGCCCCGATGGCCGCGCGGCAATCAACGAGAATGCGCCGCCGTGGCTGGCGACGGCGGGCGCGGGGGACGTGCTCGGCGGCATTATCACAGGATTACTGGCACAGGGCATGCCGGGGTTCGCGGCGGCGTGTGCCGGGGTGTGGCTGCACGGGGCAGCCGCCGGGGCTTTCGGGCCAGGGCTCATTGCTGAGGACATCCCTGAGACGATCCCTGCGGTTCTGCGGGCGCTTGCGGGACCGGCAGTCCTATAACTATTGGGTGCCACAATCGGCATCTAATGGCCTATGCTGGATTCGCGGCGGAAAGGGACGCCGCTTCGATCGAAGCCGACGGGTTGCGAATGCTTAGACGGGCAGTCCTCGCCATCGCCGTGATGCCGCTTTTCAGTGGCGGCTTGCTTGCGGCCGCGGGTGATGCGGCTGTCAAAGCTCAGGATGCCGCGACGGCTCTGGTGCGGGGTGACGCGGGACAGGCAGTCGCCGGCTATACCGACGCACTGAAAGACACTTCGCTGCCGAATGACCGGCGGGCCACGATTCTCACCGACCGTGCTGTCGCCTATGCCCGACTCGGACAGACGAAACTGGCGATCGACGACTTCAATCGCGCGGCGCAGCTATTTCCGGAATATGCGGCGATCTACAACAATCGCGGCAACCTGCTGCTGGCGCTTGGCTATCCAGAAGAAGCCATCAAGGATTTCAACCGCGCGGTCGTGCTGGCGCCCGGGTATGCGGCGGCGCTGTCGAACCGTGCCGGTGCCTACGCGAAGCTGGGGCAGAGCGATCTGGCGATCCGCGACTACACTGCGGCCGTGCGTCTGATGCCGCAATCGGCGGCACCGCTGGCGGGGCGGGGTCGGGTGCATCTTGCGGTCGGCCGGCCGCACGCGGCCATCCGAGATTTTTCGCGCGCGGTGACGGCGGATCCGCGCTTTGCGGCGGCCTACCGCAGTCGCGGCGAAGCGAAGTTCGATACCATGCGGTTGCAGGATGCGATCGAGGACCTGTCGCGGGCGATCGCGTTCGACGCCAATAACCCAGAGCTCTATCTGATCAGGGGGCAGGCGTACCTGGCGTCCGACAACGCTGGCGCCGCGTTGAAGGACTTCACGCAGGCGACGACGCTCGATCCGCGCTCGGCGCGGGCGTTCGCGGCGCGAGGGCTGGCGAACGCCATCGCGCAGAATTACGAGGAAGGGTTCTCGGATCTCAACCGCGCGATCGAGCTCGACCCGCGGTCGGGTATTGCGTTCGCCTATCGCGCAGTGGCCTACAAGAAGAGTGGCCAGACGGATGTCGGCATCAAGGATGCCGAGACGGCGGAGAAACTGGATCCTGATGGGCCCGAGGTGCTCTGGGCGCGTGCCGAGATCGAAGAAGCGCAGGGGCGCACCGATCAGGCCATCGCGGATTATAAGCGCGCGGTAGCTTTGAAGCCGCGCCTCAAGATGGCGACGGACGGGCTGCAGCGCCTTGGTGCCGATACGGGTAGTTCCGAGGACCGTGAGGTAGCGGGGGCCGGCGTCGACAGCTGGCGCGTGGTACAGCAGGGGACGCGCTATTATGCGGTCAGCGACAAGTTTCGCCGGTTGCGCATTCCGCTGGAAATGGCCGGTGACGGGCAGCCGCAGCTTCTGGAGTGGGAGCTGAAGCAACCGCCTCTGCGCGGGATAGCGACGCTGCGTTTCTCGGCTGGAGCCGTCGCTGGGCCGACGGGACCGCAAGAAGTCGAGCAAGTCGCCATCCTCGATCTTTCCAACAACACGGTCGTCGGCATCGAGCCGCATCGTGAAGGAAAGAAGGTGGCGAGCTGGACCTGGCAGGATGACCGCGTCGTCGTTGCGAGCGTCGATGGCGCTACCGATGAATTCATCCTCAGGGCCAACGTGGCTCGCGGGACAGACAACCGGCGCTATTCCAGCTCGGAATCGGGGTTCTGGTCGCCTTGGGGCCAGCTCGATTCCTCAGCGCAGGGGGAGCGTCGTGAGCGGCGCCGCTCGAAGCCCAAGACGCTGTTCCAGTTCCTCTTCAACTGAACCGGCGGTGCTGCCGATCGGCTACACGCGCGGCGAGAAATGCCGGTGTCGGTCGAGACATGGCTTTGGCTGGTTGCTCCTTACCCGCCTCAATGGGAAGCTCGGGGCATTGCCAAGTCGTTGCGGCTTAGATGGCTAAACTGGCGTCGATATTAAGCTTTCTGCATCGTTCACCAATTACCTTAGTGCAGTGATCGGGCGGCGTTTGAGGAGAGAGTGAAGAGTGATGCGTTGGGTTGTTGCATTGTTTATGGCGATTTCCGCTTTTGGCTTTGCGTCTGCGAAGGCTGAAACGTCGATGGTTGTGGCGGCAGCAAACCCCGGGGCTCAAGCTCCGGCTCACTCAGCCTCTCAGGTGATCGACGTTGCGCTGCCGGCCGCTGAGGAAGCGGCTAACGGGTCGGAAGAAGGAGCAGCGCTCGAGCCGCCGGAGCCGACGCTCTTCGCTCGGATTGACCTTGCAAGTCAGACAATGACGGTCTCGGACAAAAACGGCGAGATCGCACGCTGGAAGATCTCATCGGCGCGTGGCGGCTACAAAACACCGACGGGCACCTATACGCCGCATTACACTGCGCGGATGCACTACTCCAAGCAGTATCACAATTCGCCGATGCCCTATTCGGTGTTCTTCAACCGGGGCGTCGCGGTGCACGGCACGAATGATCTGCGCAATCTCGGGCGTCCGGCCTCGCACGGTTGCGTGCGCTCGCATCCGAAGAATGCCAAGGTTTTCTACGACCTCGTGCAAAAACACGGAAAGCAGATGACGCGCGTAACGGTGGTGGGACAGCCGCCTTACTCGCCGGCGGTTGCCGAGCGCCCGCGTCGCCGGGTTGCAAAGCCGAAGCCGACCTTCCAGCCGTTCGGCGGATTGTTCGGCTACAGCCAGCCGCCGAAGAAAGCGAAGAAGAAGCAGTATGGCGGAAGCTACAACACCTGGTAATCCCGACCACCAGTGATGCATTTTCCGGGCGCCCGAGTGGCGCCCGGTTGCGTTAGAAGGGGTTCCAGGTCTGCTTGGGCGTGAAACGGATGTAGCCGATATTGGCGCCGATGCGGAAGCCGAGGCCTGTGCGAATTGGCGCCATGATCACCGGGCCGCCCTTCAAGAAGGTGATGCCGACGCCGCCGATGAAATACGCAGAGCCATCGATGCCGGTGAATTGGCGGTAAATGCCTTCAGGCTCGCGAAGTCGGTAGATGAGAAACATGGTGCGTGAGCCAGAAGCGCCAAGGTCGGTTCCGATGGACGGGCCGTGCCAGTAGACCTTACCGCTGCCGCCCGAGCGCAAATACAATGTGCCGCTGCCGTAGCGGACGCCGGCGAGGAAGGCGCCTCCCCCTTCTGTGCCGAGCACGTAGCCGTCCGGACGGCCGGCACTGGAGAAGGCATACTCGATGACGCTGCCAAGCTCGGTGGAGATGGTGCCGAAGAAGCCACGCGAGATCTCGCGGATCTCGTCGATGGTGTAGCCCGGCTCATCGGGCGGCAGGGGCTCGAGAATGGCGACGGAAGGCCCCGGCTCCAGCGTCGTGACGCCGGGTTCGGACGGTGCCGCGCGTTGGGGGGTGGTCTCGGTGGCCCACTTCTGGGTTGCAGACTTGGAAACCGGCTTGGGCGGAACCGCATCCGGTCTTGAAGCCGAAGTAGGAGCCGGTGCGATAGGGGCCGGCTCCTTGGCAGAGCGTGCGGCGACCTGCTTGCCTCCGATGGCGGCGTCGAGCTTGGAAAGTGTGTAGGTCGACTTCGCCTTCATAACGGCCAGCAACTCAAGGCCAGCCGCCTCCAGTTCAGTGAGCTTGGTGCAGTCGATCGGACCATTCTCGGGAGGGCGTCCGAGCTGATCGATCTTGATGATCAGGTCTTCGGCATCGGCGTCGAGCTTGGTTGTGCGATCGTCGCGGACGGTGGCCATCGCCTTGTCCTCGTAGTCGGCGTCGCTCCAGCCCTTCTTGTCTTTTAGCTGCTTCAGCTTCTCCTGCAGCTTCGGCAGGGCCTCTGCATTGAAGGCGCGCAGCTGGGCACCGGACTTGTCGACCGCAGCGGCAAAATCCTCTTCCTTGCAGTCCGCTCGCGCGGGCTGCTGGATGAGGGCGAATACTGCCACGGCAAGGAGAACGGACGAGATCGATCGACGCATTGAGGGACTTCTATCCGGTTGCAGAATGCGCCCGATTGAAGGTTGGCCCGCGCAGGTCGACCAGACGTATGTGGCCGATTATTGGCCGCCAATCGTCTTCACGACCGAGGTCATCGGGCGATCGCTGAGTGCCGTGGGCATGCCCTTCATGTCCTTGGCAATCATCTCATCGTACTCGGGCAAGGTCTGGATAGGAGCCTTCGGGACCATTTGCACGACTTTGTAGCCGCCAGCCTTAAGCTGCTTGAGAAGCTCGGGCATGGCCGCCGCCGTGTGCGGCTGGATGTCGTGCATCAGAATGATGCCTTTGCCGCGCTTGTCGAGGTTGGCCATGATGCGCTTAACCAGCGGGGCGGGCTTGGTGCCCTTGAAGTCGAAGCTGTCGATATCGGTCGAGAAGACAGCAACGTTCCGGTCGGCGAGGTATTTCAGCGTCTCGGGAGAGTGGCGCAGGAACGGGAAGCGGAAGAATGGAGCCGTCGGGCCGCCGACAGCGCGATGGAGAACGCTGAAGGTTTTCTCGATCTCGTCCTTGGCCTGGTCGATCGTCATCTTCGACAGATCCTTGTGATCCATCGTGTGGGCGCCGATCGTGTTGCCGGATTTGGCAACGTCGTGAAGGATGTCGGGATAGCCAGCGGCCACCTTACCGACCGAGAAGAAGATCGCGCGCGTGCACTCGGCGTTGAGCGCTTTCAAAATGGCGGTGGTGCGATTGGGCAGCGGGCCGTCATCGAACGTCAGCACGACTTCTTTCGGGTTGAGGAAGTCATACATCTTGTAGTGCTGGAAGCCGAAGCCTGGGCCGCCGGTGGTGTCAATCTCGACAACGCGGGAGACGCCGAGCGGGTTGGGGTTGCCAGGACATTCGCTGGTTTGCGCTGCCGCCGGCGCAGGTGTCGGTGCCGGCTCTTGTGCCGCCTGCTGGGAGGGTGGAGGTGGAATTGTCGGACCCATCTGCTGGGCTTGTGCGCCGGCTACGTGGAATGCAAACGGGCTTACGAGGGCAGCAGCGATCAACGACTTCGTGAGAATAGCGCGCATCCGAAACCTCCCGGAGGTTGCCTCACAGGCTTATTGCTTGATTCCCCGCCATTGTGCGGAGATTTGCGCTGCGCGCGCAAGGAATTTGCCGCACGCGCATGGCGTGTGACATGCGAATTCTTCGGGGGTGTTGTGGCGCTTGTACTCAAGCCGGGCGCTTGGAGGCGACCTTGCTGCGAAAGCGGGGGCTGTCGACGATGATGCGGGTGTGGCGTCCGCGGCCGACCAGTTCGCGCTCATCACGAGCTTCGACATTGAACACGAGTTTGCGGCCGTCGCGTTCGATCAACTCGGCGGTGGCGGTGACTTTCAGGCCTTCCGGTGTGGCGGCGATGTGCTGGACGTCGAGGTGGATGCCCAGCGTTTCCTGATCGGGAGCGAGGGCATCTTCAACGCAGTCTACGGCGGCGGCTTCCATGAGGGCGATCATGGCCGGGCTGGCAAATACTGGCGCGCGGCCACTGCCGAGGTGAGGCGCCATCTGTGCCGGTGTTACGACGACGGATGCCGTGCCGGTCCGTCCGGGTTGAAGCGGATCGGCGGGGGCGTTTTCGGTTGGCATGGATTGGGGTGACCTCGGCAGCGTGGGGCGCGGACTATAGCGCGCGTTGCCCGATTAGTCCGCGGCTTCGGCGAGGCTCTCCAACTCGTGCAGGTTCTTGAGACGGAGACCGCGATCGCAGGGCTCAACGAGGCCGCGATCGGCGAGTTCGGAGAGCCAATGGCTGAGGTCGTCGACGCTCATGTTGAGGTAGCCGGCTACGACGCCGCAACTCACGGAATCGGTAAGAACCGCGGGGTCTCGGCCTTCATAGGCATTGCAGCGCGAGAGCGTCACGAACAGCGCTGCTATGCGCCCCAGGGGTTTGGCGATGGTCGCGCGCCGCTGCGCTTCGTTGAGGAATGCGACCTCACGCTCGATGGCGGCCGAAAGGCCGTTGACGGCGACAGGCGCTGCGACGGGCTCAGGCTCTGCGATCGCGCGCGGCGTACAGGTCAGCATCGTGTCCATGGTCGCTTGCGCGCCCGACAGATGGTGATCGACATAGCCGAGACCGACAAGGTCACCGGGAAAAGCAAATTCGATGACGTCACGCGTGCCGTCGGGGCGGTGCTTGAAGAGGCAGACTGCACCCTTCTCAACGCGATAGATGTGGGTGCGCGGCTCGCCTTCGCGGAAAAGGATCTCGCCACTGGTCAGCGCGCGGTGGTCGCCGTCGACTGACTTGGCGCGGCATGAAGAAATCGAATGGTCTGCAATAGTGAGCATGGCGGCGGCTGCTCGGTACGCTTTTACAATAACGCGACTATATGTTGCATTATGGCAACGATCAAGTGAATTGTTGTCCAGCGACGCACAAAGCGCTGGACAGCGGTAGATCGCTGTCCAGTACGGCAGGCTACCGCGGTCTATGCCGGGCGCGAAACGTTCGCTGCGACGGGCAGGCGATTAGTGCGGCACCTTGCAGGCGTAGGAGGTCGCGGCACACTCGACGCCGAACACACCACCGGACGAGCAAGACTGCAGCTTGGCATCGCCGATCACGGTGAAGCCGCGGTTCTCAGCCAGATTGATGGCGCCCTGGGTGGCCATCAGAGAGGCAATGCTCTCGGTCAAGCCGCTGCCGACGGCGCGGAAGCCACGGCAGTCGGTCGCGCCGCGCGGAACCGCGGGCGCCGCAGCGGCAATCGTCGGCGCGAGGGCGCAGAGACTGGCGGCGGCCACGAGAACGCAGGATCTCAACTTGGACATTTACCCCTCCAAATGCGGGCGCTGAGAAATTAAGCAACGAAGTGAGCCGTAAGCTGCTCCTGCGGCCTTGCGATCTCAAGACGAGGAACCTCCGAGGTCTGTGGATTGTGTGCCGAGTGTGTCCGCCTAGTTGCGGATGGGAGACGCCCCGCGCGGCGTTTACCTCGTGGGGCATTCGCGCTCCTGGTTGTCACCAAGGTGGCTTAATCCTGATCAGAATGCTGCCTCTTGGCGTTGGGGAATGAGGGCCTGCCGTGGAAGATCCGTCTCGCGTACTCATCATCCGGGAAGACACCTTCCTCAAAGGAGGCGTGCGCAATGCCCGGCGCATCGAAGTCTTCGGCTACATCGAGGGTGAGATCGAGGGCGAGATGCTGGTCGTGCAACCGGGCGGTCGCTGCTTCGGCAGAGTGAACGTCGCTCAGGCCGATGTGCGCGGTATGCTCCAGGGCGACGTCGTGGTGCGCCAGCTGATCAGCATCCGGGAGAGCGGAGAAGTCGTCGGCAACGTCAAGTACGGCAAGCTGGCGATGGAGATGGGCGGTCAGCTTTCGGCTGAGATGCGCAACATTCCGCCGTCGATCTCGGGCGATCTCGATCTGTCGGTCGGCAAAGGAAATGTCGTGCGCATTACGCTGCAGGATCTATCTGCGCTCGATCCCGACGACAGCGCCGAAAATCTTACCTTCACCGTGTCCCAGGTGCGAAACGGCTTTGTGGTGCTCGCCAACGATCCGGTGAGCCCCGTCGGCACCTTTACCCAGGCCGATCTCGAGGAAGGCACGGTGCTGTTCAGACACGACGGCACCGATGATCCGCGCGCCAGCTTTGCCGTCGTCGTCGCGGATATGTCGGGTGCAACTTCGGGCGCCGCGCAGACGGTGAACGTCGCCGTCCGCTAATTCGGGCGGCGTTAATCAGTCGCGCGGCCGAAGCGCTTGCGAAGAGCGACCTTCGCCTGATCGAGCGCGGAGCGGTCGGCTCCCGACAGGTTCTTGCCGGCGCGATTGATGTAGAAGTCGAGCATCGACATTGCCGTGCGATAGGGATCGTCGGATCCGCGCTTTGGATCCTCGGCGGAGTGCTGCAATGCCGCGGCGATCACGTCGGGGTCGGCTGACTTGAAAACCCCCGAAGGAAGATCGAACGGGTGGTCGTGCTCGGTGACTTCCTTTGACCACTTTTGGGCTTTGTCGGTCATGGACAGATCCTCAGCTTCCTGGAGTTCCAGAAGACCAGGAGAATGCGAAGGCGCCGTAAGGCTTATTGCGAGCATTTTGCGCAAATGCGCGAAGGCACCGGAGCCTATTTCTTTGCCTGCCTGAACTAGATTGGCCGTGCTCGGAGCCTGAAGAGGTGTGGGAGGCGGCGTTGAGTATCTTCCGGAAAATGGCTGGTGCCGTAGTGGTGTTGTGCCTGCTGCCAATCGCGGCGGCGCTGGCGGCGAGCATCGTGGCCTACGCGGCTGGTTGCCAGTACGATATCGGCATGCCGCTGGCCTGCGTCGTGGGCGGAAGCGATATCGGGTCGTTGGTGCAAGTGCTGGGCACCTTCAGCTATGGCACCTTCTTCAGCGTGCCGCTGCTGATCTTGACTGTGACGGTCTGGCTCGTTGCGGAGCTGGTGCATCTTTTGAGGCGTGCAGGCTCGCCTCCTCCCGTTCGCAAACCCCGCTCCCTCGCCTAGCAGCTTATCAGGTGGATCGAGGCGCTAGCCGGATGTCCTAGCTGCGCGCCTGCGCCACCAGACGGCGATCTCAATGATGATCCAGAGCGAGAGGGCGCCGATAGCGATGGGAAACGTCGCCATCAGGAAATAGCCCATGAACGCGAGCGTGAGCAGGGTGTGGCCGATGTCCTCTCCACCGACGATGCACGGGTGAACCGCGACGAGGTCGAGCTTGCAGCCGTGCCATTGTGCAATCGCATCGGCAATGGCCATGGCGATCAGCGGCGACAGACACGCCAGCAGAGCCACTGCCATCAATGCGCGAAATATTCGCATTTTGAAGTGCCCGTCTGGGGTGAGCGGTGTCGCTTTATTTGCAGCGCAGGAAGTCGCGCGGCCCACCGCTGTCGGTGACGGTCAGCGTGTCGCCTGAAAGGGTGAGGCTGAAGTCGTAGGGCATGGCACTGCCTTCGACCGTGCATTCGGAGCCAATCTTCCACTCGCCGTTGCCGCCCTCGACGGATTTGAAGGCGCAGTGGCTTTCATGCTGGTCGTAACGGTCCTTGGCGATGACGAGGGGTGCGTTCTCGCTCTCTTGAGGAACGCCGCAATTGGCGGGGTCGAGGCTCCACTTGCCGACGAAATCCTGGGCGGCAGCTGGGGACAGGGCGAAGGCGAGCGTCAGGGCGAGGGCTGCGATGGCCCGATACAGGATGCGCATGGGGGCACGTTCCATGGTGCGTTCCGGGATTCCGCTAGGTGCGGAGGTGAAGTCCGAGCTTGCCGGCGAGATGCTGTGTGAACTGCCATGCGACGCGGCCGGATCGGCCACCCCTGGTGACACTCCACTCCAATGCCTCGCGTACCAGTTCGTCATCCGCCATGTTGAAGTTGTGGTGCTTGGCGTAGCTGCGGACCATGTCGATATATTGATCTTGGGTGCCATTGTGGAAGCCAAGCCAGAGGCCGAAGCGGTCCGATAGGGAGACTTTTTCCTCGACGGCTTCGGAGGGGCTGATGGCTGTCGAGCGCTCGTTCTCCACCATCTCGCGCGGCATCAGGTGACGCCGGTTGGACGTGGCATAGAAGATGACGTTTTCCGGACGGCCCTCGACGCCGCCCTCCAGCACCGCCTTCAGCGACTTATAGGTCGTGTCGTCCTTGTCGAAGGACAGGTCATCGCAAAAGACGATGAAACGGTGGGGGCTCTGGCGCATCAGCGCCAGGCACTGGGGCAGAGATGCGATCTCCTCGCGATGGAGTTCTACCAGCTTCAGGTCGCTGCCTGATGCGGAAAGCTTGGCGGCCAGGCGCTGGCGCACGTCCGAGTGAGCCGCCTTTACCAAAGACGACTTGCCCATGCCGCGCGCGCCCCACAGGAGGGCGTTGTTGGCCGGCAGCCCAAGCGCGAAACGTTCAGTATTCTCGACGAGCTGCGGGGCGACGTTCTCAACGCCTTTCAGAAGCTGCAAGGGAATACGGTTGACCGCTGGGACCGGGACAAAGCGCTGGTCTTCGGCGCTCCAGACGAAGGCTTCCGCGGCATTGAAATCGGGCTTTTCCGGGGCACGGGGAGCCAGGCGCTCCAATGCGGCGGCTAGGCGGTCTAGACGGTCGAGAATCGCGGCTTCATCGTTCATCGTTGATCCCGCATTTTCGGGTGCATGGCGCTTTTTGCTTGCCGTGAGAGGGTGGGTGCTTCTATAGCGCCGACTGGCGTCAAGTCACTCTAATACTGTGGCGGCGCACCATTGGCCTTTCGGTTGCAAAGGAAGCGTCGGCCACTATAGTCCACGGCACTTTTCTGGCAGAGCAGACGCTCCTGGCTGCGCGCGCGCAGAAATCGACCGCTGTTGCCCAACACCCCTAAGAGGACGGAAGCATGTTCATCACACCAGCATTTGCTCAGGCAGCAGGCGGTGATCCGCTCGGCGGAGCCGGCGGACTGTTGTTTCCAATGCTGATCATGATCGTGATCTTCTACTTCCTGGTCATCCGTCCGCAACAGCAGCGCGCCAAGCAGCATCGCGAGATGATCGGTCAGGTGCGCCGGGGCGACACGGTGGTTACGTCGAGCGGGTTCGTCGGCAAGGTCCTCAAAGCGTCGGATACTTCGGATGAAGTCGAGGTCGAGCTGTCGGACAACCTGCGCGTTCGCGTCGTCAAGTCGACGCTGATGGACGTACGTGGCAAGGGTGAGGCCGCGAAAGAGACGGCGTGAGAGCGCTCCGCCGCAATCGCGCAAACGGGATCGGTTGACAGATGCTGCACTTCGAACGTTGGAAGATCATCGCGGTCACGCTCGTCTGTTTGGCGGGTGTGCTGTTCACGCTGCCGAACTTCTTCGCCAAGGAGACGGTCGAGAAGTGGCCGTGGTGGATGCCGCATAAGCAGCTGCCGCTCGGTCTCGATCTGCAGGGTGGTGCCCACTTGCTTCTGGCGATGGACACCAAAGAGCTGGAGAAGGACTGGCTCAACGCGATCCGCGACGACACCCGCAAACAGTTGCGCGAGGAGAAGATCGGCTTCACTGGACTTGGCATCGTTGGTCAGGCTGTCCAGGTAAAGGTGACGAAGCCGGAAGATCTCGACAAAGCAGTGACGGCGCTCAAGAAGCTCATTCAGCCGATCGGAACCGCAATGCTCGGGGGCGGCGGCAACGATCTCGCGGTGGAGACGTCGGGCAACAACACGATCACCATCACGCCGACGCCGGCGGGCATGCAGCATCGCATATCGAGTGCGGCGAGCGCGGCCATCGAGACGGTCGACCGACGCGTCAACGCGCTGGGTACGTCTGAATCAACGGTGGTGCGTCAAGGCTCGGACCGCATCCTGGTTCAGTTCCCCGGCCTGCAGGACACAAAGCAGCTCAAGGAGCTGATTGGACAGACCGCCAAGCTTACCTTCCATGCCGTCCACCCAACCATGTCAGCCGAGGAAGCGACGCAGACGCGCGCGCCGCTTGGGTACAAGGTCTATCCAGGCGTGGAGGCAGAGGGCCGCAACTATCTGTTGCAGGAATCGCCGATCGTGTCGGGTGAGGATCTCACCGATGCGCAGCCGGGCTTCGACCAGCGCACCAACGAGCCGATCATCTCGTTCCGCTTCAATCAGTCGGGCGCGCGCAAGTTCGGCAACTATACGAAGGACAGTGTCGGTCAGCCGTTCGCCATCGTGCTCGACAACAAGGTGCTGTCGGCGCCGGTGATCCGCGAGCCGATTCTTGGCGGCTCGGGTCAGATTTCGGGCCAGTTCACCGTCGATAGCGCGAACACGCTCGCGGTACAGCTTCGCTCCGGCGCGCTGCCGACGAAGTTGACCATCGTTGAAGAGCGTACGGTCGGTCCATCGCTCGGCGCGGATTCGATCGAGGCGGGCAAGCTTGCTGGTCTCGTCGGCTGTCTGGCGACCGCGATCCTGACGATCGTCGCCTACGGCACGTTCGGTATCTTCGCCGTGCTGGGCCTTATCGTGCACGGGTTCCTGATCATCGCGCTGATGACCGTCATCGGAACGACGCTGACGCTGCCGGGCATCGCCGGCTTCGTTCTGACCATCGGCATGGCGGTGGACGCCAACGTGCTCATCTATGAGCGCATCCGTGAGGAACTGCGTGCCGGGAAATCGCCGATCGCTGCGATCGACCAGGGCTTCCAGCGCGCGTGGATCACGATCCTCGACAGCCAGCTGACGACGCTGGCTGCTGCAATCATCATGTTCTGGCTCGGCTCGGGACCGATCCGCGGTTTCGCTGTCACGCTGACGATCGGTATTCTGACGTCGGTGTTCGCTGCCGTGACCGTGACGCGACTGCTGGTCTCGCTCTGGATCAAGAGCAAGGGTAAGTCCCGTATCGTCGAAGTGCCGGTCTAAAGAGGAAAACGATGTTCTTCCCCGTTCCCGACTTCAAGGGCTTCGACTTCTTCCCGCATAACCTGCGCATACCGTTCATGCGCTACAAGGGTGTGTGCTTCGCTCTCTCGCTGATCTTCATGGCGGGATCGCTGGGCCTCTACTTCACGAAGGGGCTCAACTACGGCGTCGACTTCGTCGGTGGCTCACTCATCGAAGTGCAGCACAAAAACGGCCCGGCGCCGCTCAGCGAGATGCGCGAGAAGCTGAACGCGCTGGGCATCGGCTCGGTGCAGATCCAGAGCTTCGGCTCGGACACCGACGTGCTGATCCGCGTGGAGCAGCAAAAGGGCGGTGAAGCCGAGCAGCAAGTGGCGATGAAGAAAGTCATCGACACGCTCGGGCCGGAATATACGCAGCGGCGTATCGAAGTGGTGGGACCTGCCGTATCGAGCGAATTGCGGCGGACCGGCTTGATCGCGGTATTCGCCTCGATCATAGCCATCATCATCTACGTGTGGTTCCGGTTCGAATGGCAGTTCGCGGCGGGTACGGTCGTGGCGCTCCTTCACGACGTGCTGGTCACGATCGGCGTGTTCTCGCTGCTGGGTCTCGAGTTCGACCTATCGATCGTCGCGGCGCTGCTGACCATTCTCGGCTACTCGGTGAACGACTCGGTCGTCGTGTCGGACCGCATTCGTGAGAACCTGCGCAAGTTCAAGCGTATGGACCTCAATGACCTTCTCAACCTCTCGATCAACGAGACGCTTTCGCGCACGATCCTTACGGGCATGACCGCCATCGCTGGCATCATGGCTCTGCTCGTCTTCGGCGGCGAGGTGATCCGCAACTTCTCGTTTGCGATGCTGTTTGGCATCATCATCGGTACGTATTCGTCGATGTTCATCGCGGCGCCGCTGCTGGGCTATCTCGGCGTAAAGCGTGACACGGTGGGGTCGGCTCCAAAGCCAGCGGATGCTGGGCCGGTGATCGCGCCAGCTACTTCGGGGGGCGCTGACCGCGCGAACAAAGCGGCGCGCAGTGGTGGCCGTCAGGTGCCGAACAAGGCTGCCCGCTGAATCGAGGTTGAGCCCGGAGGGTCGCATGTCGACGACGGGCAAAGCGCATTTTCCTGGCCGCGCACCCGTCGATGCCTATGGCAACGGTGGGTTCCGTTTTGCCGACATGAGCCACCGGGGTTCGGTCATCGTCGTGCCGAGCGGGATGTACGGCTGGGACGTGACGGCGGTGCAGGACTTGAAGCCGGACGATTGCGCCAAGCTCATCGAAGAGCTGCCGCGCGCGTCGTTCGTATTGCTGGGGACGGGTCTGGAGCATCAATTGCCGCCCGAGCCCGTGCGAAAACTCTTTGCAGACGCTGGAATTGGGCTCGAGCCGATGAGCACGGGCGCTGCTGCGCGCACCTATAACGTGCTGCTGGCCGAAGGACGCGATTTTGGTGCGGCTTTCATTGCGGTTTGAGCTCGGGGTCGCGTAAGGCTGTTTCCCGGCGGCCAGCATCGTTGGGCATCGAGGATGGGCGAGACGACGCAGGTGGATGCGGAAGGCGAGGTGCGCCAGGCAGCGCGTGACCTCGACTACGATCGCTATCTCGCTGCTCTGCTGTCGCCGAAAGCCGCCCGGTTAGACCTGATGGCGATCGCCGCGTTTCATGGCGAGATCGCGCGCGTGCCAGTCAACGTGCATGAGCCGACGATCGGAGCGATCCGTCTGCAATGGTGGCGGGACGTCATCGACAACCGCGGTTCGGGCGAAGCGCCGGGCTCTCCCGTGGCGGAGGGTGTGCAGCGGCTGCTGTGTGCCGATGACAAGGCGGTCGAGGACGCAATATCGGTCATCGACGCCTACGAGGAACTGCTGCACCCGGGGGCGTTGAGCCGGCCAGGCGCGGTCGAGGCTTTCGCGACGATGGGGCAGGGCTCGGTATTCAGATGGGCGGTCCGTCGGCTGGGTATAGGGGCCCCTCAAGGATCGGAGCTGATCGGGGCAGCGTCGCAGGCCTACGGGCGGGTACAACTCATGCGCGCGCTGCCGGGATTGCTGCGCAGGGGGCACAATCCTTTTGTGGCGCCAAACACCGGGGACTGGGAGATGATCACCGGTGTGCTGATCGCCCGAACGCGTGCCCAAATGGCGGAGGTGCGGCGACTTGCGCCGCTTGCGCCGGCAGCCATTCGCGATGTCATACTGCCGGTTGCCCTTGTTGAGCCCTATTTGACGGCTTTGGAGGGGCTTGGTTCCGAGCTCATCGACGAGCAAGCAACGATTTCGCCGCTGACACGCGTCTGGCGGATCTACGTTGCGAAGAGGCTTGGGCGCTTCTAGTCCGGAAGGGGCGAGGGCAGCACATGTCGCTGAGAGCAGCAATAATCGCACTGCTGCTGATTCTGGTTGAGGCGGCGGTGGCGCCTGTGGCCGCGCAGGTGACGCAACTGCCGGTGCCCAAGATCACCTGGCGGGTCGAGAACCAATTCCGCTTCTTCACCGATGCAGCCGATACGGAAGTGCATCGCGCTACGTTCCTGGCGTTGCCGCCGGCCGATCAGCTGCAACGCCCGATCCTGGCCGCAGAGCAAGCGCTCAGCACCCGGCACGAGAATGGGTGGGCGGAGACGATGTTCCGCGATACGTGCTGGAACACGCGCACCAACCGGTTCGAGTGCAAAGAGGTGCGCGACTACATCAACCCGCAGTCGCATCGCGTCACGCTGCAGATCGATAACATCGACGAAGCGGCGGGGCTCACGTGCACGTGGCTGACGGCGCCGCGCGGGGGGCCGGTGCGCGGCGATGCCGTGGTGCAGGCATGCAGCGAGCAGGCGCATTTCGACATCCCCTATCCAGATGGCGCCGCCGTATCGGTCGAGATCGGCGGGCGTGAAGTCGCCAGCGTCGACGTTAAAGTGCATGATCTTCTCATCGTCGGCATGGGCGACAGCTTTGCATCCGGCGAGGGCAATCCCGACATTCCGGTGCGCTTCTCGCGCGACCGCTCGGCTGATTACGGGACGCGCTCGGACAGCGGTGACCTGACCGGCTATCCGGCGCGCGTGGGCGTGTGGAAGCAGATCGGCGACAAGGCCTTTATCGACGAGAACGCGCGCTGGCTCGATCAGGGCTGCCACCGCTCGCTCTATTCGCACCAGCTGCGCGCGGCGCTGCAGCTTTCGATCGAGGACGATCATCGCGCGGTGACATATGTGGGCGTTGCGTGCTCGGGGTCGGAAGTGACGTACGGGCTGTTTCTCAATTACGCCGGCAACGAGTGGGTGCCGCATCCTGCCGACATGTCTCAGATCTCGGCGGTGGCGTCGGCACAGTGCGATCAGCACGACGCGCCGATGCAGGACCTGCCCGAGGCGTATCACATGGACGGCACGATCCCGGAGCTGAAGGGCGGCTTGGTGCTGCGCAAGTGCGATCCATTGAATGCGCGCCGGATCGACTTGATGATGGTTTCTATTGGCGGCAACGACGTCGGGTTCTCTCGTCTGCTTGCCAACTCAGTGCTGTCCGACGAATCGACGCTGCGAATGCTAGGCGGCTGGTTCGGCCAAGTGCACAGTCTCGACGATGCGAGCCTGGGCCTCGAGGCGCTGATTTTGCGCTACAAATCGCTCAATCGCGCCATCCACTATCTGCTGCACATCCCGTGGGAGCAGTCCGACCGCGTGCTGCTGACAGCGTATCCGGGCATGGCGTTGCAGGGTGATGGCGTCAGCACGTGCCCCGATGGCGTCGAGGGCATGGACGTATTGCCCGACTTCCAGTTGAGCGAGACGAAGATGCGCGTCGGCACCTGGATCGCCGACAAGCTCAACACGGCGATGAAGGAAGCGGCGGACCATTATGAATGGACGTTCGTCGATGCGCATCGACGGGAGTTCGTCGGTCGCGGCCTGTGTGCTGGTACGACGTACGATGGCGCCAACATCGCCGATGATCTGCGCCTGCCGCGCAAGACGGCCGATGGCTGGCGGCCCTACAACCCGGCAGATTATCGCGCGTACATTCCACGGCAGCGGTGGTTCCGCACGCCGAACGATGCGTTCATGACGGGCAACTTCCACGTCGCTGCATCGCTGATGCAGAAGGCGCTGAAGCTCAACGCGCTGGCGTGGTTCCAGCTGGTGCTGGCATCAACGTACTCAGGCGCGTTCCATCCGACTGCGGAAGGGCAAGCCTCGATGGCCGACGCTGTCGTTCACAAGGCGCGCGGCGTACTGGCGAAGTACGGGCAGGGGGCCGAGCGGCCGCTGCTTATGCCTGACTTGCCGGAGGCGTCAATCGGACTTCACTGACGGCAAGCGACTTTACTCGGCGGCTTTACTCGGCGGCTTTGATCGTGAGTGCTGTATCGGCGAGCCAGCGGTCGATGTCGGCCAGCGCACGGACGCTCATGGATCGCTTCTTGGCGCGGCCGCGCTCCTTGCCCTTGAGGCGTTTGCCGTCAGCATCCGTTTGCGGACCTTCGATCTCGGGGAACAGTCCGTAATTGACATTCATCGGCTGGAACGACGAGGCGCCATCGGAGAGATGGCCGCCGGTGATGTGCGCGATCAGCGCGCCGAGAGCCGTTGTGTTCGGTGGCGCGGACATCTGACGGCCGAGCCGTTCGGCAGCAGCGAAGCGACCGGCGAGCAGGCCTATCGCCGCGCTTTCGACGTAGCCTTCGACGCCGGTGATTTGGCCGGCAAAGCGCAGGCTCGGCATTGCCTTCAGGCGCAGCGCGCCGTCGAGCAATCTGGGGCTATTGATGAAGGTGTTCCGATGCAGTCCGCCGAGGCGCGCAAACTCGGCCTCCTGCAGACCCGGTATCATGCGGAAGATGCGAACCTGCTCGGCGTGCTTCAGCTTGGTTTGGAAGCCGACCATGTTCCAGAGCGTGCCGAGCGCGTTGTCCTGGCGTAGCTGCACCACTGCGTGCGGCCAACGGCCGGTGCGCGGATCATCGAGGCCGACGGGCTTCATCGGTCCGTAGCGCAGCGTGTCACGTCCACGCTCTGCCATCACTTCGATGGGCAGGCAGCCATCGAAGTAGGGCGTCGAAGCTTCCCACTCCTTGAAGCTGGTTTTCTCGCCGGCGAGTAGCGCATCGATGAAGGCTTCGTACTCGTCGCGATTCATCGGGCAGTTGAGATAATCGGCACCGGTTCCTGCGGGACCGGTCTTGCCGTAACGCGACTGGAACCAGGCGATCGAGGTGTCGATCGAATCGCGATGAATGACGGGGGCGATGGCGTCGAAGAAGGCGAGGTCTTTTTCGCCCGTGATCTCGCGGACGGCCGCGCTCAGCTCTGGCGAGGTGAGGGGCCCCGTGGCGATCACAACGCTGTCCCACTCCGCGGGTGGCAGTCCGGAAATTTCCTCCCGCTCTATCGTCACCAGCGGGTGATCGGTGAGGCGGCGCGTCACCTCGGCGGAGAAGGCATCGCGATCGACGGCGAGCGCACCGCCGGCCGGCAACTTGGTTGCATCGCCCGCGGAAAGGATGAGCGAGCCGGCTCGGCGCATCTCCTCGTGCAGCAGGCCAACCGCGTTCGCCTCCCAGTCGTCCGCGCGGAACGAGTTCGAGCAGACCAGCTCGGCGAGGCCCTCGCTCTTGTGGGCGTCCGTCATGCGGTGAGGGCGCATCTCGTGGAGCACGACCGGAACACCGGTCGAGACTATCTGCCAGGCGGCTTCCGAGCCGGCGAGGCCGCCGCCGACGACGTGTATGGGCTTCATCTGTTGCATGACGGCGCAACCTAATGGAAAGGCGGCTCTGTCTCAATGCGGGCAATGTTAACGGCCCGGGCAAATCGAGGCCGCAATCGCGACATTGTTTTGCGCCGGGCGGCCCGATATCGTCAGGTAAGAGAATAAGCCCCGGGATCAGCCCAGGAACCTTCATGTCACGCTATGCAAAGCGCCTTGACCGAGACCTCGCGCGCTGGCGTGAGGCCGGCTGGATAAGCGAGGACGGGGAATCCAATATCCGCCGTGATTTGGCGAGCACCGACTCGAGCAAGCTCGATCTGGCTTCGGCGCTGGGCATCTTGGGCGCAGTGCTGATCGGCTTCGGAGCGATGAGCTTTATCGCAGCCCACTGGAACGAGATGCCGAGGCTGTTCCGGCTGGCGCTGATCTTTGGCGGGCTGTTCGCTTCCTACGGCGTCGCGGGGATGCTGTTCGAGCGCCGCCACCCGACGTTCGCGCATGCGGCGGTGCTAGTCGGTGTTTCGATTTTCGGCGCCGGCATCATGCTGATCGCGCAGATGTTCCACATCGAGGGGCATCCGCCCGATGCCGTGCTGACATGGGCTCTGGGCGCGCTCGCCGCCGGCGTGATCTTGAAGTCCAATCCGGCTCTGGCCGTGGCGATGCTGCTGGTGTGCTTGTGGGCTGGCTGGGAGACGGGCGACACGGGAGAAGTGTTCTGGCCATTTCTCATCGGGTGGGGCGCGGTGACGGCAGCGATCGCGTGGCGCGGCTGGAGCGGCGGCCTTCACTTGGCAGCTGTGGCCATGGCGATCTGGATCGTCAGCCTCGGCTATTGGCTGTTTGATGGAAACGGGCAGGGCGTCGTCGTCGGGCTTGGCCTGCTCATCGCCGCGGCGGGCATCGCCGCGCCGCTGGTCGATGAGCGGCTGTCGCCTTGGTCGACGTCTGGCGCCGCGTACGGCCTGTGCATCGCCTACGCGGGGCTATTCGCGCTGCAGTTCGTGAAGGAGCTGCCGCTCGACTACTTCATCCTGCTGGCGATCCTCAGTCTTGCACTGGTCCTGGGCGGCATCGCGCTGGGCTTGAGGCTCGGCAGTCCGGCACTGTTGTGGCTCGGCTATGCGGGTTTCTCTCTCGAGGTGCTTGGGATCTATTTCAAGACGGTCGGCTCGTTGCTCGGGTCGTCGTTCTTCTTCCTGTCAGCGGGCATTCTCGTCATCTTCCTGGCGGTGGTCGCCTATCGCCTGCATGCGCGCGTTCAGCCTGGATTGGAGGCCTCGTCATGACCACCGAGCGTCGCAATCTATGGGCGGCAATTGCCGCGGTGGCACTGGGGCAGGCAGCCGTTCTGGGCTGGATGATCTGGGACCGCGTTTCGCTGCTCGCAAACGGGCGCGAAGTGGTGCTCGAAGTGATCCCGGTCGATCCGCGCAGTCTGTTTCGTGGCGACTATGTCATCCTTGGCTACGATATTTCGCGTTACACGCTGCCGCCTGGGACGAAGCCGCCGAAGCGCAACGCGCCCTTCTACGTCACGCTGAAGAAGGGTGCCGGCGAGACGTGGCAGGCGGTTGCCGGTGGAACGGAGCCGCCGCAGACGGTTCAGCCGGACGAGGTCGTCATCCAGGGCCGGGTCGATTACACCATGCAAGCCACTTCCGATAAGAAGCAAGAGCCGGTGGTGGTGGCGCTGCAATACGGGATCGAGAGTTTTTTTGTGCCGGAAGGCGCAGGACGTGAGCTTGAGAAGATGGTCGGCGAGAAGAAAATTTCTGCGCTGATTGCGATCGATGCCGATGGGCAGGCTGCCATCAAGGGGCTCATGTCGGACGGTAAGCGAGTGTACGACGAACCGTTGCTCTAGAGCCTTCATAGCGGTTCGGAATAAGGCCGCGCCTGTGGCCGGTTTGCCGCTGAATGCGCCGATTATTTCCTTTCCGGTCCACGGCCCTATCGAGGTGCCAAGCGGAATCTGGCAGTGTCCACACAAATCATTGTCAAAAGCCACGGGGGTGGGGGATGTTGCCTAAGTCAATGTATGTGCTGGTGTTCGGTGCGCTCGTTGCCGCGGCACCTTCTGTGCCAGCGTTTGCTGCTTCGGATACGGGTCTTGCCACGGCGATCCATTCGGTAAGGCGCGAACGTGGCCGTCTGTGCATGACGGATCACTGGCACTACGGAAGTAGTGGAACGAAGAGCTCGAAGGCTGCTGCGCAAAGAGCCGCGATCGCTTCGTGGCAGGATTTCACCGACCTGGAATACGGCAGTGCCTGGGCTCGCTTCAGCCGCGCCGCGAGCCGCAAGGTTGGTTGCTCACCTACCGGCGGCGGCTGGACATGCGACGTCGAAGCTCGCCCCTGCAAGTAAAGGCAGGACATCGCTGCATCGAGATCAACGGCTGCGCAGGTTGCGCAGCCGTGATTGTATGTGGTTACCCGCGTTCTGCAGCGACGTGCAGGTCCACTGCTGCACCTGTGCCAACCATGGGGCATGGTGCGTGGGCTGATTGCCGAGGCCAGCATTGATGATAGCGCGGGCGCGGGCCAGCGTGGCGTCCTCCTCGGACGTGCGCAGGCGTTCGGCAAGGTCGCGGAAGAGCACTTCGCGGTCGGCCCCCGCGTTGGGCGTCAAGACGGTGGTTCCGCTGAACAGTCCGCTGCTTCCACGGCCGACCGGGAGTTGGCCTGCTGGCACGTCGGCCACGTAGGTGGGCTCGTCCTCGTTGCGTGCGAGAGCCAAAAGAGCTGCGCGGGTCCTGATCATTATGGCCCCGAGAAAGATCGCGGTCACGACGGGAAGCAAATATTCGGCAATCATCGGACTGATCTCGGCGGCTTCCGCCGCGCGGCCGGCCATGCGTGAGCTCTGGCTGTGCCCTGTGAGCGCGGTCAGGGCTTCCGTGCCGATCACCTGCGTGGAGGTGGCGCCCATTAAAGTCGCGTCGTTGAGGACCTGCTCGTAGTTGTTCTTGCCAATGAGTTCGATCAGGCGGGAGAGAGTGGATCGGCCAAGCGCCTGGTCGCCCAGGAGACCATGGAGATCGTCGAGCATCTCCAGGATGGCTGCCTTCGCCTTCGGGCGCGGCAAGTGGAAAGCGCGAGCGAGGTTATCGACCACCTGCCCATTCTGGACGCGTATGAACTCTTCCCAGATCGCCCCTCGGTTGCCTCGATCTGTGATCCGCATCATAGGCGCACTTCACATGTGGTCAGCTGAAAGCGCACGGTATCACCCCCCGTGTTTCGTGTTGCGATCGCGAACCGATTAGCAACGTCCCCTGAACCTAATACACTGATCCGCAGAAATAATCACCCCTTTGGTCGTAATATGTTGCGCTGCGGTGATATCTCTTCCGACGTCGTAAAGCTCGGCATTCGCGCAGTGAACCGATGCTCGCACTCCAATAAGCTTGGGAGGAAAATACCCTGATCGAGCGCAGCGGTCAGTGGTTAGGCTTTTAGTCTTAAGGGGCCGCACGTGAGACTACGCGGACAGGCGCTTTCGATAATCTGCAGAAACACTTGAGTCCGCTGGCAATGACTGCGGCAGTGTGTTGCATCCGACCCACAGTTTTGGCATGTTCCGCGCGCAAATCGCCAACCAAAGCGAGCCGCCGATGCTGCGTGCGCAGTGTCGGAGAGGTTCGGATTTTCTAGGGCGCCAAAGGGGTTCACATAATGACGGAGTTTCTGTGGGGGATCGTCGCCTGCGGCGTGCTTGCGCTCGCCTACGCAGCGTACACGATCCGATCGGTGATGAGTGCCGACGCTGGCAACGCACGCATGCAGGAGATCGCCGCCGCGATCCGCGAAGGCGCGCAGGCTTATCTCAATCGCCAGTACACGACGATCGGCATCGTCGGTGCGGTTATCTTCGTCATCGCGTGGTTCCTGCTCGGACCGCTCGTTGCCTTCGGCTTCCTGATCGGCGCCGTTCTCTCGGGTGCTGCGGGTTACGTGGGCATGAACGTCTCGGTGCGCGCCAACGTGCGCACGGCGCAGGCAGCGACGCATTCGCTGGCGCGCGGTCTCGACATCGCCTTCAAGTCGGGTGCGGTGACGGGCATGCTGGTTGCGGGCATGGCGCTGCTCGGCGTCGCCGGCTACTACCTGTTCCTCATCGGCGGGCTCGAGCTTGCTCCCAATGACCGCACGGTCACGGACGCGCTGGTGGCGCTGGGCTTCGGTGCCTCGCTCATTTCGATCTTCGCCCGTCTCGGCGGCGGCATCTTCACGAAGGGTGCGGACGTCGGTGGAGATCTCGTCGGCAAGGTCGAAGCCGGCATTCCTGAGGATGATCCGCGCAACCCAGCGACGATCGCCGACAACGTCGGTGACAACGTCGGTGACTGCGCCGGCATGGCTGCCGACCTTTTCGAGACCTATGCCGTGACCGTCGTCGCGACGATGGTGCTGGGCTCGATCTTCTTCGCGGGCCAGCCGAACCTCGGCATCCTGATGATCTATCCGCTGGCAATCTGCGCCGCGTGCATCGTCACCTCGATCATCGGCACGTTCTTCGTGAAGCTCGGCTCCAACAACTCGATCATGGGTGCGCTCTATCGCGGCTTCCTTGCCAGCGCGGTGCTCTCGGTCGCGGGTCTGTGGGCGGCGACGCACTACGTGCTCGGCGGCTTCGGCGAGGTGGGCACGGCGGTCGGCATGACGATCACCGGCTACAACCTGTTCATCTGCGGCCTGATCGGTCTTGCTGTGACGGGGCTCATCATCTGGATCACAGAGTACTACACCGGCATCGGCTATAAGCCCGTGCGCTCGATTGCGCAGGCTTCTGTCACCGGCCACGGCACCAACGTGATCCAGGGCCTTGCGGTCTCGCTCGAGTCGACCGCGCTTCCGGCGATCGTCATCGTCGGCGGCATTCTGTCGACCTACTCGATCGCCGGTCTCTTCGGCACGGCAATCGCCACCACGACGATGCTCGGCCTTGCCGGCATGGTCGTCGCTCTCGACGCCTTCGGCCCGGTGACGGACAACGCCGGCGGCATCGCCGAAATGGCGGGGCTGCCGAAAGAGGTGCGCCGTTCGACCGACGCGCTCGACGCGGTCGGCAACACCACGAAGGCCGTGACGAAGGGCTATGCCATCGGCTCGGCCGGTCTTGGCGCGCTGGTGCTGTTCGCGGCCTACAGCTACGACCTGCAGCACTTCATCACCGAGGCCAACCAGGCGGGGGCGACGAACTTCTCCTACTTCAAAGGCGTCAGCCCGGACTTTTCGCTGGCTAACCCGTATGTGGTGGTCGGCCTGTTGCTCGGCGGTTTGATCCCCTACCTGTTCGGCGGCATCGCCATGACGGCCGTTGGCCGCGCGGCGGGCTCCATCGTCGAAGAGGTGCGGCGTCAGTTCAAGTCCAACCCCGGCATCATGAAGGGGACCTCCAAGCCTGACTACGCGCGCGCCGTCGATCTGCTGACCAAGGCGGCGATCAAGGAAATGATCATTCCGTCGCTGCTGCCGGTGCTGTCGCCGATCGCTCTCTACTTCGCGATCTATTTCATCGCGGGAGGTGGCGTGGCCGGCAAGAGCGCGGCCTTCTCGGCCGTTGGCGCAATGCTGCTGGGCGTGATCGTCAACGGTCTCTTCGTTGCCATCTCGATGACGTCGGGTGGCGGCGCGTGGGACAACGCCAAGAAGGCGATCGAGGATGGCTTCATCGACGCCAACGGCGTGAAGCACGTCAAGGGTGGCGACGCGCACAAGGCTGCGGTCACCGGCGACACCGTCGGCGATCCTTACAAGGACACCGCGGGGCCTGCCGTGAACCCGGCCATCAAGATCACCAACATCGTCGCGCTGCTGCTGCTGGCGGTGCTGGCGCAGATGGGCTGATGCACGATCACAAGTGCTGACGAGAAGGCCCGGCCATTGCGCCGGGCCTTTTTGTTTGTGCGGTTGATGGTGGGGTCAAGCCGCGAGGCCGCCGAGAAGCCGCTTGGTGTCGGCAGCGACTTTGGCGCCTTCGCCCGTCATCTCGGCGCGCACGATGGCGCCTTCGACAATGATGAGCGCGAGCCGCCCGACTTCTGTTGGCCGCGCGGCGCCATCCGCACGTGCCAACTCGGTCAGCACGGCGAGCAGATCGGACTTGTGATTGCGCGCGATGGTGCGTTCGCGCTCACTGGTGCGGTCGGTTTCGGCCAGTATGTTGATGAAGGCGCAGCCGTGAAAATCCGGGGCGGTAAACCATTCGCGCAGCACGTCGGCGACGGATGCCAGCCTGGCGCCGGACTTGGCATCGCGTGCGTCGAGGGCTGAGCGGAACCAAGCCATCCAGCGCACGTGCCGCTCCTCGAGGAATGCGGCGATGAGATCGGCCTTGGATGGGAAGTTGTTATAGAAGCTCATCTTGGCGACGCCGGACTCGGCGATGATGCGGTCGATGCCGACAGCGCGTGTCCCATGCGCATAAAAAAGCCTCAGCGCCGTCTCCAGTATTTTGGCGCGTGCCGATGTCGGCTTTTCAGTCGCTTTGAACATGGCAATCATCCGGGTTGACGGATTTCTCTCTTGCCATGAGTAGACAAGTCTGTCTACCAATATAGACAGATCTGTCTATTAAAGGGAGTTGTGCCATGGCTGTGAAGGCTGGATTTCGTCTCGGGGTCTACGTCTGCAAAGATCTGGAGATCATCGACTTTGCCGCGCCGTACGGAGTGTTTTCGGTGGCGCGGCGCTTCGATCCCGAGCTTGATGCGTTCTTCGTTGCCGAGAGCTTGCGGCCGACCCAGACGCAGGCGGGTTTCACCGTGCTGCCGAACTATGCCTTCGCGGATCAGCCCGACATGGACGCGTTCCTGATCCCGGGTGGATTCGGCACGCGGCAGGAGCTGAACAACGGGCGCCTGCACGATTTCATTCGCGGGCTGCCGCAGAAGACGCTCCTCGTTTCGGTGTGCACCGGCTCGTGGATCTATGGGCGGATGGGGTTGCTGGACGGACGGGCGGCGACCAACCGCAAGGAGCCGGATCGTCTCGAAGCGTCGAACATGGGCAAGGTGCCGATCGACAGGCTGGCGGAGATTGCTCCGGCGTGCCGCATCTCGCGGGCTCGTGTGGTCGACAGCGGACGCATCATCACGGGCGGTGGCATCGCTTCAGGAATGGAAGTCGGATTCCATCTGCTGCGCCGCGCTGGATATGACGAGGCGTTCATCAGCGAGGTGGCACGCGTGATGGAGTACGCAAAGGCGTATGAAGGTTATCGCGGCGACATCGAATACGATCGCGCACCAGGGAATGCTGCCTAGCGTCCCTGTAAGAACGCAGGTTCAGACATTTCCGGGAGCACTCTAGTCGCCGAAGATCTGCTTGGTGCCGAGGTTGCGGAAGAGCTGCTGCACGATGCCGACGTCCTTGCCACCGGGCGCTGGGGTCGTGCGCGAGACATAGTCGAAGACGCGGCCGTCTTTCATGCCGTAGTTGGCGATGCGCTCGACGGTGCCGGCCTGCGAGAAGTAGACGGCGACGACTTGGCGGTCCTGCTCTGTCGGCAGCATGAAGGCGGTCTGCGTCGCGGTGCTGGAGATGTAGTAGTAGGCCTGACTGGTGCCTACCACGGCAGTGGTCGATGGGGTGCCGAGGTTCATGCGCACCTGCTCCTGCGTCATGCCAGGCTGGATCTGCTGCAGGTCGCCTTCATGGAACTGCACGCCGTGCTTGATAACGCTGGAGTCACATCCAGCAAGCGCGAGCGCGGCTGCGATCATCGCGGCTGGAAGCCTGAAGGATCGACGGGCGTTTACCAGCTTGAAGATGCTCATCTGGGGCAAGGTGTTTTTCGAGTCTCGGCGCATTTTGCTATGTCTTCTCGAGATGCTATCTCTCCCGCGGCTTCGGCCATGGGAAGCACATGGAGCGCGCTTACCCCGTGCCACTTCCTATTGCAACGGGCGCTGATGCAACTTGAGTGGCATCTCCCCGGTTTTCGCATCGTACGAACGTAAGGCCCCGGCGCAGATGCTAGATTCCCTCAGAACCCGAGCCGAGACACGCCGTAAAGCAAGGGAGATTTATGGCGCGGTCGTGACGCAAGCCCGCAAGGAGGGCTTTTACGCCGACCTGGGCGTTCCTGACACACCGGTGGGGCGGTTCGAGATGGTGGCCCTGCACCTGTTCCTCGCCCTCGAGGGGCTGCGTGGGGCAGCCATTCCAGAGGCGCTGTCGCGGATGCTGGTGGAAGCGTTTGTGATCGACATGGACGACAGCCTGCGCGAGCTAGGGACGGGCGACCTCTCGGTTCCCAAAAAGGTGAAGCGCGCGGCTGCTGCTTTCTATGAGCGCAATATGGCTTATCGGGCGGCTCTCGAGGCAGCCGACAAGGACCTGCTGGCGGGGGCCCTGACAGAATACGCCTACGCCGGCGTGGCCGTAGCGGAGGCGGGCGAGCTCGCTCGATATGTGCGTAATGCCGCTGCAGCGCTGGCGCGGTCAGATGCGGTGGACGCACTCGCTGCGGGGCAGGGGTTTGAGGCGGTCAACGGCGCGGAGGGAGAGGGCGCATGAGTGAAGATCTCGATTGGTCGTACCGCGTTACGGAGATCCCCGAAGGGGGCCTGAAGGAGACGCGGGAGGCGACTGAGAGCGAACGCGTGCGATTGGCCACGGCGCTGGAGGTTATCTCCTGTCGGCGTCTGGTGGCCGAGTTTACCATTCGGGCGATCGGCAAGGGCCATTACCGCCTGGCCGGGAAGGTCAGCACCGACGTAACGCAGGCGTGCGTGGTGACGCTGGAGCCGATCGACCAGCGCGCAACGGGTGACTTCGACGTGGAGTTCTGGCCTGCCGATGCACTTCCAAAGGCGAGCGAGGACGAGATCGAGGCCCTGAGCGCGGCGGAAGTGGAGCCTATCGAGCATGGGCGGATCGATGTCGGCCGCATCGTGTTCGAGACTCTGTCGGCGTCGATCGATCCTTACCCGCGCAAAGACGGAGTGGAATTCGACCCACCCCCGGCTGAGGACGACGGTCTGGCGGGCGGTCCGTTTGCGGCGCTACGGAAATTAAGGGAAAATCGGTAGGGGCAATGCCCGTCCGGCGCAGTTAGCCGCGGCGGACAGCGGCCAGAATCCGGTTGTTTCGCACATGCAAAAGAGTATGGTCCGCTCGATTAGGGGTGGGTGGGCGCGTCCGCGTCCTGCCTGCATTCTGGGGAAAATTACGAGGCAAACCGCGACATGTCTCAGCCGCGGACCATAGCGCTCGACGCCATGGGCGGCGATCACGGACCTTCCGTGGTGGTTCCCGGCGCGGCGCTCTCTCTGGAGCGGTATCCAGAGCTCAATTTTATCATGTACGGCAACGAGGCGCTGATCCGGGCTGAGCTCGAAAAGCTGCCGCGGCTGGCCGGGAAGACGCGCGTCGTGCACACCGACCTCGTCGTCTCTATGAGCGAGAAGCCGAGCCAGGCCTTGCGCCGCGGCAAGGGCACCAGTCTGTGGCTGGCGATCGAAGCGGTGAAGAACGGCGAGGCGGATGTGGCCGTCTCGGGCGGCAACACCGGCGCTTTCATGGCGATGTCGAAGTTGATCCTGAGGCCAATGAAGGGGATTGAGCGTCCGGCTATTGCGGCGCTTTGGCCGACGGTGAGGGCGGAGTGCATCGTGCTCGATGTCGGCGCCAACATCGGCGCTTCGGCGAAGGAACTGTGCGATTTTGCACTGATGGGCGCGGCCATGGCACGGGCGTTGTTCCACATCGAGCGACCGACGGTCGGGCTGCTGAACGTCGGCGTCGAGGAGGTCAAAGGCGTCGAAGAAGTTCGGCAGGCGCACGCTTGGTTGAAGGGCACCGAATTGCCGCTCGACTATCGCGGATTCATCGAGGGCGATCAGATTGGCCAGGGGGTCGTCGACGTTGTGGTTGTCGAAGGCTTTGCCGGGAACATTGCCCTTAAGACCGCGGAGGGGACGGCAAAGCAGATTGGTGAATATCTGCGCGCGGCGATGAAGCGCTCGTGGATATCGCAGGCTGGCGCCTTGCTCGCCGCCGGGGCGTTTCGCATCCTTAAGCGGAAGATGGACCCGCGCCGCGCCAACGGCGGCACTTTCCTCGGGCTCAACGGTATCGCGGTCAAGAGTCACGGGGGCACCGATGCCCTGGGCTTTGCCAGCGCCGTCGATCTCGCGTACGAGATGGCTCAGAGCCGGCTTGTGCCTCGGCTTGCCGCCGATCTGGCTGCGTTCCATCACAAGCTCGAGGCGCCCGCCACGGGTTGATGCGGTCTAAGGCATCGAAGCTGGGTCAACGATAAGAAGCAAGGCAGCTCAGTGGCAGTCATCCGTTCAGTCATTCGTGGCGTCGGCGCGCATCTCCCAAAGCGTGTGATGACCAATGCCGACATGGAGAAAATCGTCGATACCAGCGACGACTGGATCGTCGAGCGAACGGGTATACGCCAGCGGCACATCGCCAGCGACGGCGAGCTGACATCGGATCTGGGCATCGCTGCGGCACGCCAAGCGCTGGTGCGCGCGGGCGTGGATCCGGTCGACGTGGACCTCGTCATCTGCGCCACGGCGACGCCGGATCGCACATTCCCCGCGACGGCGGTGCGAATCCAGCACGGTCTGGGCGTCACGAAGGGCGCGGCATTTGACGTGCAGGCGGTATGCTCGGGTTTCGTCTACGCATTGACGATCGCGGACAACTTCATCAAGAGCGGACAGTTCAAGCGCGCGGTCGTCGTCGGCGCGGAAACATTCTCGCGCATCCTCGATTGGGAAGACCGGGCGACATGCGTGCTGTTTGGCGACGGCGCTGGTGCAGTGGTGCTGGAGGCACAGCCCCAGCACGGCACGCGCGAAGACCGTGGCATCCTCTCGACAATCATTCGCTCGGACGGTCGCTTCGAGGACCTGCTGTACGTTGATGGCGGCC
This sequence comes from Hyphomicrobium sp. 1Nfss2.1, assembly GCF_965243865.1. GTDB lineage: Bacteria > Pseudomonadota > Alphaproteobacteria > Rhizobiales > Hyphomicrobiaceae > Hyphomicrobium_A. Next base: position 1,146,165 of record NZ_OZ251603.1, on the reverse strand, counting down.
CCGGCTCGACGAAGACCGTCGGCCATTTGCGCATGAATGGGCGCGAGGTGTTCCGGCACGCGGTTCAGAAGATCTCCGGCGTCATCGAAGAGACCCTGGTGCAGACAGGCTACGCGCCAGACGAGATAGATCTCTTTGTGCCGCATCAGGCGAACAAGCGCATTCTCGATGGGATCGTAAAGCGGCTCGGTGTACCTGCCGAAAAAATCGTGGTGACACTCGACAAGCACGGCAATACGTCGGCGGCCTCCATTCCGCTGGCGCTCAATCAGGCGTTCGAGGACCACCGTGTTAAGGAAGGTTCGCTGGTGCTGATGGAGGCCATGGGGGGTGGTTTCACCTGGGGCGCCGTGCTCGCCAGATGGTGAGCGAAACCTATCGTTTTCTGCACTGCAGGATGTTTCCTTCTTTTATTTCAGCTAGTTGATGCACGCTCTCGATTGACGATCGGCCTATCCGCCGATACGATCCAAAAAAAGGTGAGAAGAGCGGGAGGCGAAATGCCATGGGAGGCAAGACGTTAACGCGTGCGGACCTTGCCGAGGCCGTCGTGCGCAAGGTTGGTTTGCCGCGTAACGAGAGCCAGGAACTGGTCGAGTTGGTGCTGGGAGAGATCTCGGCCAGCCTTGCTCGTGGAGAGGCCGTGAAGCTCTCTTCGTTCGGTTCGTTCGGTATCCGGCAAAAGGGTGAGCGCATGGGGCGCAATCCTAAAACCGGGGACGAAGTGCCGATCACGCCCCGCAGGGTCTTGGTGTTCCGGCCGAGCAACATTATGAAGGAGCGCATCAACCAAGGTCTGAGCCGTCGCAAGGCAGCCGAATAGCGCTCCTCGCCGGCGGTTAGACCAGCCGGTGGAGGCGTAATTGACTAAGACGGCAGAGGCCTTTCGCACGATCAGCGAGGTTGCCGACGAGCTCAAGGTTCCCAAGCACGTCCTGCGCTTCTGGGAGGGCCGCTTCCCGCAGATCAAGCCGATGAAGCGCGGTGGCGGTCGTCGCTACTACCGCCCCGAGGACATGACGCTGCTGCGCGGCATTTGCCATCTGCTGCATGCCGAAGGCTACACGATCAAGGGCGTTCAGAAGATTCTGCGCGAGCAGGGCGTCGACACCGTCAAGCAGTTCGGCGTCGAGCCGGAAGCCGTGGTGGACGAGGTGCCGGCTGCCGCACCAGGTAAGCGTGCTGGCCGCAAAGCCGCGGCTGCCGCGCGTTCTCCGCTCACCAAAGCCGAAGTGCGTGAACGACTGCTTGCGGCAATTGCCGAGCTTGAGTCGTGCCGCGGCGTGTTGCTGGGCAAGCCGATCGAGACGGCGGCACGGCGGCCTGTGCAGAAGGCGCGGCGCTCAGCGCGCGTTTGAAGGTGCTTTCCGAGGTCGAGCTTTGGGCTGTCGACCTAGCTGCCTGCCGCGATGCGTTGCTCGATGTGGAGCGACGCGTGCCCCGCCTCAGCGTGGCGGACCGGGAACGGGCAGCGTCCATCACAGATGGCGATGTTCGCAATGAGTGGCAGGCCGCGCATGTGGCGCTGCGCATCATCATTGAGCACGCATGCGGTGAGGCATTTCGTGGCGTCACGTTGGCGCGCGAGGACCGCGGCAAGCCGTTCATAGAAGGCGCGCCAATCTCTTTCAGTCTTTCGCATGCGCCGGGTTTGGCGCTGATCGGTATTTCACCCGACGGTGCCATCGGCGTCGATGTCGAGTGCGAGCGAGTGGTGCGCATCGGAGCGGAGCGTCGTGCGCGCATCTGTGCGGCGGGCGCCGGTCTGACGACAGCATCGCTTGCGCGCGATGGCGGAGACGGCTTCCTGCAGGCATGGGTGCGGCTCGAGGCGTTCGCCAAGGCCGACGGCTGCGGAATAGGACGGGTCCTTTCGCGGCTTGGCATTGTCGGCGCCGGGGGGCGCGAACCCGTGGAGGCGGAGGTTATGCAGGCGCGAGCTGCGTCTATTGTCGCAGAGGCTCCAAGGGCTGACGTGCGCGATCTGCAACTCGGAACTGGCCGTTTTGCTGCCGTGGCGTGCCGCGGGCCAGCCTGTGAGGCGGCTCGCGCGGCGCCTGTGCGCTGGCTTCCGAGCGATGTTAAGCAGCTTGAGCAGGCGATGTTTTGAGGGTTGTGCGGCTTTGCCGTTGACCGGCATGGCCTGGCTTGGCAAAAGGAGCGCTTCGGAGCGTAGCGCAGCCTGGTTAGCGCACCAGTCTGGGGGACTGGGGGTCGGAGGTTCAAATCCTCTCGCTCCGACCAAAATATCTCAATGAAATCAATAATTTGCTAGTCGAGCCCCGGCAGAAGAGGTTTCTGCGTGGGGCTTTATTTTTGCGTCAAATCGCCTGCGCACTGATGTCCTAAGTCACTGAAAAAGAAAGCGTTGTCGCGATGGATATAGGCGCGGGCCCGTGGTGCCCATTTTAGGTTCCAGATTGGTGCCAAAAACATCGAAAAGACTGAGAAGGTGAGCGCCTTAATGCATTTCACGACCATTTTGCCTCGGTGCTGAAGTCGATCTGAACTCTAGACCTCCAGTAAAATGCACTGGAGAGCCTGGGGACACTACTGCAACGGCGCACCAGCGGAGGTGCAATTGCAGCCAGCATCTTCAACCCAACGGTCAGGCAGCCGGCGCTCGAACACGCGAGCGTTGCGACCCAAACCAAGTTGGCCTGCGGTCTCGGCGTGCGAACCGCAGCTGACTGCTTGCACTGATGACCTCGTAACTGATGTGCACGCTGATCTGAGCAAGCATGCAGTGGCGCGCCTCGGCGCTGCCAATCGGTATGTGTCATCGGTCAGAAACACGAAAAGCGATGTCCCAAGAGGCGACATCGCCTGACCGGTGGACGGCGCCCGTTGCCCATCGTCGGCTAAGTCCGCTCCTGAAGCTGATCCGGCCATCAGATGTCGACCTTCTCGAAATCTCGATGGCATCAGCCGAGGGGCTTTGCTTGCGCTACCTGGATTCTAGGCGGCCGGTTGCGTCCGGCGCGCGGCTTCCCTGTCCTTAGCCGGCGGTAGGCCGAGCAGACGTCCATATTCGCGCGTGAACTGCGAGACGCTTTCATAGCCCACCTCGAATGCGGCGCTGCTGGCTGACAGACCCTCGGCCAGCATCAGACGCCGCGCCTCGATGAGCCGTAGCTGCTTTTGGAACTGCAGCGGCGAGAGCGATGTCACGGCGCGGAAGTGCTGATGAAACGACGAGGGGCTCATGCCGGCCGCATCCGCCAGGCGCTCGACCGGCAGGGGCTGCTTGAAATCGGCGCGGATCAGTGCGACTGCGCGACCGATGCGCTGCGCGTGGCTATCGACCGACCCGAGGCGGCGAATGGCGGGGCCATGCCGGCCCGCCAACAGCCAGTAGTGCATCTCGCGCTTGAGCTGGGCACTCAAAACCGGAACCGAAGCGGGACGATCGATGAGGCGCATCAGGCGCAGCGCCGCGTCGGTGACCTCGGCGTCGGTCGGCTCGATCTGGACCGGGCCGCCCTCCGTCACTGTCACCACATTCATCTCTTCCATCAGCTCGGCAATCACCGCCCGCTCAAGATGAAACACGAGCGAGAAGTAAGGCGCTGCGACGCTAGCCCTCGTGATCTGGCTTACTGTGGGCACGTCGGCGGTGACGAGCAGGGACTCTCCGGCCGAGAATGCAAAATGCTGCGCGCCCATGGTGACGGCCTTGCTTCCCTGCAGCACCAGGGCCACGAGCGGACAGGAGATCGCGTAGTCCAAACCGCTTGGCGTAGCGGCGCGGACGATTGTGAGCCCGGCGATAGGGGAGCGCGCAATGCCTGACGCATCGGCGTGCGCCTCCGCGAAACGGCGAGCTGTTGAAAGCAGGGCCTCGATCATGAGCCCTCCATAGCAGATCCCCGCGGGCAGCGCACCGAGGTTTGTAGGATTAGGCAAGGACAGAGGAGTTCCTGGCAAGCCGGCAATCGCCGGTTGCTCCACATTCGGTTCAGGCAAACCGACAGGAGCTATCCATGAACAGAATCGCCATTGTTACGGGTTCCAGCCGCGGTCTGGGCCGCAACACTGCGCTCGCCATCGCCCGAAGGGGCGGAGACGTGATCGTCACTTATCACAGCCGCGCCGATGACGCGCAGGCCGTCGTAAAGGAGATTGAGGCAATCGGACGCAAGGCCGTCGCACTGCAGCTCGATGCCGGAGATGTCCGCACATTCGGCCCATTCGCAGACAAGGTGCGCGCGGCTTTGCGTCAGACCTGGGGTCGCAACACCTTCGATCACCTCGTCAACAATGCAGGACACGGCGACATGGCATCGCTCACCGACACGACGGAGGCGCTGTTCGACAAGATGGTCGATGTCCACTTCAAGGGCGTGTTCTTTCTCACACAGGCGCTGCTGCCGCTGATGGCGGACGGTGGTCGCATCGTGAACTTGTCGTCCGGTCTCACGCGCGTCTGCTTTCCTGGCTTCTCGGCCTATGCGGCCGTCAAAGGAGCCGTCGAGGTGCTCACACGCTACATGGCCAAGGAGCTGGGTGGCCGTGGCATCGCAGTGAACACCGTGGCACCAGGCGCAATCGAGACGGACTTCGGCGGCGGCGCCGTCCGCGACAGCGCCGACGTCAACAAGCTCTTTGCCGATATGACCGCGCTCGGGCGCGTGGGCGTGCCCGACGACATCGGCCCCATGATCGCGAGCTTGCTGTCTGAGGAGAACCGCTGGGTCAACGCGCAACGCATCGAGGTTTCGGGCGGCCAAGGCATCTGAGGCTGCATAGCGAAAGGGCAAGCTTGCAGCCGGCGTAGCGGTGTTCATCGCTACGCCGGCACTTGCTGCGTGACGTCCCAGAAGCGGAAGTCGGCGCTCGATCGGGTTGGCTCCGGTGATCCCAGCTCAGCAAGTCCGCTCTGGGAGGTGGATCAGCTATCGAGCGCTTGTGGCGAAGGCGCTGCTACATAACTCCCGGCCGATATCAACTGGGGGCGGTGAACTCGGACGCGGAATGCGGTCCGCTCGGACTGCCCATCGGGCGAGACGCTTCAGAGCTAGAAGCATTCAGGCGCTGATTGACGAACAGCGCGAGCGCCCAGACAGGCACCATCAGGGAGGCGCAGACAGCCGCGAGACCGGCATATCCTCCAGCAGCGATGACAGTACCGGCGAGCAGTGGCCCCGCCGCAAAGCCGAACAGGTAGACCGACCCCGCCGCTGCTGCCCAGCGTCCCGTGGGGTCAAGAGCGGCGGCGAGACCGAGCAGATAGGGCGTCGAAAAGTAGTACAGCAGGATCGACCCCAGCAGGGCCGATACGTAGGCCACCGGATCGGGCCACAGGCACAGCACGAGCACGACAAGCGAAAAGCCGGCGCACGACACTGTTATCGGTATCGAGCGCCCTGCTCGAACGTTTAGCCAAGTGGCGGAAACGGCACCAGCGAGCCCGAACAAGTGTCCAATTGTGAACGCATGTCCGATCGAGTGCCTGTCGAGGCCCGCGCGGTCGCCCATGGGCGCGCTGAACGAGTAGACGGCGGCGCCCGCAGTCAGGAACAGCCCGACCACGGCCAGCGTCATGACACCGAGCACGGGAGACGCCTCTCCTTGGGCATCCTCACGGGCTTTTCTGGCATGGGTGCGAGCGCGCGGCACGAGGAGTAGGAAGGGCGCCAGCAGCAGGACCGTGACGGAAATCAGCGCCAGGATTCCGCGATGAGCGAATGCGGCCACCGCAGCGCCCGCAACCGAGAACAGCGCGATGCTCACCAACGCCCAGGCGATCTGAAAATAGCCGTAAATCTTATCGGGATTGCGGGACCGAGATGCGATGATGCTGAGCGACAGCGCCCATAGGATGCCCTCGCCGGATCCCGCCAGCCCGCGTGACATGAGCAGCGACGCCCACGTGGTGGTGAAGAGCGATGCGCTTTGGCCGAGCAGTGTCAGCGTCATGGCCGCAAAGGCGACATATCTGGCCGAAAGTCGCGGGAGGATCGGCGCTGCCACCAGCGCTGCGACAGCGAGCGAGAGGAATTCCACCGTAAGGACCAAACCGGCATCGCGCTCCGAGAGCGACAGGCCTTTCATTAGGCCATCGACCACGAAGGGTGACATCTGCGCGACTAGGCCACCGATCAGTTGCGCCGCGGTCGCGCCGATCACAAGCGACAGAGGATCACGCTCGGCCCTGCCTTCGGTCACTGGAGCCCCGTCCCCACCGCCGGACGCCTTGAGCTTTGCGGACTGACGCCGGAAGCCCGGTACAAAATCTCTGCGGCTGCCATCAGATCGCGTGTCTCGAGGCCTTCGCTGAAGCGGCGGTAGACAGGCTGCAATATTCCAACCGCGTCATCGCACCGTCCGATGTCGACAAAGTGGCTGGCCAAGTCCGTCGCGATACGCAACTCGAACGACCTTGCTTCTATCGCACGCGCCTCTCCAAGCGCACTTTCGAGCGCTTGCTCGGCACGCGCGTGTTCTCCGGCGCGGTGAAGGATAGAAGCCTCGATGCGCTGCAGCTCGGAGCGGCACCATCGTTCGCCCTGCCGTTCCTGATGTCGGAACGCCTCGGCTATAGCATCGCCGGCCTCGCTCAAGCGGCCGCGACGTGCCAGGGCGTCGGCAAGGATGCCGACCTTCATGGCGATGCGCGAACAGAGGCAGCAGTCTATTACCGCCGCAACGGCCTTGCGCAATTTCGCGACCGCCTCTTCCTCTCCCAGAAGGTCACCCAGTGCTGCGGCGTAGAACTGCTGATCCGGAATCCATATCGCGATGTTCTCAATCTCGACGATCGACTTCAGTTGTGCGGTGTAACGGTCGAGAGAGGATACGTCGGCATTCCAGAGGGCCACGGGCAATGCGGCCATCGCAATGGCGTTGGATTGAGACACCCGATGGCCGAGACTGCCGGCGGCCTCAACCGCGTCACGAGCAGTCGACGCAGCATAGTCAGGATGACCGTTCAACCAGGCGACGAACGGCAGGTGGCACCGGACACCGATATAGCGGTCGACCTGAAATCCTGCCATGCGCGACCGCCGGTCCGGGCGTGCATGGGTAGCGGCGAGGCGATCGAGGACCTGCCGGCCCTCGCTCAGGTGCCCGGTGTAGGTTCGAGCCAGCGCCAATGCCCGTTCCACCTCGGGCATGACCGACCAGTCGCGGTGCCGCTCCGAAAGATCGCGGAGTTCCTCGAAGGATTTGATCGCTTGAGGAATGAACCCAGTTTCGAGAAGGCACAAGCAGCGCCCCAGCATCGCCTGGCGAAGCTGACCTATATTCTCGGACCGCTTGGCGATCTCAATGGCGATAGTCCAGGCATCCAGCAATTCCGGCAGCACTTTGCGCGAGTAGGCGAGGTTCCAAGCGCGCGCGCAGGCAAGCTTTGCTTTCAAGAGGTCATCGCACGGGAAGGTCTCGCCGAGCTGCAGTGCGAATTCGACCCTTTGCCGCGCTTCGGATACGAGCGATGTCTCAAACCAAAGCGGGATCGCCGCCACGGTGAGGCGGACGCCGAGTTCCGGCCTGCAGCCCTCGCCGAACGACCACGATAGCGCGGATCGCAGGTCCCCCAGGCGACCGCGGTAGCGGCTGATCCAATCATCCGTTTCCCGCCAGTCCCAGTCCCCTGCGGATTGTTCGAAGATAGTCAGCATCCGCTGCGCGTGACAATGGCGCACCCGTCCCTCGATGGGATCTCCCAGGAGCCGCTGCAGCGCGTAGTGGCGCGTGCTATCCAACAGCCTGTAGCGCAATCCGGGGCCGATCACCTCGGCAGTGACGAGCGATTTCGCAACGAGGCCGCCAAGGCCGATGGTGACGCCCATCGGATTCAGTCCGGCGGCGGCAGCTACGGCGACGACGTCTTCGAGTTCGAAGGCGCCCACAAACACCGCTACGAGGCGGAAGATCGTCGCCTCATCCTGCGACAGCAGTCCGTAGCTCCAGTCGATTGTCGCCAGCAGCGTCTCCTGACGCGCAGGAACCCCATGGTTGCGCTGCGCACGAAAGCTCAAGTGCTCGCCCATCATTTCCAGCAGCTCTTGCGGCCTGCGGTTCTCCAGCTTGGCCGCCGCAAGTTCGATCGCCAGCGGGAGGCCGTCCAGTGAACGGCAGATCTGTGCAACGGCAGCGCAGTCGCTGTCGACGAGTTGATATCCGGACCACTCCCATACGCGACGGGCGAAGAGATCGAGCGCGGGAAGGCGAAGCGTTTCCTCTACCGATGTCGGATCGCCCGCGCTGCAGAACCGCAGCGGGCCAAGCCAGAACACACGCTCCGCGTTGGTGCCCAGCGGCTCCCGGCTCGTCGCCAGCAGCGCAGATGCGCCCGCGGCGGCTGCAAAGCGCCGGGCAAAGATTGCGGCGGCTGGAAGCACGTGCTCGCAGTTGTCCAGAACCACCAGAATTTTACGCAGGCACAAGTGGTCCAGCACCGCCGTGACGCTGTCGCTCGGATCGCCACGAATGCCAAGCGAAGCAATGAGCGATCCCGCGACGAGCGTTGGGCTGTCGATGGCCGAAAGATCTACGAAACAGATGCCATCTGAGAATTCGCTCCTGAGGGTCTGAGCGACTTCGATAGCCACGGTTGTCTTGCCGATGCCTCCGGCGCCGACGATCGTGACGAGCCGATCCCTCCGGACCTCGTGCAGCAGTGATGCGATCTCGTCATCTCTGCCGATGACTTGGCCCTGCGTCGGTAGCTCGGATGGTCTGGTGATGTGAGTGGCAAGTTCCTGCTCGGCTTCGTCAAGGCTGCTGGTGCGCACCGCAGCCACGAAGCGATAGCCGCGGCCTGCGATCGTCGCGATATAGGTCGGTTGCTTCTGCGTGTCGCCCAGAGAGCGGCGCAAGGTCGACATATTCACCTTCAGATTGCTCTCGTGAACGAAGATGTCCGGCCAAGCGGCCGCCATCAGCTGGTCCTTGCTCACGACTTCGCCGTTGCGTTGGACAAGTGCCGTTAGGAGGTCGATGGCGCGCGCTCCAATGGGAACGGGCGTGCCCTTACGCAGCAAAAGCTGGCGGGCAGGGATAAGTTTGAAGGGTCCGAACGAGAATGAGAGGGCGGTCGGCCCATTGGTCGCTGCAAGCAAGGACGTCTGCCTTCGATTCACGCAGCCTCCAATACTCGATGCCTAAAACGGCGCTGCATCAAATGCTCTCGCACTTTCTTCTTTTACCTCATTTAACCTCTCTCGCACGCTCTCCGATGGTACGCAGAGTCATGAATGCGCGAGCGCAATAATCCGCTGCACCGCCGTCCGACGGATGCGCCGTCGGGCGTAACCGGCATGAGGAGATTGCCCGCTCTAGCCGCTGCTGCGGCTGCCTAAACTCTGAGCACTCTTGAAGAAGGGATGGCATATGAAAGCCGCTCGCATCCACGAATATGGAAAGCCGGTCGTCCTCGAGGACATTCCCATCCCGGACATCCAACCGGACGAGATCCTAGTCGAGGTGAAAGCGTGTGGGATGTGCCGGTCGGACGCTCAACTCATCGACGGCTATTTCCGGCCGTTCGCCGACATCCCGACGCCGATCACCATCGGGCACGAAATCTCCGGCGTGGTCTCCAAGATCGGCAAGGATGTCCCGAAGATCGCGGGCTTTGAAGAGGGAGACCCCGTGGGCGTGGCGCCGGGTTGGGGCGATGGTATCTGTCGTCACTGCCTCGTGGGCAACACTCACATCTGCCCCAATGTGCGTTGGCCTGGTTTTGGCCCATACGGCGGATTCGCAGAGTATATCCCGGTACCGGCGCGCTACCTCGTCAAGGCGGACAAGCGTCTGGCGTTCGAGAAGATCGCTCCCCTCACGGATGCGGGTCTAACGCCGTATCGCGGCATCAAAAAGCTGCGCGACGCAGGCGCGCTCGGCCCGGGCCGGGTCATCGGAGTCTTCGGCATTGGCGGCTTAGGCGTCTACGCGGTCCAGTACGCGAAGCTGCTGGGCGGGGGCGCCAAAGTGGTCGCGTTCGCACGCAACGCTGACAAACTCGCCGTGGCCACGGAGTACGGGGCCGACCACGTCGTGGCGATCAAGAACAAGACCTCCGACACGATCGCATCGGACCTCGAAAAGGCCGTGGGGCAGAAGGATCTAGACGCTATCATCGACTGCGCCGGCGCGACAGAAATGATGGAGCTCGGCTTCAGCCTGCTCGGGATCAGCGGTCATTACGCCAATGTCGGGTTGGTCGGGGACCGCATCGATGTTCCGTTGCTTCCGCGCGTGAACCGCGAGCAGACATTCCATGGCTCTTACTGGGGCAACAACGTGGATCTGGAAGAGGTATTGTCGCTCGCCGCCGACGATAAGATTCGTCACACGACCAAAATCTTCAAGTTCGAGCAAATGAACGAATATCTCGATTTGATCAGGTCGGGCGAAATCGTCGGCAGGGCAGTGATGAAGTGGTGACAAACCTGATGCACAAGAAAGCTCTCCATTCCTGAGCCTCGCATCGCAAAGGAGAAAGCCGTGACCCAGCACGTTCTGTTCATCGTCACCAACGCTCCCGTGATCGGCCCGAAGAGTCGCAAGACCGGCTTCTTCTTCGCCGAGATAGCGCATCCTTTCGACGTGCTCGACAAGGCCGGGATCGCGATAGAGTTCTCCTCGCCCGCGGGGGGGTGGACACCCTACGACGCGTATGACGAGAAAGACCCCGCTCAGAAGGAGTTCTTCGAAAGCAAGGCATTTCGACGGCTGAATCGCGGCCGCAAGCTGTCAGAGGTCGATGCAGCGGATTACGACGCCATCCTGGTGCCGGGTGGCCTCGGGCCAATGGTCGACATCCAGCGCAACAAGGACGTGCAACAGGCCATCGTTCGTGCCTGGACCACGAACAAGCTCGTCAGCGCAGTGTGCCACGGTCCGTGCTGTCTACTCGGTGTCGACATCGGGGATGGCAAGCCGTTCGTTAGCGGCAAGAAGATTACGTCCTTCTCGAAGAAAGAAGAATACGATTATGCGCGCGAGGATGTTCCCTACGAGCTCGAGGACGCGCTGAGGGCCGAGGGTGCGGACTACTCGTCGACGGACAACTGGCAGCCGAAAGTCGTCGTCGACGGACGCCTGATCACGGGCCAGAACCCCGCCTCCGCGGGACCGCTGGGCAAGGAGTTGCTCGCCGCTCTGAAGCGGGCGCGACGCATCGAGTGAGAATTCCATCGGAGCCTTCGCATGACGCAATCGCCCGCCAAGATAACCGCCATCCTCCGGGATTCGCCCCACTACAAAGACTATCTGGCGAAGGTACCCAACCTGGCTGACCGCATGGCGTTCGTGGTCGAAGCGCTGGAAGTAGCCTGATCCAGGCCGTATATCTGCTGCGTCAGCGCTTGCTTCTTTATCCGCCCATCTGTCCGGATGAGAAAGGACGAAGCGATGTTGAATGTCGTGCAAGCCTTCGATAGAGCGCCCATTGCGGAATTGCCAACCGACGATGCGGCAGCGCTAGAACGGAAGCTCGCGACCGCGCGCGCCCGCTTCGAGGATCGCGCAGGCTGGCTGCAGCCGCACGAGCGAATGCGCGTGCTGCATACTTTGGCCGGCATTGTCGAAGAAAAGCGCGATGCGTTCGCCACGCTGATCGCGCGCGAAGGGGGAAAACCCTATACAGACGCGCGCGTCGAGGCCGACCGGGCGATCGACGGGATACGCAATGCGGCGGACCTGCTGCGAACGCGCGGTGGCGTCGAGATTCCCATGGGCCTCACCCCCGCCAGCGAGAACCGGCGGGCGTGGACTATCAAGGAACCCATCGGCGTCGTTGCGGCGATTTCCGCCTTCAATCATCCGCTCAACCTTGTTGTGCATCAGATTGCACCCGCCATCGCCACGGGGTGCCCGATCATCATCAAGCCGGCCACAGCGACACCACTCAGCTGTGTCGAGATCGTGAAGCTGGTCCATGAAGCCGGAATGCCGGACGGGTGGGTGCAGACGCTGCTGCCGGATAGCCGCGAGCTGTCGGAAGCCTTCGCAAGCGACCCGCGGATAGCCTTCCTGAGCTTTATCGGTTCGGCAAAGGTCGGCTGGCACCTGCGCACGATCCTAGCGCCTGGCACACGATGCGCACTCGAACATGGCGGCGTCGCACCGGTCATCGTTGATCGAAGCGCCGACCTCGACAAAATCATCGAGCCGATTGTCAAGGGCGGTTACTACCACGCCGGCCAAGTGTGCGTGTCTGTCCAGCGCATCTATGTTCATGCGGGGCTGAAGCAAGCGTTCATTGAGCGGATGGCGGCGCGCGTCGAGCAGTTGCGCGTGGGCGATCCGGTCCGCGCCGAAACCGAGGTCGGTCCTCTGATAACTCCGGCGGAGGCAAAGCGCGTCGAAAGCTGGGCAGACGAGGCCGTGGGCGCGGGTGCCCGCCGGATCGGTGGCGGTCGCCTCAGCGATACGACGCTCAAGCCTGTCATTCTGGTAGATCCGCCGGGCGAGGCCAAAGTGTCGACGCACGAAGTGTTCGGGCCAGTGACTTGCGTTTATGGGTTTGACGGGATGAACGATGCGATAGCTGCGGCGAATGCACTACCGGTCGCGTTTCAGGCGAGCATCTTCACCAACGACTTGCATACCGCCTTCAAGGCCGCCGAGCACCTCGACGCTTCGGCCGTGATGGTCAACGACCACAGCGCATTTCGCACCGACTGGATGCCTTTCGCAGGGCGGCGCGAGTCGGGCTACGGCGTCGGCGGCATCCCATTCACGGCCAGGGAAATGACCGCGGAGAAGATGATCGTTTTCAAGCAATGATACGGTCGAACATGGCCGTGAGCACGGGTACAGTTGGGACATCGGAGACTGTGCGAGGGAGGACGCGACATGACGAAAAAATTTACAGGACGATGTGCCTGCGAGGCCGTCAAGTTCGAGTTCGACAAGAATCCCGACTTCATAGCCGTCTGCCACTGTCTGGATTGCAAGAAAGCGTCGGGCGGCGAAGCGGCAACATGGTTTGGTGTGCCGAGCGATGATTTCACGCTGCTCAGCGGCACGACTAAGGCGTATTCGTACGTTGCGGATTCAGGCAAAAAATTGGACCGAAACTTCTGTCCAGACTGTGGTGCGCGCTTGTACACCAGCAATTTGGAGAGCTTCCCGGGAATGGTTTTCGTTCAATTGGGAAGCCTCGATCAACCGCAGCTCATCACCCCGAAGCTGGAAATGTTCGTCAAGCGCCGCCTACCGTGGGTTAAACCGCTCGGGCTACCGGAATTTAGCGACATGCCCAAGTGACACTTTTTCGTGCTCGTATGCCGGCGCCGACCCGGTTGGATAAGGTGGTGCGTCCCAGTTGCGGAAGTGGGTCAATTCCTTGGTCGACGCCCCAGGACGATCGCCCAGCACGTCCGCTCGTGGCGGTGAACTGGCTGTCAGACGCAGACCTTCCGCGCGGGAGCAGGAACCCGATGCGCGGGCGTGTTCGCGTCGATGCGACCGCTTATCCAATGCCCCGAAAAAGACGGCGCCCGTACGGGCGCCGCGTTGTTCCTGAAGTTAGACGCTCTCAGTTCTTGACTGCGCCCTTGACGTCGACGGCGACGCTGCGCTGCTCACCGCCTTTGGTGGCGGTGCCGTGCCAGATGCCGTTCTCATCCTTTGTGAGATTGGAGACGTCGGCGTGGCCGAGGTGGAGAAGGTGGGCGCGGGCCTGCTTCTCGGTAAATAGGTTCCCCTGGGCGGCCGTGCCGGCCTCCGTCGGCGCAGCAGCGTTGGTGGCCGGCGTTTCGGCCAGCGCAGGAAGGGCAAGGCATGCGGTGAGAACTGCTGATAGGGCGAGTGCGCGCTTCATGATTGAGTCTCCAGATCTTATTGGGGGAGCGTGCGCGGGGGGTAGGGCGCACGAGAAAATCGCCGCGGACGGCCGACCGCCATCCGCGGCGTGAGGTGACAGACCGTTAGATGATGTCGATTTCGGCAGGCATGTAGCTCGTGACTTCGAGCCCGACTTCCTGCTCGCGAACCTGTGGTTTGTTCCAAGTGCGCATATATTCCTCCAATCAAAGCGGCCCACTGACACGGGGTCCTGAGTGGGATGTGGTGACGCGCTAGGACACGTACCAATCACGTTCGTGTTTAAATTCGCGAGCGTCCGGCGCATTCGGGGCGGCGGCGCAAGTCGGCGGTGCGACGGCACCGACGTCCCTGCAGCCGACCGAAGCCAACCCGCTTATAGATGCAACCGCGTTGTTGCCATCTAAGCCTGGCCGCCGATGGATCGCGCCGACTGGGCAGCTTGCTGAGCTCATCTGCCAACCTATCGCATCCCAAACCAAGCGGTGAGAGCCTCAACGAGGCCCGCATGCGTCCCTTGTCCAACCCAGGCTACATACCCGTCGGGGCGGATCAGCACCGCCGAGGGTGCCGAAACCGCGCCGGTCACCGGGAGGTTCCATTCATGACCGTCGTAGTTTGCATGGACGGTCCGGACGTAATCTGACCATAGGCCCGCATCTACGCTTCCGGGGCAGCCTAGAGTGAGAAGCACTGGCCGGGCCTCCCGCAGATGCATATAGAGTCGCTCCTGGCCTTCAGCCGTTGGAAGATCAAGGTCCGGCATCCGGCGACCAAGGAGCGGATGCCCCTCTCCAAGGTCATAGCGAATGTCGAGACCGGACATCCGACCGGCCGTGACGAGCTGCGGCTCGCCCATGCCGACGATCTCGCTGACGATGGCGCTCAGGGCTTGCGTGCGGTCGTCGGAGCGGCTGAGTGCGACTGTGGCCATCGTGTAGCGAAGCATCCTAGCGGCAACCGGATGCCGCTCGGCATGATAGGTGTCGAGCAACGAGTGGGGCGCTGCGCCGTTGACCACCAGCGCGAGCTTCCATCCGAGATTGACCGCATCCTGGATGCCTAGGTTCATTCCGAACCCGCCGGCCGGATAGTGGATGTGCGCCGCGTCACCTGCCAGGAGCACCCGACCTTTACGGTAGGTCTCTGCCTGCCGGGTCATGTCGGTGAACCGCGTAATGAAGGCCGGGCTGTGGATGCCGTAGTCGGACCCATAGTGGGCGATCAGGCCCTCGCGGAGATGGTCGAGCGTCGGGTCGGCGACTTCGATGCTGCGCTCGGTTACCAGGATTCCAATCTTGCCGTCTTCGGTCTTGCTCAGCGCGTGGGTGCCGATCGCGTCGCTGCGAAGCCCGCACTCAGGTTCGCTGGTCATTCTGGCTTCGGCGAGGAGATGGCTGACGGTTGGATCCGATCCGGGGAAGGCGATGCCCGCAGCCTTGCGGATAAAGCTGCGCCCGCCGTCGCAGCCGACGAGATACTGAGCCCGCAACTGCCGGCCGTCGCGGAGGGCGACGGCGATGCCTGAGGCGTCCTCTGTGAAACCTATGATCTCGACGCCGCGGATGATCGGCACGCCGACCTCATCGGCCCAATTGAGAATTATGCGCTCGCTGTGCTTCTGGATGAGCGCGAGGCCGTAAGGGTGGCGGCTCGGAAATGCGCTGATGTCAAATCGTACGCCGGAGAAGCCCAGCACCTGCATTGGTTTCCCCTCGGCGAGGAGACGGTCGGCGATGCCACGCTGATCGAAGACCTCGATGGTGCGGGCATGGAGGCCGAGCGCGCCCGGCTGAACACGGTCCTTCTGCGCTCTCTTCTCGATGATGGCGACGTCCACACCTGCCAGTTTCAACTCGGCGCCTAACATCAGCCCAGTCGGGCCGCCGCCGGCAATGATTACAGCGTGTTCGCACATGTGCCCTCCGCGCTTCGCAATGGGCACTTTTTCTAGTATATGTCCGGGGTCTTGAAGCAAGGCCCTTGCGCGCTACATGTCAGAGTGGGCGAGGAGCGTTTAATCCCGCCCTTCAGCCCGTTGTGACACGCTTGAGCCTCGATGCTTGCGTGCGCCCTGTTCCATCCCCGCGGTTCGATATCGATGGCGGGCGGCATGCCGTCCCGCCGGACGGTCACAGGCTGTTACGCGCTCTTGGGTCGCGAGAATGCAAGATACGGTGTGAACTCGCTGCGCATGTCGTCGAGCAACTCGCCTAGCCGATTTATGGCAGTCTCGATGTCCTTTTCCTTGACGGAGCTGTAGCCCATCACGAGCGATTGACGACTTGCACTCCCGTCGAAATCGAAAGCCGCACCGCTGTTGAGCGCATAAACGCCGACGCCCCGCAGACGCGCACGCTGCTGGACCACCGCCGCATCCGGACAGCCCTTGGGCAGTGTCCACACGATATGCAGACCGCTATCGGCTCCAGAGATCTCAACCTGGCCGAAAACACGATGCAGGTTCTCAATCAAGCAATCCCTGCGGCTCTTGTAGAGCTTGCGCGCGCGGCGCAGGTGCCGTTCGTACAGCCCGCTTTCGATGAACTCCGTTAACACGGCCTGGTCCAGCCATGGCTGCCCATGGTTCATCTGTGACTTCACGATGCGCGCGGGATGGGCCAGCTCGGAAGGCACAACGGTGAAACCGAGTCGTAGTCCTGCGCCGAGGGATTTTGAGAAGGTGCCGAGATAAAACACGCGGCGATGAGCATCGAAACCGGCGAGCGCCGTGATGGGACGGCCGTCATAGCGGAAGTAGCTGTCGTAGTCGTCCTCAATGATGACGCTGTTGGTCTCACGCGCCCATTCCAGCAGTTGCTGCCGCCGCTCAAGCGAAAGCGTGGCGCCAGTCGGGTATTGGTGGGATGGCGTTACGAAGACAACGCCTGCGCGGTCGCGCGGCAACTTCTCCACCACCATGCCGTTCTTGTCCACCGGGATAGGATGCAGATCCGCACCGAGGCTGCGGAACAGAAAGGCGGCGCCCTGATAACACGGGTTCTCGATGTAGAAGGGATGGTCGTTGGTGTTGAGCAGGCGGCAAATGAGATTGAGACCGTCCTGCGAGCCGCTCGTAATGATCACCTGTTCGGCTGCAACAAGAACGCCGCGCGCTCGTCCGAGGTGATTGGATATGGCGACACGAAGCTCGGACAAACCTGCCGGATCACCGTATTCGGTAAGGTTCGCGCCGCCCACCGACATCTTGCGCAGTAACAGCCGGCGCCACGTCTCAACAGGAAACGAATTGGGATCGGAGCGTCCAACCCAAAAGTCGATGACAGGCTGGCCCGAGTCTGGTCGCGATAGACTGGGCGGATGACCGGCGAAGCACAGGAGCGGAGACGGGAACTCCAGTTCGCGTGCGTGCGCCGCGCTTTTGCCCGCACCAGCGGTCAGGGTTTCATCAGGCAGCGAACGGCTTACATAGGTGCCGGAACGGCCGCGGCTTTCCGTATATCCCTCTGCAAGCAGGCGGTCATAGGCAAGCGCGATCGTGTTCCGAGAAATGCCGAGCTGCTCTGCGAGTTGACGCGTAGGCGGCAACATCATCCCCGGCCGAAGAAGACCCCGCAGAATGAGATCGCGGATCTGCTCGAAAGCCTGGTTCTGGAGGGTCTCGCCGGACTCCTTGTCCAGCTTCAGATCAAGTTCCAACACTCACCTCCTGCGGCACGCGCTTGCAGGAGCATAACACCGTAGCGATCGGGGACCATTGGCATTATCCACCCGTCACGCTCATATGCCGGTCGATCCCTGCCCTCCCGGCGGTCCGCTCGACGCTGAAATCATGCCCTGCAGGCTTGTCACGGATGGCTGCATCGATGGCATGGTCCAGAAGTTGGTTGTTCGCGCTAGCCCGCAAAGGCGCGCGGAGATCGATAGCGTTGTTCTGGCCAAGGCAGGAATAGAGCGTGCCGGTACAGGTGACACGGATGCGGTTACAGCTCTCGCAGAAATTATGACTGAGCGGCGTGATGAAGCCCAGCCTGCGACCCGTCTCCTTCACTGTCACGTAACGAGCGGGCCCACCCGAAGCATACGAGCTTTCTTCAAGGGTGAACCGGCGCTCGAGACTCTCGCGCACGGCTGACAGCGAGACGTATTGATCCGCGCGATGAACACCGACATCGCCAAGCGGCATCGTCTCAATAAGCGATATGTCCGCGCCGCGATCATGCGCAAAAAGGATCAGATCCTCTATCTCGTGGTCGTTTATCCCTTTCAGGACCACCACGTTGATCTTGACGGCGAGACCGGCATTTTGAGCGGCATCGAGACCGTACAGCGCATCCTTGAGATCACCTCGTCTGGTGATGCGGCGATACTGGTCTGCATCTAGGCTGTCGAGCGATAGATTGATACGCCTCACGCCGCAGCACCAAAGCTCGCGTGCGTGCCTTCCCAACTGCGTACCGTTCGTAGTGAGGGTCAGCTCGTCGAGGCGATGGTAGTCGATGTGATGGGAGAGCCTTCGAAAAAGCCCCATGATGTCGCGTCGAACGAGCGGCTCGCCTCCACTGATCCGGATCTTGCGGATGCCCCGATTAACAAAGGCGGCGCAAAGCCGATCGAGTTCGTCGAGTGAAAGAAGCTCATTCTTTGGCAGAAACTTCATCGTCTCTGACATGCAGTAAACGCAGCGTAAGTCGCACCGGTCGGTCACGGATAGCCGGAGATAGGTGATCTTCCTGCCGAAGCGATCGACAAGGCTCTCTGGCTGGTAGCTATCCGACTGCCGCGCAGGCGCCGCTACGGACAGCATGACAACATCTCCTCGATCCGCGTAAATTTCTCGCGCGGCTTTCCTCTCGCCGCGCCACGCTCGATCTCGGCCGCGTCGATTGCGCGCCAGTCACTGAGACCCACCACCTTCTTGCGAAGGCCGCTGATGGTCGTCTCGATAGCGGCCATGCCTAGCGCCTCCCAGACTGTGGCCTTTCCCAAATCCTCCAGGATGGATTCAACGGTCTCAATGCTGTCGGCCCGGTTGGTGCCGATGATCCCGCTAGGTCCGCGTTTGAGCCAGCCAGTCACGTATATGCCGCCAAGCGGCGCGCCGTCCTGGCCGACACGGCCGCGCTGATTTGGAAGGACACCTTTCACGGCGTCGAACGGCAGCCCGGCAATAGGCTCGCCTCTATACCCGATACTCCGGAAGACCAGTCCGCAACTGAGCTCGAACGGATCCCCGGTCGCAACGGCCTGCTGCGAGAACGCTTCGCCGCTGAGTCGGTTACGGATCAGGGTCAGCCCCTCGACCCGGTCCTTGCCCCGGATCTCGATTGGACTCGCGAGGAACTCGAAATGGATTCGGCGTTTATCAGATGCCGGCACATTGGCAGCAATCGAACCGAATACGTCGAAGTTCTTCTTCGCGTTGGAAGCGGTCGGGTGCGCCAGCTCTGTTTCACATACGGGAGATAGCCGCAGCTGCGCAGGCTCGATGGTCGCGGTGACCCCGGTCAACGACGCCAGTTCGCGCAGCTCCTTGGTCGTGAACTTCGCTTGCGCAGGTCCGCGGCGGCCAATGACATGCACTTCGCGCACGCGACTTTGAGAGAGGGCCTCTAGGGCGTGCTCAGCGATGTCACTGGACCGCAGTTCGTCAACAGGTCTGGTCAAGATGCGGCAGACATCTACTGCGACATTCCCCTGGCCGATGATGGCGACGACTTCCTGCTGCAGATCGAAGCTGCGGTCGCGGTAATCCGGGTGGCCGTTGTACCAGCCAACGAACTCGGTCGCTGTATGGCTGCCGGACAAGTCCTCGCCGGAAATTCCGATGCGCCTGTCAGTTTGCGCTCCGCACGCGAAGATGACCGCGTGATACGCCTGCCGCAGCTCTTCGACCTTGATGTCTTCGCCGATAGTGACGTTGCCGAAGAAATTGAAGGCAGGTGATCCTGCGATCTGTTCGAAGACCTGAATTGACTGCTTGAGCTTCTGGTGGTCAGGCGCGACGCCGCTGCGAACCAGACCGAACGGCGTGGGCAGCCGCTCGAACATGTCAATCAGCACCGGCTGCCCGGACTTCAGGAGCGTGTCGGCAGCGTAAAAGCCGCTTGGCCCGCTGCCGACGATCGCTACGTGGATAGGGCTACTCATTCCGTCCAACTCCTGATGTCCTAGAACCCGAGTTCGGCCCGGCGCGATGCGGCAGTCGCCAACGGCTCCTGCCTGGCGCGGATGACGGGCAGGGCTTTTGAACGCTCGGCGTTGATCTGCACCCAGATGGCCTTGTCGGGCGGTAGATCAAAGTTCTCGTAGATGGCGTGGACTGGGCACGCGTCGACGCATGCGCTGCAATCAATGCAGACATCAGGATCGATGTAGAGCCGTTCCGCATCTGAGTGGAAGCATTCCACGGGACAATGCGACACGCAGTCGGTGAAGCGGCAGTCACTGCAATTATCCGTCACCACATGAGGCATCGCGTTGTCTCCCCTTCATACGCGTTGATGTCTTTGCTGGTAGGACGCGGAGCACGCACAATGCTCCGCGCTTACTTAGATGGCATGGACCTCAACTAGGTTGTCCGAATAGACGCTCGCATTGCCGAGATTGCTGTGCCGCGGTGCCGTCGTCGCATTCACCGCGCTTCCCATCCGGTTATGCCCAGGCCAGTGCCCGACATTGGTCATGAGCATCCCGACCATCACGTCTTCGCTCAGCTCCGCCTTCGCCTCGAAGGCACCCCGCTCGTTGAACACCTTGACGTAGGAGCCAGCGCCGATACCTCGGGTCGAGGCATCGCGCGGGTTGATAAGGATGAGCTGCTCGCCCTGGCGCTTCTGCTGCATCGGTTCGTTTCCATATTGAGAATTGAGGAACGAGTGCGGCTTCGGCGAAATCAGGTTGAGCGGGAAGCGCGTTGCGTGGTCCGGGCTGTGATGCGGCGACTCGCCCGGCGGGATGTAGTCCGGCACCGGATCGACGTAGTTGCGCGGCTGCATACCGGTGTAGCCTGACCGCCAGACTTCGGCGACGAAGTTGCCGTTCTCGGCAAGACTGGACTTGAATTCGCACTTCCCCGACGGCGTCTTGAAGTTGCCCTCGGCGTGAGGCTTGCGTTCATGCGGCAGGCCGACGTTGAGCCGCAGCCATCCTACCTCCTTGAGCTTCTCGATAGTGATGCCCTCGAACTGGGGTGCGTCCCAGTGATAGCTGCCGACTACCATCTCCTCGTCCGAGAGCGTGAAATGGGGGTCGTTAAAGCCCATCGTCTTGGCGAGCCGGCGGAACAGCTCGGCGTTCGCAACGCATTCACCGGGCGGCGGGATCGCGGGCTGGTTCAACTGCGCATAGAGATGACCCCAGGTTACCATGAGGTCGAACACTTCAGCCTGCATCGCAGCCGGCAGAATGATGTCGGCATACTTGGCGGTGTCGGTGATGAAGAGCTCGCTCACCACCATGAAAAGGTCTTCGCGCTGCAGGCCCTTCACGATCCTGCTGGCATCAGGCGCCTGCGAGACAGGATTCGAATTATAGACGAAGAGGGACTGGATCGGCGGCAGCAGTCCCAGCTCGCCGGTCAGCGCCGCTCCGAGATCGAGCTCATTGATGACGCGAGCGCCGGGCCTGATGAAATCCGGACGGCACATGAAGTCAAAGTTGAACGGGAACTCCCAGATCGGCATCTCGATCGTGCCGCCGCCGACATGACGCCATGCTCCGGTTAACGCAGGAAGCATGGTGATCAGGCGTACCGCATCGCCGCCGCCAGGACTGCGTTCAATTGCAACACCCTGCCGGATCGCTGAGGGCTGAGTCGTCGCGTATTCGCGAGCAAGTTTGCGAATGTCTTCGGCCGGTACGCCGGTGATCTCGGCCACGCGCTCCGGCGGATACTCGGCTGCGCGCGCCCTCAGTTCTTCAAAGCCGAGCGTGTATTTCTGGACGTAGTCATGATCGACGAGGTCCTGCTCGCACATGATGACGTGCATCATGCCAAGGGCTAGCGCACCGTCAGTGCCGGGCCGAAGCGGAATGTGCCAATCAGCCTGCTTGGCCGTCTTGGTGCGAACGGGATCGATAACAACGATCTTCGCGCCCTTGCTCCGCGCCTCGAGGATGAAGGGCCATGCATGGAGATTGGTGTTCACCATGTTCATGCCCCACACGATGATGTACTTCGAATGGGCTAGGCTCTCGACCTCAAGACCGCCCGTCGGGCCGACAGTCATGAGCCACGCCGTTGAAGATCCAGACTCGCAGTAGGTCTTCTCTGCGATCGAAGAGCCAAGACGGTTGAAGAACGCGTCGCCCGAAGTCAGACCGTTGATGGTGCCCTGATGCCCTAGATAGGCGTGGGGCATTATCGCTTCCGGGCCGTATTGCCGGATGATGTTGGTCCACTCATCACGGATGGTCGTAAGCGCCTCGTCCCAGGTGATGCGCGTGAATTGGCCGGAGCCCTTCGCGCCGACACGCTTAAGCGGATAGAGCAGCCTGTCAGGGTGATAGTGGTGGTCGGCAAAGTTCTTGAGTTTGACGCAGAGACCGCCCTTGGTCATCGGGTGATTGGGATCGCCAGTCACTTCGACGAGCTTCCCATCCTCGACATGGTAGAGAAACGCGCAAGTGTCGGGGCAATCCTGGGGACATGCGCCTCGAACGATCTTGGTCTCTGCAGTATGGGCTGACATCGGCATCTCCTGAGCCTGAGAACGGTGCCGAATTGCGCCCCTGACAGTCGTGAATTGGCGCAATGCGATGTGACAGGCTAGGAACGGGGCGCCTCACCAGAAAGGGCCAGCAGGGCCGTTTTTCTTGAGGCCAAAGTCTTTCTGCGGCGACAAGTGTCGCGCGCTTGGCTTGTTGCACTGCAATTGGTCAATTGCTGCAGCGTCTGCACAAGCATCGGACAGGTGACAGGAGAAATTGACACGGGCGCACATTGCTGCGCGCCCGCGTTCTATCCGGTGTTGCCGAACAACCCCTGTTTCAGGCGTGGGTGTGGAATATCTTGCTGACGATCGTCCACTTGCCGTCGATCTTCAGAAGGTTGAAGACGTCCGTAAAGCGGTGCTTCTGCCAGTTATCGACCTCGATCCGCATGCTAGCAGCGGTACCGGCGACATCGACCTTCACAATACGCGGAGAGATTTTCGGGGCCGGGCCAATCGAAGACGCCCAGTCGTAGATCAGCGACATGGGGCCGGCCACAAGGGCATCGCCAAGGTAACCGTAAACGGTTGCGTCTTTGTGGAAGGCCGCCTTCATCGCCTTCCCGTCACCGGCCTTGGCACCTTCGAGATAGGGCTGCACTGCCTTGGTGATGTCATCGTAGTCCTGAGCGGGGGTTGTCGTCATCGTCCTCTCCATCGGTTCGCATGAAATATGCGAGGCCATGACTAGGAGTCGAACAGGGTCAGGCATAGAGCCAAGGACACGGATTTTGCTGAGGCCGAATGAGATGTCGCGACTTCTAGTATGTGTCGAACAACCCTGTTCCAGCCGATGGGTTCGCGTCTGATTCTCTCAGCAGAGCGGACATCGCGGTGACCCAGGCCGGTGCATTAGAGCCGTCCTGCGCCGACGTCCGCAAACTCTGAGGGGTACGGATGCCAGCCCATGCACGCGCTCGCCACGGCCTCGCCAGCTGGCGTCGGGAAGCCTGAGGAGAAGGAACCCGCGGGACGGTTTGACGTAACGGCTCAGCCGTCTCTATGGGGATTGCGGCTTTGAGCGGCTCGCCGACGAGGCCGATGACGCTGCAGCGTGGTCGCCGGAGACGATTTCTTGGCGGATGCAAGCTGCCTCCAACATGTCCATCAGCATAGCGATGCCGCGGCAGTGGTGCATCGGCTGACAACGCGCAACAGGTATTGGCTGCCGGCTGTGGACCAGCGTTGCGCACGACGAATGCGGTGAGCGCGTTGGCCAGTCATGAGCTGTCGAACCTGAAGACGAACTGCCGATACGGTGATGGTGTATGCGTCGGCGTCTCGCCGCGCTGGAACCTCTCGATGATGCGCAGACGCGCGCCGCAGCAGGGACATGGTGGCAGGTCGGCGCCATCGTCAGCGTCGATGTCGGTGTCGTCGCAGGCTTCGCTACTTGGCTCGAGATCACCGAGGAGCTCTCGTGCACGTTCTATGGTCTCGGCACGCGCGGCGGTGGCAAGCAAGCCGTAGTGCCGGATGCGGTGAAAGCCTTTGGGCAGCACGTGCAGCAGGAAGCGGCGGATGAACTCGGGCACGTCGAGCGTCATCGTCGTATGGCGAGCATGGCCATGGGAGCGGTAGTCCTTTACACGGAACGTCACGGTGTTGCCGTCGGTCTTCAGCAAGGCGGCTGTTCGAGATCGCGACCCGATGCGTGTAGCGCGACAGGTAGGCGAGCACCTGCCGAGGCCCGGCGAATGGCTCCTTCGCATATACGAACCAGCGCTTCCTGCGCAGCGCAGCGAGGAGCTTCCCGAAGGCGGCCGGATCGGCGAGTGGGGCGATGGCGCCGAAGAACGTCAGCCTCTTCGCGGCATGTGCAGCGGCGAGCTTCTCCAGCGTCAGGCGCCGGAACAGGCGCGACAGCACCAGCACCGGCAGGAAGAAGCTGGGCTTCGTCGCTATCCAGCGGGTGCCGTCCAGCGAGATGCCGCCGCCCGGCACGATCATGTGCACGTGCGGATGGTGCGTCATCGCCGAGCCCCAGGTATGGAGCACGGCGATGATGCCGATCCTGGCCCCAAGATGCTTGGGATCGGCCGCGATGGTCAGCATCGCCTCCGATGCCGCCTTGAACAGCAGATCGTAGACAATCGCCTTGTTGTGGAAGGCAATGGCGCCGAGCTTCGCCGGCAACGTAAACACCACGTGGAAGTATGGCACGGGCAGCAGGTCTGCCTCGCGCGCTGCCATCCAATCACGCGACTGCGCCGCCTGATACTTAGGGCAATGCCTGTTGCGGCAGCTGTTGTAGGCAATGGAGGTGAAACCGCACAAAGCGTTCTCGCAGCGCGCGACGTGCCCGCCGAGGACCGCCGTGCGGCAGTCTTCGATGGCGCTCATCACCTTGAGCTGCGGCACGCTCACGTGCTCGCGGTTGGCGGCACGCCATGCGGGACCGTGGTCGCGGAAGATGTCCGCGACCTCCAGAGCAGGACGAGGCACGAGGTGCCGGCCGCTACGCCGGCGGTTCCTGCCTCGTGGGTACGGGCAACAGCTTCAGCCGATCGAGCGGGCTCATCACGGAGCGGATGATGTTCGTCGCGACGTGCGTATAGCGGGCCGTCGAATCCAGGCTCGCATGCCCGAGCAGCACCTGGATGACGCGTACATCGATGTTGTGCTCGAGCAGATGCGTGGCGAACGAGTGCCGCAGCGTGTGCGGCGACACCCATGCCGGCAGGCCTGCGAGCCGCGCCGCTTCGTGGACGATGCGGTTGAACTGGCGCGGCGTCATCGGCGAGACCTTGTCGCGCCCGGGGAAGAGATAGATGCGCGGCCGGGCGATCCGATACCAGTCGCGCAACAGCTCCAGGAGTTGCGGCGAAAGTATAGCGGAGCGATCCCGGCGTCCCTTGCCTTGCTCGACGCGGATCAGCATGCGCTGACTGTCGATGCTGGCAACCTTGAGCGTCACGACCTCCATCGCGCGCAAACCGGCACCGTAGGCGACGCTCAGCATGGCCTTGGACTTCGGCGACTGCGTCACCTCGAGCATCCGCAGCACGTCCTCCGGCGGCAGGACACGTGGCAGCTTCAACGGCTCGTAGACAAAGGCCAGCAGGCGGGTCGTCTCCGCCTTGCCGACGGTGACGTTGAAAAAGAAACGCAACGCTGTCACCGTAGCGTTGATGACACCGGGCTTGGCGCCGCTCTCCGACAGGTGAACCTGGAAGGCGCGAAGGTCGTCGGCTGTCGCGGTGTCGGGCGAACGCTTCAGGAAGGCGGCGAGCTTCTTGACGGCGCGGATGTACTCCCGCTGGGTGGCGGGTACGAAGTTGCGGACCGTCATGTCTTCGAGCATGCGGGCGCGCAGCGGGCTGATGGGCTTCTCGCTCATCGGGGTCTCCTGTCTTGAGGTTGGAGTGCTTGACCCCTCGATCCTCAAGACGGAGCGCCCGTTCCGTTACCGTGCGCCGGTCAGTTGGTTAGCGCATCCTGAGCCGCGGGCTCAGAGCTTCGCGCGCAGCGCTCTCCCGCGAGAGCGGGTTCGTTCAACTCGGCATCTCGACCGTTCAGCGTGTTCGACGCGATATCGGCTGTGCCGAGTTTGCGGACGTCGCGCCTTTGGCGAAGAGTGTCGTCTTCCCTGTTAGGACCACGTCCGCTCTTCTTCGGATTGTGTTGCAGAACTCCCCTTTGGATCGTCGTCGAACCTCGCACCCGGGATCGGCGATGGGGAGGGAATTCGTCGGTCGGTCCGATGATGACTGCACCTTTCCAAAGCCGCATTCGATGGCACCGAGCGGCCCATCATTGAGCAGACGATCGCGATGGGACTGATCAATTCTTGCGCGGGCCGCCGCCAAATTGGCCGGCAAATGGCTATTATTTTACATTTTGTCATAAGTCAGCAACACGTCGCCGGTTTGCTATTGAACGGCACTCTTTCTGCCTTGAGTGCACCGAGCAATTTCTACAACTTAAGCATCTTGGGGAATTTCCCGCGTGCTGGTTGCAAGGAGTTGAGTATGAAGCGTGGCGTAATCGGGGCGATTATTGCCCTTACCGTTTCGATGATCGTCCAGGGCGAGGCGCATGCCGCCGAAGCATCTGGCAAGGTGCAGATCACCGCAACAGTCGATACAATCTGCACGCTCATACCAGCCGCGCCCACGACGTACATGGACGTTGCCGATTTCTCCGATCCGGGCAAATCGTCGATCAAGCTCTCCCCCTACATCAACAACGGTCTCGCCGTGATTGACTGCAATGCGCCCGCGACGGTGACGCTTGAGTCCGAGAACGGCGCTGTGACAACTACGGGTGCGGCCACCCCATTGGCCAAGAACTACTTCGATTACGACGCGTCATTGACCATCGCCGACGGTGCGGGCTTCAGCTGTCTATTCAGCAGCACAAACAACGCCCTCATCGGGGGAGAAGAATTTAAGGAGTGCGAAGCGCTGCTGCTTCCCGCTCTATCGGATGTGGCTTTGACGATCACGCCCGTGGACCCCGGATTCTTAGTTCCCGGCACCTACAATGACGTGCTGACGGTCACCATCGTCACGAATTAGTCGAGCCTTCATTTCGAAAAGCAAGGTCGGTCGTGGCACGAGATAATCGCTCGCCAC
This sequence comes from Hyphomicrobium sp. 1Nfss2.1, assembly GCF_965243865.1. GTDB lineage: Bacteria > Pseudomonadota > Alphaproteobacteria > Rhizobiales > Hyphomicrobiaceae > Hyphomicrobium_A. Next base: position 1,119,131 of record NZ_OZ251603.1, on the reverse strand, counting down.
GATCATCTGCTTCTGGATCCTAAGGATCCGGACCGTATCCTCATGCGTGGATCCATGTTGCCATGATGCGTATTCGTGCCGGCGGCGCCGTTTTAGCTGCTCTGGTCCTATTTCTGGTGAGTAGCCACGGCTGGGCTCTGGGTATGACGCCCATGTCCATGGAGCTGTCTGCCTCGGGCAGCGGCTCCCGATCGCACTTCGTCGTCAAAAACGACGGCGCTGCCCCCGCGGCGGTGGAGGTCACCGTAGAGACGCTGAGCTACACCGAGGATGGCAAGTCCATCCGAACTCCGGTGGACGACGAGACCCTGTTGATCAGCCCATCGGCGGCAATGATCAAACCGGGCGCTTCACAGGTATTCCGCGTGCAGTGGGTCGGGGAACCCGACGTCCGCCGCTCTTATTTGGTGATGGCCACGCAACTTCCGCTGCGCGACCGCTCGGGCAAGCCCGTGGTGCAGATCACCCAGGCATTCGGCGCCATTGTCGTCGTGTCGCCTCCAAATGGGCGGTCGGACCTGAGGCTCGTAGATGCAAAGGCAGTGAATACAGCCGACGGCAAGCCAGCGCTGTCGATCCTTGTCGAGAACCCAACCGGTGTTCACGCGCTGATTTCGCGCACTGCACTCCGTATCGGAGAGACGGTTCTGCAGCCCGGAGACATGCGCGTGCGAGTCGGCCTCGGCGTCGTCGAGCCAGGCAAACGGCGCCGCTTCGTCGTTCCGCTCGATGCGCCGGTCGCCGGGCAACGGGTAACGCTCGAATACCGCAACGAACGATAACTGCGCCATTGTTGCGGTGACGTGCGTGAACTTCAGGTGTCCCAACCGGCCCATTCCTTTGATCGTCACGGTTGTGACGATCGGCGTGCTCTGTGGTGTTGCATCCCCGCCAGCACAAGCGGCGCGCTATGCCGACGATCTGTTCGGCTCGGGAACGCTTGAGAAGCGGGTGACGTCAGGGACGTTCGTGCCCCTTTATGACGGTCGGCGCCTGCTGGGAGAGTTGGAATTGCGTGTCTCGCCTGGCGGCGCGCGGCAGGTGCACCCCAAAAAGTTGCTGGCCCTCATTGGCAACATTCTTCCGGACCGAACTGCTGCAGCTCTCCAGACAGCGCCGGGCAATTTGCTAAGTCTCGACAGCCTTGGCCGCCTTGGCGTGAAGCTGCGCTACGACGAGGCGAGCGCCGCGCTGTTCACGGACCTTTCGGCCGACGAACGCAGCCCCGAGACGATTACCATGGCAGGGCGTCGCGCGCCGGTAGCCGCGACCCCGCCTGCCGATGTCAGTGCTGTTGCCAACCTATCTGTAGAGACGACGCACTTCTGGGAGCGCGAAGAAACGGCCGTCCGCTTTTCAGGAGAATCGGTTCTCAACATCCACCAGTTCGTGTTCGAGCACGAGTTCGACGTCGATACCGAGGTGCAGCTCAACGGCTGCGCGCCGAACATTCCTTGCGCATCGGAGCCCGAAGGTGGCTTCAAGCGCCGCGGCACGCGCATGGTGCGTGACTTTCCAGACGAACGGCTGCGCCTCACCGTTGGCGACATCCGTTCGACGGCAGCCCTCATGGGGCGCAGCAGGGATATTGCCGGTGCCTATCTGGAGCACAGCGACCGAAAGCTGGCACCCGACGAGCGGGTGACGGGGGCGGGAAGCTCATCCTTCCGGCTTGAGCGTCCCTCGCGTGTCGAGGTGTCGATCAACGGGGCGATGATGCAGGCCATCGACCTGCCGGCGGGCAACTACACGCTCAACGACCTGCCACTGCAGACGGGTGCCAACCGCATCACTCTGACCATCATCGACAACCAGGGCATCTCCCGAGCCATCGAGCTGGAGCAATATTCAGCGGAAGATCTGCTCGCCCAAGGCCGGTCCGAATGGACAGTTGCCGCCGGGGTGCCGTCGTATTTCGACGCTGGCGCTCTCGCCTATCAGGACGATGACTTTTTTGCCAGCGCCTATGGCCGCCATGGCCTGTTGACCGATCTGACGCTGGAAGGCGAGGCTCAGACTGACGGCACGACAACGCTCGCCACGGTGGGCGGGTTGACGGTGACGCCCTGGGGGATTTGGGGCCTCGACGGATCGCTCAGTGTCTCCGGAGGCGATGTCGCAGCCGCCGCACGCGCAACCTGGCGGCTGAGGCTGGACACTACGGAGAGCTTCTATGCGTCGGCGGAGATACACGCTTCGGATTTCCGTCTGCCAGGCCAAAGCTATGAACCAATCACCGGGACCTTCGTTTCTCCATACGCCCAGAAGGCGACCCTTGCCGCCAGCTACGCGCGCCAACTGCCGTGGGACAATTTCCTTACCGTCTCGGGGCGCTACGACCTTGCCGATGCGAAGTACACCGAGGCCGTCCCGTACACGCCGCAAGGCGATCGCTATGCGCTCGACCTGTCGATTTCACGGCGCATCTTCGAGACGGGATCTCTCACTGCGACCGTCGGGTATTCAAACCAGACGTTCGGCAGCCGATGGCTCGACGAAGACCTCGCCAGCCGGTCGAACAGCCCCGACCCGGAGCTGTGGGCGGGCTTGCGCCTGTCGTGGCGACCGAGGGAGGGGGCGACGATCAGCGCCAGCACCGAGTCGCTGAACAACCGCAGCTACCTGCAAGGCGGCTACTCGACCAGCGATGGTCCGACGGCATGGATGACGAGCGTCACCGCTCACGATGATAATCTCGGCACGACGAGCTTTGCGCCATCGCTTGGCTATCGCGGCCAACGAGCCGAAGTTCAAGTCTCGCACGATACGGGATTTGAGAGTTTCCTATCCGGTTCGGCACAGGGCCTGCAGCCCGAGAACAGGACGTATGCGCGTCTAGGAACTTCGCTCGTCTATGCCGACGGCCACGTTGGAGTGTCCGCTCCACTACGCGGAAACGGCGGCTTTGCAATTCTCTATCCGCACGAGACCGTCGAGGATCAGGACGTCGTCGTCGGCAACGCCGCCAATCCGAAGGCTTATACCGACGGCTTAGGGCCGGTCGTCGTCCGCGATCTTATGCCCCATTCGGACAGCATGATCGTCTACGACATGCCAGACCTTCCCATGGACCTCAGCCTGGGGAGCGGCAGCTACGGCGTGCACCCCTCCTACCGCAGCGGCTATGCCCTACAGGTCGGGAGTGCGAACAACGTAACTCTGATCGGACGCCTCCTTGCCGGCGATGGAGAGCCGCTAGGATACGCCTCGGGAACGGCGAGTGACGGCGAGCGCACGGTCCCGGTCTTCACGACCAAGTCGGGAAAGTTCGCCGTCGATTCGCTAGCGCCCGGCCGCTGGGTCCTGTCAGTGGCCGACGACAGCGGTGATCTGGCTTATGAGGTCGAAGTTCCTCACGATGCGCGGGGCAACCTGCGTGTCGGAGACCTCCGGCCATGAAAATGTGCCACCCAGCCACACCCATCCTGGCGTTCCTGTGCGGCCTGGTGGTGTCTTTGCTGCCGTCCCCCGCCGGGGCGGCATGCGGCATCACCAGTGTCACCCTCGCCAGTTTCATTTCTGAGACGACGCCCCCGATGCGACACGGCGGAACGGCCAGTGCCTACACCCGCCTGACTGCTACGTTTTCAGGTCCGGGCGACAACAGCGATGCCGATTGCCGGATCGCCATTCGCTCGTCCACAGGCCGCGTGACGTTGTTCAGCGATCCCACGAAGTCGATCAACTACTCCATTGCGACGCTGCGGACCGGCGGGTCTGTCGTCAGTTACACGATGAGCCCAAGTTCCTTCATCCCCGTGACGCGGGGCGCGCGCCAGTTCGATCTCTATGTGGTCATTCCCGACGGCAATCACACTCTCGGAACCTACTTCGACATGTCGGCGTACCTCGAAGTCTACGACGGCGCGGTGCTTGTCGTGAGCACGGGTTTTCAGTCCGCGCCCCCCCAGATACATTACAATTCTCCGATCGAGGATTCGTGCACGATCGGTTCCACTTTCGACGGTGGCACGCGCGTGCTGGACTTCTCCAACGGGTCGACGATATCGCTGGTGCAGCAATTTGCGACGTTCGGCGACGTGACCTGCTCGGGGGCCGCCGATGTCACGCTGTCGTCGGCAAATGGAGCCGTCACCAACGCGAGCTCAGTCAGCATCGGGTCGTTCCAGAGATATTTCGACTACGTCGCCACTACGACGATCAACGGTGTGGCGGTGACGCTCGACACGTCGCAGCTGGCAGCGACCGGCAATGCGGAGAGCGTAACGGTGATCGTACCCTCTGGGATCGCCAACGCGCCGCTATCGGTCGGCGTCACTCCGAAACAGCCCGCCAAGAGGTTGCCCGCCGGCGCTTACGCGGACGTCCTCACCATCAGCGTCATCGCACGGTAGTGCTTCAGCTCGCTGGTTGGGGCCGATGCGCGGGCAATGGGCAGCATCTGAAGGAGCAAATACTGTTCCTGATGGTCCATCTTCAGTTGATTGATATTCGCCCGCAATTTGGCGCCTGACGTGCTGGGGGCCAGTCAGCTGCGTACGGTCACGCATTCCGGAACAGGCAGGAAAATCTAGTCTGGCAGACCCCAGTTGGGGAGCGGCTCAACGACTCAACTTACCCAGGGCTGAGCGGGGGAAGGATGGGTCTCAGGTCAGCAGCCCTGTCCCAACCGGTCTTCCCCAATCAGCGGACCTGGTCGGCGATCGTCCAGCTGGCACCGACCACTTGCAGCGAATGGCAGTTATTGGGACCGACCGCTCATCGTGGCGCCGTACAGATCGACCACTCGATCGTCACTGTCGAGGCGCGCTCCAGGATGCATGCGTCAGTTTTCAAGGGAGCTAGGTTACAGTCTCAAATTTCTCGCCGGGAGCGAGGAGGACCAAAGTCAGCGCCAAGCAGCAAGTCGAACATCGCCCGGCTACCGGTAGTGCAGCCCGCGTCGGGCATGTTCCACCGCAGGTTTTTTGTGCAGCTCCAGCGGCAAATGACGACACGCCGTCGAAGCCGTCGTGAGCAACGTTGGCAGGCGGTAGGGCAAATGCCATAGATCGTGAAGGTTCTCGACACATGACTATTATCTCCAGATAGACGTCTATCGCGCGGGGCGGCCTCAAAGATCAGTCACGCGCTGCGGATCAGCCGATGCGAGGGCTTCGGCCCGTATGGGCTTCGGCGGATAGATCCAGACGGTATTGATCTCCTGCTTCAGCTTCTTTGCGTCAGCGCCAATGTGCTCGATCCTGTGATCCCAGCCGCGTGTGAACAGAGCGCCGGCCTCGCCGAGGTCGAGGCAGGTGACATAGGCTTTCTGGTGATAGGGCGCGGGTGCTTCCCCGAGCAGCTCGGCTGCAGCATTGTTGCCCGCAAATGCACCCATGCGCGTCGCATGCTGGCACGACATCAGCGCGAAGTTTCCGTCGTTGTCACATGCGGCCTTAGCGGAGTCACCTGTCGCGAACACGCCCGGAACTCCAACGACGCGCAGCTCGCAATCGACAACCAGGCGACCGAAGTTGTCGCGTTCACCCGGAACTTGCGCCGAGAATGGAGCCGCACGCATTCCGGCTGCCCAGACGACCGTCTCGGTCTCGATCCGCTTACCATCGGACAGCGTGACACTCGTCTTCTCGAGCGCGGAAACACCGACGCCGAGGCGCATTTTGATGTCGAGTTTGCGAAGCGCTCCATCGATCACCGGGCGTGCCTCCGTACCCATGTCGGGCGCAATGACATCGTTGCGCTCAACGATGACTACTTGCGTCTTGGCGTCCTTGCCGAGAACCTCACGCAGCCTAGCCGGCATCTCCGTCGCCACCTCGATACCGGTGAAGCCGCCTCCCGCAACAACGACGGTATTTCGGGCGTCCGACGCTGGCCGGCTCGCAAGACCTTCAAGGTGGCGATCCAACGCAGCGGCATCATCGAGACTGTCCACGCTGAAGGCGTGTTCCGCGAGTCCTGGTATGCTCGGGCGGAACAGACGGCTGCCGGTCGCAACGATCAGCCGGTCGTATAGGATGGAACTCCAACCACCGCCGGGGGTGGCAACGACCAAGGACCGGCATGACGCGTTGACGGCCTCTGCCCGACCTCGGACATAGACGACATCCACTGCCTTCAAAACAGGCTCCAGGGCAGCCGTCAGAGTTTCTGGATTTGGCTCGTAGAGCCGGGGCCGCACGACCAGAATGGGCTCGGGCGCGACCAGCATGATTTCCAACACCTCGGGCGAAACACCCTTGATGTCGCGCAAGCGTGCCGCCGAGAGCGCTGCGTACATTCCAGCAAAGCCGGCGCCTATGATGACAATCCGCATGTATTAATTCCTTTCAAGGGCCGCAGATCGCCGTCGCGCCACCGCCGGGGCGGCGCGTTTGGAGAGGCGCGGCGAGGAAAGTCAGACGGTGATGAAAGCCTGCAGGTCGGCGTTGATGAGATCCGCGTGTGTCGCGCACATCCCGTGCGGCAGATGCGGGTAGATCTTGAGTGTTCCGTTCTTCAAAAGCTTCGCCGACAGCGGTGCGGAATTAGTGAGCGGAACGATCTGGTCGTCGTCGCCGTGCATCACGAGCGTGGGTACGTCGATGACCTTCAGGTCGTCGGTGAAGTCTGTTTCCGCGAACGCTTTGATGCCGTCATGTTGGGCCTTGGCGCCCCCCATCATGGCTTGGCGCCACCAGTTCCAGATGACGGCCTGGGACGGCTTCGCGTCGGGTCGGTTGTAGCCGTAGAAGGGTCCGCTCGCGAACTCGAGGTAGAACCTGGATCGCCCAGCCGCGAGTTCCTTGCGCAACCCGTCGAATACCTCGATCGGTAGTCCCCCGGGGCTCGCCGGCGTCTCGACCATGATCGGTGGCACAGCGCTGATAAGCACGAGCTTGGCGACACGGCCTTTACCGTAGCGAGCGACGTAGCGCGTTGCCTCGCCACCGCCGGTCGAGTGTCCGATATGGATCGCATCGCGAAGGTCGAGGTGTTCGATGAGAGCGGCAACATCGGCAGCGTAGTGGTCCATGTCGTGCCCATCGCTGACCTGGCTGGAGCGGCCGTGACCGCGGCGGTCATGCGCGATGACGCGATACCCCTTGCCGAGGAAAAAGAGCATTTGCGTATCCCAATCATCGCCGCTGAGCGGCCAGCCATGATGGAATACGATGGGCTGAGCGGTCTTCGGGCCCCAATCCTTGTAGAAGATCTGGGTGCCGTCCTGTGTCGTGATCATAGGCATGGGGGAAATCCTGCGGCTTGTGTGTATGGAAAGTTAGAGGCGGTCGATCGGTCTGCCAGGAGGTCAAAACCGATCGACCAGTTGCTTAAGCGGATGCGCTCACTGGGGGTCAGTAATCCCAGAAGACCGGAACCCACCGAAAGGTGTCGCCGTCGATCGCGACGTGGCCAACGGAGGGGAACGGCAGATGCGTGGCCACCAGCATCTCGCCGGTTGCGGCCAGCTCCCGCAAAAGGCGGATCCGCACGCGCGCGGCCTCTTCGGGATCGTGCTCAAAACCGTTGTGCCACTCGGGCTGTTCGAACCCGACAGCGAACACGGCATCGCCAGCAAACGTGAGCGCGTCTCCGCCAGATGCAAGGCGAACCACGCTGTGTCCTGGGGTGTGTCCGCCGGTTCGATGGACGACGACGCCCGGAGCGACCTCGTATTGATCTTCGAACGTTCGCAGATAGCTGCCGTATTCTTGTAGGAACCGCTTGGCTGTTGCACGAAGCGCGTCGGGAAAGCCCTGCGGCATGGCAGTGTGTGAGAAATCAGGAGCATCCCAGAACTTGACCTCGGCGGTGGCGACATGAATTCGCAGGTCCGGACGCAGCCGTTCCTTCACGCCATCGACGAGCAGCCCGCCAACATGGTCCATGTGCATGTGCGTCAGCACTACGTCGGTCACCGAGCTTAAATCGATGCCGGCAGCGGCGAGGCGCTTGACCAACTGTCCGGCCCGCGGCAACTGCAGGTCCGGATCCAACCCAAGCCCAGCGTCGATGAGAATGGTCTGGTCGCCGCTACGCACTACGGCTACGTTCAGAGCCCAATCGAATGCGTCCTGCGGCAGGAACATGTCGTCCAGCCAGGCTGCCCGTGCCGCCGGCTCAGCGTTGTGCGCCAACATCGTGGTGGGGAGCGGCAGTACTCCATCGCTGACGACCAGAACGTTGATCTCGCCGACCCGCACCGCGTACCGCGATGGGACCAACTCTTCGGGCGTGTTAGGGCGCGACACCGCACGCCCCGGTTTCTGGTTCGCAACTACGTCCAACATGTGAGTCTCCTTCGGTCAGTCACTGAACATTCGCTCGCCCAAAGCGTGTGGGCATGGCGATGATTTAGTGAACTGCGTCAGGTGGTGCGCCAGAGCGATTGCGGCGATTGAAGAGCGATTGCGGTCAAATCGTCTGTCGACGAAATTGGCTGGGAGATAGGCCCGTCAGCTTTTTGAATGCTGCAGCAAATGCCGTCTGCGACGCATAGCCGAGCGCAACGGCGACTGTGACGACTGACATGGACGGATCGCACAGCATGGCCTTTGCCTGCTCCAAGCGGTAGTGCCGCAGCCAGGCGTGTGGCGGCATCCCTGTGCTTTCCTTGAAGGCGCGGCAGAAGTGAAAGCGCGACAGCCCCGCGTCAGCGGCCAAGGCGGCCAGCGATACGTCGGCGTCGCTCGCAGTGCGCAGACGCTCTAGTGCACGCCGCAGGACGCCGGGCGAGAGCCCTCCCGATACTGTTGGCGGTACGATGGGAGCGCCGACATGGGCAGCTAGCAACCTCGTCGCCAGGAGGTCTGTGATTTGCTGCCGGAACATGACATCCAGCGTAGCGTGGCCGTCGAGAGCTTCCGCGGCGGTGGTCAGCAGGCGCGATGAAATCGGATCGAGATGGCCGGTTCGCTCCAGAAGCTCGGCCGGCGGTGCATTTCCGGACTCGGCAGAAATGCGTTCGATCGTTGCTTGAGGAAGGTAAAGCTGAACGACGTCGACGGCGCCCGTAATGTCCCATCGCGCGCTCGTGCCTGCTGGGATGATCGTCACGACGCCCGGGCGCGCCACGCCTTTCGCAACGCTTTTGCCCGCCCGTCTCTCCAGTGGCTGCATCGTGTCGATGTACGTCATGATCACATGATCGGCCATCGGCTGGACGACGTCGTGTAGCGCGCCATGCTTCCAATGGGCGATGCCGCCGCTGGATGGGTCGAGCCCGGAAACAATGTTGAGCGGCTTGGTCTTCAGAACGCGGGCCATTTCCGCATCGGCGGCGCGGCGCTTCTTGCCCGCTGCTTCCTCGTCCATTGGACGCCCCTAAATGCTGATCAGAAATTTCGAGCTGGTACGTTCAAGTCACGCTCAGGCCACCATCGACGGAGATGACTTGGCCCGTCACCCAATCCGAGCGCATCCCGGCGAGCGACACGATCCAACTCGCCACGTCGTCAGGCATTCCGCGCCTCTTGAGAGGAATGTGCTCGCGCTCCTCCGCTTCGATGGCTGCAGCGGCCTCCGGGGACAGCCCCATGATGCCGGTCAGCGCGTTGGACTCGGTCGGCCCGGCCGCAATGGAATTGACGCGGACACCCTGGGGCGCAAGCTCCAGAGCCCAGCACCGCGTGAGATGTTCCAATGCCGCCTTGCTGGCGGCGTAATGCGAGAGCCCGGCAGCTGCCTTGTGTCCGAACGTGCTCGAGATGTTGATGATCGCGCCCTTGCTTTGTGCGAGGTGGGGGAGCGCAGCGGCGGCCAGGAGACTGGGCCCGACAACATTGACCGAGAAGATGCTCGCTATCTGACCCGCGCTCGCGTCCTCGAGTGGCAGAATGGCTCCCGCGCCGGCATTATTGACCAGCACATCCAGGCGGCCCCACAGGTTCACCGCTTTTGCGATGGTGCCGCCGGCGTCATCTGGATCGGCCACGTCGGCAACAAAGCCGGTGATGTTTGCATGAGCCGCGGCTACCTCCGCGAGCGGACCCTCGCGACGGCCCGTTATCAGGACGTTTGCTCCCTGCGCCGCAAAAGCTAAAGCTGCCGCCCGACCGATACCGGAGCTGCCACCAGTTACGATCACGGCCTTTCCCGCGAATACGCCCATCACGCGGCCTCCACGGCGGTCGCGAACGTTCCGTTGCGAGCTTCTGCGATCGCCCAAGCTGTGATGCAAAGCCCAATGATGGCAGGCAATGTCACCGCCGGAAAGTCGCGCACCAAGGCCGATGGACCGCAGATGCCGGCGGCCACTTCCCAAAAGTGAAAGAGCGCGTGCCCCGCGAGCCAGATCGAGGGCGCGGCCCAGAATGCGACCCTGAGCTGCGGCCACGCGGTACCAAAAAGGAACGAGCCACCCAGGAGCAGGAAGATCAGTCCGATGTCTCGAACGAAGTGCTGATTGAACGGTCCGGTCGTGGTCACGCCGGGCACATCAAGGTACCAGCGCTCGGGGTCGAGCAACATGAACGTGCCGTTGGCGATAGCGGCTATCGCGAGCACGATCGCCGCGAATATGCAGAATGCTTTCAGCATGGGTATCTCCTGGCGGTGACCCGCTGGTGCAGGTGGAGTGAGAAGATCAGGCTTCGGCCGATGAGCGGCGCAGCCAATCTTCAAAGCGGGTCACGCCCAGCAGAGGTGCCTCGGCCGGCGTGAGCGAAGTGTCGTCGAGTTCAGTTCCGAAGTAGCGGGCATGCACGTCGGCCACGACCGGACGGCTGTCTGCCTTGTTCGCCAGGTACAAACGGCCCAGTTCGTCGAGCGGGATTTTCTCCGGCCCTGCTATCTCCACGATTCCGTTTGCAGGCTTGCTCAAGGCTGCGTCGGCCACCGCCGCCGCAACATCATCCGAGGCGATGGGCTGCAACAGAGCCGGCGAGAGCCGGATCGCATTTCGGTCAGCAGCCGATTGGGTGATCGCGTCGACGAACTCGAAGAATTGGGTCGAGCGCACGATGGTGAATGGAATATTCGACGCCTGAATGAGCTTCTCCTGCGCAAATTTTGCGCGCATGTAGCCACTCTCGGGCAGTCGATCCGCGCCCACAACGGAGAGCGCCACGTGATGGCCAACACCGGCTGCAGCCTCCGCGGCGAGCAGATTGCGGCCCGCAGTCTCGAAGAACTTCAGCACCGCGCCGTCCTCAAACGACGGCGAGTTCGCAACGTCGACGACGACGTCTGCATTGGATAGGGCTTCTGCCAGGCCTACGCGCGTTATGGTGTTGACGCCCGTATTGGGCGAGGCCGCGAGCACATCGTGGCCCTTGCCACGCAAGAGTCCGACCACTTTCGATCCGACCAGCCCAGTTCCCCCGATAACGACGATCTTCATGGCAAATTCTCCAAGGTTCCGACGGCATGACGCGCTGGCGTCGCCACTGGATGAAGAATGCCTCGGGTGCCGCGGCAAGGCTTTGCGGCTACCTTCAAATACCCTTTAGTTTACCTTGGAAAAGCGTCCAAAGCCCCGGCTGGGACTGGCCCTATGCTATCCAATCATGCGACCTCTCTCGGGATCGCTGCAGGCGGAGTCCAACGTGCAATTCCTGTTCTCTGATTGTGTCCTCGACCCCGAGCGCCGCGAGCTTACGCGGGCCTCGAAGGCGATTGCGGTTGGGCCCCAAGTATTCGACCTGCTTCTCTATCTGATCCAGAATCGTGATCGTGTGGTCAGTAAGGACCGGATTTTTGAGGACGTGTGGGCGGGCCGCATCGTCTCGGAGTCGACCCTCACGAGCCATATCAACGCGGTTCGCAAAGCCGTCGGCGACAGCGGCGAGGATCAACGGCTGATCCGCACTGTTCCGCGTAAGGGCTTCCGCTTCGTCGGAGAAGTCACGGAAGTTCCCGCATCCGAGCGCGACGTGGGCGGAGCTTCAAGCCCGGCATTAGACACACCACGTCCTGTACCGCCGCTTCCGATCAGGCCGTCCATCGCCGTTCTGCCGTTCCAAAATCTGAGCGGCGACCCCGAGCAGGCCTACTTTGCCGACGGTGTGGTAGAGGAGATCATCACGGCGTTATCGCGCGCTCGCTGGCTGTTCGTGATCGCGCGAAACTCGAGCTTTACGTATCAGGGTCGCGAGGTCGACCTTGTGAGGGTAGGTGAGGAATTGGGCGTTGGCTACTTGCTGGAGGGAAGCCTGCGCAAGGCAGGCGATCGCATTCGCATCACGGGACAGCTCATCGAGGCTTCGACCGGCGCGCACCTGTGGGCAGAACGGTTCGAAGGGCGGCACGAGGATATCTTTGAACTGCAGGATGAGATCGCAGCGAGGGTTGCTGGTGCGATCGCTCCACAGCTGGAATTGGCCGAAATCGAGCGCGCCAAGAAAAAACCGACCGCAAATCTGAATGCCTACGACTGCTACCTGCGCGGGGTTGCCCTCATGCATCGGGGCACAAAGGAGTCAATAGCCGAAGCATTGACACTCTTCCGGAGAACTACCGAACTCGATGCCGAATTCGCGGCGGCGCATGCGATGGCCGCGTGGTCCTATTTCTGGCGCAAGGTGAACGGCTGGACCGAAGATCGCGATCTGGAAACCTCCGAGGGGATTCGTCTGGCGCGTCTAGCCGCAGAACTGGGCAGGGACGACGCGGTAGCTTTGACGCGAGGTGGTCATGCGCTTGCGCATCTTGCCGGTGACCTCGATAGCGGCATCGCGCTCCTCGACAGGGCCGTATTCCTCAACCCGAATATGGCTTCAGCCTGGTTTCTGGGAGGCTTCCTTCGGACTTGGCACGGTGAATGCGAAGACGCCATCGCGCATTTCGAGCGAGCTATGCGATTGAGCCCCGTCGACCCAGAACTCTATCGTATGCAGGCCGGCATCGCGATGGCGCACCTGTTTGCTGGTCGGGTCGAAAAGGCTTCTGTATGGGCGGAACGCTCATACAGCAATCTGCCTAGCTTTCTCATGGTCGTGGCACTGATCGCCGTGACGCGAGCACTTGGAGGTCGCCGCGAGGACGCTAGTCGCGCAATCGACGAGTTGCGGCGGCTCGATCCAGCGCTACGCATTTCAAATGTTACGGATTGGTTGCCGATCAGGCGCCCTGAGCACCTTTCGATATTCGCCGACGGCCTGCGGAAAGCTGGACTGGCAGAGTAAGCAGGCAACCTTCGTACCTAGATGGTGCCCCGTACGGCTAGCCGCTCATGAGAAGTTGGCCATACCCGATCGCGAGATCAAATTTTCTATTGCATTAGGCGCATGCTGCTCTGTCTCTCAAGAAAGGAGACAGACAATGGAACACGACCAACTACTGGACCGGCCCCGCTCGGCTGCCTGTGGTGTGGTTTGGCACCGATTTGGAGACATCGCCCCTTGGGATACCATTATAGTAGTGGCACAATAAGAGACTATAGTAGTGGCACAATAAGAGACGAAAAATACTTGGAAGGTCAGTCGGCTCGCCCCGTTTTTTGAACCAACTTAGAGCAGTGGTTCTTGGTCACGCGCGTCTGGGGGACTGGGGGTCGGAGGTTCAAATCCTCTCGCTCCGACCAATCTTTTGCCGTTCCGCTTGGGTGTCAATTGGCTGCGCAAGCGATCCAGTCATTGACGCGCTGAGCGCACCGTTTTGGCGTCAGTCCATAGGCTGCGCGCCGGGTGCCGGATTTGCCCCAATTCATTCAGTCAGGCTGCCCGCAGGCATCGCTTGGACTTGGCGATTGTCGAACCCGATTGTCGCTCCGCTGGCACGGTCCAGCCGTCACTCGATTGCGACTTGGCGCATTTTGGCGACGGACTAAGACGACTTAGGCAGCGGAGATGTAATCTAAGGGTGTGATTCGTTAAGCGGTTGCCTTTGAGGCGCGTTCCCATACCCGCAATATTTGTTGATCCGGATGCTGACAGATAAGAGGCTGCTCCACCGGAGCGCGGTGGGTCTCGCAGCCGCGTTGGCGCTCATTGTTCCGTTGTCGGTATTTTGGGTGAGCCCGGCAGCAGCCGGATGCTCCGCTGCGCCGATTAGCGGTGGCCTCGACGTTATCTGCGAGGCTGCCATCCCGCCCGATCCCGTCAATGTGCCGATCGTCATTCCCGCGGGGAATAATTCGCTCGCGGTTGCGAGCGGCAGCTACGTCGACTTTGAATTTCTCGGCAACGGCACTAGTACCACCACCTTTACGGGTGGCACGACAAGCGCTGGCATAACGACCCACGATGGGGTCGACTTCTTCACGATGACCGGCGGCGCCATCGCCGGTACGGTCAGTCAGGGCGACGGCGTCGACACTTTCACGATGAGCGCTGGTTCGGTGGGTGCGGTGGACCAGGGCGGCGGGCTCGACACGTTCGTCATGACGGGCGGAACTATTGTCGGCGCCTTTACGGACGGCGATTCCGCGACGATTAGAGGCGGCACGATCGGTTCAGTCGACATGAACGTCGGCAACAACGTCTTCTTCATGTCAGGCGGAACCATCGTCGGCGACGTCGTTACGCGGCAGAATAACGATACGTTCACTCTCGTCGGGGGCAGCATCGGTGGCGAGGTCGATCTCGGCAACGGCACCAACAGCTTTACGATGTCGGGTGGAACGATCGGAAACGGCGTCACTACGGGGACGGGCACCGACACGTTTGCCTGGAGCGGCGGCGCAATCACCGGGTCCATCGGTCTGGGTGCAGGAGCCGATCGGGCGACGCTGTCGAACCTCGGTGCTGCCAACCTCGCCGGCACGACGCTCATTGACGGCGGAGCGGGTACCGATCTCCTCAGCTTTGCGCATTCAGTCATTTCCGGCATCGCTCGATTCCAGAACTGGGAGACAGTCGCGCTCGCCAGCGGCTCATACGTCGCGCTCGATAGCGACTTCGTGCTTGGGGGCGCCGACACTGGCACAGGCTCCCTATCGATCGATGCTTCGAGCACGCTTTATGCCGATGGTGCCAGTAGCGCCATTACGCCGTTCACTAGCGGGCAACTCGTGCTCGTCACTAATGCCGGGACCATCGACCTCGCCAACGGTAGTCCCGGCGACACGCTTACAGTCGTCGGCAGCTACGTTGGCCAAGGGGGCAGACTGCAACTCGACACGCGGCTTGGCTCGGACGCCTCGCCATCTGACAAGCTCGTCATAGATTCCGGCACCGCGACCGGCGGCACCGGCATTGCGATCACTAATGTCGGCGGTTCCGGAGCCAAGACTGTCGCAAGCGGCATTCTCATCATCGATACGGTGAATGGTGCCACCACAGCAGCCGGAGCGTTCGCGCTCGCGGGACCCGTCGTCGCTGGCCCCTACGAATACTCGCTCTACCGTGGCGCGGCCGATGGCTCGGCTCCTGACAACTGGTATCTGCGCTCCACACTCGAGGACGATACGCCTGCCTACCGTTCGGAAGCCTCGCTCTACACCGCGTTGCCAGCGATGATGCTGCTCTATGGTCGGTTGATGCTCGACACGCTGCACGAGCGTATGGGGGATGAGTTCTCCGGCTTCGGAGGCAACGCGGAGCGCGGCTGGGGCCGCGTCATCGGCCAGCACGGAGATCATGACGGGCATGCGCTCGGTATCTATGGCGATGGTCCGGCCTTTGACTACGACTTCTGGGCCCTGCAGGCGGGAAGCGATTTCTTCCGCAGCGGTGAGGCGAGTGGGGCTGGCGACCGGGCAGGGGCTTTTTTCGCGATCGGCAACGCGACCGGCGATGTCGACCATTTCGACGGCAGCAACGCTGGCCGCGACACGTTCATGGCTTACAGCTTCGGCGGATACTGGACCCACTTCACCGCGGAAGGCGCCTATCTCGACGCGCTTCTCATCGGTACCTGGTACGACACAGATGCGAAATCGACGCGCCTTCCCAAGCTGACCAGCAACGGAGCGGGTGTCGGCGCTTCGCTAGAGGCTGGCTATCCGCTGCTGCTTTCGGGTGGGTTCTCGGTAGAGCCGCAGGCGCAGGTTGCATTCCAGACGGTCGATATCAGTGATGCGTCCGACATCGGCGCGGCGGTACGGTTCGCGAATGCGAACTCGCTACTGGGTCGGATCGGTGCGCGCTTCGTGAAGACGTCGAGCATGGCGGAATTTGGCGGCGTGGCGTCAGGCGTGTTCACGAGCTGGGTGCGGCCTAGTCTCTGGTACGAGTTCCTCGGCGATCCGACGACGTCGTTCTCGTCGGAGCAGGGTTTCGTTCCGTTCACGGCTGACCTGTTCGGGCCAACTCTGGCGCTCGATGCCGGATTCACGGCGCAGGTCTCGGCCGATACGGCGATCTACGCATCGGCGAGTTACCAGATAGGGCTTGGTGCCGGTGCCGAGGGCGATGCCTACAACGGCAAGATCGGCGTCAAGCTTGGGTGGTAGCTCGCGACGAGCCTCTAGAGGGCCTTGCGACTTCGCTTGGCGGTCTCGCGGCAGCGACGTCGGCAGCGCCAACGTTGCGTTCGGTAGACTGGCCCGCAGTGCGCGCCCAGCGGCGGGGTAGCCAAAACAGGGCGACGATCGCCGACCAAGTCCGCTCGCGAACGTGAGTCCGTTGTCGGATGTCGAGCTTCTGCGCAATCTCAATCGCGTCGTATATAATTCGATGCAGAGATACTAGATCAGCCGTGGCCTCGTTCCGCAGCGAGCTATTCAGTGCGCGCCCATTCGTGAGCCAAGGCGGATTATTACAACGGAGTTCCCTGCGAGCTTAAGGGGGATTTCTCAGTCCGTTGCTTGTCTGATCTGGCGCAAGACTGAGGCCGCAAAGACCAAGCATGGGGCGGCGACGAGCGCCCAGGCCAGCCACTCCCAGCGGCCATCGGCGATCAGCGCGAGCAGCAGTCCACACGTCTGGAGAAGCGCAAGTGTTGCGGGAAGTGTGTACGTTCCGAAGCTCGCCATCACTCACCTGCCAGAAGCGGATTGGCTTCCTGTCTGTCAGTGCCGGCAAGACGCGCTGACCTGCGTTCGCGGCGTGCGATCCAAAGGTAGAGGCCGGTCACAAGCACCGCGATCGTTCCGACATCGAGGATCGCCCAAATGATCTTCAACGGCATGCCGCCGTAATCTCCGAAATGCAACGGCTGTGAAAGCAACAGCGAGGTTACGTACCAAGGCATGTCGCGCGAGTCAGCGTACTCGCCCGTCTGCGCATCGATCAGCACTGGCTTCGCCAGCCGCGCGGTGAGCGGTGTGTTGCCCTTCATGAAGATGATGTAGTGGCTCTCCGAGGTGAAGGGCGTGCCCGGAAATGCAACAACTGATGGTCGCATGTGGGGCTCTTTCTGCTCGGCGATGGCCACTGCCTTGTCGAAAGAGCTGAGAGTCTCGGGCCGCGCGCGGGCTTGATGATCGCCCACCATTTCCGAGAGCTGGTCGTATCGCCACAGCTGCAGCACGAGATCGGCCCAGGTGTTAATCACGCCGGTAAACCCGACCACCAGCGTCCAGGCGATGAGAAGTATCCCAGCGAGGTTGTGCACATCGAGCCAGCGAACGAGGTTTACGCGGTTGAACCTCAGCTCGCCAAACGACAGCTTTCGCATCGATGGCCCGTAGACCACGAAGCCGGATACCACTGCCACGCAAAAAAGAATTCCCATCACACCGAGAAACAGTTTGCCCGGTAGGCCAGCAAACATATCGACATGCAGTTGCAAGATCACCTGCATGATGCCGCTCTGAAATTCGGGCTGATCTAGAAACGTACCAGTTCCGGCATCCATGCGAACGACCTGGCTAGTGCCAGGGTCGCCGTTGGGTGAATTGTTGACGGTGAGAAGCACGACGCCCGGCTGCTCATCGTCCCAGCTTACGTATTGCACGACCTTGCCGGGCATTCGCGCCAGGCCATTGCTCACGACGACATCAAGGCTAGCGGGATTGTCTGGAAGTGGCGCTTTAGGCTGCGCGAGATCGACGGTCAGCTCGTGTATCTCGTGATGAAAAATCAGCGGCAAACCAGTTATGCAGAGCAGCAACAGAAACGGCGTGCAGATCAGACTCGACCACTTGTGAATCCAGTTCCAGCGCCGCAGGCTCGCTTGGTGCACATTTCCCTCCAACACTTTATCGCGCTGCTGCGCCACTCAAGAATAGCTCCCATGCCTTTTTGAAATGCCGGTCGCGCGCATTCTTTGCGGCATAGGCCGTGCTCCCGACCAAGGTCTCGTTGAGGGGAAGGGACACGACGCTGTGGACGAGCTGCGTGGCGATGAACCACCGGTCGCCGGCAGCAATCCGCCCGGCATCCTGTGCTTCCTTCACGTAGCCCATCAGAAGCTCCATGAAGGGATCGTCCTGTGCGCCGGGTTGCACCTTGCCGGCGAAGACATATGACTCCGTGATTGAGATACGCTTGAAGGCAATGAGCTCCGGATCGAGATTGACCTCTAAAAACCAGCGGGCAACTCGCTTCAGCCGATCAAGCGCATCCCCGTCCTTCGGCAACCGCTCGGTAAAGCGCCCGAGTTCGGTCACCCAACGCATGTGCGCATGCTCCAGCACGGCGCCGAACAGCGCGAGCTTAGAGGGGAAGCGGCGGTAGATCGTGTCTTTGCCCGCCTGGCAAGCCGACGCGACCTGCTCCATCGACGTTGCGGCGAATCCCTGCGCCGCGAACAGCGCTGCTGCGGCATCTATGATGCGCACCATGTTATCGCTACGCGGAGCAAGCTTGCCGCGTGCGTGCTCGCGCTTTGCGTCCGTGGCTGCGGCCGAAGGCATCTTCTCGTTCAAGCGATTGCCCAAACCGGTCCTCCTAACAGCTCCCCCAGTTCAACGTCGTGCCGCATCGCCGCGACCGGCGAGCGGACCCTTCTCGTGTGGCAGATTCGCGTCATCGCTCAGAAACCATACTGCGTACGTATACAATAAACTGGACGGGACGGTCCCGTTTGGTTATTCGACTTTGACAGCAGTGTCTAGTTTCGCGTTGGGGGTTGCGTATGAGTTGGCGTTCGAGACGGCTGGCTGCCGTCGGGTACATTCTTGTGGCTGGCAATGCGCATGCGCAGGATCCAGCGCCTGCCTCAACCCAGCTCGATCCCTTAGTCGTCGAGGGAACTTCCAAGCCAAAACCGGCGAAGACCAAGAAGGCAAAGTCGGCTGGACAAGCGAAGCAGGCGGCGCCGTCGACGAAGCAGGCAGCCGCACCAGCCAAGCCTGCGCCGGCTCCCGTCCAACGCGACGGAACATCGGCATCGACGCGCAACACCTACCAGCCGGCGGACACATTCTCCGCCACCAAGACCGACACGCCGGTGATTGAGACACCGCAAGCGATCTCGACCGTCACCCGCAAACAGCTCGACGATCAGAACCAGCAGACGGTCGGCGGAGCGCTCGGCTATTCCGCCGGCGTGCTGGCGAGCTTCGAGCAGAACGCCCGCTACGACAACATCTTCCTACGCGGCTTCGGCGGATTCTCCACGAGCGGCAATTACGTGCGGTTCCTTGACGGAATGAGACTGCCGCAGGGCCAGGTGTTCGGCATCATGTCGATTGATCCGTTTCTCCTCGACCGGATCGACGTGCTGAAAGGGCCTTCGGCGCTCCTCTACGGACAGGTCAGCCCCGGCGGCCTCGTCAACATGGTGAGCCGCGCTCCGACTCCGGAACCCTACAATGAGCTGCGCTTTGAAATGGGGAGCTACGGTCGCGTGCAGGCTGGCTACACGACGCAGGGCGCCTTCGATAAGGAGGGCACGCTCCAGTATAGCCTCACCGCGATCGGTAAGGATTCAGGCACGCGCTACGATGACGTCGACGAGCAGCGCTTCGCCATCGCGCCGGCCATCGCCTGGCAGCCGAGCGCGGATACACGCCTCACCTTGTCGGGCTTCTACCAGGCCGACCCCGAAGGCGGCTATTTCAACTCTCTTTATGCCAAGTCACTTGCTGCGCCTCAGTTCCAGCCTTACCTGAATTCGAAGTTCAACCCGGGCGATCCCTCCTACGATCATTTTGATCGCAAGGAGGCGGGTATCGGGTATCAATTCGAGCATCGCTTCAACAGTGCGGTTCTCTTTAGATCAGCACTTCGCTACGCAGAGTTCGACCTCGATTTCGCGGGCATACAGATTTATACGGGCCCGTCTGTCACCGGAGACATCTCCCGGCTGGCGGCCAAATCAATTGAGGAGGCAAGCAACGTCACGACCGACAACCAGCTCCAGTTCGATTTCTCGACCGGAGCGCTGCGTCACCGCGTACTGACAGGCATCGATACGCAGCGGGCCGACAGTAGCGCACTGTTCGAGGCCAACTTCACCGTTACCCCGATCAACGTGATCGATCCGCAATATGGATCGCCCGTCAGCGGCTCGTTCCTGAGCTTCACGTCGGGAGACCAGAGTCTCGACCAGACCGGAATCTACACGCAAGATCAGATCGCGCTCGGCAATTGGCGGGCCCTTGTCGGGGTGCGTCATGACTGGACCGAGCAGGTGACAGAGCCCACCGGCGGAGCAGTGCAGTCCCAGGACAGCGAGGCAACGACCTATCGCGCAGGGCTGCTCTATCTGTTCGACAACGGCATTGCGCCATATGCCAGCTATTCGACATCATTCGAGCCGGAGACCGGCGTTGATGAAAGCACCAACAAGGCGCTGATCCCGAGTAAGGGCGAGCAGTACGAGGTGGGCATCAAGTATCAGCCGACATTCATCCCCATGCTGTTCACCTTCTCCGCCTTCGACATCACCCAGCAAAACGTCAAGAAGGCCGGCACGCTGTCAGGGCTCTATACTCAGATCGGCGAAATCAGCTCGCGCGGGCTGGAGTTCGAGGCCCGCGGCAACGTGACGGAAGGACTCGGCCTCATTGCGGCCCTCACGCTGCTCGACACCGAAGTGACCAAATCCACGACAGTTTCGTCGATCGGCAAGCGGCCGCAAGCGGCTCCCGAGTACTTCGGATCCGTGTGGGTCAACTACGGGTTCCGCTTCGGCACCCTCGATGGCCTCACACTCGGTGCAGGCGTTCGCGTTGTCGGATCGAGCTTCGCGGACGACGCAAACACGCTCAAGGCAGATGGATACACGCTCGTGGATGCAGCGTTGAGCTACGATCTCGGCAAGCTGGACCCCTATCTCACAGGATCGGAAGCGACGCTCAACGTCTGGAACCTTGCCGACAAGGAATACTATTCGAGCTGCAGCTCGGGCTTTTACTGCGAGTTTGGCGAGCGGCGCACCTTCCTCGCCGGTATCCGGCACCGTTGGTAATCTCGAGGCGAGGCGTCGACTTCCGGATGGGAACACTTCGCGCCTCGCCGAGAAATCTACCAAATGCAGCAAGGGTCGTTCCGCTGACGTGATGCGCGATGCGATCTGCGTCGTCTTCGGCCGTATTGGCATCCACTCCAGGGCAATCAGAATGTCCCTGACCACTAGGTGACGCTCGCGCGATGAGGACGCGCGTTTGCGCCCCTTGGCAGTGAGAAAGATGGCGCGATAGGGCTGGCTGGTGACTAGGCCGCCGCGTTTCAGCCCGCTGGATCGTGTTGTTGACGGTCACCTTGGTGACGCCAGGTCGCTCGGCGAGGTCCACGAGCCGCGCTTCGCCCCTCTCTTCCATCAGTTCGGTAATGAGTTCGACGTGGTGCTCGGCCACCTCGCTCTGGCGCGTCGCGCACGCGCTGAAACCGTTCTGCCCGCCGAGCAGTCTCCTGCCCGGGATCTGCAATTTTTGCCATCTCGTCTCCTGCCGAGCGCCTCGCGCTTATCGCGTGTCGTGGTTGACACCAAAGTTAGTCAACGCTAACTAGTCGATAATTAGCTGCGCCTAACTAGTGATGGTGCAGCTAACACATGTGGTGTAGCGTTCGGGGGATCGTGATGCGTTTTGTGTGCGTGCTGCGTGTTGCACCGGCGTGCGTGCTGGCTCTGGGGGTGACAGGACAATCAATGGCAGCCGACAAGAGCAGGTATTCACTGTTCTCACCGACGCCAGATCGGCTGCTCCGTGACATGGCTACGGATCGGCCGGACACCACGGAAAGTCCGTTCACCGTCGACGCCGGGCACGTGCAGATCGAGACGAATCTCTTCGCCTACGGGCGCTCGCGCCCGGACGAGGACGGCGTCGTCACCGTTAGCTACGAGTTTGTGGCCACGAACATCCGCATCGGTTTGACCAACGACACCGAGATCAATTTCGTCTGGCAGCCCTACGGCACCGCTCGCAGCCGCCCAGCCGGAGGGCTCACCGTCCGGGATTCCGGCATCGGCGGTGTCGATATTCGCGGCAAGATCAACCTGTGGGGCAACGATACTTTCGAGAAGACAGGATCGGCGCTGGCCCTGCTGCCATTTATCACGCTGCCGACCGATGAGGACAACGGCATCAGCCCGGAGTTCGTCGGGGGAGGACTACTCGTGCCGCTGGCGCTCGCGCTGCCCAACAACTTCGGGCTGGGACTGAATGGTGGCGCGGTCTGGGTGAAGGACGACGACGCCTCCGGCTACCACACCGAGTACATCGCCACAGCGTCGCTCGCCTACGAGTGGAGCGACAAGCTGGGTACGTATTGGGAAATTGCTGCTACCCTCAACACCGATGATCCGCGCGGCGATGAGGTCATCGTGGCGACCGGCGTCACCTACGCTGTCACCGACAACCTTCAGCTCGATGCCGGCATCAATGTCGGCGTCACCGAAGCCTCCGACCGCTTCAATCCGTTCATTGGCGTGTCGCGGCGCTTCTAGTGCCTTGCAACCACTCCGTAGTTCGCAGCAGAGAAAAGGGGCCATGGAAATGAACCTGACCATCATTGCTCGTCGCGCCGTGATCGGGAGGCTCATCGTCGGCGCCACAGCGCTGGCGATGGCCGGCTTTTACCTGGCTGCGCCGAGTTACGCGCAGACGAAGAAGCCGTTCCGGGTCGTGACCACGTTCACTGTCATCCAGGACATCGCGCAGAACGTCGCCGGCACCTCGGCCATCGTCGAATCGATCACCAAGCCCGGTGCTGAGATTCACGACTACCAACCGACGCCGCTCGACATCGTCAAGGCGCAGTCGGCCGACCTCGTGCTGTGGAACGGCATGAACCTGGAGCGCTGGTTCGAGAAGTTCTTCGACAACGTAGAGGACGTGCCGAGCGCCGTTGTCACCGAGGGCATCGAACCGATGGGTATCAAGGAAGGGCCCTACACCGGCAAGCCCAACCCGCACGCCTGGATGTCGCCGTCGAACGCGCTGATCTACGTCGAGAACATCCGCAAGGCGCTGGCCAGGCACGACCCCGACAATGCCGAAGTCTACGCCAAGAACGCTGCTGCGTATGTCGCACAGATCAAGGCGGTGGATGGGCCGTTACGCCAGCGGCTTTCCACAATCCCGAAAGGCCAGCGCTGGCTCGTCTCCAGCGAGGGCGCTTTCAGCTATCTCGCCCGCGATTACGGACTGAATGAGCTCTACCTTTGGCCGATCAACGCCGACGCGCAGGGCACGCCTCAGCAAGTGAAGCGTGTCATCGATACGGTTCGCAAGGAGAAGATTCCCGTGGTGTTCAGCGAAAGCACAATCTCCGACAAACCAGCCAAGCAGGTGGCGAAGGAGACCGGTGCGCGTTACGGCGGCATTCTCTACGTCGACAGCCTCAGCGCCGAGAATGGTCCCGTGCCTTCGTACGTGAAGCTCTTGGAGGTCACCGTGCAGACTATCGCCAACGGTTTTGGATCGTGACGGGGATGTTGGAGCGAACGCCCGGCGCCGATCTCATCGCATCGATCTCGGTGCGTGGCGTATCGGTTACCTACCCCAACGGGACAACAGCTTTGCGGGATGCGTCCTTCGAGCTGGGTCCCGGCACGATCTGCGGCCTTGTTGGCGTCAACGGCTCCGGCAAATCCACGCTGTTCAAGGCGATCATGGGGTTCGTGCCGCCATCGGCCGGCGAGATTCGCATCGCCGGCCTCACTCCGCGCCAAGCCCAGAAGCGCAACCTCGTCGCCTATGTCCCGCAAGCGGAGGATGTCGACTGGAACTTCCCGGTTCTGGTCGATGACGTGGTGATGATGGGCCGCTATGGGCGCATGGGCTTCCTACGGCGGCCGTCGAAGTTTGACCGATACAAGGTGGACGAGGCGCTGGAGCGTGTCGGCATGACGGCCTACCGCCGTAGACAGATCGGGGAGCTGTCGGGTGGACAGAGGAAGCGCGTGTTCCTCGCCCGCGCTCTGGCGCAGGAGGGTCTCATCATCCTGCTCGACGAGCCGTTTACCGGCGTCGACGTCAAGACCGAGGGCGCCATCATCGATCTGCTGGGTGAGCTCAAGAGCCAAGGCCATCTGATGCTCGTGTCCACCCACAATCTCGGCAGCGTGCCCGACTTTTGCGATCAGGTTGTTCTTGTGTTGCGCACGGTCCTCGCAGCAGGTCCGACAGCCACCACCTTTACGCAGGCAAACCTCGAGCAGGCGTTCGGCGGCGTGCTCCGTCACTTCCGTCTCGAAGGGCAAACATTGCATCAGGATGACGATCGCCGAGGCGTAACCGTCTTAACGGACGACGAGCGGCCAGTTGTCTTCTACGGCAGTCGCAAGACCAACGACGAACCGCTGCGACGCGGCGAAGGAAAAGGTGAATGATCGAGCATCTGCTCACGCCGTTCGGCTATGACTATATGCTCAAAGCCATGTGGGTGTCGGCACTCGTCGGCGCTACTTGCGCGTTCCTGTCCGCCTTCCTCATGCTCAAGGGTTGGTCGCTGATGGGCGACGCGCTAGGCCATTCAATCGTGCCCGGCGTCGCCACGGCGTACCTGATCGGATTTCCCTACGCGGCGGGCGCCTTCGTCGCCGGCCTGCTCGCGGCGCTCGGAATGACGTTCGTGCGTAGCCAGACGCGGCTGCGCGAGGATGCCGTCATCGGTCTCGTCTTTACTTCTTTCTTCGCTGCCGGACTTTTGCTCGTCTCCATCAACCCGACGTCGGTGAATGTGCAGTCGATCGTCCTTGGCAACATCCTCGGCATCGCCGACGAGGACGCGAACCAAGTGGTGATCATCTCCCTCGTTACCTTTGCCGTGCTGCTCTTCAAGTGGAAGGACCTCATGGTCGTCTTTTTCGATGAGGGACATGCGCGTTCGATCGGTCTGCATCCTGCGCGCCTCAAGGTCCTGTTCTTCACCTTGCTGTCAGCCGCGGTGGTGGCGGCTCTGCAGACGGTCGGGGCCTGCCTCGTCATCGCCATGGTGGTGACTCCGGGCGCCACAGCCTATTTGCTGACCGACCGCTTCCCGCGGCTGCTGCTCATAGCCATTGCCATTGGAACTCTTACGAGCTTCGTCGGCGCTTACCTCAGCTACTTCCTGGATGGTGCCACGGGGGGCGTGATCGTCACCCTGCAAACGCTCGTCTTCCTCGCCGCCTTCCTGTTCGCACCCAAGCACGGGATGCTTGCCGCGCGCCGAAAGGTGGCGGCGGCGGCCAGCGGCTCCAATATTTCTACGGAGCGGTCATGAGCGCGATCATCGACTTCGTCGCCGTGCCGATGAGCTACGGATTCATGCAACGCGCACTCGTCGTCGCGGTCCTGGTCGGCGCGGTCTGCTCGGTGCTGTCCTGCTACCTGGTGCTCAAAGGCTGGTCGCTGATGGGTGACGCCATCTCGCATGCGGTGCTGCCCGGCATCGTCATCGCCTTCGTGCTCGGGCTGCCGCTGTCTATCGGGGCATTCGCCGCAGGCCTCGGCTGTGCGCTGGCGACGGGCTATCTCAAGGAGAACAGCCGGGTGAAGGAGGATACGGTGATGGGCATCGTCTTTTCCGGCATGTTCGGCTTCGGCCTCGTGCTGTTCACCAAGGTCGAGACCGACCAGCACCTCAATCACATCCTGTTCGGCAACATGCTCGGTGTGACGGTGCAGGATCTGATCGAGACGGGGATCATCGCCGGGGCGGCGTTGCTCATCGTGCTGATCAAGCGGCGCGACCTCATGCTTTACTGCTTCGATCCGCAGCATGCGCGCGCGATCGGACTGCCGGTGCAAGCTCTGCACTACGGCTTCCTGGTGCTTCTATCCTTGACCATCGTTGCGGCCCTTAAAGCGGTTGGGATCATCCTCGTCGTGGCGATGCTCATCGCTCCCGGCGCCACCGGCTTTCTGCTGAGCGACCGGTTCGGGCGCATGTTGGCCATTGCCGCCGCCATCGCCATTGGCTCCAGCATTGCCGGCACGCTCGTCAGCTTCCATATCGACGGTGCCACGGGCCCCTGCATCGTGCTGATCCAGATGGCGGTTTTTCTTCTGGCTTTCCTGTTCACAGCACGCGGCGGCCTGCGTCGCCGCACGGTTTAGGGAAACAAGATGGGTACGAGATCGCACCCGTCGACCTTGTCATCCACCTTCTGCGTACAGAAGAGGTGCCCTCGTCGCGTGCGCGAGAGGACAGGGCGCCGTAACCCCAGCGTCACCTAGCAACCCGATTTTTGTCTGCCACCAAGGCGCGTGTAGCATTGCCCGGGGGTGATTCTCGTCACAGTGCGCGTGAGTGCTTTCAGAAGCTCAATCCTTCGACGCTGAGGCGACTCGTGCACAAGATCATCGCAGCGGCCATACCTTTCGCGCTATTTGTTGTGACGTCGCAGCGGGGCGCTGCTGCGGCCGAAAAATCGCAATATTGGCTGTTCAATCCCACGCCAGCGCGCCTCATGCGCGAGATGACGACGGATCGTCCCGACATCACCGAGGTCCCCTTCACCGTGGATGCCGGGCACTTCCAAACGGAAAGCACGCTCTTCGGCTATGCGCGCTCGCGGCCCGATCTCGATGGCGCCGAGAGCGACGTCTATGATTTCATGTATACGAACCTGCGCATCGGCCTCACCAACGACGTCGAGCTCAGTCTCGTCTGGGAGCCGTTCGGCCTCATCAAAGCGCACGGAGAGGTCTCACCGACGCAGTCCGGCGTGGGCAGCCTCGACGTGCGCCTCAAAGCCAATCTGTGGGGGAACGACAATTTCGACAAGCTTGGCTCTGCCTTCGCGCTTCTGCCATTCATCGTCGTTCCGACCGATGCAGACAACGGGATCAGCGTCGAGCGGCCCGAGGGCGGCCTGGCCGCTTTTGCCCAATTGAAGCTGCCGGGCAAGTTCGAACTTGGCATCAACGTGGCGGCCGAGGCCGTCGCCAACGAGGAGCAACGCGGGCACCATACAGAATACCCTATGAGCGCCTCGCTATCCTATGAGTGGACCGAAAAGTTCGGGACCTACGCGGAATTTGCCACTGTGCTCGGCTTCGATGACCCTCGCGGTGACATCTTCATCATTGGCGCCGGCTGGACTTACTCGCTCACCGAGAATCTGCAGCTGGACGGCGGCATGAACTTCGGCCTGCAGGCACCGGCGGACCGATACAATCCCTTCCTCGGCCTATCGATGCGTTTCTGAGAATCGAGGCCAACGAAGTGGACGTGCCGCTCACTTCCGGTCTGAGCCTCCTGGCGACGTTCGGCACTGGTGACCGCTGCCAATTCCGCTGGCGGCATGAGGCGGCTGGTCCCAGCCCATCCGGGGCGAAATTCAGCGGCTCGCGAACCCTATTGCTTCGGATAGATGGGGCCGTTTCCGGGCAGAAATTCGTCGGCAACGAAACCTATTTCTTCGAATAGAGCGAGCAACGTCCGATCGGCTCGAGCAGCGTGAAAACCCTTATAGAACTGGCATTTATCCGCTAGTGACTAAGGCGCAACTAGCCGCGTCCATCTAATGTTCAGTCAACGAATCATCTTGCTCCGGACGAGCGAGTTGTACTTATTCTGAGTTGCAACCGATCGGAGCCAATTATTTCCGCGGCGGTCGGGAGCGATGCGGATTTCAGCCGGCGACGGCACCCGCATCTCTAAGGGGAGAGGGACGCCAGTTTCATTTTCTGCGGCGTCGAGAATTTGGCCCCCCGAGAGGGGCACCGATTAAGGGCCGCGCGCCCGATGGTCGGAATGGAAGTCAGTTTAGTGCCCAGAATAATTGGGCGTCAGTTGCGTAGAGTTCATGTTGGGGGTTTGTATGCGTTGCGTTCCTGTAGCGAGTGGAATTGCGTCTCGCGCCATTGCCGATCGCGCCTTCGAGCAAACTCGCCGGCCACCGGCACCACCCAGCCGACATATCGGACGAAGCTTCAGAGCCGCGCTCATGTGCAGCGCGGCCGCAGCCGTCCTGCTGCTGGCGATGCCCCGGGCCATGGCTGACACGTTGGATGTTACCACCGGCTTCGACGGCAACGGCATCGAGGTAGAGCCGACACCCGCGCAGTCTGCTTACACGCTGCAGTTGGGCGATGGGACAATTGGAAATGCGGCCATCGTGAATGGTCCGCCCGTTTCGATTCTTAGCTTCGATGTCGGCCAAGCTGGCGTTCTCGTTGCTGGCTATGTATCGGGCGCCGGCGTCCAATTGCCAATTGGCGGGGCTAACGCAACGGCCACGGTCAACGTCACTGAGTACTCGGTGGTTTCAGGTTCAGCCTACGGTGTGTTCGTCTGGACCGAGGGCGCCGGCCACGATGCCACGGTGAATAACCACGGCACGATAACTGCGACCGGAGCGGGCGATAGCCTCAGCATTCCTGGTTACATACCAGTTATCGGGGGCATTAGCATCGGTTCGCCCGGCATCGGCATTAACGTGATCTCCGAGGACGGTAAAGCGACGGCGAATAACTACAACGTCGTCAACGCCTACGGCAACGCCATGAACGTATGGTCCGGCGGGGATGCTACGGCGCTTAACGAGGGCTCACTCGTCTCGGAGACAGGATCCGGCATTGTCATTGCTGATCCGCTGACGAACCTTATCCCGACGGGGAGCAAGGGCACCGCCACGAACTCCGGGTCGATCGATGCGGCGAAGCAGGGCATTCAGATCATCAGTGCCGGCGACGCAACGGCGAAGAATACCGCCGACGGTACGATCAATGCGGGCGGCATCGGTATTGCCGTAGGGTCTGGCAATAATGCGATCGTCGAAAACGACGGCCATATCGACGCGGGCAGCGACGGTATTCTCGCTGTCGCTGCGAACGATGTCACCGTCACCAACACGAGCCTCAACTCCATCGTCGCCATCGGCAACGGCATCACTGTCGATGCTGGAAACGATGCTCTCGTGACCAACAGCGGCCTGATCGATGTCACCAATGGCATCGGCATCGGGGCGCTGGCCGTCAATGACATCACCATCAACCACAGCGGCATCATCGACTCCGACAACGGAGCCGGCATTATCGCTGCAGGCGGCGGGGACGTTATCATCCGCGGCAATGGCGCGGGCGGTACGGCCTTCGGCAGCGTTCAGTCGGACGGCGTTGGCATCCTCGGCATCGCCGGTGGAAATGTGACCATCGACTCTGGGACCGTGACGTCTGACCATTCGACCGGTATCGGCGCAGTCGCCATCAACGGCGGCTCGACGGTCAACCTGCATGGTGACGTGAAAGCCAATGGCCTCTTCGGCGTCGGCAGCGTCGCGCTCGACCTTGGCTCGGGCACCGGTGATTCGATCGTCGACCTCGGCGGCAAGAACGTGCAGAACGACGGTGGTATCGGCGTGTTCTCGCTGGCGCTCGGCGGCAACTCGAGCGTGACCGGCGGCGGCGCAGGCACCATCACCAGCGCCGACGAGGGCGTTATCTCCTCGGCGTTCCTGGGCAACTCGACCGTTGACGTCAACAACGTCACGTCCGGCGGCACGGGCATCATCTCGACGGCCATCGGCGGCAACTCTGTTGCGACGGCGCAGGGTGACATTAAGTCTACGAGCGGCAGCGGCATCATCTCGACGGCTATCGACGGCAACGCCTTTGCGACAAACAACGGCAAGGTGACCGCCGACAGCGGCCTATATGGTATCGCGGCCTTCTCGATCGGCGGCGACGCTACGGCCACGGCCAACGGCGTGATCGATCCGCCGCTGATCGGCGTGTCGAGCTTCACCATCGGCAACGGTGACGCCACGAGCAACGTCAACAACACCGTGCAGGCTTGGGCGGTCGGTGCCTACGCCGGCAACATCGGCGGCGGTGACGTGTTCGTGAACGTCAACCCGGGTGGCTCGATCCAGTCGGACTACCTCGGCATCCTCGCCACCAACATCGGACCTGGCGACACGACCGTGAACGTCAAGGGAGCGGTGCGCGGATACACCGGCACGGCGACGGGGGATGACGCGATCAACGTCACCAACTTCATCAACAACGGCAACATTTCGGTCACCTCGAACGAGGATGGAACGCTGAACGCCGGCGACGATGCGGTGGACGTCACCAAGATCGGCGGCAGCGGGAAGATCGACGTCACGCTGGGCGCGGATGCTACGGCGGCTGACGATGGCGTCACCATTTTCCGCACCCTCAGCGGTGTGAACACGACCGACGAAAACAACATCTCGGTCAGCCTGGCAGACGGGAAGACGCTGACGGCGACCAACGGCAACGGCATCGATATTTCGACGCCCTTCGCCAACAACGACATCTTCGTCAACGTCGGCACGGACAGCAGTGTGCTCGCCAACAACGGCACCGCGGTTCAGGTCACCGGCTTCTCGCTGCTGGGCGACAACAACGTGACCATCACCAACGCCGGTCTGGTGCAGGGTGACGGCACGCTGTTCGATCCGACCATCCGCGTCGCGACCGACGGCAACGTCAACATCAACAACACCGGCACCATACAGTCGGATGGCGGCTCGACGTTCGCCAGCGTGATCCAGAGCGCTGCCGGCGGTTCCAACACCGTGCAGAACGATGGCACGATCACCGGCAACATGCAGCTGGCAGCGGTTGGCGCCAACACGGTGAACAACACCAGCAGCACGACCTGGAATACCTCGGGCCTCAACCTCTACCTCAGCGCGACGGGCAACGAGGTCAACAACACCTCGACGGGAACCATCAATGCCGGTCCGTTCACGGTGTTCGCGATGATCGGCCCGAAGAACGCCATCAACAACGACGGCGAGTTCAACTCGGAAGGCCTCAACGTCTACGGGATGCTGGGTGACGACAATAGCGTGAACAACACCGGCAGCTTCAACGTCACCGGCTTCACGCAGTTCCTCGGTGGCAACTTCGGTGGCCAGAACCTCGCCTTCAACAACAACGGCGGCGTGCTGAGCATGCAGAACGGCACCTCGGGCTACGGCTTCGTCACGCCGGTCGATCTCGGCTTCGAGAACTACGGCAACGATATCGGCGACGTGGTGCAGATCGGTGTGCCCGACACGCTCGGCAACTCGTTCAATGGGTCGGGCTACAGCCGCTACGCCATCGATAGCTTCCTCGCCGCGGCGACAACGTCTGCCTCCGACCTGCTGATCGTCAACGGCGATACGACCGGCGTCACGGCGCTGCAGGTGAACGACACGAATGCAGGACCGGGCGCTTACAACCCGACCGGCATCCTCGTCGCGCACATCGAGGGTAACAGCGATCCCGACGCCTTCTATCTGGAAGGTGGCCCGATCGACAAAGGCCTCTTCACCTACGACCTCTACCGCGTGCAGGTGAGCTCGTTCGACTGGCTGCTGGCTTCGACGCCCGACCAGACCTTCTTCGAGCTGCCGCACCTCATCACCGCCGCACAGAACATGTGGCACAACTCGGCCGGCGTATGGCTGGATCGCACCGCCGATCTGCGCTCCGCCGCCACCGAGAAGTGCGCCATGATGGGCAGCATCAAGGACAGCACGCCCGTGTGCTCCAGGAGCGTGACGCCAGGTGCCTGGGCCAAGGTTCTCGGCAACACCACCGAGCGTGAGCAGAACTACAGCTGGACCATTCTCGGCAAGACCAGCACCTTCGAGGTGAAGTCGAACCAGGATGGCTACGGCATCGTCGGCGGCTACGACTTCGGTCACGAGACAGCCAACGGCGCATGGATGATCGGCGCCATGGGCGGCTACGTCGCCTCCAGCCTCGACTTCGACGGATCCACCACCGACGTCGATTATCGCACCGGCCTCGTCGGCGCCTATGCCACCTGGATCGAGGGCGGCCTGTTCATCGACGGCAAGGTGATGGCCAACATCGGCAAGTACGAGTACTCGAACTACACCAACACCGGACTGTCGACGCAGGATAAGCAGGACGTTCTGTCCGTCGGCGGCGTGATCGATACAGGCTACCGCATGAACTACGCGGGCGGCTTCATCGAGCCCGGCGCCACCGTGTCCTACGTCAATGCTGAACTCGACAACGCTACCATCTACGGCACCACGGTGAACTTCGAGGACGGCAACAGTCTGCGCGGTCGGCTTGGCCTTCGCGTCGGCACCTCGTTCGTGAGCGGCGGCCACAAGGTCGAGCCATTCATCGGAGCGAGCGCCTGGCACGAGTTCGAAGCCGACAACAAGGCGACCCTGTCGAGCGGCGGCTACGATCTCACCGCCGCGGACGATGCCGGCGGCACGTTCGGCGAGGTCACGGGCGGCCTCAATGTCTTCAGCCTCGGTGCCGATGGCGTCAGCGGCTTCGTCAAGGGCAATGCCCAGTTCGGCGAGGACAATCTCCGCGGCTACGCCGGCAGCGCCGGACTCCGGGTCAACTGGTAAGGGCCCTGAGCAGTCACGGGGGAGAGGCCGCTGGTCTCTCCCCCTATTTTGTTTCCGTCATCTACCACTGGCCGCCTTTTTCAGGCGCACCGAATTTCTCTGTGCTGGATTTGTGAGTGTGACCTATGAAGCGGATTGCTGCGCTCGTGTTTGTCGGCTTGGCTCTTGCGCCATGTGCCATCGCTCAGACAAAGAGCGACCCGGCCAAGGCGACGACGACGGCTCCCAAAGCTCCCGCCGCGGCGAAGTCAGCTGCTCAGAAGGAGTGGAAGGAAGCGTTCGACGATTGGGTGCTGGCGTGCGCACAAACGACTGATGGTCAGAAGAGTTGCGCCATATCTCAGAGCCTCAGCAACACGAAAACACGCCAGCTCATCGGCGCTCTTTCGATAGGCAAGGATAAAGCGGGCAAGCTGATCGCCAATCTGCAAACGCCGCTCGGCTTCGCCGTTAGCGACGGCATCAAGCTCTCGCTGGACGGCCAGTCAGGCGTCGCCGTGCCGGTCAAGACGTGTCTCCCGAACGGCTGCCTCGGCATCGTCGAGCTCGATCAGAATATGATCGGGCAACTTCGCAAGTCGTCAGAGATATCGATGACATTGCAGAGCCTGCAGGCGACACCCGTCGTGATCAAGTTCTCGGCAAAGGGGGTTGCCAGGGCGCTCGACAAGCTGCTGAAAGACGGGGCTTAGAGCCGTACGCTTGCGCCCGCTGTCGCTCGATGCAGGCTGGCTTTTCGGCTATGGGCTGCGCATGCCCTTTCATTGCTCGCGCAGCATCGCTTTATCGTGCTCTGACGACAGTAGGGACGCGGCAAGGCAGTGGTCCGTTGCGGGTTATTCTCGCATAGCCGGTAAGCCGCCGTCAGCAGAGGCAGGTGCAGCGCGTTCTCGTGGGTGAGCTCGATCGTCGGCGGTTCGATTCCGCCAGTATCCGCATCCTCTATCGTGCCGCGGGGTCTGCCTTCTGTTGAGTCACCGCCCAGCGGCGGGGTAGCCAAAACAGGGAGACGATCGCTGCGATGCAGACGACGACAAGGGCGCCGATGCTGGCGTAAGTGGCGCCCGATCCGAGCAGGCGGGTGAAAATCGCCACAACGACGCCGTACTTCAGGACAGCCAGCGCGGCGGCGACGGCGCTCCCCAACTTGCCGATGGCCTCGAGGTCCTTGTCTCTGCGACGATAGAAGAAAAAGACCATCAGCAAGGTCCAGATGCCGAACGCCAAGCTGAGGATCGGCGTAATCAGACTGAAGGTGCCGCGTCCGGTGAGGCCATAGAGCGCTTCAACGGATTCGACAAACGCCTGCGACATTAGGGGGAAAAACAGTGCCGCGGCCGTTCCGACAATGACGGAGAATTCAATGCGCTGGTTGCTAGCCTGGTAGTTCGCCTCGATCGCGCGATGACGCAGCACGAGGAGGATGCTGATGGTCAGCAAGACAAGCAGAAAGAACACCTTCATCGGCAGAGTTGCCGCGTGCGCTTTCGCTGTCAAAGAGCGGCGGTCGATGTGCGCGTAGTTGTCGCTGATCGCGTTGCTGAGAAGGTGCTGAGCACGACAGCACTCGGTGTCGCCTTGAAGCTGCGGCGATGAGGTCAGGCGTGTCGAGGCGAAGCAGAAGCGTTTGCGCTCGGGGGCAGCGGCGGGCTCGAGGAAGACGTCGCGATCGCACGAGCGGATGAAGTCGGTGAGGCCCCAGCGGGATTGGCTGACCTCGCGGAGACCTTGCAACGCCGTGAGCACGGGCAGGCGTTCGCACACCTCGCTCCCGGGACAGGTCGGGCCGACGCCTTTGTCCGACGTGAGGATGGAGGGTGCGATTTCCCAGATCGAGCGCTTGGGGCTGGCCAGCAGGCTGGTGGCAATCGCGAACGAAAGCCCGCAGAGCAGCAGAAAGCCGACCGTGAAGCGCAACCGGCCGAGGGGGATGTGCCGCCAGTAGAGGTCGGCGAGGGCGGCGGACGGAATGTAGAAGGCGACAAGCGCCACGACACCGAGCGTTGGGAAGAAGACGAACAGGTGGCTGTCCATGGCCGCGAGGCTGAACCAGCCGCTTTCCCAGAACTCGTGCGCCAGCACGACTGTCGGTGCAGCGAAGGCTACGCCAAGCGTCAGGAAAACGACGCATACGAATACACGCGGCCATATGCCGATATCGCGAGAACCCACCACTTTCCCCCAAGCACGTTCCATCGGTCCCAAGTGCCTATAGAGCATTTTTGACACGAGGTGGGTCGTTTGCGGCAAAAGTCGGTCTTCGTGAGTTTTCGTTGTTTTGGGGGAAGTCTCTGTAAGGACTAAATATTTTGGCGCGGCGGGGCGATTTGTGGCCGTTCGGCTGGATGGTTGCCGGCCGGAGGGGCTCTTCGTCTGGTAGCCGGGCAATGCCTCGGCAACTTGGCGATGGCGGGGAGCCGCGGCACCGCATCGTCAGCGCAGGGTCTGTTCCAGGGCTGGCGCTTCGGCCGTGGGGACGACGCGTCCGATAGCGAGGATCTTGGTTTTGGCGGCGTTCCAGGCCTGCGGGGGCTTATGGTGCAGCCTCTCGCACATGATCGCGGACTTCTCCACTGCGTCGTCGGGGAGGAAGTAGTAGT
Organism: Hyphomicrobium sp. 1Nfss2.1; assembly: GCF_965243865.1. Taxonomy (GTDB): domain Bacteria; phylum Pseudomonadota; class Alphaproteobacteria; order Rhizobiales; family Hyphomicrobiaceae; genus Hyphomicrobium_A. The sequence goes on along the minus strand of NZ_OZ251603.1, from coordinate 1,084,077 downwards.
GGCCGGCCTTTCCGAGCAGGCGACCGAGCGCGGTGAAATACTCCTGCGCCACCTCAAGAGCAGCCTGGTCGATGCAGTGATCGGTCTCGTTGAATGCTGCAAGCGGTATGCGTGCGCGGGTGAAGAGGGCATGCGCGGAAGGTGCGTCGGTGCCGGCAGGGGCGGGAACGAAGCGCGTGCCCACTACGAGCGTCAACATATCGTCGGGGACGACGCCGGAATCAGCGGCCGGCAGCGTTGGGGCAGACTGGGCGAGGGCCGCTGCGCCTAGCGCCAAGACCAAGCCTAGGCTCAGCGGCAGCCGAAAATGGCGCTGTCTCACCATGCTAACGACCTCCTCCAACTGTCGGCGTTCCGGCACGCGCATTCGGTTCTTGATGATAACATTATCAGAAACTGCGCAAAAAGCGGGCCGATATGATGCTTGAAGATGGATCGAATTGCGCTAGCCTATTACGCAGATAAGAAACGATCACGGAGGTCACGCTTGTGGCGGGTTCGATTGAGAGAACTCGCACGCGGCGGTGCCCGATGATCGCAAGCTTCACTTCGCGCTTCAAAACTCTCTGCAAAATCCTCGCGGCATCGCGCTGGGTGCTCTGCGTGATGCCCATCTCCCTTGTCGTGCAGCCTGCAATTGCAGGCGGCGGCATGAATGCGCTGGAGCGCGTTCTCCTGGATGGGCAGCTCGTCATCCTCGGAGACACAAAGCATGGAGTGGGAGATAGGATTGGTTTCTATTCGTCTCCCGATCTGTTCGCCACCATGGCGCGTGCGGGTGTGCGTTACGTTGCGATCGAGATGCCGCGCGTGCTCGGGCGCCAGGCCATGAGCGTTGAAACCGAGTCCGACATTGATCTGTTCGCGCAGGATGTTATCCGGTCCGGACGTTGGCACTTCACCGATCCGGATGGTGACGGCGGGGATGATACGCTGGCGCAGTACCGCGTTCTGACGGCGCTCGGCCGCCAGGTGCTGCTGGCGAGAAGATTTGGGCTGAGCCTGATCTTTTATGATTTCAATAATCCGCTGGGCGGGTTCACGACGCAAAACGATCCCGTGTATCGGTGCCTTGCGCAGCTGAGCCAGCCTGTATGGCGGCGCTATGGTCTAACCGGCGTCGTAACGAAGCCACAGCGCGATGCAGCCATCATGCGCGAGCGGTTCAGCCACGATGACGAGTTGGCCGCTTACGTCGAGAATGCGGTCGAAGCGTCGGGCGGCGGCAAGGTGGTCGTCATTCCCGGCTACGCGCATGCTGTGTTGCCGGGCGGCTTGGTGGAGCGCTTGGAAAACCGGTTGCGCGCCAAGGCAACAATCGTCGCGGTCTTGAAGGACGAAGCGGAAGACAAGGGGTTCCACTCGTTCTTATGGCAGCAGGCGCGAATGCTCTCGATCGATCTGTCGCGACCGCCGCAGTATTACTACACGATTGCGACGAACGCGTTGCGCCGCGATGATGCGCCGGGGCGGTACGTTGCGCTCGACGGAACCAGTGAACGCAGCATCCCTTCGGTTTGCTATCAGCTCGCACTCGATCCGCGGTAGGCAATGCGAACTCTACTCATGGGCGAATGAGCCCTAGCTCCACGGCGCGCGCAACGGCCTGCTCGCGCGTGGTGGCGTTCAGCTTGCGCCGTGCATTGATGAGATGCAGCGCCACGGTCGGCAAGGAGATGCTTAGCTCACGCGAAATGCCGGCGTTGTCGAGGCCACGCGCGAGGCCTTCCAGGCATTGCGTTTCGCGGCGCGTCAGTGAGCGCTGCAAAATAACAGTCATTTCGAATACCAGTTTCTCTATTCTACGCTGAGCGATCAAAAAAGTTTATCGAACGAAAAAATGCAAAAGCTCTATATTTATCGATATATCTGACATGGCAATCAGTGTACACCCTAGGTTTTCTGATAGGTGCGAGGCTCGCCGGTAGGGTTCATTTGCAGCAAGGTGAGTGCTGCTCAGCGCACGGCATCAGTCCGGTGGTCGACGTCTCCGCTACGATTTGCGTGGGCTATGTGCTTTTGGGGTATTGGCGTGTGGCATTAGGGTTTCATTCACGGCTCGCGGTGGCTGGCGAGGCGTGAAGGGAGCGCACGAGCGGCGCGCTCCTTGTTGTTTCTAGGAACACTGCAATCAGACGGGTGCGGGGTTGCGTTCGAGGAACGTGCCGCGCTGATGCCAATAAGGATAGGTGAGCGGCACCTCGCTTGCCATGTCGAGTTTGGCAACCTGTTCCTTGGTGAGGTTCCAGCCGACGGCGCCGAGGTTCTGCTTCAACTGCTCTTCGTTGCGGGCGCCGATCACCACTGTTGCAACGGTTGGCCGCTGCAACAGCCAGTTCAGCGCAATCTGCGGAACGGTCTTGCCGGTTTCCTTGGCGACTTCATCGAGTGCGTCGACGACGCGGAAGAGAAGATCATCGGCGACTTGCGGTCCGAATTCGGCGGAATCGTGCAGACGGCTGTCCTTAGGGATGCCAGTGCCGCGCCGGATCTTGCCGGTGAGGCGGCCCCAGCCGAGCGGGCTCCAGACGACGGCGCCGATACCTTCCTCGATGCCGAGCGGCATCAGCTCCCATTCGTATTCGCGGCCTATCAGGGAGTAGTACGTCTGGTTGGCAACGTAGCGCGGATAGCCGTAGCGGTCGGCGGTGGCGAGCGCTTTCATGATGTGCCAGCCGGAGAAGTTCGAGACGCCGGTGTAAAGCACCTTGCCGGCGCGAACGAGCGTGTCGAGCGTCGATAGCACTTCCTCCGGCGGCGTCATCGCATCGTAGGCGTGCAGTTGCAGCAGATCGATATGGTCGGTCTGGAGGCGCTTCAGTTGCTCGTCGACGCTCTTCAAGAGATGAAAGCGGGATGAGCCAACATTATTAGGCTCGTCGTTGAAGCGGAACGTCGCCTTAGTGGAGATGATGGCGCGGTCGCGCTTTCCCTTGAGCGCTGCGCCGAGGATGCTCTCGGATGCCCCGGCGGAGTAGATGTCGGCCGTGTCGAACATGGAAACGCCGGCGTCGAGGCAGATGTCGATCAAGCGTGTCGCTTCGGCGACGTCGGTTGAGCCCCAGGCCGCAAACAGCTTGCCTTTGCCGCCAAAGGTGCCGGTGCCGAAGCTGAGGACGGGCACAGTGAAGCCGGAGCGGCCAAGTCGCCGATGTTCCATGGCAGTGATCCTGTCTCGATTGCGAAGGGGTGGGCGTCAGGCAGATAGGGCCGCGCTTGGGGCTGTGCAAGGCGGGTAGTGCGCAGATGCGCTTAGGTGGATGGGGGGCTGCTTCAACTATGAGGATGGGGCAGAAATCCAGTGATTCACCCAAAGTAGGGCTAGGTGGCGCCACTTTTGACTGGTCTTGACCTCCGCGCGCAGTTTCGGCCCTACGGGTAAGGGTACGCAAGCCGCTTCGTATGGGCTAAGAGAGTGCGCGGAGCGGGAACATCCTGCTTCCATGCACATTAGGTTTACAGTTTCGATCGGAGAATACGTAGTGAAAGCGACCGAGCAGTTGCACGGTGCCGGCCAGAGCCTGTGGATAGACGACATCACGCGTGACATGCTCGATAGCGGACGCTTGGCGAAGATGATTGCCGAGCTGTCGGTGACGGGGCTCACCTCCAATCCGACGATCTTCGAAAAGGCCATCGGGAAGGGGTCCGACTATGACGCAGCTGTCGAACCGCTGGTGCGAGAGGGTCTGAACGAGGAAGAGTTGTTCTTCGCGTTGGCACTCGATGATCTTTCGCGCGCTGCAGACCTGTTTCTTCCAATCTACAAGCGTACGGCCGGTGTCGATGGCTTCGTGTCGCTCGAGGTGTCGCCGCTGCTCGCCTACGACAGCGCGGCGACGATCGCGGAGGCCAAGCGGCTTTATGCCAAGGCGGGCAAGCCGAACCTTTTCATCAAGATTCCGGGAACGAAGGAAGGCTTGCCAGCCATCGAGGAGGCCACGTTCGCCGGCGTGCCCGTCAACGTCACACTGCTGTTCTCGACGGACGACTATCTGGCCGCGGCGGAAGCCTACATGCGCGGGCTGGAGAAGCGGGTTGCGGCGGGGTTGGACCCCGATGTGCGCTCGGTTGCCTCGGTGTTCATCAGCCGCTGGGATCGCGCCATCGTCGAGGATGTGCCGGAAGAACTAAAGAACAAGCTCGGGATTGCCATTGGCCAGCAGGCTTATCGCGCGTACCGGCAACTCATTGCATCGGATCGCTGGCAGCGGCTCGAAAATGCGGGTGCGCGTCCGCAGCGACTGCTATTCGCCAGCACGTCGAGCAAGGACAAGCGCGCACACGATACGCTCTACATCGAGGAGTTGGCGGCGCCGAATACGGTCAACACGATGCCGGAAGATACGCTGCGCGCCTTCGCCGACCACGGCAAGTTCGCGGGTGTTCTCTCCGCCGATGGTGGCGATTGCGATGCCGTGCTCGCGGCGCACGCTAAGGCCGGTGTGGATGTCGCGGCTCTGGCCAGCAAGCTGCAGGCGGACGGCGCCAAGGCGTTCGTTGCCTCCTGGCAGGATCTACTGAAGTCGATCGGGGCCAAGAGCAAGGCGTTGGCTTAGAGGGTGATCATGGACAGCCGCGATACGACGCCAGCGCCGCTAGGCGCGTGTGCTGCGTGGCGGGCGCTCGCGGCGCATCACGCCGAAATCAAGGATGTGCACCTGCGCGAGTTGTTCGCGCAGGACAAAAATCGGGCAGAGCGGTTCACCGTCGAGGGTGGCGGGCTGGTGCTCGACTACTCCAAGAATCGCCTCACCGCGGAGACGATCGATCTCCTGGTGAAGCTCGCCGAAGAGCGTGGTCTTCGCGAAAAGCGCGCGGCGATGCTGCGCGGTGACAAGATCAACTTCACGGAAGGTCGCGCGGTGCTGCATACGGCGCTGCGCGCGCCGCGCGGCGCGGTGATCGAGGTCGACGGCCGCAATGTGGTGCCGGATGTGCACGCTGTGCTCGATCGCATGGCGGACTTTGCCAAGCGCGTACGCAGCGGCATGTGGAAGGGTTTCACCGGCAAGCCGATCCGCAACATCGTCAATCTCGGTATCGGCGGGTCATACCTTGGCCCGGAGATGGCGTATCTGGCGCTGCGCCCCTTCAGCGAGCGCAGCTTGCGTTTCCGGTTCGTTTCGAATGTCGACGGCGCCGCGTTTACCGAGGCGACGCGCGACCTCGATGCGGAGGAGACGCTGTTCATCGTGTCGTCGAAGACGTTTACGACACAAGAGACGATGAGCAATGCCGAAGTCGCGCGGACCTGGCTGATCGGCAAGCTGGGAAGCTCGGCAGCAGTGGCGCACCACTTCGTTGCCGTCTCGACCAACACCGAGGCCGTGCGGGCGTTCGGCATCGATGCTGCCAACATGTTCGAGTTCTGGGACTGGGTCGGCGGGCGCTATTCGATGGATTCTGCCATCGGCTTATCGACCATGCTGGCGGTGGGGCCGGAGCGGTTCAACGACATGCTGGCGGGTTTCCGCAGCATGGACGAACACTTCCGCGATGCGCCGCTGGATAAGAATCTTCCGGTGCTGCTTGGGCTGCTCACGGTCTGGTATGCCGACTTCTTCGGCGCCGCCTCGCAGGCCGTGCTCCCGTACGCGCAGAACATGGCGCGCTTTCCCGCCTACCTGCAGCAGTTGTTGATGGAGAGCCTTGGTAAAAGCGTCGACCTGCAAGGGCGCCGCATCGACTATGCGACAGGGCCGGTGATCTGGGGTGAGCCCGGGACGGATGGGCAGCATTCCTTCTACCAGCTTCTGCATCAGGGCACGCCACTGGTGCCTGTCGACTTCATTGGCTTCCTGGCGCCGCTCAGCGCGCTGGCGGAGACGCACGACCTGCTGATGGGCAATATGTTCGCGCAGGCGGAAGGATTGGCGTTCGGCCGGACCGCTGAGGACGTGGCGACGAGCGGTGTTGCGGAAGGCGATGTTGCGTTCCGCGTGATGCAGGGCAACCGGCCGAGCAACATGATCCTCGCCGATCGGCTCGATCCCAAGACGCTGGGCGCGCTCGTGGCTCTCTACGAGCACAGCGTGTTCGTGCAGGGTGCGATCTGGGATATCGGGCCGTTCGACCAGTGGGGCGTCGAGCTAGGTAAGGTGCTGGCGAAGAAGATCATCGGTGAGTTGCGCAATCCGGCTCATCCTCAGTTGAGCCATGACAGCTCCACCGACGCGCTAATCCGGCGTTACAGGGCTTATCACAAGAAGCCGTGATGCTTCGCCAACGCCGCCGGTTAGATTCAATTTGACGGATCTGCCGCAACTGATCGCAAGCAAAAGGAGCTAGAGGTTTTTCCCAACCGGCATTTGATGCGAACTCTGGGAGGACCTTCATGAAGCGCAAATCAAACTTCTTTCGCGGCGTAGCGGCTGCGATGGTGTTTGCCTTCGCCAGCGCCGAAACGGCCAGTGCATGCACCGGCATCATGCTTCGCAACGCCGACGGCAGTATCGTGCACGGTCGCACAGTCGAGTTCGGTATTCCGCTGGAGATCACTTACGCGGTCGTGCCGCGCAACTACAACTTTACCGGGCTCACGCCGCTGGGCGATGGGAAGAAGTGGACGAGCAAGTACGGCGTCCTCGGTGCGATCGTCTTCGGCAACCTCGGCGTGATGGACGGGATGAACGAGAAGGGCCTCGCTATCGGCGCCTTCTACTTCCCGACCGAGGCCGAGTACACGCCGACCACGGCGGAGAACCAATCGAAGTCGATGTCGTCGATCGACTTCTCCACCTGGATCTTAACGCAATTTGCGGACGTCAATGAGGTGAAGGCGGCGATCGAAGGCGGCGAAGCCTTCGTTGCGCCGGCGCTGCTGCCGGGCTGGCCGCAGACAGTGCAGCCGTTCCATTGGATCGTGTACGACAAGAGCGGCAAGAGCATCGTGATCGAACCGGTGAAGGGGAAGCTCGTCGTCACAGACAATCCGCTGGGTGTACTGACCAACTCGCCGAAGTTCGATTGGCACATGACCAACCTGCGCAACTACATCGCGCTCGATCCGCTGGGTGTGCCGCAGGTCGACGTGGATGGTAAGGCATTGCAGGCGTTCGGCATGGGGAACGGCTTGATGGGTCTGCCTGGCGACTTCACGCCTCCGTCGCGCTTCGTTCGCGCCGCGATTTTCAGCGCGACGAACTTCAAGGCGCCGAATGCGAAGTCTGGCATCTTCGACGGCTTCCACGTGCTGAACAACTTCGACATCCCGTACGGCTCGGTGCGGGAAAAGGTCGATGGCAAGACGCATGGCGATCAGACGATCTTCACCACCATGCGCGATCCGCAGAACCTGCGCATCTACTATAAGACCTACGAGGACCAGACCATTCGCATGGTCGATCTGAAGCGCTTCGATCTCGATGCGAAGGACGTCATGAAGCTGCCCGACCCGACGACGGCGCAGAGCGTGGTCGATATGACGGGGCAGTTCATCGCCAAGAAGACTGCAAACGCCGAGTAGCGTCGCTTGCCGGCGGCCCATTCACAAAGGGTCGCCGGCCCGCAGCTCAACGGTCAGTCACCATCGAGTGAGTTGAAGCCGAGCGTCTGACCGGTCAGCTGGCCGAGCGCGGCGCGGCCGATGTCCTCAGCATTCTTCAGTGACAATAGCAGCGGTGTCAGGCGCTCTCGCGCGGCCGGATCGTTTAGCGGGTCGGATGACATCGCCGCCGCGGCCTCGCCGGCGCGCAGCGCAAATCCCAGATCGGTAACAACGCTGCCAAGCAGCGCCACGGCATCGGCTTCCTTGTCCGTGGTGGAGAGGTCGGGCGCGGAAAAGCCATCGTCGCCGATGATATCTCGCTCGCCTTCGATGCCGGCGAGGACGAACGGCAAGGCGAGCTTGCTGTTGGGAAGCAGCGCGGTAGCCGTCTTCTTGGCATTGCTGTCGAGGGTGGCCAGCCGCTGAAGCCGCAGGACCTCGATCTGGGTGACGTAAGCGCGATAAAGGGCCTGCGTGGTCTCCTTGTCCGAAAGGTATGTTTTGTTTTCATCGCCTGGGTGCAGCCAGAGCCTGCCGTAGTCGCCCTGCCATTGGGCAAGCGTTGCGCGCGCGATCTCGGCGATGTCGAGCGCCAGAGCGTTCACGTAGCGGCAGCGGAAGGCGGCCTTTGCATCAGTTGTCGCCAGTTCATCCGAGCCATGGCCGAAGAGCGCAACGTCGAGGGCGCCGAACCCCTGCACGGCAACACTCGCGCCGGCGAGCTTGGCTGGATCGATATCGGCTTCGTCTTGCTTGGCGAGCAGGCGGGCAGTCTGCTTTGCGGTGAAGCCGTGGGCATCTGGGAAGAAGAGAAGTCGGTCGAGCCGCTGCTTCTGCGTGATAGGGCCGAAGCGGACCGGCTCGATGCGTCCCCACACGATGATGGCGGTGCGCGCCGCGCCGCGTGCGGCCGCCAGGGAGTCTACCGACGGAGATGCGCAGAGCGCTGCCGTCTTTTCCGCCAAGGCGTGCGCGGCTTCGTCGAAGCGGGCGTAACCCGGTAGGATAATCTTCTCATAGCTCTGACGCGCGAGCGTGGCGTCGTCGAATGCTGCTGCGGGTGCGGCTGCGGCTGCGGTGACAAAAGTCAAAAAGATGAAGGCCAGGCTCACCGCTTGGCGTACTGCGGTGTGCATGCTCACAGCGACTCCACGAATTTGATCAGCGCATCGCGTTCCGCCTTCGGCAGTGCCGCGTAAGCGTCGCGTGCCGATTGCGCCTCTCCGCCGTGCCATAAGATTGCTTCCTCGATGTTGCGCGCGCGGCCGTCGTGCAGAAACAGCGTGTGGCCATTGACCAGCTGCGTCAGCCCTATGCCCCAAAGCGGTGCAGTCCGCCACTCCTGCCCGTCGGCCGCTCCCTCGGGGCGATTGTCGGCCAGACCCTCTCCCAAGTCATGCAGCAACAGATCGGTGTAGGGCCAAATCTTCTGGCCGCTGAGGTGGGGTTGGCCGACGACGGTGCCGGTTGTGAACGATGGCGTATGGCAGCCCTGGCATCTGAGACGGTAAAAGACGGCTTTTCCATTACGAACGATGGGGTCGTTCGGGTTGCGGCGCGGGGGCACGGCGAGGTTCTCTGCGTAGAAGACCAGGTGCTCGAATATCTGCAGGCCCACCTCGAGGTTGTCTTCCCGCTGGGTGTTGCCGTTGGGCGCTTCCATGCATGCCGGCTGTGTCTTGGTGCAGTCTCCGGAGGCGCGCTGATCGATCGGGTTCGAAAGGCCCATGTCGGTTACCAATGCGCTGGCCGATTGCTCGCGAACGGAGGCCTTGCCGGCCTTCCAGCCGAAGCGTCCGAGTGTGACTTTGTCGTGCTGGTGCGACCAGACCTCGTTGGCGCGGCCGGAGATGCCGTTGCCATTGCCGTCTGCGGGGTCGGCGTTGGCGCGGATGGCGCTCTCCGGGATCGCTTCGAGAAGCCCAAGCCCTATCATCTGCGGCGCGACGCGGGGAGACAGCATAGTTCCGGGATGCAGCGGTCCGTACTTCAGGCCTTCGATGCTGTACGTGGGCTTGCGCAGTTTGACGATCGTGCCATCGCCGAGTTTCACCGGAAGGTCGGTGTAGTCGACGCGCATGTGGCCTTCGTTGTCGAGACCGCGCACGGCAAGGTTCTGTAACTGCTCGCCATAGGTCGGCTCGTCGATGGTGTTGATCCGATGCTCGGCGAGAAGGTGGCGCTGGGCGTCGTTCTGCGGGGGGATGGAAAGGCGCAGGAACATGGATTCCGCGCGATCGTCGGGGAAATTGGCGGATGGCGGATGACCGCGCCCGTCCTTGAGGTGGCAGCTCTGGCAGGAGCGCGAATTATATAGCGGCCCCAGGCCGTCCGAGCCCCTGGTTGAGGAGGGCGCCGAGACCCACAACTTACGGAATATGGCATTGCCGACTTTGAATTTCGCTTCGCCTTCGAGGCCAATGCCGTTCGAGGCGTGCGAGAAGGCATCGGGCGTGTCGATGCTCTCGGGCGTGGTGGCGTTGCCGCCAGGATTGTGCTCGCCGGGCTCGTCGGACCGATCGGGGAATGGCGCGCCAACGGCGGCGGCACCGACGATGAGCACAGCAGCGACGCCGGGAATGAGAAACGGTAGGGACGCGTTCGACTGTGACGTTTGGCGGCGCAAGGGCATGGCCGCTTATAATCGTGCAGGCAGCGATTGGAGAGGCGGCTGCTTGCATTTGCCGCACGCGGCGAGCGGGTGCCTCTCGCTGGCTGCAATCACCTGACGCCCCCGGGGCTATCCAGGCTGTCGGAACCCTCGAACTCGATGGCTGTGAGTTCGAGGGCGGCGATGTCGCGCTCGAACTCCTTGGCCTGGGCAATCAGAGCCTGGATCGTCTGGTCAACGACGGCGTTGCCGGCCTCGTTGCCTTCGCCGATCATCTGATCGTAGGCTTCGACGCTGTTGGCACGATCGACGATCGCTTGCATGTGCTGCATCGTCTTGTCGATTGCTGCGCGGGTTCGCGTGTCGGCTTCGGGTGACTTCGCCTTTACGAGATCGGAGGCGCTGGGGCCGGAAACGATTGAACCGTCGGTGCGCTTGTAAGAACCGAGGTAGACGTTTTTGACGCCGAGGGCGTCGTAATAGTGGGCGTTGTGGGTGTTGTCGGAGAAGCAGTCCTGCTCTTCCTCCGGATCGTGAATGAGAAGGCCCAGCTTCATGCGCTCGCCAGCGAGCTCGCCATAGGAGAGGCTGCCGAGGCCCTTCATCAAGGCGACGAGGCCGGCGCGGCCGTCATCGGCCATCACCGCTTTGCGGGCGGCGCCTTCAGGGCCCCACTGCGCGGCCATAAACGCAAGGTCGTCAACGAGGAGATCGGTGACGGTTTCAAGATACTGGGCGCGGCGGTCGCAGTTTCCACCGGTGCAGTTTTTGGTGTCGTAGTCGGTTGCAGGGCGCTTGCCGGCGCCGGGGCCGGTGCCATTGAGATCCTGGCCCCACAGCAGGAATTCGACGGCATGATAGCCGGTCGAGACGTTGCTTTCGACGCCGTCGGCCTCGCGCAGCTTGTCTGACAGAAGCTCTTTGGTGATCTTGGTGGCGTCGACTTCCTCGCCGCCGATCTTGAGTTTCGGGTTGGCGATGACATTGGCAGCGTAGAGATCGTTGTTCGATCCGCCCTGATCGGCGTACTCCTGGGAGACGTAATCGATGAGGCCTTCGTCGAGCGGCCACGCATTGACGCGGCCCTCCCAGTCATCAACGATCTTGTTGCCGAAGCGGAAAGCCTCCGTCTGCATGTAGGGGACGCGCGCGGCGAGCCAAGCCTTGCGCGCGGCAATGAGGTTCTCTTCCGTCGGCGACTTGATCAGGGTATCGACAGCGGTCTTGAGCTTGCGCGCTTCGATGAGTGAATCGGTGTAGCCGGCCTCGGCCATGTCGGCATAGGTCTTTGCGACCGCAGCGGTGCTCGGCGCATCGGCAGCAATTGTCGCCGTCGTGGCGGCGAGAAGAATCGCGACGGACGCGGCGGCGAGCGCTCTCAACATTGTGCTTGTGTCCCTACTTCACCCGAGTTGCGGGCGGTATTGCGTATCGCGCACCTGATTTCGATCAGCTCACGCGCCCCGTAATTCTGCGTCTGATGAGAATGATTTCCTACTGATGAAGTCAAGATTATTTTTCCTGTGCAGCGGCTTAAGAAGTCAGTCGCACGAATGCCACGGCGATGGCCAAGCTTAGCGAAGCTTGTGTCTGTCGTTTGACGCGCAACTGGATCACGGCTGGGCAAAGTAAACATGAAGCACGCGATTGCGCGCTATTTCGTCGTGGCAATGGTTTGCGCTGGTCTCGGCCTGCTCTCTGCCGCTTGGGCGGCTCCGGCTGCTCCTGCTTTCCCTGAACTCAACGCACGCGTCATCGACCAATATGTGCTGCCGCGTTTCACGGCGCTCGCGGAGACGAGCGGGCGGCTCGCAGACAGCCTGACGCGGGCGTGCGCCGGCGAGCAGGGGGCGATCAAAGCGGTTGAAAAGGACTTCTCCGATACCGTGCTGGCATGGGCAGGCGTGGAGTTTCTGCGCTTCGGGCCGATGTCGCAGTTGGGGGTTCCCGAGCGCTTCGATTTCTGGCCCGATCCGCGCGGGGTAACGCAAAGGCAAGTGGCGCAGCTGGTCGCGAAACGCGATGCAAGCGCGCTCGATCCGGCGGCGCTCGCAAAGAAGAGCGCGGCGGTGCAGGGGCTGTCCGCGCTCGAGGTATTGCTGTTCGATGCGGCGCATCCGATTATCGGTGATGATGACGCCGCAAAGTACCGCTGCGGGCTGACGCGCGCCATGGCGCAGTCTACGCATGCACTTGCGCAGGAAGTACTTACCGATTGGCAAGGTGACAACGGTTGGCGCCAGCGTATGGTGGCGCCGCAGGCGGGAGACCCGCGCTATAAAAGCGCCGAGGAACCTGCCGCCGATTTTGCGCGTGCTCTCATCACGGGACTGCAGATGATCCAGGATCGGGAAATTGCGCCGATGATCTCTGCTGTTCCAAGCACAGGTAAGACGCCGCGCCTGCCATTCTCGCGCTCTGGGCTTTCCGCTCGTTACGTTGGGGCGGGGGTTGCGTCGGCGCAGGCTCTCTATGAGACGATGGGGTTGGGACGTAATGTGCCCGCCGACAAAGAGTGGATGCCGCGATGGATCAGCGCGGCATTCGAGCGGCTGGCCCGTGATGGGCCTGCTGCGGTAGAAGGTTTGGGACGGGCGAAGGACACGGCGGAGCGCACGCGTGAATTGCGCATGGTGCGATTTCACATCGAGGGCATCCGCAAGCTGGTCGGACGCGAGATCGCCCCGCTGGCTGGGCTGACAATAGGGTTCAACGAGCTCGATGGCGATTGACCGGCGAAATTTCCTGATTGGCACCGCGATGACCCTGGCGTCAGCGCATGCTTCACATGCGTTTGCGGATGTGCTGGACGCGGATCTGCAATTCGGCATTGCGTCCGGCGACCTGATCGCCGCGTGCCGCCGGCCCGATGGCACCTATTCGGTCGTCATTCTTTCGGTCGATGGGACCATTCTGCGCGAGTTGCCGCTGGAGGGACGCGGGCATGACATCGCGCTCTACCAGGCGCGTGGTGAGGCAGTGGTGTTTGCGCGCCGGCCGGGGTCGTTTGCGCTTGCTTTCGACATTCACGGACGGCGAGAGCCGGTGCTGTTCACGACGCCGGCCACTCGCCACTTCTACGGCCACGGCACATTCTCGCGCGATGGGCGGCTACTGTACGCGACGGAGCACGACAACAGCACGCGGGCCGGCGTGATCGGCGTGTACGATGCCAGCGGGGGATATCGGCGCATCGGCGAATTTCCCACTTTTGGCGTCGGTCCGCACGAGGCGATCCTGATGGCGGACGGCCGGACGCTTGCTGTCGCCAACGGCGGGATCGAGACCCACATCGAGCCGGGCATGACCGGGCGGGAGAAGCTGAACGTCGAGACGATGCAGCCTTCGCTCGCGTTCATCGACAGCAGCTCCGGGCGGCTCATCAGCCAGCACATGCAGAGCAGCGGTTTGCATAAGCTGTCGATCCGACATCTGGCGCAGGATGCCAGCGGTGCCATCTGGTTCGGCTGTCAGTGGGAAGGTGCGGAGGGCGATACGCCGGAGCTGATCGGTTGTGCCGGGATCGACACGCCGTTGCGGATCATCGAGCCAGCCGATCCAATCGGCGCGAAACTCGCCGGCTATATCGGGTCGGTGGCGATCAGCGGCGATGGGCGGCTGGTCGCGGCGTCGGCACCGCGGGCGGGACGCATCGTCTATGTCGATACAGAGCGGAGAGTGATCGTCGGCGAGACGCTGCTGATGGATAGCTGCGCGATCATCGCGGCGTCGGAGAAGAGCTTCGCGATGACGTCAGGGATGGGCATCGTGCAGGTGGACGCGCCCGATCACACGCACTTGGCGACTATGACGTTCCCGGGACGGTCATTCGACAATCACGTGCGGATGATCAGCTAAGCGACGCGCTGGTGGAGGCGTTGGCTCTAAGGTGTGCGTGGCGCGGTTGCGTCGCTGTCATCATTCCCCAGATCAACGCAAGCAGCACGTAGAAGTGGCGCCAGTGGTCAGTGTCGATGATGAGCCCCTCGAGGGCCGTCGCGACGAAGGTTGCGTAGACGATGAGGAATAGCGGCCGGGTCGGCGTTGCGCGCAAGAGGTGGCGGAAGCCGAGGACGATCGTCATCACGACGACGATCAAGTAGATGCTGCCGCCGAGCCAGCCGGCACTGAGGAACAGCGTCAGATAGACGTTGTGGACTTCCTCATGGTGGTAGCGAGAGGTGAACTCCTGTGCGCCGATACCGAGTGGGTTCTCGGCGATAAGGCCGAGGGCCTTCTGCTGACCGCCGAAGCGGCCCTCGGAGCCGGTGTCGTACGACTGCTCGAGGCTGGCGCGCTGGCTGACGAGCTCGGCGACCTTATCGTTGCTCAGGGCGGCGGCGACAACGCCGAGGGCAAGAATGCTGCCGAGCGCCAGCAAGCCGATGATCTTCAGGCGCACGATGGCGCGGGATGCCGTCACAAGCGCGAGATAGCCGTAGATGGCGAGCGAGAGCGCCAGGACGAACCAGGCGCCGCGAGAGAACGACAGAAACACCGCCAGCATGAGAAAACCGGCAATGGCGAGCGGCAGGATCATGCGATGCAGGGGGCGCTCAAGTGCCGTGCCGAGCTGGTAGATGATGGGCACGATGAGGAACGGACCGAGCACGTTCGGGTCCTTGAAGGTGCCGGCGGCGCGGCCGTAGCGGGTGAAGAGGTCGGCAGCTCCCGGTAGCAGCCCGAAGTAGCCGGCGAGGGCGGCAGCGGCGGCCACGATTGCGGCGAGCGTCCAGGCGCCGAGGATCAGCTTCGTGTGTGCGCGCGGCGCATAGGCGACGAATCCGGCGATGACAAAGCACGCAGCATAGAGATAGATCGTCACAGCGACGTGGATCGCGGTCGTTTCCTGATCGAGCGACAGCGTGGCCGCGAGCAGTGCGCATGCACCGGCGATGAGCCACAGCGTGCCAAAAGCGAGCAGACCGCGGTTGAACGATACAAGCCCGATGGTCGGAAGCAGAACGATCAACCCGATGCTCAGGGCATCGACGGGTGCGGGCTCTGAGAAGACGATGCCGCTGGTCGCGAAGGTGAGAGCCACGGCGGCGAGCGCAAGCCAAGTGACGGCGCTGCGCCGCTTGCGCGGGGCTGCATCTTCGATGGCAGACGACTGGCCTGCCCAATCGCTCGATGTATGACCGGCTAGCACCGCCATGCTGGGAACCTTTGCGCCCGATCAGTAGGCGTTGCCGGATTTCAGCAGGGCAAAGGGCGTCTTGAGCAAGATGTAGATGTCGAGAAGCAGCGACCAATTCTCGATATAGTAAATGTCGCATTCAACGCGCTTCAGAATCTTCTCTGGCGTATCGGTCTCGCCGCGCCAACCGTTGACCTGTGCCCAGCCGGTGATGCCGGGCTTCACCTTGTGACGGGCGAAGTAGCCGTCGACCACTTTGTCGTAGAGATCGCCGGCGGCCTTGGCTTCGAGTGCGTGCGGGCGCGGCCCGACCAGCGAGAGGTTGCCGAGGATCACGTTGAAGAGTTGCGGTAGCTCGTCGATCGAGGTCTTGCGGATGAAGCGGCCGACGCGGGTGACGCGCGGATCGCCCTTGGTGACGAGCTTGGACGCGTTCGCATCGCAACGGTCGACGTACATCGAGCGGAACTTGAACACCTCGATCAGCTCGTTGTTGAAGCCGTAGCGCTTCTGGCGGAACAGCACCGGGCCGCGGCTATCGAGGCGGATGGCAATCGCAACGGCGAGCATCAGCGGCGAGAGCGCGATGAGTGCCAGCGTGCCGACGATCTTATCGAACATCCACTTGGCGACGGAACCCCAATCAGCGATCGGCTTTTCCAGCAGGTCGATCATGGCGACGTTGCCGACGCGCGAATAGGTGCCAGGCGTGAAGCGCAGCTCGGTGGAGCGCGCGGGCAGCTTCACCTCGGCGGGCAGCACAGCAAGGGCGCGCGTGACTTCGAGCACACGCTTTTCGGCGGTGATCGGTAGGGCGACGATGACGAGATCGAGGCGCGAGGAACGGGCGGTGGAGACGAGCTTGTCGAGGCCGCCGAGGTGCGGATATCCAGCGACGTTCTTAGTCAGGCGCTCATCGCTGCGATCATCGAAGATGCCGGTAATGCGGATGTCGGCATCAACGTCGAGCTCGAGCTCGCTCAGAAGTTTCTCGGAGATTTCGCCGCTGCCGTAGATCGCGGCTTTGCGATAGAGGCGTCCTTCGCGCGTCCAGCGGCGCACGAAGCTGGCGACGAGCAGCCGCTCGGTCAGCAGCACCGTCGCGCCGACGACGTACCAGGATGCAAACCAGACGCGCGAGAATTCATAGCCGACCTTCAAGAAGAAGACGCCGGCAAGAAGCAGCGCAAAGCCCGCGGTCCAGGCGAGCAACAGGCGCGGCGCTTGGCCGATGAACGAACTGAAGGACGCACGCGAGTAAAGGCCAAGGATATCGAAGCCGGCAACTGTGAGGACAGCGGTCGTGCCGATGGCCGCGAGGTAGTAGCTGTTGGAGAAGATTTGCGGTTCCTCGACGTAGTACATCGCAACGGCGAAGCCGAGGAAGCAGATGAGCGCGATGTCGCATATTCGCACGGCGCCGCGGATCACCACCATCGAGATGAGGCGCGTCTTGTCGTTGAAGCGGAAGTCGGCAAGACGTGGCGTCTTTGCGCGCGCGCTGGCCTCGCCGATGGCTGGAATAGTATGGCGGCCGATGTCGAGCATTCCCGGGTACCTGTGGCGGCGTTTACGAAACCTGGCTTGTCAAAAGCAGGCTTCGTGCCACGGGGCCGAACTCGGAGTGTCCCGGTGTTAAACGATGGCGTTAAGGTTAGCGGCGCAGCTGCTCGGCATAGAAAGCAAGGACGGCTTCCGCGGCGCGATCCACGGTGAAGCGGTCAGCAACGGCGGCCCGTAAGCGCTCAGCGCGAGCTTTCGCCACTTCCGGTGCATCGAGGAAGCGGATCATCGCCTGGGTCAACGCATCTACATTGGCGGGCGGTAGCAGGGGTGTGTCGGTGCCGCTGACGATTTCCGGGATGCCGCCTACGCTCGTGGCCAAAAGCGGGACACCGGCAGCGGCCGCTTCCAGGACGATATAGGGCATGCTCTCGGCCCTAGATGGGACAATGAGGCAGCGGCCGAGCCGGAAGGCGTCCTGCGCCGGCATAGCGCCGGGAAAATTGACTTTGTCCTCGATTTTCAGTGTGCGGGCCAGGTCGCGGAACAAAGCGGCGTCCGGGCCGGCGCCGACGATCACCGCGCGCACGGACCTGTGTGCCGCGATGCGTGCCAGCGCCTGCAGGAGAACGTCGACGCCCTTCAGAATGCGCAACTCGCCGATGAAGAGGAAGTCAGCCGCGTCAGCATTGGGCGTATGCGGAGTGAAGTCGCGCGGTTGCAGCGCATTTGGAACAGCGCGACGCGGTACGTGCTGGGCGCCGACGCGCTCATCGTATACGCGGCCGATAAAGTCGCACTCGAAGATCAGCCCGTTGGTGTGCGGGGCGAGGATCTTTTCGATACCCGTATAGATGCGTCCCTGGATGGAGCGTGGCGGATAATGCAGGCTGCCGCCGTGCGGTGTGTAGAAGGCGGCAACCGGGGTATCGGAGCGACGCAGGCTGCGGGCGACGAGGCGGGCGTAAGCGCCGCCCTTGGCTCCATGTCCGTGCAACACATCGATGCGCTTGCTGCGCGCAGCCTCGCAAACCGCTCGTGTAGAACGGAAGTCCTGCAGGCTTGGAAGGCGCTGCATTGGAATGCGTGTGATGCCGAGAGAGAGATGCTCGGCGGCCTGGGCGAGCCGGCGCTCCGTCAACGGGTCGGAAGTGCTCGAATCGATGACGTAGCCGACGTCATGCCCGCGCTCAGCCTGCGCGCCGCTCAAATCCAGCACGTGCCGAAATAGGCCGCCGACGGGTGCTCGGAGGCAATGAATGATACGCAGGCGCCTCGTCACGCGCGCTCTCGACTGTCACAAGCAACTAGAACCACCGTTCGAAGACGTAGACGGTGTCGCCTGGACACAATGGGTAATCGCCAGGTGCTTCGATTTGGTCAATGAGGGCGCCGAGCTTGCGGGTGATGCGGTAGGTGCGCCTGCTGGCGCGCTCGGTGTATCCGCCACCAATGGCTACGGCCTGCTCGATGGTCATGCCAGAGACGAACGGATACTGGCCGGGCAGACGCACCTCGCCGAGGATGAAGAAGGGCCGGTTCTGGGCGACGTCGACGGTCACCTGCGGGTCCCTGACGAACTCGCGCCCGAGCCGCGCGGCGATGACGCGTTCCAGTTCGACAGTGGTGCGGCCGCGCGCTCTGACAGAGCCGATCAGCGGTACTGCGATGTTGCCGACCTGATCGACGGTGTAGAGGCGGGACAGATTCGGCTGGCCATAGACGAAGACGCGTAACCGGTCGCCGGTGTCGAGGAAGTAAGGCTCATTGCCAGTCGGGCCGCCGGTGAGGCCGGCCTGAACGACGACGCCGGGGCCCCAGACGACGGGCGCGCCTCTTGGGGCTCCCCGAGGGGCAGCCACCGGGGGCGGTCCCATGGGTTCGGGCGAGACGACGCGCTGGGTGCTCGGCATCCAGCCGTCGGCGACCTTTACCGGAGCATCGGCCTTCTTTTCCGAAGGACTGTCGGCGAGCTTCGGCAGCGGCGCGGTTTTGACAGTGACATCGCCCCAGCCGGCCGGCGTTTGCGCTGCCGGGTGCACGTCGGTTTCGCCCCAGGCGGCCGCTTTGATGGGCTTGTCGGCGGCGGGGGCCGATTCGGGCTTGTCATAGATGACGTCGACAAGCTCCTGGGGTCCTTCCTTCTGCGCGGAGGCCGCTGACGGTGCGAGGGTGCTAATGGTCGAGAGGTCAGACGCCATCTCGTCCAGATGCGACTGGGCGCATCCAGCGAGAAGCATGGCCGCAGCGGTCAGCAACGTTGCAAGGCGCAGAGACATAGGAAGCCAAAGCGAGAGGGATCGGCGCATCATCACTCTGCCGCGGCACCAGTTAACAAAAGCTAAGCGGGTGTCCTCATCTCGGACGCTTAAGGAAATCGCAACCGAGGAGCGATCTAATTTGGCGCAACCATTAGTTCTTCATTGGAAGCGTCCGCTTACCCATGTCCAACGCCTCACCCGACGACATCGATATCGGAGCCGTGTGGCGCTCCGTGCGCCGCGCGCTGCCCAAGCTGGTGCTGCTCAGCCTGCTTACGGGAGGTGCGGCATATGCCGTGCTGACTACGCTGCCGTCGCGGTATACCTCCGAAGCGCAGATTCAGATCGTAGCGCCGAAAGGGAGCAGCGATCAGTCGTTCGAGGCAGTGGCTTCGCGCCTCGATAAGGAAGCGGTCAATACGCATCTGCGCGGGCTGATGGCGCCGGATCTGGCGTTGCAGATCATCGCCGCAGAGAAGCTCGACAAGAATCCGGAATTCAACGACGCGCTGCGCAAACCGAGCGAGCTCGACCAGTGGCTGAGCAAGATCGAGAATAGCCTCGACTTTGGCAACGGCGTCGTCGAGAGCGAGCAGGATAGCGTGCTCAAGGCTTTCTACAAGCGGCTCGATGTTTATTCGCCAGCGGAGAGCCGGGTCATCGGCATCCGTTTCACGTCGAGCGATCCGAAGCTGGCGGCGGACGTTGCGAATAAGATCGCCGAGACGTATCGCAACCAGCTGGCGACGCGCGCGCTGACTGAGACCGATGCAGTGCAGCAGGCGCTGCAACCGAAGATCGACAAGCTGACGCAAGAAGTTGCCGCGGCCGATGTGGCTGTCGAGCATTTCAAGGGGCAAGCGAATATCTTCAAGGGTGGGCCCAACAATACCGGGCTCAACCAGCAGAAGCTTGGCGATCTCAGTTCGGAGCTGACGCGGGCCCAGGCAGCGCGCGGCGAGGCGGATGCGCGTGCACAGTCGGTGCGCGAAATGGTGCGGGCGGGCAACGAGGAATCGCTGCCGGATGTGCAGCGTTCGCCGCTGATCCAGAACCTCGTGCAGCAGCGCGTGCGCGTCGAACGCCAGCTTTCAGAGCTGTCGGCGACGTTGCTGCCGGCCCATCCGCGCATGCGTCAGTTGCGGGCCGATCTCAACGGGCTGCAACGGCAGATCAAGAGTGAAGTGGGGAAGATCGTCGAGGGCATCGAGAAAGACGCCTCGATCGCAGCGACGCGCGAGGCGTCGGTGCGCCTGAGGCTGGAGCAGGCGAAGAAGCAGGCCGTCGGTACGGGTGACGATGAGGCGCAGCTGCGTCAGCTCGAGGCTGTGGCAAGGACAAAGCGCGCCGAACTGGAACGTCTGCAGGCACGCTTCGAGGCAAACCGCATTGCTGCCGATCGACGTGCTGTTCCGATCGAAGCTCAGATTATTTCTTTAGCGCGGCCGACGAGTGTGCCTAGCTTCCCCAAGCCGCTGCCGTATTCCGTTTTGATCGGTCTGGCGACGTTGCTGTTCGGGCTCGCGATCGTCATCACGCGGGCGCTGTTCCGAGAGGCACGGGGCATGGAACCGGTTCGTCCGGTGAGGGCAGCTGCTGCTAAAGGACTGGCCGCGCCGCCTCGCCTGACTCCAGTTCCGCCCGCTGCGAAGAAGGTCGATGTGCCGCCACTGCCGCGAGACGAGGTCGGCGTGCAGCTGGTCGAGTCAATCTCGGATCTGGCGCATCATCTCGTGCTGCATCCGCAGGATATCGGAGGCTTCCGCGCGATGTTGACGGGCGCGAATGAGCAGCTCGATGTCGGCGCGGAGGCTGTCGAGCTAGCCAAGGCAATGGCCGATCTCGGATGCGATGTGATCCTTATCGACTGGAGCCCAGAGGGCAGCGGTATCGCGGCAAGCATGGGATACGAAGAGCGTCCCGGCTTCAATGAGCTGCTGCAAGGCAATGCTGGCTTCGAGGACGTCGTGACGCGTATTCCGGCGAGCGGCGCTCACTTCATCGGTGCAGGCGAGCCGGTGCGTGATCGCGATACGCTCCTCGATCCCGATCGCGTCAATCTGGCCCTCGATGCGCTCGACACTGCATACGATCAGATCCTCATCGCGGCGCGTAAGGACGTTGCGCGCGCGCTGTTTGGAGCAATCCTCGGCCGCTTTGACGCGGGCATCGTGGTGAGTGAGCCTGGTCGTCGAGGTGCGCTGCCCGAAACGCCTGGGAAGTTCCTGGGATATGAGGTTGCCGATATCGCTCTTTATCGGGTCGAGCGCACCAAGGCGAACCAACTGGCGCGCGATCGTCTCGCTCGCGTGTCCGGCAAGTCGTCGGTCGCGGAACAGTGGGGTTGATCCGTCTATAGAGCGGGCCTCGATTTAAGCCGTTGTTAGCCAACTCGCCGTGTTGGTGTGCCATCAGTGAATTCTGCGGGTGCGTCTCAGCGCTAATTGCTCGATTGTTCGTAAGGAGCCGTTGCGGCTTCGGCGGGTGAGGGGCGCATGAGTAGGCGATCCACTGCATTTTTGAAAACGGCGCTGGCGGCCGTACATTATAGCGGCGCCGGCAATCTGCTCGCTCCCTATACGCGCGGGCGCGGCGTGATCTTCATGCTGCATCACGTCGACCCATCAGCGCCGCAGGAGTTCGAGCCGAACCGCATCTTGAAAGTTACCCCGAGCTTCTTGGAGTCGGTGGTGCGCGAGGTGCGCGATGCGGGTTTCGACATCGTTCCACTCGATCAGGTGCGCGAGCGGCTGGAACAGGGCGAGGAGGGGCGACCGTTCGCCTGCTTCACCCTCGATGACGGCTATCGCGACAATCGCGAGTTCGCCTATCCGATCTTTCGCCGCTATTGCGCGCCCTTCACGATCTATGTGCCGACGGACTTTGCCGATGGTCGCGGTGATCTGTGGTGGCTGACGCTGGAGAAGGTGCTGCGTGCGGCGCCGGCGATTACGCTCGCCATGCACGGAGAGACACGGCATTTCGGGTTGGCAACCGCCGCTGACAAGGATGCCGCGCATCACGCCATCTACTGGTGGCTGCGGTCTCTGCCCGAGGATCAGGCGCGCGCAGTGGTGGCAGAGCTTGCCAGCGCACATTGCATCGATCCGCGGAGTGCAAACGGCGACATCCTCATGACGTGGAATGAGCTGCGCGAGCTGGCGGACGATCCATTGGTGACCATCGGCGCACACACGCGCGGGCACTATGCGCTGGCGAAGCTGGATGAGGGCACGGTACGGGCGGAGATGGCCGAGAGCATCGCGCGCATCGAGCGCGAGCTGCAGCGTCCCTGCCGGCATTTCAGCTATCCCTACGGTTGTGAGAACAGTGCGGGGGAGCGCGAGTTCCGGATTGCCGAGGAGCTGGGCATCGAAACCGCGGTGACGACGCAAAAGGGGCTGCTTTATAGCGACCACGCGCACGACCTGACCAGGCTTCCGCGGCTATCGCTCAATGGCGATTTTCAGGATTTGCGCTATGTGAAGGCCCTGCTGACGGGGTTACCGTTTGCCGTGATGAACACGCTCAAGCGCTATACCGGGGCAGGCGTTTCTGCTTAGCCGTCCCGCATTGCAGCAGGCGGCGCGGCGAACGGTAACTTGAATGGCCGCCCCGCCCCCTTTATCACGCCTGCAGTGAGCGAGCAGGGGGCTGGGTTGGCCGTATCCGTTTCAAACCGCGCAAATGCGGTGACGAGTGCACCGGAGAGCGAAGCGGTGCGTCTGTGGCTGGCGTTCGTGGCGCTGCTCGTGTTTGCAATGGTGGTCGTGGGGGGCGCGACGCGTCTCACCGACAGCGGGCTGTCGATCACCGAATGGCAGCCGCTTCTTGGCGCCATTCCGCCGCTGAGCGAAGCCGACTGGCATACGGCGTTCGAGAAATACAAGGCGATCCCTGAGTATTCTATCGTCAACGCGGGGATGGACCTCGAGGCCTTCAAGTCGATCTATTGGTGGGAGTGGTCGCACCGGTTCCTGGGGCGCTTCATCGGCGTCGCCTTCGCGCTTCCTTTCTTGTTCTTCTGGTTGACCGGGAGGCTGCGCGGCTCGTTCGCGTTAAAGTGCCTTGGTGTGCTCGCGCTGGGCGGGCTGCAGGGTGCCATCGGCTGGTACATGGTGATGTCAGGGCTGGTCGACAGAGTTGACGTCAGCCAATACCGGCTCGCCCTGCATCTGCTGACAGCGTTTTCGATCCTGGCGCTGCTGGTGTGGCTGGCGCTGGAGGCGGGGCCGAGCACCGATCGCATTCGCCTGCAGACGCTGACCGACTGGCAGCGGCGGACAGCGTGGGCGCTGTTTGTGCTGGTGTTCGTACAGTCTGGCCTCGGCGCGCTGGTGGCGGGGACGAAAGCCGGGCTGACGTACAACACCTGGCCGTTGATGGATGGGAAGCTGGTGCCGAGCGGGCTGCTGGCCGAGACGCCCTGGTACCTCAACTTCTTCGAGAACGTCGCCACGGTACAGTTCGATCACCGTATGGTGGCCTACGTTGTTGTCCTGCTGGCGATCGCGCACCTCGCTTCACTGGTGCGGTCGGCAGATGATGAGCGCATCGTCGGGAGTGCCGCGTTGCTCGCCGGCTGCGTGGTGGCGCAGATGCTGGTGGGCATCTGGACGCTATTGTCGGGTGTACCGCTGGAGCTGGGGCTTGCGCATCAGGCCGGTGCGGCGATCGTTATCGCCGCGACCACATTCCATCTGAACCGGATTACGCGGGCTGGCGGGCGCTAGCGTTCCTGTCAGCCGGTGTGGGAGCGAGCCCGAGCATCAAGCGCAGGTTCTGCACGGCTGCACCAGCGGCGCCCTTGCCGAGGTTGTCGAGCCGCGCAACGAGCACGGCCTGATTGAGCGCCGCTTTGCCGAAAACGAACAGCTCCAGCCGGTCGGTTCCGTTCAGCTCCTCGGCGGTAAGGCGCGCGGCCTTCGCCGTCGGTTCCTGCGCCACTGCAATCAACTCCTGGCCGCGATAGTGGGCGTCGAGCGCCAGCTCGAGGTCGCGCAAGCAGGGCTTGCCGGGCAGGGAGTCGAGGTGAAGCGGCACGGACACGAGCATGCCCTGACGGAAGTTGCCAACGGACGGCACGAAGATCGGCCGCCGGGTCAGGCCCGCGTAGCGCATCAGCTCGGGTACGTGCTTATGCTCGAGCGAGAGGGCGTAAAGCTCGAACGATGGCGCGGTGCCGGCCTCGTAGGCCTCGATCATGCTGCGGCCTCCGCCCGAGTAGCCCGACACCGCGTTTACGGTGATCGGGTAGTCGGCGGGGATGATGCCGGCGTCGACGAGTGGGCGGATGAGCGCAATGGCTCCGGTCGGGTAACAGCCGGGATTGGCGACGCGCTGGGCTGCGCGCACCTTTTCCGCCTGAGCGGCATCTAGTTCAGGGAAGCCATAGACCCAGCCTGGATCGACGCGGTGCGCGGTGGAAGCGTCGAGGATGCGGGGGGCGTCGGCGCCCAGTTCGTCGGCGAGCGCTACGGTTTCCTTGGCGGCATCGTCGGGCAGGCAAAGTACGACGAGATCGACTTCGCGCAGCATGGCCTTGCGCGCCGCGGCGTCCTTGCGCTGGGCCGGGTCGATGCTCCTAACCTCGACTTCAGGAACGCGCGCCAGCCGCTCGCGGATCTCGAGGCCGGTTGTGCCGGCCTCGCCGTCGATGAAAACCGTGGGGTGTTGCGCCTTGCCCATGGCAATCGGTCCTTGCAGCATCGCGCAGCGGAGCTGTGCTCCGCTTCGGTTGCCCTCCGTATCGACTTTTGCGACTTCCGTACAGGGTGCGTATTGGAGGGAGCGGGAGGTTAGCCGAAGCCTAATCGGTGCTTGATGCCCTGCCACAGCGTTTCGGAGCAGCC
This sequence comes from Hyphomicrobium sp. 1Nfss2.1, assembly GCF_965243865.1. Classification (GTDB taxonomy): domain Bacteria; phylum Pseudomonadota; class Alphaproteobacteria; order Rhizobiales; family Hyphomicrobiaceae; genus Hyphomicrobium_A. Next base: position 1,059,221 of record NZ_OZ251603.1, on the reverse strand, counting down.
GAAGTTGAAGGCATTGCAGGTTACCTCATGCGACCCCTGGTAGATCATGCCGAGGGCGACCCAAAGGATGATGAGCAGGCCGATCCAGGTGATCCAGGGATACTTTACGAGCAACGCCGCGATGTAGTGCGAGGCGACCGCCATCAGGATGATGGCAACGGCAAGACCGATGACGAGGACGAGCGTCGATCCTTTTGCCGCGCCTGCAACCGCGAGCACGTTGTCGAGCGACATTGAAACGTCGGCAATGGTGATAAGTCCGACGGCTTGCCAGAAGCCCAATTCCTGGCCGCCATTCGTGGTGTCTTCGCCATGCCCGACATCGGAATGGTGGCTGCCGGTGGTGATCTGCAGGTACATTTTCCAGCACACCCACAGCAACAGGATGCCGCCCGCAAGGGTGAGGCCGATGACGGCCAACAGCTGGACAGTGATCGCTGCGAAGAAGATGCGTAGGACGACGGCGGCGGCGATGCCCCAGAAGATGACCTTGCTGCGGATTGCCTTGGGGACGCGCGAAGCCGCCAAACCGACGATGATGGCGTTGTCACCCGCCAGCACGAGGTCGATCATTATGATGTTGAGGAGCGGTACGAAGTTCTGCCGGTACCAGTCGATCGAGACGAGATGTTGCGCCTCTTCGGCAATAACCCCGAGCAAATAGCTCAGGTCCTGCAGTAACCAGTCCATCTAACCCTGCCTGTCGAGGTGCCGCGCAGAGTTGCCTCTGCCGGTGCCGGTTCTCCCACCCGGGGGCGTATGTGGCATTCCCACCTTGTCCCGGCAAGCCTCCCGACGCCGAAAAGCGAAGGGCCGCCCCTAAGGACGGCCCAAGCCTTGTAGTTTCGGCGTGAGGCCTGCCGATTAGCGCTTCGAGAACTGGAAGCTGCGGCGAGCCTTCATGCGGCCGTACTTCTTACGCTCGACGACGCGGCTGTCGCGGGTGAGGAAGCCGCCCTTCTTGAGGACCGGACGCAAATCCGGCTCGTAATAGGTGAGGGCCTTGGAGATGCCGTGACGAACGGCACCGGCCTGACCGGAGAGACCGCCGCCGGCGACCGTCACCATGATGTCGTACTGCGCCGAGCGGTTGGTGGCCGACAGGGGCTGCTGAAGCAGCATCTGCAGCACCGGGCGCGCAAAGTACTTGGTGTAGTCCTTCGCGTTGACGGTGATCATGCCCTTGCCCGGCTTGATCCAGACGCGGGCGATGGCGTTCTTGCGCTTGCCGGTGGCATAGGCGCGGCCAAGGTTGTCCAGCTTCTGGACGTGCACGGGGGCGTCGGCGGGAGCGGCCACCTTGAGATTGCCGAGGTCTTCCAAAGACTTGGTTTCCTGAGCCATTGTCCTTAGACCCTCGCGTTCTTGCGGTTGAGCTTGGCTACGTCGAGCTTCTCAGGGTTCTGGGCCTGATGGGGATGCTCGCCGCCCTTGTAGATCTTCAGGTTGCGCATCAGCTTGCGCTGCAGTGGGCCGCGCCTCAGCATGCGCTCGACTGCCAGCTCGACGACGCGCTCGGGGAACTTGCCCTCGAGGATCTTGCGCGGGGTCGTCTCCTTGATGCCGCCCGGATGACCGGTGTGGCGATAGTAGACTTTGTCTTCATGCTTATCGCCGGAGAAGATCACCTTCTCGGCGTTGATGACAACGATGTTGTCGCCGCAGTCGACATGCGGAGTGTAGATCGGCTTATGCTTGCCCTTGAGGCGCGTGGCGATAAGAGCGGCAAGCCGACCGACGACGAGACCTTCGGCATCGATCAGGATCCACTTCTTCTCTACCTCGCCGGGCTTGGCGACGAAGGTCGTCATATTGAGCTCCAATGCTGGGATCACCGGCGTAGTCAGGGTTCACGCAATACTGCGGGCCGGCGAAGGAGGGGCCTTCTAATCCGAAGGCGGCAGCGCTGTCAACAGAAGCCTTGGTTATTCCATTTTTTCTAAGGAAAATCAATGTGATGTCGCATGTGGTATTATGATACCTCAGTCGCATCGTTCGGTTCAGCTCGGCTTCACAGGCGCGGGCGCGCTTGCGGCTCACGGCAACTTGCGGCAATTGGCATGGACGCGTGAATTTGAGGCAGAGGCTGTGTGGCGGTCGCGAATTAGCGCAACATGGCGTCTAGGAGTGATGTTCAAATCGCCTGACGTGGGCGGGATCGAACCAAGAAGCAAAATGAAGGTTCAAGGAGAACTATCCATGCGGCAGGCCCTACGACATTTTGTTCCTTTCCTGGCGGCAGCGATGGTGGCCGTAACCTGCACAAGTGCGTGGGCCCAGGACCAGGATACGGAGCCGCAAAAGGATGTTCCGATCAAGCAAATGAAGCTCACCGAGGAACAGGTGAAAAGCTTCGTCGCTGCTCAACCGGATCTCGCCAACGTGGCGCCCAAGCTTCAGGAGGCCGGTGACAACATTGATGCAGCACTACAGGCGGAGCTCGATGAACTGGCGAAGAAGCATGGGTTTGCCAATTTCAACGAACTGGATGACGTCGCCGCCAACATTTCCATTGTGATGGCGGGGCTCGATTCAAAATCGGGGGAGTTCACCGAGCCGGTGGAAGCGCTGAAGAAAGAGCTGGAAGACGTGACTGCCGATGCGTCGATCCCAGAGGATGACAAGAAGCAACTCGTTTCGGAGTTGAACGAGGCGATCAAGACGACGCCGCATATCGAATATCCGGAGAACGTGGAGCTGGTGAAAGCGCACCGCGCGGAGATCGAGAAGGCGCTGCAGTAGTCTCAACGAAGCGAGGCGATTTCCATGACCCAAGCTGCTGCATCGATAGCGCCCGCCGACGCTGCGCCTCTGCTGATCATCGATCGGCCGGAACAAGGCGTCGCGCGCATCTGCTTGAACCGGCCAGATGCGCGCAACGCGCTGTCGCTGGCGATGATCGAAGCGCTACATGCGGCCTTCACCGAGCTTGGCGCGGAAGATGATGTTGCCGCAATCGTTCTCACTGCGTCGGGCAAGGTGTTCTCGTCGGGTCATGATCTGAAGGAGTTGACGGCGCACCGGGCCGATGCCGACAAGGGGCTCGCCTTCTACACGCGTACCATGACTGCGTGCGCCGACATGATGCAGGCGATTGTTGCGTGCCCGAAGCCCGTCATTGCGGCCGTCGAGGGCACGGCTACGGCGGCAGGCTGCCAACTCGTTGCGACATGCGATCTCGCCTTTGCCGCAGAGAGCGCACACTTCTGCACGCCGGGTGTCAATATCGGTTTGTTCTGCTCGACGCCGATGGTGGCGCTGACACGCAACGTCGCGCGCAAGCGGGCGATGCAGATGCTGCTGACCGGTGAAATGATCCCGGCAGCACAAGCTGCCGAGTGGGGGCTCGTCAACAAAGCGGTGCCGGCGGGGGACGTCGTACCCCAAGCGTTGTCGCTTGCAGCAGAGATCGCGCAGAAGTCACCATTGACGGTGGCTATTGGAAAATCGGCCTTCTATGCACAGGCGGAAATGAGCCTCAAGGAGGCTTATGAGTATGCCGCGCGGGTGATGGTCGACAACATGATGGCGCGCGATGCCGAGGAAGGCATCGGTGCGTTTCTCGGCAAGCGCAAGCCGGAGTGGAAGGGCTGTTGAGCAAGAACCTGCGGCGTTGGGATCGCTAACGCCGCGGCTTGGCGCGCGCCTATAGTGCGGTGCATGGATCACGATCGATACAGCGACGACTACATCGCCGATATTCTGCGCGAGATGCGTGTGTTCGCATTCGTTGGTGCGTCGGCGAAATCGAACCGGCCAAGCTACTTCGCGATGAAGTACATGCTCGCTAAGGGCTACGCGGTGCATCCGATCAACCCCGGGCATGAAGGCGAGCAGATCCTCGGCCAAAGCGTGCTTGCAACGCTTGCCGATGTGCCGGCTCCGGTCGATGTGGTCGACATCTTTCGCAATTCGGATGCGGCGCTGAGTGTGACGCGCGATGCTATTGCTCTGAAAGACAAGCTCGCCATCAAGGTCGTGTGGATGCAGCTCGGTGTTCGCAACGACGAGGCAGCCGCCGAAGCCGAGGCCGCTGGGCTCAAGGTCGTCATGAACCGCTGTCCGAAGATCGAGTATGGGCGGCTTTCAGGTGAGATCGGTTGGGCCGGCGTCAACTCGGGGCAGATCAGCAGCGCGCGGCCCAAACTGGCGCCCATGGGAGTGCAAGGATTGCGCCTAGACGACAAGAAATAGTCGCGCCTCTGCACCACTTCTAATGTTTGCCGCCACACTTGTTGGAGGGCGAAAGCGTCCTACGTAGCCGACGTAGAAGAACGCTCGAGGAGCTCACGATGATCGATGCGGCGCGGATCCCGGATATGCTGGTGGGTAACGGAGGCAGTGGAGGCCCCGGACAGTCATCCGCGTCAGCACAGAGTGGTGCCGGGGATCTGCTGGAGCGTGCGCGCGGCATGCTCGGCAGCGTAAGCCAAAGCGTGCCCGGCGGGCTGGGCGGAGGCATCGCCGGCGGCGTGGCGGCTGGTGCGATCACGTCGCTTCTGCTCGGCTCGAAGGCGGGCCGCGAGTTTGCCGGTGAAGCGCTGAAATTGGGTGCGGCCGCGGCACTGGGCGGCCTCGCTTACCGTGCCTACTCGAACTATCGCGCCGGACAGCCGGTGGGCGCCGATACATCGGCACAGAGCGTGCCGTCGGTGACGCCTAGCCCGCTTCCTGCTGCGACGGCGGCGAACGACCATGCGCTGCTGCTGGTGCGCGCGATGATCGCCGCGGCGCTGTCGGATGGCGTCATCGACGAGGCAGAGCGTGCGGCCATCGTCGGGCGGCTGGCTGCAGCCGGCATAGGCTCGGAGGAGCAGCGCTTCCTTGCTGGTGAAATTGCCAAGCCAATGTCGCCGACCCAGTTCGCCGCGGCGGCCAAGTCGCTCGAGCAGCGTGCAGAGGTCTACCTAGCGTCGGCTTTAGCTATCGACGCGGATACCGAGGCGGAGCGCGCGTATCTGCGGTATCTTGCGGCTACCCTCGGGCTCGATGACCGGTTGATCGCGCACCTGGAAGATGCGGTGCGGGGAGCGCGCGGCGAGGTTGCGCCGGCTGTGGCCGCGCCGCAGCGGCAAGCACTCGGATGAGGCGCTGATCTGCGGGGGCCGTGGTTGCGGCGGCAGACGCTCGAAACCCGGCGGCTAAACCTCCGGGTTTCGAGGCAGGTAGCGGAGGTGAGGGATCAGTAGCCCTTCGGGCACCAGGACTCGCTAGAGGACTTGCACGAGACCGGGAAAGCCTTCACCATCTTCTCAGCTTCAGCCCACTCTTTCTTGGACACGCTGGTGTTGTTGTTCTTGTCCATGGCGCTGAACTGCGGCACCGGATCGATACCGAGCTTGGACGCGTTGGCGTCATACTCGGACTGGGAAACCGTGCCGCTGCCGTCGGTGTCCATTGCCTTGAAGCTGTCGGCCCAGTCAGCGGCGACGGCGGCGGTCCCCGAAAGCATCAGCGCCGATACAATAGCGACCCATTTCTTGGTCATAAGCGTCGTCTCCTTAAAACGTTTCCCAATTGCGTAGGTTTATTGTCATGACGTCGTCGCCCATGCCGGCAACGCCCATGCCGCCGCCCTTCCTTGGCGACCTCTCAAAAGGGCGCCCTCTCTCGACGCTAATCAATGGCACTACTTCCAATCCGCCAGGGACATGCTGGCAGGCGGATTGGCGAGACGGGAAGACGCTTTAGAATTTTTGATCGCGCGCCGGGGAAATCTGGCAATGCGCGGATGCGGGGCATGCAACGGCCGCCACAAAGAGATGCGTAGGGCTCTCAGAGAAAAAGCTGACAGAGTATCGCTTTAGGTGAGCGCGCTAACGACGGCGCCGAAATGGCAGGCTGAGGCGGCGAGCACGAAAACATGCCAGATGGCATTGTTGTAAGGCAGCCGCTCCCACAAATGAAAGACGACGCCCATTGTGTAGAGCATGCCGCCAACGAGTAGAAGTGTGAACGCTGTCGCAGGCAGAGCAGCGAAAAGCGGCGGCAGGGTGAACACTGCGGCCCAGCCCTGGGCGAGGTAGAGCACATAGGCTGTGCGCACGAACTGTGCGGGGGCGATGAGTTTGGCGCTGGCGCCGATGATAGCGATCGCCCACACAGCGACGAGGAGACCGATGCCTACACCTCCGCCCAGCTTGATGGCGGCAAAGGGTGTGTAGGTGGCGGCAATCTTGATGAAGATCGCTGCATGATCGAGGCGACGCAGCAACCAGCGCCATCGGCTGCGCGAGAGATTGTAAGCAGCGGAGCAAACGAATACCGCAAGCATGCCAGTGCCGTAGATCAACACAGCCGTTGATGAGGCCGGGTCGAGACGTGTGAGCGAAAGGATGATGAGCGCGACGACTGCGGTCACGGCAAACGCCAAACCGGTCGCATGAACGATGCCGTCGGCGATTACCTCCGACCTCGTGTAGCTAGGGAAGATCGAAGCCTCGCTCATCTCGTCTACGCAACCCTGTTTCGAGGCCATGTGGCGCCCGCACGCACGCGCTTGGCGGACATAAGGCGCATTGTCGGCAGAACAAGGCGTGCGCAGCATTTCCCGAGGTAACAACACACTCGTTTAACCCTTGGGTGGCGGGAAAAGATCCCTAAATACTTGGGATGCTTAATCTTCGAAGCCTGATCGGCAGCATCGCAGTCGCGCTTTTGGCGGTGGCAGCGGTGTATGGAGTGCCGACGGCGAAGGCCAATGTGCCGCCTGCACTCACTTATCTCGGTGCTTTCCTTCAGAACGACAATGCCGGCTTGGAGCCGACGACGGACGCTGAGCGCGCACGACTTCGACAGATCGGCAAGACGTTCATCCGCGAGCTTGGCGAGAGTGGACAATTCCGCCTTGTGCCGTTGAGCTCAGGGCAGATGGAGCGAATTGCGGCTGGTCAGACTCCGGGTGAATGCGGGCAGTGCGAGATCGAGTACGGCAGATCCGCGGGAGCGGACATCGTCGCCTGGCTTACGGTGCAGAAGGTTTCGAACCTGATCCTGAACATGAACGCCTACATGGTCGACGTCGCCAGCGGGCGCCGGCTTTTGGTCAAAAGTGTCGATCTTCGCGGAAATACAGACGAGAGCTGGTCGCGGGGAGTGAACTATCTGGTGAAAAACCTCGTTCTGCCGGCGCGTGTTGCGGTGCCGCCGGCGTGAGCGTGCGGCAAGGTCGTGCATAGCCAACCTTGCGCTTGCCGGAAGGCCCGCCCCGCGCTAGCCACGGGGCATGACTGAAAAACCGATTCTGCCCGGGCCAGACGGCATCGAGCCAATCAACCTCAAGGTAGCGCTCGAGGAGCGCTACCTCGCTTATGCGCTGTCGACCATCATGCACCGGGCTCTGCCCGACGTGCGCGATGGCCTGAAGCCGGTGCACAGGCGCATCCTTTATGCGATGCACCAGTTGAGGCTGTCGCCGGATGGCGGGTTCCTCAAGTGCGCGAAGATCGTCGGTGAGACGATGGGTGACTTCCACCCGCACGGCAACCAGGCGATCTACGATGCGCTGGCGCGCCTGGCGCAGGATTTCGCGGTCCGCTATCCGCTGATCGACGGGCAAGGCAACTTCGGCAACATCGACGGCGATAACCCCGCTGCCGAGCGATATACCGAAGCGCGCATTACCCACACCGCTGCCGACCTCATGGAGGGGTTGGAAGAGGAGACGGTCGGCTTCCGCCCCAACTATGACGGGCGGAAGATGGAGCCGGTGGTGCTGCCGGCTGCGTTCCCGAACCTTTTGGCCAATGGCTCATCTGGCATCGCCGTCGGCATGGCGACGAACATCCCGCCGCACAACGCCGATGAGCTGTGCCAGGCGCTGCTGCATCTCATCAAGCATCCGAATGCGACGATCGAGAAACTGGTCGAGATGATCCCGGGGCCGGACTTTCCGACCGGCGGCGTGATCGTCGAGCCGCGCGAGAACATCATCGAGGCCTACAAGACGGGGCGAGGCGGTTTCCGCATCCGCGCCAAGTGGGACAAGGAAGAGACGGCCCGCGGCGGATATCAGATCGTCGTCACGGAAATTCCCTATCAGGTGCAGAAGGCGAAGCTCGTCGAGCGCATCGCCGAGCTCATGACCGAGAAGAAGCTGCCGCTGCTCGGCGACGTGCGCGATGAATCGGCGGAAGAGATCCGGCTTGTCCTGGAGCCGAAGAGCCGCACTATCGATCCGCTGTTGTTGATGGAAAGCCTGTTCCGCTACACCGAGCTGGAAGTGCGCTTCGGCCTCAACATGAACGTGCTGTCGGCCGGGCAGATTCCCAACGTGCTGTCGTTGCGCGATGTGCTGCGGCAGTGGCTCGAGCACCGCATCGATGTGCTCGTCAAGCGGTCGAAGTACCGGCTGAGCAAAATCGAGCATCGCCTCGAGGTGCTCGATGGCTATCTGATCGCTTATCTCAACATCGACGAGGTGATCCGGATCGTCCGCTTCGAGGACGATCCCAAGGCCAAGCTGATGTCGCGCTTCAAACTGTCGGAAGTGCAGGCGGACGCGATCCTGAACTTGCGTTTGAAGTCCCTGTCGCGACTTGAAGAAATGGAGATTCGCGCCGAGCACGACAAGCTGTCGGGTGAAAAGCGGGAACTTCAGCAGTTGCTCGCGTCGGACGATCTGCAGTGGGAGCGGATCACGGCCGAAGTGAAGGAAGTGCGCGAGCGCTATTCCAAGGCGACGGCGCTGGGACGGCGGCGCAGCTCGTTTGCGGATGCTCCGGTGATCGACGTCGATCTCGATGCCGCGCTGATCGAGAAGGAGCCGGTCACGGTCATTCTGTCGGACAAGGGCTGGGTGCGCGCGTTGAAGGGGCATGTCGACGACCTGTCGAAGCTCGACTTCAAACAGGGTGACAAGCTGAAGCACGCGGTGAAGGCATTCACCACCGACAAGATCCTGATCCTGGCGACCAACGGCAAGGTCTTCACCCTGGAGGGTTCGACGTTACCGGGCGGGCGTGGTCACGGCGAGCCGGTGCGGTTGATGATCGAACTGGAAGAAAACCACGACATCGCCGAGGTGTTCACTTATCAGCCGGGGCGCAAGCTGTTGATCGCTTCGACCGGCGGATATGGCTTCATCGTGCCCGAGGACGAGATCGTGGCGTCGACGCGCAAGGGCAAGCAGGTTCTGAACGTCACCGAACCGGACGAGGCGAAGCTGATTGTGCCGGTGGCGGACAACGCCGACTACCTCGCAATCGTCGGCGACAATCGCAAGATGCTGATCTTCAAGCTCGAAGAGGTCAACGAGATGACGCGCGGAAAAGGTGTCATCCTGCAGAAGTCGAAGGAGGGCAACCTCGCGGACGCGCGCACGTTCAAGAAGTCGGAAGGCCTGTCGTGGGTCGATAGCGCCGGACGCACCTTCACGATGCCGTGGAGCGAGCTGAAGGAGTGGGTGGGGCAGCGTGCGCAGGCGGGCAAAAGCGTGCCGAAGGGCTTCCCGCGCTCGAATAGCTTCGGTCCGGTGTTCTAGAGCCGGCAGCGAGCCATCCGGAACGAGAGTAGAGGCGCTGCCGCGGCCAACGCGGCGGCGCTTTCCTTTTGCGTGCAGCGTGTGCTTCCGGTGACCAATCTTGCCTCGGCTGCTGGACGTCAGCGATTTGTTAGGCCTCTCTTTAGGAGGTCGCGGGCAATTATAGCCAACAACCGTTGCCGGGGTCCGTCTTGACCACACCAAGTTCGCCAACCGGCCTGCCGCCGGAGCCGCAGGCCGTCGTTCAGGCATTGACGAAATCGGCGATCTTTATTGTCGCGACAATCAATCCTGGTCGTGAGGCCTGCCAGGCGGTGCGGGGGCTTTGCGGAGACCTTCCGGCGCTGCTGCGGGCCGTTGGGTTCCGCGACATCGACGGCGATCTTTCCTGCGTTCTGGGCATCGGCTCCGACGCGTGGGACCGGCTGTTCGGCCGGCCGCGGCCGGCGGAACTGCACCCGTTCCGCGAGATCAGATCGGGTGGGCGGCACGCGGTGTCGACGCCCGGCGATGTGCTGCTGCACATCCGCGCAAAGCGGATGGATCTTTGCTTCGAGTTGGCGACGCAGATCCTCGATAGCGTCGGCGATGCGCTGACGGTTGTCGATGAGGTCCACGGGTTTCGCTATTTCGACGAACGCGATCTGCTCGGATTTGTCGACGGCACGGAGAATCCGACGGCTCGGATTGCGATCGAGTCCGCCTACATCGGTCAGGAGGACGCGGCATTTGCCGGCGGCAGCTACGTCATCGTGCAGAAGTACGAGCACGATATGTCCGCTTGGAATTCGCTTTCGACAGAGACGCAAGAGCGCATCATCGGTCGCAAGAAGCTATCCGACATCGAGCTTGACGACGCGGTTAAGCCGACCTGCGCGCACAATGCGCTGACCACCATCGTCGAAGACGGCAAGGAAGTTAAAATTCTTCGCGATAACATGCCGTTCGGCCGTGTCGGGTCGAAAGAGTTCGGCACCTATTTCATCGGGTATGCGCGCTCGCCGCGGACGACGGAGCAGATGCTTCAGAACATGTTCGTCGGGCGCCCGCCGGGGAACTACGACCGCATCCTCGATTTCAGCGTTGCAAAGACGGGGTGCTTGTTCTTCGTGCCCTCGGCAACCTTTTTGGAAAGCGTCGGGGACGATACTGCGCTGCCCGACGAGACTGCGTCTGAACCCGCCGTCGAGGCGCAGCCCGCGCCCGCAAGGACCGATGGTTCGCTTGGCATCGGATCGTTGAAAGGACACCCCGCCAATGAATAACCTGCACCGCGAGCTTGCCCCGATCTCCGCCGAGGCGTGGGGACAGATCGAAGAAGAAGCAAAGCGTACGCTGAAGCGCTATCTGGCCGCGCGCCGCGTGGTGGACGTCGAGGGGCCGAGCGGTGTCGCCACCTCGGCGATCGGCACCGGCCACTTGCATCCGATCGCGGCGCCTGCTGCTGGCATCATTGCGCGGCAACGCGTGGTGAAGCCGATGGTCGAACTGCGGGTGCCGTTCGTGCTCGAGAGGCAGCAGATCGATGACGTGGAACGCGGCTCCAACGATTCAGACTGGCAGCCGGTAAAGGATGCGGCACGAGATTTGGCGTACGCCGAAAACCGGGCTGTATTCGAAGGTTATGGCGCGGGGGGGATCGGCGGTATCCGCGAAGGCACCAGCAACGCGGTCATGACGCTTCCCGCGGAGATCACCGCCTATCCCGATGCCATCGCCGGTGCGCTCAATCAGTTGCGGCTGGTAGGTGTGAACGGGCCCTATTCGGTCGTACTCAGCGCCGAGGCGTATCAGGAGCTGAGTGAGGCGAGCGATCACGGCTATCCGGTACTCGAACACATCAAGCGGATCGTCGATGGCGAGATCGTGTGGGCCCCCGGGATTTCGGGCGCCTACGTGCTCACCATGCGCGGCGGCGACTTTGCGCTTCATATCGGCGAGGACGTGTCGATCGGCTACCTCAGCCACGACGACAAGATGGTGCGGCTCTACCTGGAGGAGACGTTTACTTTCCTCCTCCTGACAACGGAAGCATCAGTCGCGCTTACGGCAAGCTAATCGCGCTGTCGCCGCGGTCAGCGGCAGCAGTCGAACTTGTAGACGATGCCGCTGGTAGCAGTGCCGACGACGGGATCGAAGTTGAGCTGGAACACCGGCGAGATGCCACTTTCGGTGCGTGCTTCATCGCGATAGTCGGCGTAGCGCGCTTCGCTGCGCCAGAACCAGCCGTTGTGCATGGCGACTTCCAGGCCGCCACCGATGAACCAGCCACCCGCGCTGTAGTTTTCCAGCCGCGCGTTGTGGGGCAAGACTGCTCCGGTGTAGCTGTTGTGAAGCGCGCCGCCGGAAAAATGTGTCTGCGTGTAGCCGACGCTCCAATAGTTGAGGATGTCCGGCGTCATCAGCCAGCCTGCGCGAATGCCAATGAACCAGGTGTTGTCGTTGCTGGTCTCGGCGGTGGTGAAGACCGCGTCGCTGGTATGCCCCTTCATGCTCGAAAAGTCGTAATTGAAGAGTACGCCGGCGACGAACCTTGAGGTGAACTGATAGTCGTAGCCGACGCCGACTTCACCGAGCCAACCTTTGCCGCCATTGTCGGTTTGGGCGCACGAGACGCAGCGGCCCGGCGCATAGGTCGTCGTCTCGGCATCCCAAATGCCGTAGCCCAGGCCAGCATTGCCATAGAAGCCTGTCCAGGTGGGACCGCGCTCGACAATCGCCGGGGGCGTCGACGGCTCATAGCCGTCTGCAATGGCGGGTCCGAATGCATAAACAACAAATGTCGCGACGACGATTCGAGAGAGATGCCGACGCATAGAATTTCTCCGGTGGGCCAAAGCGGCTGATCAATGTCTTCCACCGGGTGGACGGATTCTAAGTGCTTGTCGCGAGGCGAAGTTCCACGAGGGTGCGATGACCCACAGGGAAGTTCGGCGCGGCGATGAAGTGCGTATCTGCAAGTCGGCGTGCTGTCAGGGCCAACGCGAGAAGCACTGCACGAAGTAGGTGCAGGCGGAGAAGAAGCAGCTGCCGTTGGCGACGCCGACGCCGATGTGGTTCATCTCCGTGCCGACGAGATGCTTTCGATGACCCGATGAGTTGAGCCACATCTGCAGCGCGCTTTCGGGTGTCGTGCCGTTGCCGCGGGCGATGTTCTCGGTAACGCGGATGACGCGCTGTCCGGCAGTGTTACGACGGCGATAGCGGGTTGTGGGCGAACTCCCGTCGGGACCGAAGTGATCGAAATAGCTGCGCTGCGCCATGTCGCGTGCGTGATCGACTGCGGCCTGTGTGCAGACAGGGTCTTCCTTGAACTCTGGAAGACCGTTGCGGCGACGGAAGGCGTTCGTGAGCTTGATCGCTTCTGCGGCCTGGCGTTCGAGGTCGTTCAACGGCGGGGGCGGCGTCGCGGGGTTGGGTGCAGGCGCTTCGGTACGTGGGATAGTCTGGGTTTGCCAGCCCAGGCTGCCGTCGGCCGCGAGTGTGGACGATGCCGACAGGGCGGTCAGGAGCAGTGTTGGCCACGTCCGCACGATGCAGCGCGGTTTCATGTCAGGGCATTCCTAGCAGCACGGTTCCGCGCTCTAGCGGGGCGATTGCTCCGACGTCGAGTGGGGCAGAGAGAATCAGGCACGCTCTAATCATGCATCGGCATTGGCGCCTTTTGGAGGCAGCGGCGGCCGCGGTGGCGCACGTGTTGCGCACTCGGCCCGATGCAACCGATGTGCAGCAGGCTTCATTAAGCCGGTGCCGCATAGGCTGGGAAGGAGAATGCCAATGCCAGGAGACGCACGCATATGAAGCTCTATTACTCGCCGGGTGCCTGCAGTCTTGCCGATCACATCGCGCTGCACGAGGCGGGCTTGCCGCTGGAGCTCGTGAAGGTCGATCTGAAGACGCACAAGCTCGAAGACGGGCGCTCGTTCCTGGAGATCAATCCGAAGGGATATGTGCCGGCGCTCCAGTTCGACGATGGCGAGTTGTTGACCGAGAACGTTGCGATCCTGAGCTGGGTCGCCGATCAGAAACCTGAACTGGTGCCGGCGGGACATCTCGGGCGTTACCGGCTGCTGGAGATGCTCGCCTACTTCTCCAGCGAGCTTCACAAATCATTCCATCCGCTGTTCGTGCCGCAAGCGAGTGACGCGGACAAGCGGCAGGCGCGTGCGGCGGTGGAGAAGAAGCTTCAGTTCGTGGCGACGCAATTCAAAGGCCCGTACCTGTTCGGCGCGCACATGAGTGCAGCCGACGCCTACCTCTTCGTCATGCTGACGTGGGCAAGCGACATGGGCCTCGATGTGCCGGACGCTCTGGCGACGTTCGCCGAGCGTATGCGCGAGCGGCCGGCGGTGAAGCAGGCGCTGGCGCATGAGGGGCTGAACTGACTTTACAGCCTCCTTACGATTTTCAGGCTCGAGCAGCTTGGCGCTGTTTTAGATGTCAATGGAAATTGATATTGGAAATGTTCTGATTTGATTTCCCGGAAACTGAAATTGCTGGCGTGAATATTGCGGCTTTTTAGGCCCCATTTGGCGTTGAAAAGTCGCCGCAATTCGGTCAAGTCAACTTTCGCGTGCAGGCGCCCTGACTCGCTCAAATGTGCGAATTCGGTAAAGCGCCGGCACCAGCGTCACCCACTGAGTTCATCAATATTATCGTGCTATATCAATGCATTACTTGTCTAGCACGGCGGTTGGTAAAGGGTTATTGCTGGCCTTTGAAATAATTCATTCGATTACAACTGTTGCGATCACAAAGTTTTTCTAATCTGAAATCATCGTAATCTACTTTCGAAAATAATTTCGGAAACAGGACTGGAAATTGCGTTTGGCGTCTGCCAGATAATTGGCGCCGGTTGAATGACCAACTTGGTCAGCGGGCCGGGAATTTGGCTCGGACCTCTACCGGGCCGGACTGTCCGCTCCGACACGGGGCGGGCTCAACTGAAGAGACGCGACGCAATCCCCCACAGGGACACAATCCCCCACAGGAGAGTTAGGATGACCTACAGCGAGTACATCCCGTTTCAGCAGAATGCCCAGCAGGCCTGGGGTCACGGCGGTCAGTTTGGACAGGGCGGACAAGGTTGGGGCCATCTGGGTGGTCTCGGGCAGGCTGCTTTCGGGCAGCAGGGTTACGGCGGTGCCGGTGGCTGGCAGCAGAATTACGGTGGTGCGCCGTGGCAGCAGCGCGGGCTGTCACCGCATGAGGTGGGTGAGATTGTCCGGCATCTAGCGCCGCTGCTGCCGATGATCGTGAACCAAGCGCAGCAGCCGCATGCCGCTTTCGGGCAGCAGGGCTACGGCGGCGGTGTCGGCGGCTGGCAGCAGGGCTATGGTGGCGGCGGTTTTGGACAGGGCCAGCGCTATCTTTCTCAGCATGATGTCGGCGAAATGGTGCGGCAGATCCTGCCCGCGCTGCCTCAAATCGTCAGCATGCTGCAGGGGCAGCAGCAGCAGGGACCGTTCGGCCAGTTTGGTAACGCGATGTACGGCGGCGGTCAGCATTTCGGCGGCCTCGGTGGTGGGCTGGGACAGGCGGCGTATGGCAACATGGGCAACGCGTGGGCGTGTGCGCAGCGCCAGTTCGGGCAGGGCGACATCGGCGAGGTCGTGCGCCAGCTTTCCGCTGTTCTGCCGCAGGTGATCAGCAATTTGCAGGCGTTCAATCAGCAGCAGCAGCGCGCGGCATAATTCGCCGCTCGTTCGCTTTTCAACTGAAGGGGAGGCCCGCCGCCGTGCGGCCTCCCGCAGCAATTGAATGGAGCTTTGCAATGTCGAACTCACAAGGAGCCAGCGCTGGGTACTCCGGCGGCGGGCGGGACGCGGATCTCGATCCGCAGCGGCTCGTCGGCCTTCTGGAAAACCTCGTTCCGCTGCTGTTGCATTTGCAGACGCAATCCTTCGGACAGGCCGGACCGCTCGGCTACGCGGAAGGGCGTGGTGCACGTCTGGAGCAGCAGGCCGCGGTGGCGTTCACCGAGGATGTGATCCTCGATGCGTTACGCAATCTTTCGACCTACGTGCAGCGCAATAGTGGGCGCTATCAGGGGCTCGATGCTTATGGAACGGTCATTGCGGATGCGCGGCGTGCGCTCGCGGCGCAGGACTATCAGCGCGCGCTGACGAAGATATTCGAGATGTACCGCGCCATCGCCGTAATGCGCGCTATTCGTCCGGAGCTGCCGCCGGTGCGGCAACGTGGCCAGGACGAGATGCAGGGAGCTGGCGACGTCGTGCACTGAGTAGGTGCGCCGAGATCCAGCGTTCTAGCCGCGCCAGACGCGGCAGGTGAGGTTGCCTCACCTGTTGGCGCCTCACCTGTTGCCGATGGGCCGCGGCTCCTGCGCCATATTCGCCCCCTAGGGTGCGCACAGCGCGGACGTCCTGATACGCTCCTACCAGAGCAAGCAGGAGTCGGCGAACGGGCGTGGCCTTTTTCGGGGGTTTTGACGCAATCGCAGTCGGCGTTCGGGAGCCGACGTTCTGTGCGGGGAGGCGTGCCGCCTCTGCCGACGCGACCCTCGGCGCGCTGGCGCGGCGCGCCATTCAGCTCGGTGATCGTGCCTTTACCGCCGAGGATCTCAGGCGCTCGTGTGCGGCTTTCGCCGATGCACAGCTGCCTGCCGACGTGCGCCGCCGGCTGCATCGGGCCATCAACGATCGGCGCAGTGGACGCGCGATCGCCGGGCTCACCGTTCTTCTAGCTTTATGCGGATGGATCAGCGGCGGCGATGAAGGCGCGCGGCTTGCGGTCGCCGGGGCGCTGACGCCGGGTGGCGCTGGCGGTGGTGCGGGAACGCGCGCGGCGCTCCGGCAGCGGCGCGATGCGCGCCGACTGCATGCAGGTGAAGCGCTGGAGCTGTTCGCGGTCGTCCACGAGATATGCCGGCGCGCAGGCATGCGGCGCGTGCCTGACATCTATGTGCTCGCTGGCGAGAGGGCCATGAACGCCTATGCGCTCGGCACGGCGGATGATGCTGTCATCACGCTGACGAGCGGTCTGTTGCAGGGCATGACGAAGGACGAGGTGGCGGCGATCGTCGCGCATGAGATCGCGCACATCTGCAATGGTGATGCTTCGACCATGACTATTGCCGGCAATCTGCAGCGAGCGATCGGAATTGTCGCGGCTGCCAGCATCGCGTCCGGCGGACGGCGCGGGGTGTCCGTTTCGCTGCTTTCGCTATTGCATGCAGTGCCGGCAATTGCCGAGTTGTTGTGCCTCGGTCTGTCGCGCATGCGCGAGCTTGCAGCCGATGCGTTCGCGCTCGATCTCATACCTAACCCCGGCGCGCTCGCATCGGCGCTGGAGAAGCTCGAGCATCATCACATGGGTGGAGTAACTGGCCCGCGCTTTGAGCTTGAAGGAGATGCGACGGCCTATTTGCGCACGCATCCATCGACCGTGCAGCGCTTGAGCTTCGTCCACATTCTCGCCTGACGCAGAGGCGCCGCGAGGTTCTGTCAGCGCCGCAGCGTTGTGGGTTGCTTTCGGTCAGGGCTTCGGTTTGGGAAAGAAGCGGACCGACAGCTCTTGATAGACGCCATCGCGGTTGATGAGGCTTGCGGATGCGTCGGCAATCAGTGCGGTCGCCATCAGTGCCACCAGCATACTGTGGTTGTCGGACATCTCCGATACGATGACGAAGCCGGTGATAGGTGCGCGCACGACACCGGTGAAATAGGCCACCATGCCGAGCAGGACGATCGGGGCTGCTGTTACCTGATCGAACAGGCGGGCGATTTCGGCACCGAGGGCAGCACCGACGGAAAGCGATGGCGAGAAGATGCCGCCCGGCACGCCGCTGACTGCCGACAGTGCCGTGGCAATGAGTTTGAGCGGGGCGTAGATGATCGGAAGATCGGTGTTCTCGTGCAACACGTGACGCGCCTGCTCATAGCCCGTGCCGAATGTGTCGCCGCCAGTTGCCAGGCCGCATAGCGCAACGCCAAGGCCGCATAGGGTAGCGAACCAGACCGGATGCGCGGTGATCCACGATGCGGCGCGCTTTGGCAGCTGGTCAGGGACCGTGACAAGCATGCGGCTGAAGACGCCGCCGAATAGGCCGCCCACGACGCCGCACAGGGGCACCGCCAACCAAGCGGTGCCGAGCGGAAGTGCCGAGCCAGTGAAGCCGAAATAGGTGTAGTCGCCGAGCAGTATCTGCGCGGTCAGGCCGGCGACGACAATGCCGCCGACGATGAGGCCGCTGGTGCGCAGCTCGAAGCTGCGGCTCATTTCCTCGATGGCGAAGACGACGCCAGCGAGTGGGGCGTTGAATGCTGCAGCGATGCCCGCGGCCGCGCCAGCGAGGATGAGATCGGGTTGGCGGCGTGGGCTGCGCTGACCGATGAAGGACATCACCGACGCGCCGACCTGGACAGTCGGACCTTCACGTCCCGTCGAAGCGCCGACAAGCAACCCGAGGAGAGTGAGAATGACTTTGCCGACTGCGACGCGGGCGCCGACAAGCAAGTTCCGTGCGCGGGGGTCAGCGATTTTGCGCGCCGCGATCGCTTGCGGGATGCCCGAGCCTTGTGTGTTGGGGAAAAAGTGCACGGCCAGCCAGACGGCCAGTCCGAAGCCAAGAGGCGTTACCACCATGGGCGCGTAAGGCCAGCGCTCGACCAGCAGCTGAAATGCCTTCTGCGCGTAGTCGGCAGAGATGGTGAGGCCGACGGCGGCAAGGCCCACGGCTATGCCGCCGATCACGAAAATCAGGCGTCGACGCCAGCGTCCGAGCTTGACCGAAATCGTCCGGCTCTCGCGAAGGGAGAAGTGGGGAAGGACCATGGGGCGAATGCCTGGGTGGTTTCCCGCACCAAGCACGGGCTCAGGCATGATCTGATCCGTTCAAAGCTTGGCGTCAAGCATTGGGAGGGCAAGCGTGGCCGCGAATGGCCGCGGCGGAGCAGCCGCCGAAGTAGCAGACACTGCACCGCGGCTGGAGGGTGGAAAAACGATAAGCAGCGATCAGGTGGCCAGCTTTGTCTTCAAGTAGCCGATCACAAGTGCGGTGAGGCCGCCGGAGATGCCGCCGGTGGCAAAGGCGGAGACGATCGACCCAATGTCGAGGCCAGAAGCGGCGGCCGTTCCCCCGAGGCCGAGGAGTGCCGATAGGATCTGGCCGCCAATGCCGCCCCCCAATGCGCCTGCGATGGTGTTGCCGATGGGGCTGAGCCCGGTGTCTTTGGTGTACGCGCCGGCGGCATTCCCACCGAGCGCACCGCTGATGAGTTGGATGATGAGGGAAGAGATGTCCATTGAGTCGAACCCTTGCAGCCGCTGCAGCATCGGGTCTGCGCGGGCTGCACCCTCGCGACCGCCGGCGGTGCGGCGCTGTGCCGGCGTGTCAGCATAGGAAAGCAAGTGCTCGTTGCGGCTTAACCTGTGGCGGGCAAATCTAGCTTGTCACATTTGCCTTGAACGTTATCCGCTTTTTCTCGGGGTGAGCCTCAGGGATGAAGGGATGCTTTGATCAATGGGGGAGCACGATGCCGCTTGCCATTGCCTCGCCAGGGATGCGGTTGATGGTGCGCTTGGCAAGCCTAACAGGGCTCATCCGCAACCTAACGCGGATTTCGGTCTCCCCTGTGCCTTGGTGGCGCTCAAGCAATTTGCGGGTTCGACGCGAGCAAGTGGACTTTGGTCGCGCGTAACCAGGGGTCTTTGTTTCACAGTGCTGGCAGATCGCCTGCACTTGCTCGCGGCTCGGCTGACCGCTAGGAATCCTCTCATGAATGGGGCGGGACCAAAGCACATTGTGTCGGTCGCGATGCTGGTGGCTGGACTTGCCATCGGCAGCCGCGCGCTCGCGCAGGATGCGGCGCCCGGAGGTTCTTGGGCACCGGTTGCGTCACCAGGCGCAGCGCCGTCGAAGCCAGCGGCGCAGCTCCCCCGAGAACCGTCGGATGCCGACGAGGTGCCGAAGTCATGGGCTCCTCCCGGTCTTGGTTCTCCGCCCGCTGGTGCCCCGCAAGAGAAGGTTTGCCAGAAAGCCGAGTTCGAGGCCGTCGTTGACGATGCGGCAGGTGCGCTGCGCGATCTCAACCTGGAGAACAAGCCCGCTTTCCAGGAGAAGTTGCGGCAACTCAAGGATAAGCGCGGCTGGAGCCACGACGCCTTCCTAAAGGAGGCGGCGCCGTTCGTACGCGACGACAAGATCGCAGTGTACGATCAGGAGTCGGAGCGGTTGTTGTCCGACATCTCTTCGCTGGGGCAGGAGGGTGCGGAAGCGCCGTCGCCCGACTGCGCACTGCTTGCCGATCTCAAGGCGCGTATGAAGACGCTGGTCGATACGCAGACTGCGAAGTGGAGCTACATGTTCCAGAAGCTGGACGCGGCGTTGAAGCAGTAGCGGAAGACTACTTGCGCACCCAGCCGTTGGGGCCGAGGTGCTCTTGCGGCTGATAGCGCATCTTGTAGTTCATCTTGCGCGAGCCGTTGATCCAATAGCCTAGGTAGAGGTACGGCAGGCCGAGCGTCTTGGTGTACTCGACATGCTCAAGGATCATCGATGTGCCGAGGCTCAATTGCTCGGCGGCTGGATCGTAGAAGCTGTACACCATCGAGATGCCGTCGGAGAGCAGGTCGCACAGAGCAACGGCTTTGAGCGGCCAGCTATCAGGATCGCTGTCGAGCGGGTTCTCGGGCTTCTCGCGATACTCAGTGACGAACGTGTTGATCACGCTGTCCTCGACCATCATGGCGTAGTCGAGAACGGTCATGTCGGCCATGCCGCCGTCGGAGTGGCGCGCATCGATGTAGCGGCGGAAGAGCGCGAACTGCTCTGAAGTCGGTTCGGGCGGTACGCGACGGGCATCGAGATGTAGCGTC
The DNA here is from genome assembly GCF_965243865.1 of Hyphomicrobium sp. 1Nfss2.1. Taxonomy (GTDB): domain Bacteria; phylum Pseudomonadota; class Alphaproteobacteria; order Rhizobiales; family Hyphomicrobiaceae; genus Hyphomicrobium_A. The sequence goes on along the minus strand of NZ_OZ251603.1, from coordinate 1,038,901 downwards.
TTTTCGCGCGCACGGCGCATCGAGCGAGTGACGACAAACTCATCGACGACGATGCGCACCGACACGCAAGCCTGGCAGCCCTCGCAGTAAGGCATGTAGGCAATGTTCTGGCTGCGGCGGAAACCACCGCGCAGAAGATTGTCGATGAGGCCGACCGGCTTTTCCTGGGTGAGATGCGTGAAGAGCTTGCGTTCCTGCCGGCCAGGAAGATACGGGCAGGGCTGAGGGGCAGTAACGTAGAATTCCGGAAAGTGCTTCTGCTGCTCCGTCATCCGCCGAAATCCCTCAAAGTGGACTAAGGCGCCAACGGCGCCATCAACCGTAAGCTGATGATAAGTTGGGGCTTAGGGCTTGATCAAGGCGCCTGTCGTGGTTTGTGCCAGCAATTGACAAAAGCCTGGGCGATGGTGCCCGGAATGGAGCGGCAACTCTACCCCAGTCCTTTGGTCTGGGTGCGTCCGTAGCAGGCGTTGGTTTCGAGAAAATCGATGATCTGGCTGGCGATATCGATGCCGGTTGCGCCCTCGATGCCTTCCAGCCCCGGGGAAGAGTTAACCTCCATGACGAGGGGGCCCCGGCTGGAGCGGACCATATCGACCCCGGAAACGTTAAGGCCTAGCGCGGTGGCGGCGCGTACGGCGATGCGGCGCTCCTCGGCGGTGAGCTCGACCTGCGTGGCTGAACCGCCGCGGTGGACATTGGCACGGAACTCTCCCGCGCGGCCCGTTCTCTTGATGGCGGCAATCACCTCGCCGCCAATGACAAGCGCGCGGATGTCGGTGCCATTCGCCTCGCGGATGAACTCCTGCACCATGATGTTGACGTTGGCGGCGCTGAAAGCCTCGATGATCGATTTCGCCGATCCTTGGGTTTCGGCGAGAATGACGCCCATGCCTTGTGTCCCCTCGAGAAGCTTGATGACGACGGGGACGCCGCCGACCTCTTTGATCACGTCCTCAGCGCGGCGGGGACCATGGGCAAAAGCGGTGACGGGCAGACCGATGCCTTCGCGGGCGAGGAGCTGGAGCGCACGAAGCTTGTCGCGCGAGCGGCCGATGGCGACGCTTTCATTGAGGGGGTAGACGCCCTGCATCTCGAACTGCCGCAGGACGGCAAGGCCATAATGGGTGATCGATGCGCCGATGCGTGGGATGACGGCATCATAAATCGGCAGGCGCTCGCCGTTGTATCGCAGCACCGGCTGGTTGGACGTGATGTTCATGTGGACGTGCAGGGTGTTGATTACGTCGATCGAATGGCCGCGCGCGCGGGCTGCTTCGCACATGCGCACGTGCGAATAGAGCTGCGGGTTGCGAGCGAGCATCACGAAGCGCATCGAGCACTCCCAGTGTCTCGATTTCGGAAATCGCCAGCGCTTGCTGCTGGACCGGCGGACGAGTGCCGGATCACGGCGGACACCAGGATGATCGTTGACAAGCTAGTGCAGCATCCAGATCTCGGAATTGCCCAGGCACCCCGCAGCCGATGATAGCGAACTTCGCGCCCATCACACCAGGATCACGGCTAACGGCCGATGAACTCAACCGAATATCGGCTGTTGCGTGCATCAGGTGCAATTGCGGGAAAAGTTAGGCCCGCAGCGTGCGGCGCCGAAGCATTCCCGTCGGTGCTGGATCAGACGCGGCGCTGTGAGGGCATAACCCCCAGCAATGTGGGAGCCTTTGAAGATGCCGTGTCCTCAATGGCGCCAGCGGGGCCTGTGGGCTGCTCTTCCTCGATCGAGGCGTAGAGGAGCGTTGCGGCCGACGCAATCGTCACAAAAAGAATGATCAGTCCAAGCAATGTCCGCTTCAGCGCCCATTGCAGGGTTGGACCCTGCAGCATCGCGACATTCGTGGCCTCAACGCTCTGCGGCGCCGTGGTCGTCGACATGGCTTTCGCACTCTATTTCAAGGTGGAAGTTGGCTTGGCGTTCCCCTGTGGGCTGTGGTTCCGCCCACTTTTTCCACAACATCCATGGAAGACCTGATGCTTACGGTCAAGGCTCGTTAATGTGGCTGCCGACAACTCCTCCCTTGACGTGGTGGAGCAGCCACTCTCCCCCCGTTGGACGGGCATTTGCGGCCAGCGATGAGGGCTTCAGCTAGGGCCTTGTTTGGAAAACCGGTTTGCACTCGGGGGTGAGCTAGAGGCTCGGATGGGACTGACGCGCGAGCTCGACTGTCGCCTGAAGATCGACCTTTCCGGTGGCTAAAAGCGGTACGGCTGGGACGACGAGAATCGACTTGGGGACCCAAAGTTCGGGGAAGCCTTCGCGCCGGGCGTGGGCGAGGAGTTCGTCTTTGCTGGCGGCAACCTTGTCGGTAATCAGCAGCAGTTGCTCGCCCTTGCGCGGATCGGGGAAGCTGACGACGACGTGCTGGGCGTCGTTCCACAAGGCGCACGCGAGTGTTTCGATGGCGCCGAGCGACACCATCTCGCCGCCGAGCTTGGCGAAGCGTTTGGCGCGTCCGCAGATGCGGACAAAGCCGTCCTCTATGGCGACGATGTCTCCGGTGTCGTGCCAGCCACCGTCGGGCGGGACGATGGAGCCGGGATTCTCCGGGTACATGTAGCCGGCCATCACGTTCGGTCCGCGAACGAAGAGGCGTTTGCCTTCGCTCAGGCCGGGCACGTCCTCGAGCCGGGCCTCGATGCCCGGGAGGAGGTGGCCGACCGTGCCATCGCGGTTGTCGTCGGGCGTGTTGACGGCAAGCACCGGAGAGGTCTCGGTGACGCCATAGCCTTCGAGCAGCACGGCGCCCGAATTGGCCCACAGATCGCGCGTCGGCTGCTTCACCTTCTCGGCGCCGGCAACGGCGAAGCGCAGCGTGTCAAGTTGGCCGGGTTCGGCGACGCGCGCGTAACCGGCGAGGAAGGTGTCGGTGGAGACGATCCACGTCGCTTTCACCTTCTCGATGAACTTGGGGATCTGCTTGTAGTGCAGCGGACTTGGGTAAAGGGCGCACTTCACGCCCGCGAGCAAGGGCACGAAGGTGCCCGCGGTCAGCCCGAACGAGTGGAACATCGGCAGCGGATTGACGAGCACCTCGCCTGGCACCAGCACGGCCGAAAGCTGCGCGATGGATTGCTCGACGTTGGAGACGATGTTGGCGTTGGTGAGCACGACGCCCTTGGGGGCGCCTTCGGTACCCGAGGTGAAGAGAATGACCGCCGGGTCGTCCGCCTTCGCTGGCGACTTACGGAAGACGATTTTACTGGCAAGCGCGCGCGCTACGCCTGCGATCTTGTCGGCAATGCCGATGCGCTTGCGTACGTCCTCAAGATAGACGATGCGCGTCTTCTGACCCGGCGCATACTCGGCGTTGCCGAGGGCCTCGATCAGTTCCTCGAAGTTGCCGGCCTCGACAAAGCGGCGCGAGGTGAGAATGGTGCGTAGACGGGCGGTGCCGATGGCGGATGTGAGAGCCTTCTTGCCGGCGGAAAAGTTGAGCAGGACGGCCACGCGGTCATAGGCGTTGATGCCAAGAATGGTGACGACGAGACCGATGGCATTGGGCAACAGAACCCCGACGTTTTCGCTGGGGCGCGCCAGGCTACGCAGCTTGCCGCCGAGGACGAGGGCCGCAAGCGTCAGGGCGCGATATGTCAGGGTTGTGCCGTCGGCGTCTTCGACAATAACGCGATCTCGACCGTGCCGATCCGCTGCCTCGAGGAAAGCGGAAAACAGCGTGGTGCGGGCGTGGTTGGGATCGAATGTCTGCGTCATCGAAAGGCTTTGGAGACTCTAGTTTGGGCCGGCGAGCACCGAAACCTGCGGCTAGATGCCGTTGTAGTCGGATGTGTCGCAGGCGCAATCGAGATCGACTTCGCAATTGCAGCATACAACGTACGCGACATATTATGCATTGCAGCAAAATTGCCGGAAAAGGGGGCAGGACAAGAGGTCTAAATCGGTTCAAAACGCCGCAACTCGGGAGTTTCTCTCGGTCAAAAATCTAATATTTACAGCATTTTAGCGGTCCCCCGAACTTGTTTGCCATTACTTCCCGATATGTTCGGGAATTGGGCATTTTCTGCTCAGGAATGAAACTTGAGCAGGGGTCGATTCGGGCCTACGCTTCAAGCAAGATCAACAAGAAACGACGAGGACGCGACCAAGGTGGATCCGGCCCTTCTTGAGAGGGCGCTTTCGGCAGGAACCTTGGGGTGTCCCATGATAGAAGTCGTCGCGATCGTCTGCTCCATCCAAGTACCGAACCGGTGCAAGGACGTGCATCTGTCATTCGCCGCGGAATCGGTGACGCCGCAGCAATGCATGATGTACGGCCAGGCTGAACTGGCGAAGTGGACCGTCGGCAATCCCGACTGGCAGATTCGTAAATTCACGTGCGGCCGCTCAGGTCGTTACGCGAAAGCTTGAGCAGGGCCGGTTTGCGTGTCGGCCTTACGAACTGCCCTATGCCCTTGTCGGAATAGTCCTTTGGACATTCGTGGACAGGGAGCAGACAGGCAGGCGAAGATTACGATCCAATCTATTGGCTGCAGCCACAACATTTCGCCTTTGCCGTTGACTTGAAGACTGTCATCCCCTCCCTAGTCGCGATCGCTCGAGCGCGGTTAGAAGGAGAAAGCGATGTCAGAAACAGAGCCGAAGTTCGCCACCCTCGCTGTGCATGCGGGGGCAGCTCCAGATGCCTCGACCGGCGCGCGCGCTACGCCGATCTATCAAACGACGTCGTTCGTCTTCAACGACACGGACCATGCCGCCTCGCTGTTCGGGCTTGAGGCGTTCGGCAACATTTACACCCGCATCACCAATCCGACGCAGGCCGTGCTGGAAGGGCGTATGGCCGCGCTGGAAGGTGGCACCGCTGCGCTGGCCGTTGCCTCAGGGCATGCGGCGCAGTTTCTAGTGTTTCACACGCTGCTGGAACCGGGCGATGAGTTCATCGCCGGGCGTCAGCTCTATGGCGGGTCGATCAACCAGTTCAATCACTCGTTCAAGAAGTTTAACTGGAACGTCGTATGGGCCGACTCCACCGATCCGCAGAGCTTCGAGAAGGCCATCACGCCGAAGACGCGGGCGATCTTCGTGGAATCTATCGCCAATCCCGGCGGCGTCGTCGTCGATCTTCCAGCGATTGCAGCAATCGCCAAGAAGGCGGGCGTTCCGTTCATTGTCGATAACACTTTGGCGACACCGTACCTGTGCCAGCCGAAGCAATTCGGTGCCGACATCATCGTGCACTCGATGACGAAGTTCATCGGCGGCCACGGCAATTCTATCGGTGGTGTACTGGTCGATGCAGGAACGTTCGACTGGCTCGGCGCAAAGCATCGCTACAAGACTCTGGTGGAGCCGAATGCGTCCTACAACGGCATGGTGATCGGTGAGACGTTCGGCAACTTCGCGTTCGCCATCGCCGCGCGTGTGATGGGCCTGCGTGACCTCGGGCCGGCGATCTCCCCGTTCAACGCCTTCATGATCCTGACGGGTGCGGAGACGCTGCCGTTGCGCATGGCGCGCCACAGCGAGAATGCGCTCGCGGTCGCCTCGTGGCTGGAGAAGCACCCGAAGGTTGCGTGGGTGAGCTACGCCGGCTTGCCTTCGAGCAAGTACCACGAGCTTGCCAAGAAGATCTGCCCCAAGGGGGCTGGTGCCGTTTTCACGTTCGGTCTCAAGGGCGGCTACGAGGCGGGCGTCAAGCTCGCGTCGGGGCTGAAGCTGTTCAGCCTGCTCGCCAACATCGGCGACACGCGCAGCCTCGTCATTCATCCTGCTTCGACGACGCATCGCCAGCTTACGGACGAGCAGCGCATCGCTGCCGGAGCGGGCCCGGATGTCGTGCGTCTATCGATCGGCATTGAGGACAAGGACGACATCATCGGCGACCTGGAACGGGGTTTGGCGCGGTTGTAACGGGCCGGTCGCCCTACCCCGCCGTAGGACGGATCAAGGCGTAAGCGCCTTGATCCACCACGGCTGAAAAACGCGCGCGCTCGCGTTCCAGTTCTTCCAGGTCGCAAGGCGCGATCGATGCGCGGTGGGCATCAGCAATCACGAGATCTGCATGCCGTTGCAGGGCGGCGATGCGCTGGTGATCGCGCTCGCAGCTCGCAACGGTTGCCAGCACCTGCAGGATTTTGCGTTGCACCGATGGCTGGCTCGACGCGTTCTGGCGAATTGTCTGCAGCATCACGTCGACGAGCTGGTCGTAGTCCATCTTGGGCACCACGAGGACGGGCTTGCCATCGCGCAAGCTCACGCCGCTGGGCAGCTCTTTGCCGACCAACTCGCATAGCGCGCTGCCCAGCCGATCGAGGACGCCGATGGCGGTGTGCGGGTCGTTGATGCCCGCCGACAGGGCGCGCACGGCAACCTCGACAAGTTGCGCGATGCTCAAACGCAGGTCATCGCCGCGGCGCTTGGTGCCGAGCGCCGTTGCGTCTTCGATTGCATCCGCAGCGCCATCCACCTTCGGCTTGATCAAGGCGATCGGCGCATTCGGCGAGACGAAGCTTCCCGGCCCGTTCAGCAGGCGGATGCGCGTGCCGTGCTCGGCTGCCCAGTCAGCGAGGCCGCCTTCATCAATGTGCTGCAGGTAGCCGCCACGTGCCTGGACGACAGGCTCCGCATCGCTCCAGAAGGTATCGGAGGGGGCAGCAGCCGGCTCGGCGTCGATGCGTTCGATTGCGGCGTCTATATCGTCGCTGACGAGATCAATGACAGTATCGACGTTGATGCGCTCAGCCATGTGGGCGACGAACCAGACGAGTGTCGCCACGCAGACGAACGCCAAGAGGATGGCGAGGGACAACGCAACGTGGGGAATGAACTGGCCCTCGCTCGGGCTGCGAACCGTGCGCAGCACCATCAGCGCATAGACGAAGGTGCCGATGAAGACGCCGAGCGTGAGCTGATTGCCGCGGTCGCGGGTGAAGTTCTGCAGAAGCCGCGGGCCCATCTGGCCAGAAGCCAGCGAGAGTGCAGCGATGGTGATCGAGAATACCGTTCCGACAACGGCGATGGTCGACGATGCTATGGCACCCAGAACGGCGCGAGCGCCAGCAGGACCGCCGCGAAAGATCCAGGCGCTCTCTTGAAGCCGTTCCGGAATCTCAGATGCATGGTCGAACTGCACCATCGCGAAGGACAGAGCCACACCACCCAGGAGCATCAAGGCGGGTATGAACCAGAACGCCTCGCGGAGGTCGTCGATGAGCTTGTGATAGCGGGCGACCATCGGGGCTCCCATCTGTCAGCATCAGGTGCTGCAGCGATTTAGCCCTTAAACTCGTGGGCGGACAATTTGGTTCGGTTGTGAGGAAATCAGCTCCGGCTGCGCTGGCGGCGGCTAACTGTCGTGGCGTTCGATCGAGTCTACGCGGTCAGCATAGAATGCAACATGCTCCCTGATCTGCCGCATAGCGTCGTGCGGCTCCTCATAGGACCAGACTGCGTTGAGCGCGCGCTCGCCGCCGGATGGCACGCTGTAATAGTTGCTCTTGCCTTTGTAGGGGCAGTACGTGACGTGCTTGGTGCGCGTGAGCATGCTCATGTCGACGTCTGCGCGCGGGATATAGTAGACGGGCGGATAGTCTGCTTCACGCAAAGTGAGGGCGGCACGCGTATCGGCAAGAACGCGTCCGGCGACCTTGACGACGATGCGACCCGGCTCGGCGGTGATGGTGATTGGATGGTCGGGACCCGGGATCTTAATGGGTCTGGTAGCCATGTCTTTGCCTCGGAGAATGTTGAGGCACCTTATGTGGGGAGTGGCGCGGTGGGTTGGAAGCCGCAGGGCCGCACGGGACGCGTGGGACTCTACTCGACCTTCTTGGACAGGCGCGCAATGCCGATCGTTTGGCGGTGCCAGTCTTTGATGGGCATGGCAGGGAAACCCCCGACAACGGTCTTTGCTGCGACGTCGCGCATGACACCGCTCTTAGCGGCGATCTGTGCGCCGCTGCCGATGGTCAAGTGATCGGCAACTCCGGTCTGGCCGCCCATCATCACGCCGTCACCGACGGTGGTGCTGCCGGCGATGCCGACCTGGGCGCAGATCACGCAATGTCGTCCGAGACGGACGTTGTGGCCGATGTGGACGAGGTTATCGAGAACGGAGCCGGCACCGATGACTGTGTCGTCGGTGGCGCCGCGGTCGATGGCGCAGTTGGCGCCGATCTTCACGCCTTCCTCAATGATGACGCGGCCGAGCTGCAGCATGCGCTCTAGTCCGGCCGGGCCGGGAACGAAGCCGAAGCCTTGCGAACCGATGGTGACGCATGTCTCGATCTCGACGCGGTGCCCGAGCAGGGCATGGCTGATGGTGCAATTGGCGCCGATGCGGCAGTCGTTGCCTATCAGCACACCATCGCCGATGACGACATTGGGACCGATGTAGCTGCGCTCGCCGATATCGACATCGCGGCCGATGACGGCGCCGGGGTCGATCTGCGTCCCGGGGCCAATGCAGGCGCTGGCATGAACGTGGGCGCTGGGGTGTATGCCGGCAGTTGGTGCGGCGGCGGGATAGAATAGGCGTCCGACCTGCGCGTAGGCGCGGCGCGGGTCGGCAACGTAGACCAAACGCGATGCTGCCGGGGCGTGGTGTGCGAGCTTGCGGCTGACGATGATCGCGCCGGCGCGGGTGGTGGCGAGCGCGCCCATGTAGCGAGCGTCGGAGAACACGCTGATGTCGTCCGGCCCCGCGGTTTCAAGTGTGGCAATGTCCGCCAAGGAGATCGCTTCGATCTCCGGGAGCAACGGCTCGGCGCCGATGAGTGCTGCGATGTCGGACAGCAGAAAAGGGCCGGCGCGATGGAAAAAGCGAGCGTCAGCCATTGGGACACACCCTTACGCGTTGAGCGGCACAGTACGAAGGTATTTGGATAGGAGCCGATCGCTTGCGTGGCCGGCTTCGCGCTGAGCATACGCTATCGGCGGTGAAAGCGCATCAGGCTGTTTGTGGGCGCTCGTCGCTGGGTCCGCGCCGGTCGGTTGCAACCGCTGCGGCGAGGAAGGATCTTTCAATCCCGGCCGGTTTTAACCATTGTCCGGCAGCCGTGCCCGTACGAGGTGCGGCGGTCCACCGCGGGAAGCTGCAATCGTGTCCGATCTTCAAGTCGTCGTCCAGGAAATCACCGATGAGATGCAGGCGATGCCTAATCGCGGGGAGGTGGCGACGTACATTCCCGAGCTTGCGGGTGTCGACCCGAACCAGTTCGCGCTGGTGGTAGTCGACGCGCAGGGGAACGTGGCGGCGGGCGGGGATGCGGACGTGCCGTTCTCCATTCAGAGCATCTCGAAGGTGTTCACGCTGACGCTGGCGCTGGGCAAGTTCGGGGACAGGCTGTGGGAGCGTGTGGGGCGTGAACCGTCGGGCAGCCGCTTCAACTCGATCGTACAACTCGAATCCGAGCACGGTATTCCGCGCAACCCGTTCATCAATGCCGGCGCTATTGCAGTGACGGATGCGATCGTGGCCGGCCATCAGCCGCGTGAGGCGTTGGGCGAGATTCTGCGCTTCATGCAGTTTCTCGCGGCGGATGACAGCATCTACATCGACCACAAGGTCGCCGCTTCAGAGGCGCGGACGGGGTTCCGTAACGCGGCGCTTGCCAACTACATGAAGTCGTACGGTGTCATCGATGGGCCCGTCGACTACGCATTGGGCGTCTATTTCCATCACTGTGCAATTGCCATGTCGTGCCGGCAACTTGCCATGGCGGGGCGATTCCTCGCGCACTTCGGCGCAAACCCGTCGACGATCCTGCCAGTGGTGACGCCGGAGCGCGCGCGTCGCATCAATGCGCTGATGCTGACGTGCGGGCACTACGATGGTTCGGGTGAGTTCGCTTACCGCGTCGGGCTGCCGGGCAAGAGCGGCGTGGGCGGCGGTATCCTCGCAATCGCCCCGGGCAAGGCGTCGATCGCTGTATGGTCACCGGGGCTCGATGTGTCGGGGAACTCGAAGCGGGGGCGGCTTGCCCTGGAGCGGCTGAGCAAGCGGATGGAATGGTCGATCTTCGGTGCGTGACGCCCGGATTGGCGCCACGCTCGGATTGGAGCGTACCTGATTATCGCTCGCAGGAGGCCAGGGCCTCTTCGACTGCGGCCTGATGATACCAGCTGCCGGTATCGATTCTCGGTGCCCGATCGGCGATGGCCGAGCGGAGGGGGGTGGAGCTGGCTGACGTTATGCTGTCGTGCTGGCGGCCAAGGTTGCGGCGTCCGCCAGGGGGGAAGGCGTATATCGTCGCAGTGGACTGGTGCGAAGTCATTGTTTCTCTCTTCCTTTTGCTCTCGTCTCGTTGCTCCTCTACAGCGCTGTTACGCTGGATTGGGATCATCTCACGATGTGTGAGTCATTCCGATGCCAAATAAGGGCCCTGCCGAATTAACGTGCAGCAAATGCACACATTATGGGCACGCCATAAATTGCATCTTTCGCTAGCATTCCGGTCAGGGTGAACCCACTCAGCCGCTACCGGTTCCGCGCCTAGCGCAGCCAGGCACCGGACGAGGTTCGCCCGCTAAGCGGGAGGTCGGAACAGTTGCTGACGTGCTTCGAGGTCTGGTTTGCGCGAGCTCGGCGTCGTCACGGAGCCTGCGATCGCACCGCACAATGCACGATGAGCATGGCTCGTCGCCGAGGCTGATGTCCTCGCACGAGTACCAGGATTGACCCAGCGACCGCGTCGTCAATTAGGAGAGACTGAGCATGACGAAGTACAAGCTCGAGTACATTTGGCTCGACGGCTACACACCGGTTCCCAGCCTGCGCGGCAAGACGCAGATCAAAGAATACAGTGCGTTTCCGAGCCTCGAAGAACTGCCGCTGTGGGGCTTCGATGGCAGCTCGACGATGCAGGCCGAGGGCTCTAGCTCGGATTGCGTGCTGAAGCCTGTCGCCGTGTACCCCGATCCGGCACGCACCAATGGCGCACTGGTCATGTGCGAAGTGATGATGCCCGACGGCGTGACACCGCATGCGTCCAACAAGCGCGCAACCATCCTCGATGATTCCAGCGCTTGGTTCGGCTTCGAACAGGAATACTTCTTCTACAAGGACGGCCGACCGCTCGGTTTCCCCGAGGCAGGCTATCCGGCTCCGCAGGGTCCGTACTACACGGGCGTTGGTTACAAGAACGTCGGCGACGTCGCCCGGGAGATCGTCGAAGAGCATCTGGACCTGTGCCTTGCGGCCGGCATCAACCACGAAGGCATCAATGCCGAAGTGGCCAAGGGCCAGTGGGAATTCCAGATCTTCGGTAAGGGCTCCAAGAAGGCAGCCGACGAGATGTGGATGGCGCGCTACCTGCTTCTCCGCCTCACGGAAAAGTACGGCATCGACATCGAGTTCCATTGCAAGCCGCTGGGCGATACCGACTGGAACGGCTCAGGCATGCACGCCAACTTCTCGACCGCGTACATGCGCGAAGTCGGCGGCAAGGAGTACTTCGAGTCGATGATGAAGGCCTTCGACAAGAACCTGATGGATCACATCAGTGTCTACGGCCCTGACAACGACAAGCGTCTCACCGGCAAGCACGAGACGGCTCCGTGGAACAAGTTCAGCTACGGTGTTGCCGATCGCGGCGCCTCGATCCGCGTTCCCCACTCGTTCGTGAAGAACGGCTACAAGGGATACCTCGAGGATCGCCGCCCGAACTCGCAGGGTGACCCCTACCAGATCGCTTCGCAGATCCTGAAGACGATCTCGGAGGTTCCGACCGCTGCTGCAAAGGCCGCGTAAGCTTCATCGAGACGCGTAGAGAGTTGAGCGGCGCCGTGGCTCCCGTCCGGCGCCGCTTTCTTTTTCCACGGCCGAGTAAGGGCCTCGGCCGAAATTGATCCAGATCAATTTCAAGCGCCTTCTGGCGCACAATGATCGTGGGATCCAATTTGCCGGAAAATTCAAGCGCTCATGATTGCCGCCATTCAGAGCATGATGCTCGAGGATGAAAGATTTGCGGCCGCAACCTATGCGGCGGCGCTCGACAAGGTCGCGATCGTGGCCATTACGGACCTTGCTGGCACAATCATCTACGCCAACGACCAGTTCGAAAAGTTGAGCAAGTACTCAAGAGGAGAGCTCGTCGGGCAAAATCATCGCATCCTCAATTCAGGCCACCACCCGCGATCGTTCTTCTTGGAGATGTACCGAACGATCCGTGGGGGGAAGATCTGGCGGGGCGAGATAAAGAACCGGGCAAAGGATGGGAGCTTCTATTGGGTCGATACGTGGATCATCCCGCTGATCGATTCGGGTGGAACGATCACCGGTTACATCTCGATCAGAACCGAGATCACGTCACGCAAAGCGCTGGAAGGTCAGCTGAGCAATCTCAATGTAGCATTGAGTCATCAGCATGAGTTGATCTCTCATCTGACACACCACGACGCCCTGACGGGCTTACGGAACTTCGTCGATGCTGACGACGAAGCGTGGGGGTGCGAATCCGACCAGAGGGCCTGCGTTCTCTTCATCGATGTCGACAAGCTGAAGGCCGTCAACGATACGCTGGGGCATGCAACCGGTGATGCGCTGCTGAAGAAAGTCGCCGAGAGGCTGCTGACATGTGCCCCGCCGAACGCATCGATATTTCGGTTCGGAGGGGATGAGTTTGTCATCATTCTGAAAGGCGATGCTTCGTGCCGCGACGCCAAGGGTCTGGCAGACGGGATCCTTCAATCGATGGCTGAGCCGATTTCCCTCGAGTCGAGTGAGCTGTCAGTCAGCGTCAGCATCGGCATTGCAGAGCGGTCGAGTGGGCGAGTTGATGCGAACAGACTTCTAACCGAAGCCGACCTCGCTTTGCGGGCGGCTAAGAGTGGCGGCAGAAACTGCTACCGCATCTTTGCCCCAGTCATGGAAGTCGAACTGCGAGAGCGGCGGCAGTTGGAGAGCGATCTCGCAAAGGCGTGTGCCAATGGTGAGATAGTGCTCGAGTACCAACCGATTATCGATGCGCAAGGAGGGCAGGTCGTCGTCTGTGAGGCGTTGGCTCGCTGGAACCATCCTACGCGCGGCCGCATGCAACCCGCTGAGTTCATTCCGTTGGCCGAGGAGACGGGATTGATCCGCCAGCTGAGCGCTTGTGCTCTGTCTCAGGCATGCGCTGACGCAATGGCTTGGCCGTCGCAGATCAAGGTCGCCGTGAACCTTTCTACGCAGCAATGTCACGCGGGCTATCTGATCGATAGCGTGGTGAACGCACTTCGCGATTCCGGGCTTCCTGCATCACGGCTGGAGCTCGAGGTCACAGAATCTCTTTTCATCGGTAATGGTGATGAATGTGCCGCAATGCTGCGCAGGGTGCATGAGATGGGTGTTACGATTGCGTTGGATGACTTCGGCACCGGCTATTCTTCGCTGTCCTATCTGCGTCGCCTGCCGGTCGATGTGCTCAAAATCGATCGCACGTTTGTTGCCGAGTTAGCGACGTCAGAGAAGGCGCGAGCGGTGGTCGAAGCAATCTGCCGTCTCGCGGACCGGCTCGGTATGTCCACAGTCATTGAGGGCATTGAGACCGTGGAGCAGGCAAATATAGCGCGGCAAGTTGGTGTCGAACGGATGCAGGGCTTTCTGTTCGGGCGACCGGTGCCGGCAGCTGCATTGAGACTGTGAGTTAGATGTCAGGGACGCTCGGTATGCGGCTGTAGCGCTGCATGTAGAAGGGCCATCAATCCCGCCGACCTCGTGCTCGAAATGCCGTAGGGATGAATTCCTTTGGATTTACAGCGAGGCGCCGACGAGTTTGCCGATACCGGCGGTGAGCGCCATCGCGAAGGCGCCCCAGAAGACGACGCGCAACGCAGCGCGCCAGATGTTTGCCCCGCCCGCCTTGGCTCCGATGGCGCCGAGGGCCGCGAGGCAGATCAGCGAGGCGGCGGTGACAACAGGGATGATCGCCCCCTCTGGTGCCAGCACTGTCGCCAGCAACGGCATGGCCGCTCCGGAGACAAACGTTGCTGCGGAGGTCATCGCCGCCTGCAGTGGGCGTGCAACGCTGATTTCAGATATGCCAAGCTCATCGCGCGCGTGAGCCCCGAGGGCGTCTTTCGCCATGAGCTGTTCGGCAACTTTGCTCGCCAACGCGGGCTCGACGCCGCGCCCGATGTAAATGCCGGTCAGTTCATCAAGCTCGCTGCGAGGACAGTCCTTCAGCTCTCTGCTTTCGCGGGCGAGGTCTGCGCTCTCGGTGTCGGCTTGGGAACTCACCGACACGTACTCTCCGGCCGCCATCGACATGGCGCCGGCTACCGCACCGGCTATTCCAGCAATGAGCACGCTGGTGTTCGAGCTTTCGGCTGCTGCGACGCCAGAGATCAGGCTGGCGGTGGAGAGGATGCCATCGTTGGCGCCGAGCACGGCTGCGCGCAGCCACCCGACCCGGCCGCTGAAGTGGAGTTCCGCCCCTCGTTCGGGGCAGTCGGTCGCTTCGCCGCTGCGCTTCGGTGTCAAATCGTTCGGTGGCGGCACTTAGCTTTTTACCTTCACGTACGAACCGGGTGCATCTTCGATCGCACCTTGATGCTCGCCGGGCTCGCGCGGGACGGTCCAGTCGCCGGAATGCTCGTTCAGCCACTCGGCCCACAGCGGCCACCAAGAGCCGGGATGCTCCTTGGCGGTCGTCAGCCATTGGTCGAGCGACTTGGCGCCGTGCTTGCCGTCGGTCCAATATTGATATTTCACCTTTGCGGGCGGATTGACCACGCCAGCGATGTGTCCGGAGCCCGAAAGGACAAACGTCACGTCGCCACCGAGCTTCTGTGCGCCTTCGTAGACCGACTTTGCCGGGGCGATGTGGTCTTCCTTGGTTGCGAGTTCGAAGATGGGCACCTTCACTTTACTCATGTTGAGGCGCGTGCCGGCGACGACAAGCTCGCCTTTGGCGAGGCGGTTGGCGTTGTAGAACTCGCGCAGATAGTAGGTGTGGTTGGCGGCCGCCATGCGCGTCGAATCCTGGTTCCAATAGAGCAGGTCGAACGGAAACGGCTTCTTGCCGAGCAGGTAGTTGTTGACGATGTACGGCCAGATCAGGTCGCGTGGGCGCAGCATGTTGAACACGTTGGCCATGCGCGAGCCATCGAGATAGCCGCGCTCGTTCATCAGCTCGTTCAGCGCTTCGAGCTGCTCCTCATCGGTGAAGAGCAGGAGATCGCCGGCGTAGGTGAAGTCGATCTGCGTCGCGAGGAAGCTGGCGGCGTTGATAAGCTCTTCGCCGCGGGCGGCCAGATAGGCGAGCGTCGTGGCGAGCAGCGTGCCGCCGACGCAGTAGCCGACGACGTTGATCTTCTCAACGCCGGCCTCGCGCTTCACCGCGTCCGCGGCGGTGAGGATGCCTTCCTGCATGTAGTCCTCGAAGGACTTATGCGCGAGCGAGGCGTCTGGGTTGACCCAGGAAATGATGAAGACCGTGAAGCCCTGGTCGACGAGGAACTTGATGAGGCTCTTGGGCGGCGTCAGGTCGAGAATGTAGAATTTGTTGATCCAGGGCGGGACGATCAGCAGCGGGATCTCGCGGACTTTGTCGGTCGTCGGTGCGTACTGGATGAGCTGGAAGATGTCGTTCTGGTAGACGACCTTGCCGGGCGTGGTCGCAAGGTTGCGGCCGACCTCGAAGGCGGTGGCATCGGTCTGGCTGATTTTGAGAAGATCGCCCGACTTCTTCATGTCTTCGGCGAGCAGCGACATGCCCTGCACGAGGTTCTCGGCGTTGGTCGCCAGAGTCTCGCGCAGCACTTCCGGGTTGGTGAGCGGGAAGTTCGACGGAGACAGGGCGCTCGCGACCTGGCGTAGGTAGAACTCGGCGCGCTGCCGTGTTTTGCCTTCCAGCCCTTCGGTATTATCCAGCATATCCTCCGCCCACCGCGAGGTGAGCAGATAGGCCTGCTTCCAAAAATCGAAGTAGGGATTGGCGGACCATTCCGGGTCCTTGAAGCGGTTGTCGCTGGGGTCGGGTTCGGCGACGGGCGAGACTTCCTCGCCAAACATGCGCCGCACGGTGTTGTTCCATAGCTCCGCATAAGAGCGAAGCAAGGTGCCCTGGGCCTCGGCAAAGCGGGCTGGATCGGACAGCCATTGAGACGTAAGGTCCGTCAGTGTCGTTGTCGCCTCATTGATCTCGGTGGCGGCCGAGTACGGGCCCATCTTGGCGTCGTTGCGCTCGATGAACTCCGACAGTACGTTGCCGCCTTGCTCGAAGAGGCGCAGCAGATTGCGCGACAGCTCCTCCGCGTTCACGGTCTGGAACGGCTGATGGTCGGCAGGGGCGTCTTCGTTGAGCTTGGACATCGTAACCTTAAGCGCTTTGCGGCCTTAGCTGGCCAAGTATCCATTGTATGCCAATGTTTTGCGACATTGCGCGGGCAGTGTCATCCGGCGGTGTGGACAACCCTGTGGCCCAAGGCATCTTGGAGCCGCGCTGAAGTTGCGCAAGCAGGCCTTTCCGGCAAGGTGGAATTCGTATGCGAGTCATACCGATGCGTGAGGCCGGTATTGTGGTGCGGAAGGCTCGGCTGGCAGTTGCGAGGCTTGCGGGTGTCGCAGCAGGGCTCACCCTGGGCGGGTGCGCTTCCACGATGTCGACGCCGTTGCCCGAATTAACGGGCTCGCACGCCTCCACTTCGCTGACGCAGCAACAGCAGCGGCAAGCAGTCGATGAACTTACGCGGGCAGGTGCGACGCATGAGCATCAGGCAGAACAAGAGATCGAAAATTCCCGATAGCTGATCGTGGCAGGCTGGGAGCGTGCTGCCGAAATGCCACAGAGCGTAGTGGCTCGTGCATTGTTCGCTGCGGCTCATCAAGCGGGTACTTCGAATTCGGCGATCGGTGTGCAGTGCTTCCGGTAACTGAGAGCAACACAGTATGGGCACAGATGGGTCAAGGCACGACGGTAACGTCGGCACCTGATGCGGCGCGGGACAGGCGGCGCCTGGCCGTGCGCCTCGGTACGGCGATCGTTCAGGGCCTAGCGCTCTATTTCCTCTTCAAATCGGGCGGGCCGAAGACTTGGTCGTTGGCCGAGCAGCAGATCTATGTTCCGCTGCGCCTGATCGCCATGTGGGTGCCGTGGATCGTATATCTGGGCGTCGGGCAGATGCGCGCACGGCCGCTGGTGATCTGGGTGGTCGTGGCATCTGTGGTCCTGGCTGGCATCGGCTATCACGAGGCGGCTAGAGGCCGCTTCGGCGGCTCCATGGGGCTTTTTGGCCTCTGGGGGCCTGACACGAGCCTGTGGATCGCCATCTCCCTAGCCGCGTTCATCTCTCAGGTGCTCGTCATTGATACAACTGCGGAGGGGCGCTTCGTTTCGAGCTACGAGCGCCATTTCGACACGGCATGGAAGATCGGCGTGCAGACGTCCGTCGCCATCTTGTTCGCCGGCATTTTCTGGATGGTGCTCATTCTTGGGGCGAAGCTGTTCCAGCTCATCAAGCTGGATTTCCTGCTGGACCTCATCAAGGAGCCACTGTTCGCGTATCCGGCTTCATCGCTGGCGACAGCGACTGCGCTGCACTTCACCGATATGCAGCCTTCCGTTATTCGCGGCATCCGCCAGATCATTCTCACGCTGTTCGCGTGGTTGTTGCCGCTGTTGGCATCGATCGTGCTGGCGTTTCTAGTTGTGCTGCTGTTCGTGCCGCTCGACAGGCTGTGGGGCACGCGGTTTGCGGCGAGCCTGCTGCTGTCGTCGGCGCTGATCCTGGTTTTCCTCATCAACGCGGCCTTCCAGGATGCGCGGCAATCGCGATGGAAGTTCGCATTCATCGGGCTCGCATCGATCGAGTTGATGCCGCTCGTGATCCTCGCTGCGTGGGCGGTCGGTCTGCGCGTCGGACAATACGGTTGGACGACCGATCGCATTTTTGCGGCGGCCGTTGCGGGCGTCATGTTCTGCTATGCTGCGGGGTACGCTCTTGCGCTGGCTCGCAGATCGGCATGGCAGAGAAGCTTCGAGACGGCAAACGTCGTCACCGCGTATGCCGTGCTGGCAACGATCCTGGCGCTGTTCTCACCGCTCGCTGATCCGGGCCGCCTTATGGTGGCCGATCAGCTTGCGCGCCTGAAGTCCGGCAAGGTTGATGCTGCAGCGTTCGACTATAGCACGCTGCTCAGGGATGGCGCGCGTTGGGGGCGGACCGCGCTGGAGGAACTGAGCCAGACAAAGGACATCGCGGACGCTGAAAACGTGAACGAACGCGCGCTCCGTGCGCTCAAGGGGCCAGCTGCCGTGGGTAGACATGCTCGCGACCTCACCGGCTTCAAGCTCACCCCGGAAATGGTCGAGGTGTCTCCGGCCGGGCGGACGTTGCCGGACAGCTTCTTCAGCGCCGATGCCGGAGCCTTTTCGAAGGCAGCCCCTGCCTGCGCGCGGGATAATGCAAATAGAAGATGCCGCGCCATTTTCGTGGCGTCCAGCGATGGGCAGCGAGAGGCGGTGCTGTTTTTCGACGGTTGGAGCGCTCGAATTGTCGAGCCGAACGCAGAGGGGCGTTGGGAAGTGACGGGTAGCGCGCAAGGCCGCGCATTCTGCAAGAGCGCTCAGGCCGCTATTGCAGCGGGAGAGGTTGCGTTGGAGCCGCATCCTTGGCCGGATGTTATCGTCGGCGGCGAGCGGCTCACCATCGTTCCCACGAGGAAGGACAAATGCCAGTGAGCTCGTCTGCGCACCGCTTGTGCTTCGATTTTGCCGCGACGGAGTGCGCGTTAGGCTTCTGGCGGGCTGGACGGGGGGTATAGCGAGGCGTAAACACGGGGTTCCGGCCGCGGTGAAGCGCGTTCCCGTGTCGTTCTGCAGCCGGGTCCATTCATATGCCGAGAAAGAGGCGTCCCGTGCACGAGGACTTCCACCGCATCAAGCGCTTGCCCCCTTACGTCTTCGCCGAGGTGAACCGGTTGAAGGCAGCGGCACGTGCCCGCGGTGCCGACATCATCGACCTTGGGATGGGCAACCCCGACCTGCCGACCCCGCAGCACATCGTCGACAAGCTGGTCGAGACGGTGTCCAAGCCGCGCACGCATCGCTATTCGGCGTCGAAGGGCATTCCCGGATTACGGCGGGCTCAGGCCGCCTACTACGAGCGCCGCTTCGGCGTGAAGCTCGACCCAGAGACCCAGATCGTGGCGACCCTGGGCTCCAAGGAGGGTTTTGCCAACATGGCGCAGGCGATCACGGCGCCGGGCGACGTGATCTTGGTGCCGAACCCGACCTACCCGATCCACGAGTTCGGCTTCCTGCTCTCGGGCGCTGCAATCCGGCATTTGCCGGCGTCGACGGGTGCCGAATTCCTGCGGCTCGTCGAGCACGCGTG
This sequence comes from Hyphomicrobium sp. 1Nfss2.1, assembly GCF_965243865.1. GTDB lineage: Bacteria > Pseudomonadota > Alphaproteobacteria > Rhizobiales > Hyphomicrobiaceae > Hyphomicrobium_A. Next base: position 1,019,610 of record NZ_OZ251603.1, on the reverse strand, counting down.
TCGGCACTCGATCCCCAAGCCGCTGGCGCTGGTGCTGTCATATCCGTCGAACCCGACGGCGATGGTGGCGGATCTCGAATTCTATAAGGATGCCGTCGCGCTGGCGAAGAAGCTCGATCTCATCCTGCTGTCCGATATCGCCTATGCGGAAATCTACTTCGACGACAATCCGCCGCCGTCGATCCTGCAGGTGCCGGGTGCGATGGACGTCGCGGTGGAATTCACCTCGCTGTCGAAGACCTACAACATGCCTGGCTGGCGCATGGGCTTCGCGGTCGGCAATGAACGGCTGATCGCGGCGCTGGCGCGGGTGAAGTCGTATCTCGACTACGGCGCGTTCACGCCGATCCAGGTGGCGGCTGCGGCGGCGCTCAACGGACCACAGGACTGTGTCGATGAAATCCGCGCGACGTACAAGGCGCGGCGTGACTGCCTGGTGGAGTCGTTTGGCCGTTCGGGATTCCCGGTGCCGCCCCCGCCCGCAACCATGTTCGCCTGGGCGCCTGTCCCCGAACCGTTCAAGGAGATCGGGTCGGTGGAATTCGCCAAATTGCTGATCGAGAAGGCAAGCGTTGCGGTGTCCCCGGGCGTCGGCTTCGGCGAATACGGCGAGGGCTTCATCCGTATCGCCCTGGTGGAGAACGAGCACCGTATCCGGCAGGCCGCCAGGAACATCAAAAAGTTCCTCGCCCAGGCTCCGGAAACGATGCATAACGTGATCCCGATTCAGCAGAAAGCCAGCGGCTAACTCCTCGCGTACCAATGCAAAAACCTCTGACCCTGGGCATTGCCGGCCTTGGCACCGTCGGCGCGGGCCTCCTTGATTTGCTTAACCAGCATGGGGGACGTTTCGCGGAACGCGTAGGCCGCCCTGTCGAGGTGGTCGGTGTCTCGGCGCGTTCGCGCGACAAGAGCCGCGGCATCGATACGAGCGGCTTGAAATGGTTCGACGATCCCGTCGCCCTCGCAAAGGCTGAAGGCGTCGACGTGTTCGTCGAGCTGATCGGGGGCTCCGACGGCATCGCCAAGGAGGCGGTGGAGGCTGCTCTCGGCGCGGGCAAGCACGTCGTCACGGCCAATAAGGCCTTGCTGGCGAAGCACGGCGTCAAGCTCGCCAAGCTCGCCGAGCAGAAGGGCGTTGCGCTCAACTTCGAGGCTGCCGTGGCGGGAGGCATCCCCGTCATCAAGGCGCTGCGGGAGTCGCTGGTCGCCAACGAGGTGCAGCGCGTCTACGGCATCCTCAATGGGACCTGCAACTACATCCTCTCGTCGATGACAGACGAGGATCGCTCGTTCGCCGATGCGCTGAAAGAAGCGCAGGAACTCGGCTATGCGGAAGCCGATCCGACGTTCGACATCGGCGGGTTCGATACGGCGCACAAGCTCGCCATCCTCGCTAGCCTTGCCTTCGGGACCGAGATCAATTTCGAGCAGATCGACGTGGAAGGTATCCAGTCGATTACCGAGGCCGATATCGATGCGGCCAACGACATGGGCTTCTGCATCAAGCTGCTTGGTGTTGCTGCGCGCACTGAATCCGGAATCGAGGCGCGCGTGCATCCCGCCATGGTCCCCGAGGAGTCGGCGATTGCCGAGGTTTGGGGTGCGACCAACGCAGTGGCTATCGATGCCGACTTCTGCGGCAACCTCTTGCTGATCGGTCCTGGAGCGGGTGGTCGCCCTACTGCGTCTTCCGTTGCTGCCGATATTCTGGATATCGCTCGAGGCGTGGTGATGCCGCCGCTGGTAACGCCAACGGACGGGCTGAAGCCCTACGTGAAATCGAAGCTGGGTGCACACCACGGTGCGTATTACGTTCGCATGTCGGTGTTCGACCGGCCGGGCGCGATGGCGGCGATCGCCAAACGCATGGGCGATCGCGAAATATCGATCGAGAGTATCGTGCAGCGGCGCCCGCGCTCGGCGGTGCCGGGCGTGGCAGCGCGGCAGAAGCCTGGCGCGCCGGCTCTCGTAGTCATCATCACGCACGAGACGACCGAGGAGGCGATCCGCCAAGCGGTGGACGCCATCACGCAGGACGGTCAGGTGTCTGAACGGCCGCAGGTGATCCGTATCGAGAAACTCGGCGAAGGCGAAGTGAGCTAGTTGGAGAGGGATGGGGCCATGGCAGGCGACAGTGATTCAGGTCTCAGCCGCACGCTCGTGCTCGAGGTGACGCGCGTTACAGAGGCCGCGGCTATTGCAGCTGCGCGGCTGCGCGGGCGCGGCGCTGAAAAGGCGGCCGATAAGGCTGCGGTCGACGCTATGCGGCGCGAGCTGGCCAATCTGGCGATCCGCGGCACCGTGGTGATCGGCGAAGGCGAGATGGACGAAGCGCCGATGTTGTACATCGGCGAGAAAGTCGGCTCTGGCGAAGGACCTGAGGTCGACATCGCCGTCGATCCGCTGGAGGGCACGACGATTTGTGCCAAAGCGATGCCGAATGCGCTAGCGGTGCTGGCGATGTCGGAGCGGGGCGGCCTGCTGCACGCGCCCGACATGTACATGAACAAGATCGCCATTGGCCCGGGATATGCGCCGGACCTCGTCGATCTCGATGCGCCTGCCGGTGACAACATCACCGCGTTGGCCAAGGCCAAGGGCGTGCCGGTGTCGGAGATCACCGCATGCATCCTCGATCGTCCCCGGCATGCCGAACTGATCGCCGCGGTGCGTGCGGTTGGCGCCGGGGTGCAGCTGATCCCCGATGGCGACATTGCCGGTGTCATCTGGACGACCGATCCCGAAGAAACGGGCGTCGACATCTATCTCGGCTCGGGTGGCGCGCCGGAGGGTGTGCTCGCGGCTGCGGCCCTACGTTGCATCGGCGGGCAGATCCAGGGTCGCCTGATGCCTGCGAACGAGGAAGAGCGTGCGCGGGCTGCGACGATGGGCATTGCCGATATCAATCGCAAGTTCAGGCTTGAGGACATGGCGTCGGGTGACGTGATCTTCTCGGCTGCCGGAGTGACAGATGGGTCGCTGCTCGACGGCGTGCGCTTCCGTGGCGATTTCGCCGAGGTCGATTCTGTCGTGATGCGCTCCAAGACTGGCACGGTTCGGCGCATTCAAACGAAGTGCCGCATCGGCGAATAGCCGGTCGCATCGCCAGCCTTGAACCGGCAGCGGTGTTCCCCGACAATGAGCCCCATTCGTGGGCGCACTTCCAAGGGGAACGAGCGTGGACGAACGTAACGTCGGCGGGTTCTCCGTCACCTATGGCCGTGAGGAAATCCAGGCACCCGTCTATGCCGTGGCGTTCCTGTCGGCGGCCTTCCTGGCTGCCGCCCTGGCGACCGGAAGCACGTTGTGGCTGGTGCTGGGCGTCGCCGCGGCGGGCGTGACGTATTACAACGTGCCGCTGCTCGAAAAGCGCCCCGTCATCGGCGCCAACCAGTATGGCATCTTCATTCAGGGCCTCGGGCTTGTTCGCTGGAGCGCGATCGGCAGCATCGAGCTGACCGAGATGGCGGTGCGCGCCAGCACCATCCATGAGCTGCAGATCGGCCTCAAGACGCGGCTTTCGAGTGCGCTCGTCGCCGACTGGCGCAAGCAGCCGTTCTGGCGCTCGCTGATGCGATTGCCATGGGCGATGGCGCGCTCGAACGTGATCGGGATCAATCTCGAGCCGTTCACCGGGGAGCCCGAGGACATGCATCGGACGCTGCTGCGGATGTGGAAGCACTATAGAAGTTAGTTTGTGACACCAGCTGAGAGAAGCTTGGTGTGCGTCGCCGTCGTGCACCGCTGATAGCCGGCGCTCGCGCCGGGCGCCCTTGGCGCCTTGTCCGCTGCGCGGACGGTTAGGGCATGGCATCAGGCCTGTTGCGCCCGTGCGCTAGCGGCGGACAAGCCAGGGCCAGTGCCTGTGGATAAGCGGGCTCGCGCGTATCGCCAACTCATCGCGGGGGTGGTGAACTCGGGGGAAGGCGAATCAATCCGGGGGAGCGCATGGTTGCGGCGCGCAAGCGGCGGGACGAGACCACAGATGCCGTTCCGTTCCTGGGTATCGTAGCATCGGCGCGGGGGCTGCAGTGGCGAGAGCGGCTCTCAGGTGACGGACACCTTCGCGCTGCTGCGATCAGCCAACGGCACGGACTACCCGACCTTCTCGGCCGAGTGCTGGCGGCGCGCGGAATCGCCGTCGACGATGTGCCCATCGTGCTCAATCCGACGCTGAAGGCGCTGATGCCGGATCCCAGCAGCGTGCGCGACATGGATGTCGCCGCTGCCCGGCTCGCTGATGCGATCGAGAAGCGCCAGCATGTTGCCGTGTTCGGCGACTATGACGTCGACGGTGCTTCATCGGCGGCGCTGATGTCGCGCTTCCTGGTTCACCACGGCATCAATGCGCGCATCTATATTCCCGACCGCCTGTTCGAAGGCTATGGGCCGAACGTTGCCGCCATCGAAGGGCTGGTGAAAGAAGGCGCGCAGCTCATCGTCACGGTCGATTGCGGCACGACGAGCAGCGCGCCATTGCAGCGGGCGAAGGAACTCGGTTGCGACGTGGTCGTGATCGATCACCATCAGGCCGACGAAGTGCTGCCGCCGGCGCGTGCGGTGGTCAATCCAAACCGGCAGGACGATGTATCGGGGCTCGGGCATCTTTGCGCGGCTGGCGTGTGCTTCCTAGTGCTGGTGGCGACGACCCGTGAGCTGCGCCGGCGCGGGTTCTATGCGAGCGATGTCGCGGAGCCCGACCTCATGGCGGAGCTCGATCTCGTGGCGCTGGCGACCGTTGCCGACGTCGTGCCGCTGGTGGGGCTCAATCGCGCCTACGTGACGCAAGGCCTGCAGGTGATGCGCTGGCGACGCAACAAAGGCCTCAAGGCGCTGGGCGATGCGGCTGGGCTCAACGAACCGCCGACGCCCTATCATCTCGGTTTCATCCTGGGCCCGCGCATCAATGCCGGCGGGCGCATCGGCGACGCGGCGCTGGGCTCGCGTCTACTCGCCGGCGAGGACGAGGTGGAGGCGGCGCGTATCGCTGCGCTGCTCGACCGGCTCAACAAAGAGCGGCGCGCGCTGGAAAAGCAGATGCTCGACGAGGCGCTGGCTGAAGCGGAGATCAGACTGGCTGAGCGTCCCGACATGGCGCTGCTGCTGCTCGGTTCGCACACTTGGCACAAGGGCGTCGTTGGTCTCGTTGCCAGCAGATTGACGGAGCGGTTCCGGCTGCCGTCGTGCGTGATCGCGTGGAACGAAGAGACGGGCGGGGAAGGCACAGGATCGCTGCGGTCCGTGACCGGGGCCGACATCGGCGGAGCGGTACGTGCGGCTGTCGCTGCGGGGCATCTGGTGAAGGGCGGAGGGCATGCGATGGCTGCCGGCCTGACGGTGGCGCGCGAGAAGCTGGCGGAGCTGGAAGCCTTCCTGCATGACGAGCTGAAGGACAGTCTCGGGCAGGCGAGGGAGCGGCACGCGCTTGAAATCGACGGATCGCTGACGGCGTCCGGCGTGAGCGAAGAGTTGCTGGATCTCATCGGGCGCGTGGGACCTTACGGCCAGGGCAATCCTACGCCGCGGTTCGCATTTCCGGCGACGCACGTGAAGTTTGCCAAGGTGGTGGGCGAGGCGCATGTGCGCTGCGTGCTGCAATCGGCGGACGGGGCACGGCTGGAGGCCATCGCGTTCCGTGCGGCGGGCAGCCCGCTGGGCGACTTGCTGCTGGGCAGCGGGGGATTGCCTCTGCACGTTGCCGGCACGGTGAAGCGGTCATCGTTCAATGGCCGGGAGCGCATCGAGGTGCATATTGACGACGCCGCCGATCCGCGGCGCCAGGGCTGAAACGCGCGGCTCCTGCGCTCGCGCAATCGTGGTCGTTCCGCCTAGAGAATTTCCCAGTCGATCGGTTTGAATGAGCCGTTGTTGCTCTGAGGCGCCGAGCACGCGGTCAAAGCGACGACGAGATCCATCAGGGCGACAAATGCTATGTGATCGCCGGCCCTGCTGCGGGGTGGCTTCACAGCGATCGCGCCGCTCTCCCCGTCGATGGCAACGTTCATGAAGATGTTGAACGCGACCGGAATGTCGTCGGCAGTGATGCCGTAGGGCGCGAGTGCACGTTCGAAGTTGCCCTGGCAGCCGTGGTGTGGGCTGTCGTCTCCGTAGATGATGCGAAACGTGTCGGCGGAACACGGCGTCAGCAGAAAGTCGTGTCGGCCAACTGTGTCTTCCACGATCTCGAGCATGGGACGGCTGCGATTGGAATAGAGGACATCCCCGGTGGAGAGGAAGAGCTTCGACGCATAATCGAGGCTGCGGCCCGACGAGAGGTTCTCGCGCACGTCTGCCATCGAGAACGCGAGCATATCGCTCACCTGTTCTCCCTGCGGATCGGTGACGCGCAGGCGTTGCCCTTTGCGCAGCTCGAATGCGGTGCCGCTGCGCGGCGCAATTCGGTTACGCATGACGGAACGGGCACTTCCAGGCCTTGCCCACACGGCGGCCGCTGAATTGTGCCGCTACCGGCCCGGAGCCATGGCGCGCAAGCATTGGGTTCGGGGTGCCCTGCAGGGCGACGTCGCGCGAAATGGTCGTTTCCCGGATCTTTTCGTAGCGGCCTTCCTCGCGCAGTCGCTCGAACTGGGCGTGGAGATTAAATATCAGCGTCGGCTACTTGAACCGGCGGGCGAGCCGCGCAGCATTCGGGTGCAGTCCGACCACGAAGAACCCCTTGCCGCCAATGCTCAGACTGAAGTGCGGAGAGTGCGGGTCTGAGTCGACACTCGGGTCCCAGCGGTAGGTTTCGGCATCAATGGCGTGGAAGGCGCTGAGCCGTTGCCAAAGGAACGTTTCGAACTGGCCTTCGGTGAGATCGGCATCGTTGCGATAGACGATGGCCTGACTGAAGAACATGGTCTGATCGACGTCGTGGCGGATAGCGAATTCCTGCAGGCGCCCGGTCACGAGGCGATCGTAGGCATTGCGCCGAATGTCCGAGGCAACGAGGATTTCGAGCTGGTCGCGCCGCAGTGCAGCCTTAGCGCCCACGCAGGGAAAATCCGGCGCCGCTACGAACGTCTTCAGCTCCTCGGCGATCTGGTCTCTGTCGGCACTTGTTGTGGCGATAATGTCGGAGTGTGGCTGCATTTCCTGCTTTTGCTCTGCTCGTCGGTGGTCGAAGAACGGAGCAGCCCGCGGGCGGGTTCCAGGATCGAAGCGTTAACAAAGTGGCGCTGCCTTCGAAGGGTTGACGTTCAGCCCCTCCGTTGGGGGTGACTTGAAAGGGCGCTTCTTGCAGTTGTTGCAGCGCAAAGATCGCGCGAATTCGCGCCGGCTCGCAGGGGGCAGCGGATTTTGGAAGCAGTGATAAGCGATTGAAATTGCTGGCGGTCCCTACGGGAGTCGAACCCGTCTTTCAAGATTGAAAATCTCGCGTCCTAACCGATAGACGAAGGGACCGGCAGGGGGTTCGTATAGTGGCGTTTCTTCGCCGACGCAAGCGAGGCCGCCTGTCTCAGCGGGGGGTGCAAACAGCTTCCTTCGTAGCGGCTATTTGGCCGGGAAATCAGCGCTCTGGTGCAGGAAGGGGGCGTGACCCGGTGGTGATCCGGCGAAAGGGGCATTCGGGCTTTTTGGTGCCAGGGTGCTCCTTCTCGCTGCGGCCATGTTCGCCGCCGCGCGCGTAGGGATCAACATCGTCGATGTGCACATGTGCGATGCGCCCCTTAGCGCTGCGGCCGTTTGCTGCTACACAACCTTAGGTTTTAATGGTGGAGCAGCTAGCCATGACCGATTGCGCGCTAGGAATCGATCCGTTTCGCCTCGTTGGGGAGGAGTCGCGGAAAACGTTCGGTCTTAAGCTGAAGAATGGCTTCGTCGAGAAGTACCTCTCAGGGCCGAATGTCCTCGACATCGGATATAAGGGATATCTCCAGGATGTGCTGCCGATCACGCCGCAAGCGACCGGCGTCGACCTCGACTATCCGGGCTATGACGGCAAGCGGTTGCCGTTTCCCGAAGGGAGCCAGGACGCGGTCTATGCGAGCCACTGTCTTGAACACATCGATGATTTCGAAGGTGCGCTGCGGGACTGGTTCCGCGTGTTGCGGGTTGGTGGATATCTCGTCATCACGGTGCCGCACAAATTTCTGTACGAGAAGAAAGAAGAATTGCCGTCGAACTGGAACGGCGACCACAAGCGATTCTACACTCCGGCCTCGCTGCTCCGCGAGATAGAGCAGGCGCTCGCGCCGAACACGTACAGAGTGCGCCACATAGAAGATAACGACCTTGGCTACAATTACGCCATCCCGCCAGAGAGGCATTCGGGTGGCTGTTATGAAATCGAGCTTGTCGTTGAAAAGATTCAACCGCCGGCTTGGAATCTTTTGCCTGCGGTAGAACCCGTGGCGCCACGCAGATCGTTGACGGAGCGGTCCAGGGTGGCAGCCGTTGTGGTTCCGTTCGTGCGCGAGGTTCGTCGGCAGGTGGCCCCGCCAGGGTCCGCAAGAGAGCACTTTGCTCGCCAGATCTATGTGCCCATAGTGAATGCGCTCTTGCAGCGGCGGTAGGCGCCAGAGAGGCAGCTGTCCCGCTGCCCGGTTTTTTGCGCTGAGCGACGCGGCTCGAAGGCCGGAGAATTATAGCGCTGCTGAATGAATGAGCTATGGGGCCTGCATTTTTGAATAAGTGAAGCACCGTTTAGGGATGGTGCGTTTCTTGACGCGCGCTACGATTATGCGCTGCGCGCGATTGCAAGCGCGCAGTTGAGTTCTCATTCGCGCACAAGAAAAAAGCCAAATCCCGGTGAGTGAGTTGCTGCCAATCGTTGTTGCTGCGCTGCTTGGCATGATGGCAAGCGCGGTATTGATGCTCGTCTGTATGAAGCGCCTGAGAAGCGCATTGGACAGCGAGATCGCCGACCGACTTAGCGTCGAGATGCGGCTCGCGGAGAGCGAGCAGCGTCTACGGCAGATCATTGCGACCGAGCCCGAATGCGTGAAGGTGCAGTCCGCTGATGGCATCATCTCTGAGATGAATCCTGCCGGGCTGTATCTGGTCGATGCCGACGAGCCGGAGGATATGGTCGGCACGTCCGTCTATCGGGTGGTATCGCCGGAATTCCGTGATTCATATGAAGAGATGACGCGCCGCGTGTTTGATGGTGAGCGCGTGAAGCTGGCGTTCAAGATCAAATCATTCAAAGGCCGCGAGCGCTGGCTGGAGACACACGCGGCGCCGCTCAAGGATCGGGACGGCTTAGTCACGGCGCTGCTGGGTATCACCCGAGATATCAGCGATCTCAAACGCTATGAAGATGAGATGCGCCTGCACTATCGGGAGCTGTCCGTTGCCTCGCGTCTCAGCTCGATGGGCCAGATGGCCACGGCTCTGGCGCATCAGTTGAATCAGCCGCTTGCAGCGATCGCGAATTATTCGCGCGGTTGTTTGATCCGCCTGGAGGCTGGTGCGCCAAAGGCGGAGATAAAAGTCGCGATGGAGCGCGTCTGCGGTCAGGCGGAGCGGGCCGGCGAGATCATTGCCAGCATCCGGCGTTTTCTGGCGCGAGACGATCCGACGTACAAGTCGATCGATGTGCGGGCACTGGTGCTCGATGTGCTGCGGATCATTGGGCCGGAAGCGCAGGCGCGAGACGTGAAGATCTGCACGAAGGGTCTGATTGAGGTTCCACCAATCACCGGAGAGGCGATCCAGATCGAACAGGTCATCTTGAATATCGTGCGTAACGCCATAGAGGCGATCGAAGGCGCCGACGGTGCAGGTGAGCGGACCGTTGCGATCAGCGCTGAGAAGGCAGAGGCCGGAAAGATCCGTCTTCATTTCAGGGATCACGGGCCCGTCGCCGCTTCAGTCGATGGCGAGAGAATGTTCGAGGCGTTCTTTACGACGAAGCCGTCGGGGATGGGCATGGGCTTGCCGATCTCGAAATCGATCGTGGAAGCGCACGGCGGCCAGTTGCTCGTGCGGACGAATGCGCCGGAGCCGGGGCACACATTCATAATGGAGCTGCCGACGGGAATGGGAGGATCGCATGCAAATTAACGAGTGGGTTTTCGTCGTAGACGACGACGAGGCAGCGCGGGAGTCGCTTGAGTATCTGCTGACGTCGGTTGGGTACCACGTGCGCGGCTATGGTTCGGCGAACGAATTTCTGGATAAGTACGACGATAGCCTTGGATGCGTCATTCTCGATGTGCGCATGCCGGGCATGAGCGGGATGCAGCTTCAGTACGAACTCCAAAGACGCCAGTTGCCGCTAGCCAGCATCGTGGTGACAGGGCATGGGGATATTCCCATGGCAGTGTCGGCAATGCGGCTCGGCGCGGTGGATTTTCTTCAGAAGCCATACAACGACCAGCTGCTGCTCGAACGCACAGAGGAGGCACTGGCTCGCGCGCGCGGCATGTATCGAGCGGAGGAGGCGCGCTCGGAGGTTGATGGCCGTTTCAATAAATTGACGTGCCGTGAACGGGAGGTGGCGTGGCTGATCTACTCAGGCTTATCCAACAAGCAGATTGCGCATGAATTGTCGCTGAGCCCTAAGACCGTAGAGGTGCACCGCGCCAACGTGATGTCGAAGATGGCGGCGCGCTCCGTCGTCGATCTGGTGCAGAAGCTCAGCGTGCTCGTTGTTCCTAAGCCGTGTTAGGTCGAGACCTCGGGTAAGGAGTTACGGAGCGTCACTGTTCCTGGGGAAATACCCTAGGACAAACAGCAATTGTCTCGCCTTGTATGCTGGCAGGCTAGCCGCATAGCGTTTCCCATAACGAATTCAATAATTCGGAGGGAACGAATGTCTCAAGAGCATATCAAGAATACACTTCTCGCTGCGATGGGAAATCTGGAGAAGAATCCCGCAGGAGCAAAGGTAGTCTTCCGCGCTTCGACGCAACTCGACGAGGGGATGCATTGCCTCGGAAAGGTGCGCGAATTCCCGCCAATCAGCATCGACGAACCGGCAGATCTAGGTGGAAGCGACCGTGGACCTAACCCGGTCGAGATCGTACTGGTGGCCCTCGGTACCTGTCAGGAGATTGTCTATCGCGCTTACGCTTCGGTGATGGGCATCGCGCTCGAGAGCGTAAAGTGCAACGTGCGCGGCTACCTCGACCTGCGTGGCTTGTTTGGAATGCAGGAAGGTGTGCGGGCGGGGTACCAAAAGATTGTCTTCGAGACGGAGGTGGTCAGCTCAGCCGCGCGCGCGGAGCTGGAGAAGCTGGCGCAGATCGTGGAAAGGCACTGCCCGGTGCTGAACACGCTGCAGGAGCCCGTTGAAGTCACCGGGAGTGTGACAATCAACGGCCAGCAGATGGCGGCCGAGGCAAGCGCCTCTGTATGAGTGAGATTGTCATTCTCGGCGGCGGCCCTGCGGGGTACGTCGCCGCTTCTCACGCAGCTGCGCATGGCGCACGCGTGACACTTGTCGATCCCAAACCGCTCGGCGGGACATGCCTCAATCAGGGATGCATCCCCACCAAAGCCTTGGTGGAAAGCTGCGGGCTCCTCGAAAAGGTGAAGAGGGCGGACACATTCGGCCTGCGGGTGGAAGGCCAGGTCTTGGGGGATTGGACGGCGATGAGTCGGCGCGCGGCGTCGATCATTGCCATGCTTGGCCAAGGAATTGAGAGGCTCATGCAGGATCGCCGCGTGACCTGCCTGCGCGGCTATGGTTCGTTTGTCGACGAGAAGACGATCCGGGTTGGCGATGAGGTGCTGCGGCCGGACCGCGTGCTGATCTGTACGGGTTCGGTGCCGCTCAGCGAGCAGCAATTCAATGTCGACCATGAGGTGATCGGCACGTCGGATGATCTGCTGGGCTGGGAAACTCTGCCGACGTCGCTGATGATCGTGGGCTCGGGGGTCATTGCCTGCGAGTTCGCGTTCATCCTGGATAGCCTTGGCGTCAAGGTAACGTTGCTGGCGAGCGGCGCGCGGCTGATGTCGTGGGCGGATCGCGAGGTGTCTGCGGTCATGCAGCGGGAGATGCGGAAACGCGACATTCGCGTGGAGCTCAACTGCCGCATTCAATCGCTCGCTCATACCGCCAGTGGCGTGAGCGCTCTGGCTGGCGGGCAGATCGTTTGCTCGGCAGAGCGTGCGCTCGTTGCAATCGGGCGCAAACCGAATACCGCCGGTCTGGGGCTGGAGAATACCGGTGTGCTGACGAATGGGATGGGCGAGATCGTGGTGGATGATGTGCTGCGGACCAATGTTGACGGCATCTATGCGGCCGGGGACGTGAACGGCCGATCGGGTCTGGCCCACGCTGCCTCGGCGCAGGCCAAGCTCGCCATTGACCACATGCTCGACCGCCCGTTCGAGCGGATCAGCGATAGGGCGATTCCGGTCGCAGTGTTCACCAGCCCGGAGATCGCATGGGTTGGACGCACGGAAGAGGAAGCGATAGCTGACGGTATCTCCGTTTCCATTGGCAAATTTGACTTGCGTGGCCTCGGGCGCGCGCACGCCATCGGCGAGATTTCAGGATTTGCAAAGGTGGTCGTCGACCGGAACAGCGGCGAACTGGTGGGGCTACACATCGTTGGGCCGCACGCAGGAGAAATGGTGCACGAGGGTGCCCTCGTCGTCCAGCGCAGGGGCATGGCGGGGGAGTTGTTCAATACGGTGCACGCGCATCCGACCATGTCGGAAGGCATCTTGGAAGCCGTCGAGGATGCGCTTGGGCAAGCAACGCACAAGCCTCTCAATGCTGCGCGGAGAGAAGCCCATGTCCTCTAATGTGCCTGATGAGCTCTTCTACCACCGGGATCACCTGTGGGTGCGTGCTTGTGCGCAAGCCGATGAGGTGGACATCGGCATCTCCGACTTCGCGCAAAAGCAGCTGGGGACGGTGATGTTCGTTGAGCTGCCGAGTGTGGGAGAAGCCCTGATAGTAGGCGCCGTATTTGGCTCGGTTGAGTCTTTCAAGGTCGTATCCGATCTCATCGCGCCCGTGACCGGCGAGGTGTTGGAGGTGAACGCTGGGCTCAGGGGCGCGGCTGGTCTCGTGAATGACGACTGTTACGGCGCCGGCTGGCTGGCGCGGATTAGGCTGCGTGATGCGGGGCAGCTGGCGGAGCTTCTGAGCGGAGACGCATACCGGAGCCATGTCGGCTTGTAGGTCCTGGGGCGACGTGAAGTTGTGTTGTGGCCGTCATGGGTAGCGAGGCGCGAGTAATCGGAGGTCGAACGCGGGCGGGCTACGGCGAAGCGCGCAAAAGATGTTGGCGATGTTGAACAAGTGTTCGGCCGTGCAAGACAGACGGTCCTCGATGGCTAAGCTCAAGTTTGCTTGGATCACCGGGAAGGCGGAACCGGCTTAATGTCGGTGGCCATTTAGCGCGCTTTCCTCTGCGGCAAGCATACAAGAGGAAGTGTCTGACGCCATGCTGTCTTCTCAGTCCCGTCTCCCGTTGGCTTACATGCATGTGCCCAAGACCGCGGGAACGAGCTTCACGCGGGGTCTGATCAAGTCATTGAGACCGCGCCACTGTGTGGGCGGGTTCGACCGCGCGCTGTTCGGTGGTTTCAACGATTTCCACGAGTTGTCGCCATCGTCGATGCGCTACATCTACCTGAAGCCCGACGAAATCCCTTCGAGGACCGATTTTCTCGCGGGTCATTTTTCCCTGTCGACGATTGACGCGAGGATGCCGTCGGCACGGCGTATGACGATCATGCGCGAGCCGTTCTCGCGTCTTCTTTCGCACTGGATTTTCTGGCGGTCGGGGGCCGCAAGGTCAGAGGATCGGAACGATTGGGAGCGCAGGCTCAGTTCGGCGCACGCACCTCTTCTAGATTTCCTCGATGAGCCGAAGGTATCGTGTCAGACGGATAATGTGTTCGCGAGAATGCTGCTTTGGCCTGACGTTCCAACCGATGAATTCTTCGATGAAGCAGACGATGACCGCATACTGGCGCTGTGTCTGGAGCGGCTGCAGCGCTTTGAGTTTGTCGGCCTCGTGGAAGACCCAAAAATCTGGGATAAGCTCGGCGCCTGGGTGGGCAAAAGAGTGGTGCCGCTACGCGAGAAAGTCACCTCTCCGGTGCCGGAGCAGCATCGGGGCGTGCTTGCCGAATATATGAGTGCGGCCGCGGTGGACGCGTTGCACTGGCGCTCGCGGATCGACAATAGGCTGTGGCTCGAGATCGGAAAGCGGGCAGCACCGGAACTCGACCTCGCAACCGTTTGTGCGCGGTCAATCGCGCTCACTGTGGCACGCTCCTCCGCTTTGCTTTCGGGTGAGAATGGAAAGGCGTCGGCCGTGATGTCGAAGAAGCCTGCTGGCCGAGAGGCAGTGCAGGCTTCGCGTGCCGGGGCGAAGGATTACGCTTTCACTGCGATACTGAGACGGCCGATCAGACTGGGAGCATCCTCCGCGCTGGCGCGGCTGGTAAAGCACGCTGCTTTGGGGGCGCACCATTCGGCTCGGCAAGCGCAGGAAGGGGCGCGAGTACGGATGAGATTCTTACCGTTGCGAGCAGGGTGGATCTTGCAGCTGGCCCGATCGAGGTACCGATCACGACGCTCGACGCCATAAGCGGGAATTACGCGCTTGAGGTCTCAGCTGACCAGCCTCCCACCCTAGAGGCTCGCAATTTGCTCGACCCGATGGCTCATTACCTTCAGCGGCGGCGTTGCAGCCCGGAGCGGGTCGCAAGTGTCGCAGCAAGCCAATAGGCGAGCCCAAGGCCGATAAGCTGGTAGATCGGCACGAAGAGAAAAACGAGCCCGTCCTGCGCGTCGGGATTGGCGTTGTCGATGAATGTATTCCAATAGACTGCTACGGAAAATGATGCTGCCGCGATTGTTGCGGCCAGCAAGACGCTGCCTGCAAGCGTGTGATCGGAGAGGGTTGGCGCAAGCCGCCAAGGGAGAACAAATGGCGCCGCGGCGAGGCTGGCGAACCAGACGCCGATAATGACGAGCGCTATGGATGATTTATCGCCCTGGCGCAGGACCATGAAGGCACCGAACAGGGCACCTGCGACAGCGATTACGCGCGTTGCGACTGATAGCAAGCCTATGGATCCTGGCATGTCGGCCAGTATATTCGCCCGCCGTTGAGGGACTATTACGCTGAGGTTCAGTCCTGCGTGACCGCCTTAACGTCCTTGAAGGTGATGTCGGGATTGCGCTCGGCAACCCAGTTCAGGCTGAACACGGACGGCGCCATGTAGACGTAGTCACCGTCGGAATCGATGGCGATCGCCGAGCGGTTGCCCTCGATGAACTTATCGAGCTTGGCCTTATCGGCGGCCTCGATCCAGCGCATCACTTCGCAGGGGGCCGCCTCGAAGCCGGTCGATAATCCGTATTCGTGCGTCAGGCGATCACCGAGAACGTCGAGCTGGAGCGCGCCGATGACGCCGACGATCGGCTGCATGCCATCGATGGGCGAGAACAGCTGCACCACGCCCTCCTCAGCCATCTCTTTGAGCGCGTCCTTTAGCTTCTTAGCTTTGATCGCGTCACCCAGGCGGATGCGGCGCAGGATTTCCGGCGCGAACGAGGGAATGCCGAGGAAGGTGACGTCCTCGCCTTCGGTCAGCGCATCGCCGATGCGCAACGTGCCGCGATTGGGGATGCCGACGACGTCTCCGGCGAAGGCTTCCTCGGCGAGCGAGCGGTCCTGCGCGAAGAAGAACTGCGGGGCGCTGAGCGCCATCGTCTTGTCGGTGCGCACGTGCTTCACCTTCATGCCGCGCGTCAGGCGCCCTGAGCACAGCCGCATGAACGCCATACGGTCGCGGTGGTTGGGGTCCATGTTCGCTTGGATCTTGAAGATGATGCCGGTCATGGCCGGCTCGGTCGCCTCGATGGTGCGCGTGGCGGCCTTGCGGCTCAGTGGCGGGGGCGCATAGGCGATGAGTGCATCGAGGATGTCGCGGACGCCGAAGTTGCGCAGCGCGCTGCCGAAGTAGACAGGCGAAAGCGTGCCTTCGCGGAAGGCCTTGAGGTCGAAGCTGCCACACAAATCGTGCACAAGCTCGATGTCCTCGCGCCACTTGGCGAGGTCGGTCTCGTCGAGCAGCGTCTCGAAGATGGGGTCGTCGGGGCCGGAAACGGGCGTGCCTTCGGGCGCCTCGTCGACGCGGCGGATGCGCGGCTTCTGCAAGTCGTAGGTGCCGCGGAAGGTGCGGCCCATACCGATCGGCCAGACCATGGGCGCGGTGTCGAGCGCGAGCACCTTCTCGATCTCATCGAGCAGCTCCAGTGGCTCGCGCGATTCACGGTCGAGCTTGTTGATGAAGGTGATGATGGGGATGTCGCGGAGGCGGCAGACCTCGAACAATTTGCGCGTGCGCGCCTCGATGCCCTTGGCGGCGTCGATGACCATGATGGCGCTGTCGACGGCGGTGAGCGTGCGATAGGTGTGGTCGGAGAAATCTTCGTGGCCGGGCGTGTCGAGCAGGTTGAAGACGGCGCCGCCGTATTCGAACGTCATCACCGAGGTGACAACCGAGATGCCGCGCGACTTCTCGATGGCCATCCAGTCAGAACGCGTGTTGCGGCCGTCCTTCTTCGCCTTCACTTGGCCGGCGAGCTGGATCGCGCCGCCGAACAGCAGCAGCTTCTCGGTGAGCGTCGTCTTACCGGCGTCAGGGTGCGAGATGATCGCGAAGGTGCGCCGCCGATTGATCTCGGTGGCGAGCTTCCCCGGCGCGCCGCCCTGCGCGGGCGCGGCATCTGTGATCGCGATGTCGTCGGTCATTCTCGTTGCGGGCTCAAGGGTTGCGGGCACGCGGGCGTTGGCATCCCTGGGTGCGAGCGCTGCTGTTAGCACCGTTCCCCGGCGTCGTCGATTCCCGGCCCTTTGGGGGCGTTGAGGGGGCGAGATCGCTGGCTATGCAGCAACCAGCTGCCAAGGGTGAAGGCGCCGCGCGCAGGGCCGGGTGGAGAGCGGATTTGCTTCGCTTTTCACAGGGATCAGCCCATAAGAGCGGTACCACGTCCCACTCAGGAGAGATTTCCCTTGATCCACTGGAAGCAGATAAACGAGTACATCGAGCCGAACTGGGAGAAGGTCAATTCCGAGAAGAACCCGGCTACACTATTTTGGCGGGGAGCGAAGGGCGCCGTGTTCGGGCACATCCGCGATGGTGAGCTATTCGACTACAAGTGGGTTTATGTCTGCGACAGCAACAAGGTGACGCACTTTTCAGAGGTCAACGGGCCGGAGAGCAATGTCGTCGAGATGTCGGCCTTCCGGCCGGACTAGGCATCGCCGATTCGCGGGTGTGGTCGCGCGGTCCCGCGCATAGCTCGTGCGTTTCCCGTACCTAGGGGGTTCAGTTGGCGTTGCACTCCACGAGGAGGGCTTCGCGGTCGGCTTTCGCCTTGGTGAGCTTTTCCTCCAGGATTTCTATCGCCTTCTTGTGCTCCTCAGTCGAGCCGCCGGCCTGCTTGATCTCGTCCTTCATCTCAGAGATCGCCTCGGAGCGGTTCTTGATGGCGATGTCGAAATCGTTGAGCTTCACGCCGTTTGCCTTGTTCGCGCATTTGTAGTCGGCGGCGAGCGTCGGCCCGGCTAGGAGCACAGCGCAAACGGCAAAGAGGGCGGGTAGCTTCAGCATGGCGAGCTCCAGGGTTCGACGTGGAGCCGCACAATGCTTGCCCGGGCGGGCCTGGGACAAGCGGGCAATCTGGCAAGAGGCTTGGAACTTTAGGCAGCCGTGGCGGGCGCCTCGCCGGGTGCCCGCACCCCCTACTGTGCCGCCTGTTTTCCCTCGTGGCCGAGAGCCCAGACGCGGCGACCGCAGCGACCTGTGATTTCGACAACTCGGCGCCGCCCATCGGCGGCATGGCGCCTGGGTGCTGCTTGGGCTCGGGGACGCCGTTCTCGATGGTGTAGGTGATGTCCTTGAGGCTGCCGTCGCCCCAGAGCCATTTGCCGGTGGTGAGGTTCGGGCCGACTGGGGTGCCGATGCCGCCAGCGCCGTGACATCCGGCGCAAGTGGCGCCCGCAACTTCGCCGGCGAAGATCTTGGCGCCGAGTTCGACGTCGGCCTCACTGGCGCCGGGGGGCGGTGTCAGCTTCGGCGGGTTGCCAGCGTCAGGGTGAATGCCTTCGGGTGGCAGCGCGTCTGGTGATGCTGCGGCGTGGCTCTCGGGCGAAGGTGCCGCTTCGATGCCCTTCGCGTCGGGGTCGCCTTCATAGACGATGCGCCAGACGCGGCCGCCGACGTCGTCGCTGACGTAGAGCGCGCCATAGGGGCCGACGGCGAGGCCAGAGGGGCGATGCACTGCCCGGCTGGGGTCCTTGTGCTTACCGGCGAAGCCATCGGCGAAGACGATCCAATCGCCGGATTTCTTGCCGTCTTTCAGCGGCTGGAACACGATGTTGTAGCCCTGCTGCGGACTGGGTGCGCGGTTCCATGAGCCGTGGAAGGCGATGAATGCGCCGCCACGATAGCCTTCGGGGAAGTCCTCGCTCTTGTAGATCTTGAGGTCGTTGGGGGCCCAGTGTGCTGGGAACGCGGCAATTGGTGGGACAGCCTTGTCGCAGTCGCCGACCTTTTTGCCGCCATCGCCGCCGTATTCGGGCGCCAGTACGAGTTTTTCCTGCTCTTGATCGTAGTAGCACTTCGGCCAGCCGTACCAGGCGCCGTCCTTGAGGATCATCACCTCCTCGGCGGGCAAGTTGAAACCTTGCTCGGCAGTGTAGAGGCGTGGCCAGTTCTCGTGCAGCTGATCGCGGCCGTGTTGAGTGACGTAGAGCCGGCCAGCCTCGTCGAAGTCGAAGCCCTCTCCATTGCGGATGCCGGATGCGTAGCGTTCCCTCGGCGAGAACGCCTGATCGCGCTTGTTGGCGTCGTAGCGCCAGATGCCGGCGCGGGTTTCAAGTTTGGTACACGGCTCGTGGCCCTTGGAGCCGGGCATGCGGTTCTTCACCTCGCACGAGTTGGTGGCCGAGCCCATTGAGACGAAGAGGTTGCCGTCCTTGTCGATGATGAAGGGGTGCATCGGATGGTCGCCGGTGACCGGCAGGCCGGAGACGACTGTTTCAGGTTTTGATGTCGGCGCGATTTCGTCGTCGTTCAGCTGATAGCGAACGATCTTGTCGCCCGCCTCGGCATAGAGACCGTCCTTGTAGATGTAGATTCCGGTGCCGCCGTGTGCGCCCGCGGCGAATGTCGGGCCGAAGCGCTCGATCTTGTCGGCGCGGCCATCGCCGTCCATGTCCTTCATGGCAACGAGGAAGCCGCCTTCGTGCGGGGTGTCATTGTTGTAATAGGTGCCGCTCCATGTGTTGGCGTAGACGGTGCCGTTAGGGGCGACCGCCATCTGCCGGGCGTGGCCGATCTTGTCGGCGAGGATCGTGGCGCAGAACCCCTTCGGAAGCGAGATACCGGTGTCCGACTTCGGGCAGGCTATCTCTTCAGCGGTGAGCGGCAACGTCGCAGCCTGCAATAGGCCGAAGGCCAAGATAGTGGCAGCTGTTCGTCGGGGGAGTTGTGGTGGGAGCGCCATGACGAAATCCTTGCTGAAGGGAGAAACGCTGAGCCGTCGATAAGTCTATATGGGGAGCGTGATGGGGATGTGAGAGGCACGCGCGGCGGACGCGGTGGTCGCGTGGCGTGACTGTTGCGCGCACGAAAATGCCGCTGGGCCGAAGTCCAGCGGCATCGTCGAAGGTTTGGAGGATTATCTAGTCCTGGTTAGAATTCATCTGCGGAACCTTGGTGCCCATTTTTCCGGTAGCAGGCAGTGCGCCTTCGTCACCCATGCGCTTAGGCGGGCCTTTGGGTCCGGAGGGCCCCGTGTGGTCGGCGCCGGGGGATGCCGCGGTGCGCGGCCCCGTCATGTCCCGCACCTGATTGCCCATTTTCTCTGTGGCGGGCAGCTTGCCTTCGTCACCCATCCTTTTTTCCGGCGCCTTCAGCATCCGGTCGTCTGCGGACGTGTCAGCGAAGGCAGGTGTCAATGCGGCTGCCATGCCGGCAGCAACGCAGCAGGCGATGAGTTTTCTCATTGGCGGCACTCCTTGAGCTATGCGCAGCCAACGAAGTAACGCCGGTGGATTGCCGGAGCTTTGTTCCAGTCGATCGAATTCGTGGCAACTGAGAGCCGATTGATTTCAAAGCGGCGTTCAGATGCAGAGCGTGCGGCGGAAGCATCCCCGAATGCTTCCGCCACAATCGCACATCGTTGCTGGCGGAATTAGTTGCTCAGCTTGATATTGAGTGCGGCTCTCGCAACGTCGACGTTATCGAAGCCGATACGCGCGTCGGAAGAGGAGGTCGGAAAGTCGGCGGAAATGGTCGAGCCGGCCGTGAGATCGTAGCGCAGATATTCCGCGCGCAGCGACACGCCATAGGCCACCATCCACTCGACACCGCCGCCGAATACGACGCCGTTGTCATTGAAGCGCACTTTGCCGCTGAAAGGCACCTGAGGCATGTCCTCCTTGAAGGTGAACTCGCCGAAGCCCCAGCCGACAGTGCCGTAGAGCAGCCAGTTATTGATCGCCCAGCCGAGACGTGCGCGGACGCTCGATAGGTAATTCATGTCGGCGCTGATGCTGGCTGCATTCACCGTGCCGGCATTTGCCGTGACGGTGTCTTCACCGCCTGCACGCGTTGATGCGTCGAATTCGAGGCCGAACAGGAACTGGTTGGCCTGCCAGTTATAGCCGATCTGGCCGCCGACGATGGCGCCGTTCAGCGTCAAGTTCGATAAATCGGTCGCGTTGTTGAACTTGCCGTTGGCACTGTTCCACGCGTAGCCCCCGTTGAGGCCCGCATAGAACCCCCGCCATGGCGCTTCCTGTGCCTGCGCTGACGACATAGTGGCGATTGCAGCAACGATTGCTACGACCGCGAGATAGATCTGTTTCAAGCTACGTACTCCCTCGCTCGATTATTGGTTCCCTTCTACGCGGGATACGCGACGAGCGAGGGCTAACACGGCCGGGTGCGGGGTGATTGTTGCGCGGGCACGGTTGTGCACACGGGGGGCCGGTTTTTTCACAGCAGATGAATAACTTTTGTGCGGGCAGGTATTGGCGCGTGCGCTTGGATGGGGCTCGCGGCCTATTTCTGGATGGATTCCAGGTAGCGTTTCAGGCCGATGATGGCTTGGCGCGAGCGTGCAGCGCCGATCTTTCCGCGACCGCCTTCCTGGCTGAAGACGAGGCCCCAAACGGGCATCGGGCCGCTGCCGTGGGCCTTGATGTTTCCGCCGTAGGTGATGACCTCGACAATGTGCGCGGCGGGGAACTTGCCGCCCGATCGCTTCGATATCTCGGTGAGGTTCGCGGGCGGAACTTTCAGTGCATCGGCGGCGGGTCCGTTGCCGGTGGCATCCGCGCCATGGCAGCTGGCGCACCGTTCCTTGAACAAGGCTTCGCCGAGAGCGAGGCTAGCAGCCTCGGCATCGGTATTCTCGGCCGCTTGTGCGGCAATGAAGGGAGCGGCGCTGAGCAAGATGATTGCGGCTGCGGAGAAGAGCGGGCGAGCAGCGACTTTGAACATCAGAGGGGCCTGAGACGCTTTTGCGGTGCGGATGGAGTCTAAGCACCGATACTCTAATGGAAATTGAAAGGTGACATTGATTTGCATCAGGGTGTCAGTATCGCGTCAGGTTGGGTGCTCCACTATGGACTAAGGACGGCGCTTCGGCCGTTGCAGGATAGGAGGTCATTCATGCGGGTTTTACTTTCGACGATCGCGGTCTTGGGGCTTTTGGGCGGGACTGCTCTGGCCGATGCGAAAGTGACCGACGATGAGGCGGCGAAGCTCAAGGAGATCGTTGCCGCTTGGGGTTGTGAAGGCGGTACCTTCGAGAAAGAGACCGAAGGGACAGGCGTCTACGAAGCCGAGGACGTCAAGTGCAAGTCGGGCAACTACGACTTCCGCGTCGACAAGGATTTCAAGGTTTTCGCTATCACCGTCGACTGATTGCAGTCGGGGTTCGGAGAAGCGTCCGAACCCCGCCCCCCCGATCTCTCTCCAAGTTGAAGCAAATCGCTCTGTTCCAGGTGGAACAGCGCGGGGGCGGGTAACGAGGCATCATCACTCCAGAATTCGACAGCCAACTTGGAGTGAGCGCCGTGATCCGCACCAGCTTCGCCGCCGCAACCATGATTGCCGGCCTTTTTGCCAGCCAGAGCGCCTACGCCTGCATATCGTGCGAGTATGTTCCCGAGGTGGTGCGCCAGCACACGACGGAGCGGCCCGCTGCTTCCTACCGACAGTCGCGCGCTTATGTTTCGCGCTCGGTCGGGACTAAGAGCTGCGATAAGGACGAGCCGGCGCGCAAACGTGTGAAGTCTGCCAAAGCCGAAAAGCCGAACCGCATTGCGAAGGCCGACAGAGACGAGCCGGTGCGCGTTGCCAAGGCTAACAAGGAGAAGCGCGCCGAGGCTGTCGAGACGGCGTCAGTTGGCCCGCGCGAACGGAAGGTAGAAACCAAAGCCGCCGAGAGCGAGAGTTCGTCGATCACGGTTGCAGCGGTGGATGCAAAGCGCAACGTTGCTCAGGCTGCCGACAAGCAAGCAGAGGCGAAGCCGACGGACTGCAAGAAGTTCTTTCCTTCGGTCGGCATGACGTTGACCGTTCCTTGCGAATAAGGACACAGCAACTGCTGGCGCGCGTGGCGGCCTGCGCGCGCTGAGCGGTCTATTTGAAGAGCGATGTGAGGGAGAACGATGATCCCTCGACGAGTGGCGGCGCTTCGGCAACCTGGGGGTAGGGCTCTTCGAGGTAGGCGTTGACGCCGGTGGCGCGGCCCTCCTTGATCAGCCCGGCGACGTAGGCCCAGCCTTTCGGTTCGAGGCCGATGCAGGCTTCCGACATCTCGCCTTTCAAACGCAGATGGATAGCAATGTTGCCGCGCGCGAGGATGGCGGCGCGCTGCTGCGGGGTGAAGCGCTCCTTGTTCCAGAGCTTGCGAAGCCAGATGCCGGCGACGTTGCGTTTGGTCTTCGGTCCCCAGGTGACGCGATTTTTTTTGTCCCCGGAGAACGAGTATTCGCCGGGAGGAAGAGAACCAATAGCGCGGGCGGCGAGGCAATCGGGATCTGGATTGTTGCGGCAAACGTCGCGACCCGAGATTGCCCAAGCGATGGTGCGGCCGTTGTAGCGTGCATCATCGGACACGACGAACAGGCGTCCAGTGGCGATGACGTAGCCGAGCCGGAACGGCGGCGTTTCGGACGGTACGTCGCGCACGATATCCTTGTATGGATTGCAGATCTCTCCGCCGGTCAGCTTTCGCTTGAAGCCGTTGAGCGTGATGGTGACGTAATCGACGTTAGGGCCGCAGTCCCACCGCGGCAGCATGCGTTTGTCGGCGATCGCGGCGCGCTGGACGGCGATCGAGGGCGGATCGGGCAGCGGGGGCTCTTTTGCGATTTTCGGCGGCGCCTTGAGCTTGGGTTTCTTCTCCACCTGTAGCGTCGTATCCCAAGGGAGCGGCTCTGGTGCGGGCTGGCTGCGGATCGCCTCGCATTTATCAGACAGCTTCGGCGGCTGAATCTGCTTTACCGCGAGCTGGCGGGCGAGTGAGCTAGTGGCACCCTGGTCGACGTAAGCCTGAATCAGTGCGTGCTGGACTTCGACCTGTTCGGGCGACAGCTCGAAGATGCACTCCTCATAGATTTGATCACCAACCTGGCTGAAGATGTCGGCGAGTTCTGCGGCAGCTTCCGCGGCAGTCGTGCCCTTTTTCTCCAGAGCGTCGGCGGGAGTAGCCAGGCACAGAAGCATCGTCAGGGCGCATAGCACCCCCGCCAGTCCCGATTTATGGGCTGCGCCGAACATAGGTGCCGGTGCTCCCTCAAGCTGTCCTGCGTCAGTTGCCAGTCCTAACGAGGAGTCGGGGCAAGAGAAAGGCTCATTGCGCCGGGGCTGGGCCCAAGTGGCTGCCTGCGGTGGCCTTGGGGCTCTGGCCCCTTCTCCAAAGGGCCATGTGTCGCAAAGAGGGGCGCTGCGGGGCGCGGAATCCATTGCTATAGCGAGGGACCCAAAAGGCAACCCCGCGTCCGGAGAGACCCGATGTCGAACAATGAAGAGATGCAAGCCGCCATTGAGCGCCTCAAGCGCGAGAATGCCGAGCTGAACGGTATGGTTCTGGCCACCGGTGTGATCCTCACCCAGCTGCTCCAGGCGATGACGCTGCGCGAGCTCAATCCGCAGAATGCTGCCACTCGCATCGTCACCAATGCACAGAAGGCAATCGAGGGATTCCGGCCGGAGCAGGGCGGTCCGTCTGCGTCCATCATGAAGGAGCGCGCTCTGGCTGCCGTCAAGCAGTACGAGGATCAGCTGCGCTCCGTGCTTCCGACCTGATCGAAGCCGAGATGCCAAACCGGCTCTATCTCGATGATCTCTCCGTCGGTCAGCGCTTCGAAAGCGGCAAGCACCTGATGACGGCGGAGGAGATAAAGCAATTTGCGGCTGCGTATGACCCGCAGCCGTTCCACCTCGATGATGAGGCGGCGAAAAAGTCGCTTTTCGGTGCACTGGCGGCAAGCGGCTGGCATACCGGCGCGGTGACGATGCGCCTCCTGGTCGAGGGCGGCGCACCGATTGCCGGGGGTGTGATCGGCGCGGGCGGCGAGATCGTCTGGCCGCGCCCGACGCGGCCGGGCGATGAGCTGCAGGTGCTCAGCGAAGTGCTGGAGATCAAGCCGTCACGATCGAAGCCTGATCGCGGCATCGTCACGGTGCGCTCGGAGACGCGCAATCAACGTGGCGAGGTGGTGCAGGTGCTGACGTCGAAGCTGGTGGTGCCGCGACGCGTGACGTAACTCCGCTCTACCGCTGGTGTTCAATTGGGGGGAAGCCGGCGGGGCGAGGGCGTCAGTCGTGACGGCACCCCGCCCGCCCGTTCTGGTCAGGCGGCTGCCGTCTTATCGTTGCGCTCTTTCTTGGCGATCTTTGCGAGGCGCTTCTTCTCGTTCTCGGCCTTGCGCTGGCGGGCCTGGATCTTCTTGCGGCGGGAATCTGACAGCGTCGGCATCATGTGCTCCTGGAAGGCAAAATCGGTTTCTGACCGGCTGCATACTAGAGATGGCGCCGGGGAGGCAAGATGCCTCTGAAAAGATGCGCGTTCTGAGCCCTCTGAGCCGCGGATATGCCGCCTTTTGCGTGCGCCGACTAGCTGTTGCCACAGTGTTGGCTCAAAGGGGAAAGGGGTGCTCTTAGAGGCTATTAGGCGATGACACGCTTCCTCAGTAGTGCGATTGCGGGACTGTCGGGCTGCATGGTGTGGCTGGCGGCGTCGGCGCAGCCTGCGTCGGCCCAATTGTTCTGGGATTGGGGTGGCGGCCAGGATCGCGATGGAAGTGGGCGCGAGAACGTCGGCTTCGATCCGAAGTACACGGCCAACCAGATCATCGTCAGCTTCGGCGACCGGCGACTGTACTACATCACGCGACCCGGCCAGGCGGTCAGCTATCCCATCGCCATACCGCGCGAGCAGGACCGTTGGCAGGGCATCACCAAGGTGACGAGCAAGCGGGTCAATCCCTCTTGGCGGCCGACGCCGGACATGCTGCGCGAAAATCCACGGCTGCCGAGTTGGGTGCCGGGCGGACATCCGATGAATCCGCTGGGCGTGCGCGCGCTCTATCTCGGCTCCAGCGCGTATCGCATTCATGGCACTGACGCGCCGTGGACGATTGGTACGGCGGCGTCGAAGGGCTGCATCCGTATGTATAACCGCGACGTGCTCGATCTTTATCCGCGCGTTCCGGTCGGCACCAAAGTGACGGTGACGTGGGAGCGTTTCGGCGGCGGCTATTCTGTGTCGTCAGGACCTCGGGAAGATCGGCGGCAGTTGCGGTCGATGCGATCGCGCGATCTGCCGCGCAGCGATATCGATCGCTGGGCGTACTAGATCGCGCTGTGACTAGCCGGCGGTCCCGGCTTTGACCTCTTCGTACTTTTTCTGTGCCCGCTTGAACTTGTCATCGAACAGCCACATGCCGTCAAGGATCTCGCGGTAGGTCGCCGACTTCTTGGCGCGGTCCTTCTTGCCGAAGGTGAATACCGCGTTGTTGCGCAGGTAGCCCATAATCTTCGGATCGGTGATGCGATAGTTCTCGAAGTCGCCGGATGCGAGGGCGGCGCGTGTTGGTGTGGGGATGATCTGGATGAGTTCGAACAACTTCATCTGGTCGATATCGTCGGGGACCATTTTCACGATCTCGGGGATCTGGCCGAACAGATCGGCGTGGGCGTTCATCAGGCCGTTACGCACCGCGATCCAGTGATTGTAGCGCTGGTCGATACCCTTAGCGCGCTTTTCCTCGGCGTCGTCGCGCGCGGCGAGCTGAGGGTCCAGCTTGCGCACCTTGGCTTTGACTGCGGCCCACTTGCGCGCGCCCTTAGCGTTCTCCGACGTGCCGGTCTGCAGGCTGCCCATGTAGGTCTTCGAGCGGGCGTTGCCGATATTCTGTCGGCCGTTCGTCTCGGCGTAGAACAGGCCAAGGCTAATCTCTCCGGCCTTCTGCGCGGTCGTCGGATTGAGACCTTCGGCTCGGGCGATGACAGTGCCGAGATCGACGACGTCCTTGAAGGGGGTCTTTGAATCCTGCGCGTTTGCGGGCGGGGCTTGCAGCACGCGAAACAGGTCGGCGTACTCCTGGATCAGCGGTTCGATGGCGGCATCGAAGTAGGCAGGGGGGACGTTGAACTTGTTTGGCCGGCCGATGCGCTCGGGGATGGCGTCGGTGAGGTCCTTGTAGGTCGACATCACCTTGACGCGAGCGAGGTAGAGCGCCTGTCCGGGGCGCGTCGGTAGCTTCTTCTTGCCGTCGATCTGCGCGCGGCGCTCGGCGAGCACCTTGTTGAAGTCAGCGAGCGCGGAATCATAGGCGGACTGTGCCTCAACCTGCTCTTTTGTGAGTGCTGCGGCTTCGCTCGGCAGCGACAGGTGTGCCGTTGCGAATAGAAGAGAAGCCAGAAGCATCAGTGTCGATCGGAGAGGCAAAGTTGCTCGCATGCGCTGAATGAGACCTGCTGCTGTTATGAGGTTAGGCCGTTGAATAGCACGAGGGGCGCCCGGGCGAGCATCGGCAACTATCAACGTTGCTAAATTTTAAACTCGATCTGGTGCGGCTGTTTGCTTCGGTCGTGCGGTCGCATGCTCTGTTCGATGTTAACGCTGATGCGTGGCGAAACCGCGATCTCCCAAATGCGCGCGGGCCCTGGTGGCCTATTCGGCGATGTGGACTTCGAAATTGCGTGTCGCCGTCTCGCCGCTAGCAAGGCGCGCCGTCACTGAAAAGCGGTCCGTTCCCTGCTGGCCTGTGCGCGCTGTGTAGTAGACGCCTGTTCCCGTCGCCTTCTTGCCGGTGCAGGTGCCCTGCGTAGACGCGGCGATCGTCGTCTCTTGGCCGGGCACGAAGGAAACGTCGCCCTTCGCCGGAGCATGCGTGACGGTGACCTGCGGGGCCGGGAGGGTTTCGCATTTGTCGCCGAGGCCAGCGAACACGAAGACGCGTGCGGGTCGCCCCGTGACGACGGGTGTGTTGCGCACGGCAGCGTCAGCTGTCGGCATCAACGCGGCAGGGTCATTTGGCGTCGCGGCACCGTTCTGCGAGCCGATGCCCGAGCACGCGCCGCACATCAGGGCGAATGACAGCAGCGCAGCTTTGCCGCAGCCGATGCTAGCGGCATGGAGGGACAATTGTGATGACGACATCTCGATTGGTTTCCAGGATATGGCGCCGCACGGCTGGAATCGCTTCTTCGTAGCACAGCTTGGGCCGCTCGGGCGTATGGAACGGGTTCGGTTGATCGGCGTTTCCAGGTCGCAACAATTTGGAGGAGTGACATGACCAGCCGCATCATTCTTGCTGCAACCCTTGCGCTCGGCACGGCCGGCGCTGCGCTGGCGGACGTCAAGGTCAACACACCGGGAGCTAGCGTGGATACGCCTGCCGGTCCGGTGGATATCAACGTGGACGTCGGCTCGAGCATGAAGCCCACAGAGGCGTGGATTGGACGCGCCGTCTACTCGAGCGACGGCAAGAACGTCGGCGAGGTGGCTGCTATTTCGGGTGACAGCGTCTATGTCGACGTCGGCGGATTCCTGGGTATTGGCGAGAGCCGCGTGCTTCTCGACAACGGAAACCTGGAGGCCGTGCAGCCTGATCGCATCACGTTGAAGATGACAGAGGCGGAGGTGAAGAGCCTGCCGCCGACCAGCGCCGAAAAGAACTAATAACACGCGTTTGGTATTGCCACTGAGTGACTGGGCCATCCGCAGTGCGGATGGCCCATTTTATTTCAAGCGTGCGCTTGGCGGCGATGCAGATACGGCACCACGAACAGCGCGGCGACTGGAATGTGCAGCAGCACGCCGGCAACAAGCAGCGCTGCGACCTCAATGCCCGAAAGCGCGCCGGTCGCCACCTCGTGGTAGAGGACATAGAGCGTGAAGGGCAGGAACATCACAATCGATGTGACGAGCCCTGGATTGTATACGCGGAAACGCAGCGTCGTGACGACGTGGATGATCCCGTTGACCAGCGTGAGCGCGACCCAGCTCAGTCCGATCCAGCGCAGTTCTTCCGGCCAGATCACCGCCAGCGCCAGCGGCACCCACACGTAGACGATGTTGACCAGCGCCACGCCGTCGATATCTACGGGCCAGTCTGGATTACCGCTCTTGAACAGGTGCGCATTGGTGAACTGGCGGAAGCCGCCGGGCCACAGGTGCTCCTCGGTCTGGTGCACCATGTAGATCACGAGCAGGGCGGCAAACAGCGCGCGCGCGCTTGTGGGGTCGGCGTGAAAGGCTACGAGCCAAGCGATGACACCGACGATGGCGAGGGCAGGGAGGGCTCGTTGCCAGTTGTTGGCGATGAAAGTCAGAAGGGGCATGCGTTTGTCTACGGTTTGCGCGTCGGGGGGCCGAGGATCTGAGCTTAGCAGCAAAGAGGTGTACCGGGGGTTTCCGGGGCGCGGTGGGCGGAACAGCGTGGGTCGCGGGACGTTTAGCTAGTAAGCGCCATCGTTGAATCTAACGCGCAAGTTGGAGATGGGTCATGAAGTTGAAACTGGGTCTTGCGGCAGCAGCAATTACACTTGCATTTGTGCCACCGGTGGCGCGAGCGGACTCGGTTGCCGGCATTGAAGGCGCCCGTGCCAAGGAGCGGCAGGGTCGCTGGCTGGATCGCCAGGATCGTGAACAGCTGCGTCGCTGGGGCAGCAACGACGATTGGCGCTATGGCCGGTACGCGCCGTACGACAATGGCTATTACGATCGTCCGCGCTACCGCTACTACCGCGCCGATCCGTACTGAGGGTGCAAGCGGTCT
Source organism: Hyphomicrobium sp. 1Nfss2.1 (assembly GCF_965243865.1). Classification (GTDB taxonomy): domain Bacteria; phylum Pseudomonadota; class Alphaproteobacteria; order Rhizobiales; family Hyphomicrobiaceae; genus Hyphomicrobium_A. The sequence goes on along the minus strand of NZ_OZ251603.1, from coordinate 990,364 downwards.
TGCCCGTGCTAATCTGCGAGTATGATCGAAGCAGATTATGTTCGCTGATGGGCTATGATGAACGCTAGTTTGGTGCAGACGTATCGTGCGTTCGCTTACAACAATGCGTGGTGCAACCATCGCCTGCTGACGGCATGCGCTGCGCTCACGCAGGCGGAGTTCGAGGCGCGGCGTACGTCATTTTTTCCCAGCCTGCAGGCGACGCTGAACCATATCTACATTGTCGATCTGTTCTACATTGATGCGCTCGAGGGCGGGTGGCTAGGTCCAGCTGCTTGGAACACCGACGTGCCGTATCCGCAACTATCGGAACTCACTGCGGCGCAACGGTCGATGGACGAGCGCTTAGTTGCAGTTTGCGACAAGCTGGACGATGCAGCGCTAAACACCGTCGTGCGCGTTAACCGGGGTAATCGCGTACAGACGGAGCGTTGCGATCGGCTTCTGATGCACTTGTTTCAGCATCAGATACATCACCGCGGGCACGCACATGCCATGCTTTCGGGGACCCAGGTGAAGCCGCCGCAGCTCGATGAGTTCTTTTCCGTTGCTGAAGCTCCACTGCGCGCGGAGGAGTTCGCGGCGCTCGGGTGGAGCGAAGCCACCGTGTGGGGCAAGTAAGTCGCGAGTACCTACTTCGGGCATGCGTCAGGAGCGCTTGTTGTGATCGGCGCCTTTAGAGCGCCCACGGCTGTCGTCGCCTTCGGTGTCACGCGCGGCTTCCTCGCGCTCTTCGAGGCGTGTGAATGCGTCAATCATAGTCCAACCCATCGGACGGCGGATCATAGACGCGAATAGCTGGCGCAGTGACGGGCCGAGGACTTTTGGCGGCGTATCCATGTCTTCATCCGAGTTGGGCGGCGTTCCGATGTGCGCGGTGAATGGTAAGGCTCCGTTGGTTCTAGGGAATAAATCCGGATGCTGTGCTGTTGGTTCCCGAACGGATTGCGGGACGGCGATCTCGCGATGACGTGAAGGAGCTTGATCGCGGCGCAAAGTTTGCGGCCTTGCAACGGGTTTGCTGCGGCCCCAGGTCGTTCTCATGCAGAAGGGCGAGCTGATCTCAGCGCTGCGGTGCGAGATCTCATTGGCCGCCGAGACTGCTGGGCCGAATGGTGCGCCATAGCCGCGCCGGTGGTCCGCAAATCCCCAACGCGAGAACAATCATGAAGCCTATGCAGATCATTGTCCCCGCAATCGCAGTGTTGATGTCCGCTGTCGCCATCGTGCCGAATGCAGGCGCTCAGAATTATGCGCAGGAGACAGTGCCGCCGTATCCGCCGTCGGTGACGGTGCTGGACCAACAGCTCAAGAACGATGAGGTGTCGATCGCGTACGCGTACCTGCCGAAAGATGGCAAGCTGACTATTTTCTCAGGCAATCCCGAGAAAATGTCCGACGCATCTGCGCTCGGTTCTGTCGAGTTGAAGGCCGGCGATCATCGTCAGCTCAAAGTGCCTTTGACCAACGCGCCCGAAGCGGGCACGCAGCTTTGGGCCATGGTCGACAAGGGCAAGGGCGACGCTGTGGTGCCGTTCTCCAAGGCTGACGAGCGCGCACAGCAAAGCTTCAAGGCACTTTAGCCCGGGCGCGGCCTCCGGGGAAAACGTCGGCCGGCCGTGTGCGCTATAGCTCGCGGTCGGCCGCGTGCGTCTGCACGGCGCCGACGTGGGTTTCGCCGCGGGCGGCGGCGAGTGTTTCCTGGTGGTGGCGCTCGCGGTAGCGGGCGCGCTGCGCGTCGGTGCGCTCGCCATGACACGCGGGGCAACTGACGCCCTCTTCATACAGTTCGGACGTGCGGTCGTCGGCGCTGAGCGGGCGGCGGCAGGCGCGGCATAGCTCGTAGTTGCCGCGCTCCAGTCCATGGCCGACGGTGACGCGCTCGTCGAACACGAAGCACTCGCCCTGCCACTTGCTTTGCTCGGGCGGGACTTCCTCCAGGTAGCGCAGGATGCCGCCCTGCAGGTGATAGACTTTGTCGACGCCCTCGGCCTTGAGGAACGCGGTCGATTTCTCGCAGCGGATGCCGCCGGTGCAGAACATTGCGACCTTCGGTTCGGTGCCGGCGGCGATGAGGCGCTCGCGCTCGGCGCGGAACCAGGCGGGGAACTCGCGGAAAGTCTTCGTCTGCGGATTGATGGCGCCTTCGAAGGTGCCGACGGCAACCTCATAGTCGTTGCGGGTGTCGATGAGGATGGTGCCCGGCTCGCTGATCAGCGCGTTCCAATCGACGGGGGAGACGTAGCGGCCGACGCTGTGGCGCGGGTCGATGCCCGGCGCGCCCATGGTGACGATCTCGCGCTTTAGGCGCACCTTCATGCGGTGGAACGGGAGCTCAGCGGCTCGGGAGAATTTCACCTCGAGCCCGGCGGTGCCGACCAGCTGGCGGATGTGATCCAGCACGCGGCTGATGGCGGCGTCGGTGCCGGCGATGGTGCCGTTGATGCCTTCGGGCGCCAGCAGCAGCGTGCCCTTGACGCCTTGGCCACAGCATAGCGCGGCGAGCGAGGCGCGGGCGTCCGCATAGTCCGGGAGGGCGGCGAACTTATAGAGCGCCGCAATCAGGATGGGTTCGTCAGGGTTCTGCATGGCGCCTGTCATATCGCCTGGGCGCTGGGACTGGAAGCCCGGTGGGAGGACCGCGCGAGTCAGCCTTGCCGGCGGAGCGCTTATCAGCCGCGTTCAGCTGAGCCCCGCGGCGCGGGCCTCGGCGATGAGCGACTTCAGGATGCGCGCTTCTTTCTTGAGGCGCAGGGTGCGCGGGCGGGTGGCGCGGCGGCGCATGTCGCGCAGTCTGCGGCGGGCCATTTGCGCCATGCCGTTGCGGAGCTTCAGTTGCGTCCTGCGAAAGTGCTCGTCGGTCATGTGGGGCTCCTTGCTGGTGCTGAGCGCATGCGCGATTGGCCGGGGCGGCGGGGCCGATCCGGTTAGCGCGAGGGAAGAGGGGCTGCGGGGCGGGAAGCGCCGCTGATCTTTGGTAATTGAAGCGGCGGTTGCCGCCCCGCGCAGGATTTTGGGCATACCCGCAGCATTTCAGCGGTTTCCCGCTCCCGGACTCTCACCGGGTGGGTGCGGCGAGCCTCGGATAGTCGCGCGCCGCGTGAGCGTGCGTGTACCCGACACTGCAGCCCGCCCTCAGATCAGGAACGCCTCGAGATCGACCCCTCCGCGGGGCGGGATGAGGGAAGTATGCGCGGCGCGGGGAGGGCGGGGAGAAGTTTGTGGGGGGACAGGATAGCACGCGGGCAGGACGGTCGCATGAGCCGCACGATTCACGACGAGACAGAACTCTGGTACACACGGGTTGTCTTGTTGATCTGGATGGGGCCGAAGCGGGGATTGCAACAATGTCCGAGACACAGATTGAATGGACAGATGCTACTTGGAACCCCGTCGCAGGATGCTCGGTGATCAGCGCTGGCTGCACCAACTGCTACGCGATGGAAATGGCACGGCGCCTCGAAGCGATGGGTATCGATAAGTATGCCGGGCTGACGAGAAAGAGCGGCAAGCGCGCCGTCTGGAAAGGCATCGTGCGCGAGGACTGGTCAGCCCTCGAAATCCCGGCTCGCTGGAAGCGGCCGAAAAAGATCTTCGTGAACTCGATGAGCGACCTCTTCCATGAAGGCGTCAGCGATAGGTTCATCAAAGAGGTTTGGTCGGTGATGAAACGCACCTCCCATCATCACTATCAAATCCTGACCAAGCGACCTGAACGTATGGCCGCGTTTGTACGCAAGCATGTCAAAGAGATCGTTCCCAATGTTTGGCTGGGCACAAGCATAGAGAACGCCGATCATGTCGCCAGGGCAGAGGCGTTGAAGACAGTCCCCGCAGCCATAAGGTTTATCTCCTTCGAACCGCTCATCGGCCCGATCGGAGACATCGATCTTGCCGGCATCCATTGGGCCATCGTAGGCGGCGAAAGCGGGCGGCTCGCGCGCCCGATCCGGGAGGAATGGATCGATGAAGTCTATGAACAATGCCTCCAGCACAATACGGCGTTCTTCTTCAAACAGTGGGGCACATGGGGCAAGGACAACAAGAAGCGATCCAAGAAGGCTAACGGACGGGTCTATCGCGGCAAAACCTGGGATGACATGCCGCGTAGCCTGACCACCCCGGGCGCCAACGGTCTGGGGTGAGCGATGGTCGCCAAGCGCTACGATTGGGAAAACGGCGTCCCACTCGAAGACCACACGCGCCGCAAGCACAAAATTTTGCGAGAGTATTTTGCGCGCTACCTGGCCGTTCGCTGCGTTTATCCGCAGCAAACCAAATTCCGCCTGGCCATCATTGACGCGTTTTCAGGTGGCGGCCGCTACATGTGCGGTGCGGCCGGGTCCCCACTGATATTTATCGAAGAGCTACGGCTGGCGGCGGAAAGCTTCAACGTCAAGCGTAAGGCCGACGGCATGGCGCCGATCGACATCGAGTGCTTCCTCATCCTGAATGACGCCGAGCCGGGTACAATCGCTATCCTGCGCAGCCATGTGGAGCCGATCCTAGCCGCTATTCGGGCTGAGGTGCCGCAACTGCACATTCAGCGCGTCTATTATGAGCAGGATTTTGAAAGCCTGTTCCCGGACATCAAGGCCAGTCTAAAGCAAGGCCGCTACCAGAGCGCTCTCTTCAACCTCGACCAGTACGCGCACAGCGACGTCAATTTGACCACGCTGCGGGAGATCAGCGTGGCCTTTAACTCGGCCGAGATCTTCTACACGTTCGGCATTTCATCGCTGATTGCGTTTTTGCGTAAGAGCGACCCTGCCGCGCTCGCCAAACAATTGGCGTTCCTCGGCGCTGGTGCGGACCTTTCAAAGCTTGAACAGCTCATGAGCCGCACGGAATGGCTGGGGGCCGCCGAACGTCTAGTCTTTGACCGCTTCGGCGATTGCGCCCAGTTCGTGAGCCCGTTCTCGATCAACAATCCCGATGGCTGGCGCTATTGGCTGATTCATATGGCCAACAACTACCGCGCCCGCCAGGAATACAACAACGTCCTGCACCAGAACAGCAGCATGCAAGCACACTTCGGCCGCTCCGGCCTCAACATGCTTTCGTTCGATCCATCACACGAAGGGTCGCTCTACCTGTTCGATGTCTCCGGTCGCACTCTCGCCAAGCAGCAATTGCTGGAGGACATCCCCCGCGTCGTTACCGATTTTGGCGATGCCATATCGGTGGGCGAGTTCTATGGCAGTATCTACAATATGACGCCCAACCATACTGACGACATCCACGCCGCAATGGTTGAAAACACGGACCTTGAAGTCCTCACGGAGACCGGCGGAGTGCGCAGGGTTCCAAACACAATCCGCGCCAACGATACCCTCCGCATGAAGCGGCAGCGCACGTTCTTTCCCATCTTTCTCGGATCGAAGTAGCCCGTCGGGTTCTATTGCTTGGTTTCGGAACGCGCCCGATCCTCTGGTGAAGGCTCTGCCGGCTAATCTTGCTGCCAGCGAATCCGTTCGTCCGCTTTAAGGTGAGGGGCGAACTCGCTGTCCCTCCTTGTTGGTCACCTCCCAAGTTGAGCTTGATCGTCGCTCCTGGACTCCGCAATACAGCCGGAGGGAAAGCGTTACTCCGCGGCTTGTTTGCGGGCCCGCTTGGCGGGGCTTGGCGCGGCGCGGGCCATGATGGGCTTGAGGTAGTGGCCGGTGTGGCTTTCCTTGGTCGCGGCGATGGTTTCTGGGGTGCCTTCGGCTACGACGCGGCCGCCGCCGTCGCCGCCCTGCGGGCCCATGTCGATGACCCAGTCGGCGGTCTTGATCACTTCCAGATTGTGCTCGATGACGACGACGGTGTTGCCGGCGTCGGCCAGCTCGTGCAGCACCTCCAACAGCTTGGCGACGTCGTGGAAGTGCAGGCCCGTGGTCGGCTCGTCCAGGATGTAGAGCGTGCGGCCGGTGGCGCGGCGTGACAGCTCCTTCGACAGCTTGATGCGCTGGGCCTCGCCGCCCGACAGCGTCGTCGCCTGCTGGCCGATCTTGATGTAGCCGAGGCCGACGCGGGCGAGCGTTTCCATCTTGTCGCGAATGGAGGGCACGGCGGAGAAGAACTTGGCGCCTTCCTCGACGGTCATGTCGAGCACGTCGGCGATGGACTTCTCGCGGTAGGTGATCTCCAGCGTCTCGCGGTTGTAGCGCTTGCCCTTGCAGACGTCGCAGGTGACGTAGACGTCGGGCAGGAAGTGCATCTCGATCTTGATGACGCCGTCGCCCTGGCAGGCTTCGCAGCGGCCGCCCTTGACGTTGAAGGAGAAGCGGCCCGGGCCGTAGCCGCGCGCCTTGGCTTCGGGCAGGCCGGCGAACCAGTCGCGGATGGGTGTGAAGGCGCCGGTGTAGGTCGCCGGGTTGGAGCGCGGCGTGCGGCCGATGGGCGACTGGTCGATGTCGATGACCTTGTCGAGATGTTCGAGGCCCTCGATGCGCTTGTGGGCGCCGGCGTGGATGCGCGCGCCGTTGAGCTTGCGGGCGGCGGCGGCAAACAGCGTGTCGATGATGAGCGAGGATTTGCCCGAGCCCGATACGCCGGTGACGCAGGTGAACAGGCCGAGGGGGATGTCGGCGGTGACGTCCTGCAGGTTGTTCTCGGTGGCGCCGACGACGCGCAGGAAGCGGCCCTTCTGCGGCTGGCGGCGCTGCTTGGGTAGCGGCACCTGGCGCTCGCCGGAGAGGTATTGCCCGGTGAGGCTCTTGGGGTTGGCCATGATCTCGGCGGGCGTGCCCTGGGCGATGACCTCGCCGCCGTGGATGCCGGCGCCGGGGCCAATGTCGACGACGTGGTCGGCCTGCATGATGGCGTCCTCGTCGTGCTCGACGACGATGACGGTGTTGCCGATGTCGCGCAGGTGCTTGAGCGTGCCGAGCAGGCGGTCGTTGTCGCGCTGGTGCAGGCCGATGGAGGGCTCGTCGAGCACGTAGAGCACGCCGGTGAGGCCGGAGCCGATCTGCGAGGCGAGGCGGATGCGCTGGCTTTCGCCGCCGGACAAGGTGCCGGACGAGCGCGAGAGGGTGAGATATTCGAGGCCGACGTCGTTGAGGAACTGCAGGCGCTCGCGGATCTCCTTGAGGATGCGCGTGGCGATCTCGTTCTGCTGCTTGGTCAGCGTCTCCGGCAGCTCGGCGAACCACTGGTTGGCCGCCTTGATCGACATGTCGGTGACTTCGCCGATGTGGCGGCCGTTGACCTTGACGGCGAGCGCTTGCGGCTTGAGGCGATAGCCGCCGCAGGCTTCGCACGGGTGCGAGCCCTGGTAGCGCTCGAGTTCTTCGCGCACCCAGTCGGAGTCCGTTTCGCGCCAGCGGCGCTCGATGTTGCCGATGACGCCTTCGAAGGCTTTGACGGTCTTGTAGTTACGGGTGCCGTCGAAATAGGTGAAGGTGATCTCGTCCTCGCCGGTGCCGTAGAGGAGCGCCAGCTGCACGTGCTTGGGCAGCTTGTTCCAGGGCGTCTCCATCGACACGTCGAAGTGCTTGGTGAGGCTTTCCAGCGTCTGCTCGTAGTAGGGCGAGGAGGCGCCGGTCTTGGCCCACGGGACGATGGCGCCTTCGCTGAGCGACAGGTCGGCGTTGGGCACGACGAGGTCGGGCTCGAACTGCAGTTCAGTGCCGAGGCCGTCGCAGGTGGGGCAGGCGCCGGCGGGGGCGTTGAACGAGAAGAGGCGCGGCTCGATCTCGTCGATGGTGAAGCCGGAGACGGGGCAGGCGAAGCGCGCCGAGAAGATGACGCGCTCGTGCGTCTCGTTCTTCGACTTGTTGGCGCCCTTAGTCTCGGAGGCGGGCAGCGGCTTGTCGGCGAACTCGACGACGGCAACCTGCTCCTCGACGAGGTTGAGCGCGGTCTCGAAGCTGTCGGCGAGGCGCTTTGAGATGTCGGCGCGCACGACGAGGCGGTCGATGACGACCTCGATGTCGTGCTTGAATTTCTTGTCGAGCTTGGGGGCGTCGGCGATCTCGTAGAAGGTGCCGTTGATCTTGACGCGCTGGAAGCCCTTCTTCTGCAGCTCGGCCAGCTCCTTCTTGAACTCGCCTTTGCGGCCGCGGGCGATGGGCGCCATCAGGTAGATGCGCGTGCCTTCGGGCAGGGCGAGCACGCGGTCGACCATCTGCGAGACGGTCTGGCTTTCGATGGGGAGGCCGGTGGCGGGCGAATAGGGCACGCCGACGCGTGCAAACAGCAGGCGCAAGTAGTCATAGATTTCGGTGACGGTGCCGACGGTGGAGCGCGGGTTCTTCGACGTCGTCTTCTGCTCGATGGAGATGGCGGGCGACAGGCCGTCGATGTGGTCGACGTCCGGCTTCTGCATCATCTCGAGGAACTGGCGCGCGTAGGCGGAAAGGCTTTCGACGTAGCGGCGCTGGCCCTCGGCATAGATGGTGTCGAAGGCGAGCGAGGACTTGCCCGAGCCGGACAGGCCCGTGAACACGACGAGGGCGTCGCGCGGGATCTCCAGGTCGACGTTCTTGAGATTGTGCTCGCGCGCGCCGCGGACGTGGATGGTTTTCATCAACGACGGGGCGGCGGGCGTCTTAGGGGGTTTGGCCATGGAGACTTGTCTAACCGACGCCGAGAAGGGCAGCAATTGCCGGGAACGGGGGAAAATGGGACGGGCCGGCGCGGCCAGCCGCCCCATAGATACTGGCCCATAGATAATGTCGGGCGGGGCCTGGCGAAAGCGCCGCAACTGTCGCGCTTGCCGGCCGGCCGGCGGTCAGGCCGCCTTGGCGGTCCCGGCTGCCAGGGCCGGATAATACTGCTGCATCATGCGGTCGCGGTAGGCGACGAGGTTCTCCTGCAACTCGGCGGCGGTGCGGATCGGGGTCTTGAAGCAGGGGGCCAGAGCGGCGGCAACAAAGGCAAAGATGGTCGCGTCGGCGCCGCAGGGCCGCGGGCCCATCAGATAGGGTTTGTCGCCGAGGAAGTCGGCGATGGCCCCGAGGTCGCGGACGGCGAGCTGGCAGATCTCGTCTTCGGTGTGGCGGCCGATGCCATGGCCTTTCAGGTTGCGGCGAACCTCGCGACGGACCAGGGCGCAGATGAGCGGACGCAGGGGAGCGGGCGCGGTGTCGAAGAAATGGCGCGGGCCGATGTCGAAGTTCTCGTCGATCATCCAGCGGGCGTGCACCAGCGCGAAGTAAAGGTGATCCTCGCACATTTTCTCGAAGGCCCAGGCGGTGGCGCGCTCGGACGGGGTGAGGCCAGCGTCGAAATCAATCTCGTGGTGGCGCTGAAGGTGGAGGCGGATGAAGGTCGAGTCGGCGACGAGGAGGCCGTCATTCTCAATGTAGGGCAGCTTGCCCTTGGGAGCCTTGCGGAACCCGGTGGTGTCGACGCGGTAGGGCAGACCTGACATTTTCAGCAGCACTTCGGCCTTGGTGACGAAGGGGCTGGAGTCAGGCAGACCGAAACGCGGGCCAAAGGCATATAACGTGATCATCGGGCACCTGTTTGAGTTTTGCTGCCCAGACCGTACTGACATGCTACTGACAACAGTGGTCAGTAGTGTTCTGGCAGTTAGTCATTCATGGCGCGCGCAGACCGGCTCCTTCGATTGCTGCAGATATTGCGTCGTCACCGCAGGCCGGTGACGGCGATAGCTATTGCCGACGAGTTGGAGGTGTGCCAGCGCACCGTCTATCGCGACATTGCCGGGCTGATCGACGAGGGTGTGCCGATCCGCGGCGAAGCCGGCATCGGCTACGTGCTGGGCGACGGCTACGACCTGCCGCCATTGATGTTCAATGCCGACGAGATCGAGGCGATGCTCGTTGGGTTGCGCTGGGTGGAAGCGCGGGGCGATGCTTCGCTGGCGCGGGCGGCGGCCGATGTCGTCGCCAAGATCGGTCAAATGCTGCCGGTCCACCTGAAGCCCGTGTTGCTGGAACCGGCGGTCGACGTGCCTCGGTATCAGGCCCGGTTGCCGGACGAGACCATCGATGTGGCCTCGCTGCGGGCGGCGATCCGCAATTGCCGCAAGGTGGCCATCGCCTACGCGGACGAGAAGGGGCGGCCGACGGAGCGCGTGATCTGGCCGTTGGCGCTGGGATACTTTGAGATGTCGCGTATCGTCGTCGCGTGGTGCGAATTGCGCGATGATTTCCGCCACTTCCGTACCGATCGCGTGCGCCGCGCGGAAATTTCCGCACAACGATACCCGGGGTCGCGCGCCAAGCTGCTGGCGCGGTGGCGGTCGACGATCGATGGTGCATGCTGATCGAGGTGTCGCAATGACCCGGCGGCGTGGGTTTGGGATGACACCATTTCGATGCCACAATGAGCCGCCCAAGTGCGTGGGATCACTGTCCAAAGCCCGCGTAAATGGTTCAGCGAGGGAGCTCTTGAGGGGATTTTTGCTCTTGCCGTCACGAACGCGCCATCTCGATCACATCGCCGGTGAACTGATCATGGCTGCCGCGGCGCTCGTCTGGTCGAGCGGTTGTTATGCGGCCGACCCGCTGACAGGTGTACCCGCCTGGTTGCGTGCCCACGTCGGCTACAATGATGGGCAGATCGCTCCCGTAGTGCTGGAGCGTGCGCGGGCGCTCTATCTGCGGAAGATGCGCGCGGGGACGGCGAGCAACCCCTGTTACTTCGCCATGGACGCGACGCGCCCGAGCAAGTTGAGCAATGGGCAACTGGGGCGGCGGTTCTATATCATCTGCGAAGCGAAGCGGTCGTTCGAGGCGATTTCCGCGGGCCATGGTGGCGGGCGTCGTCTGCTGGGCATTGCGGACTTTTCCAACGGCAAGGTGTGCGCGCGCAATTTCGGCAACGCCATGAGTTCCAGCCTGACGGCGGGCGGCGCTTATGTGACGAGCGAGCAGACCACGTCATTCAAAGGTTATTACCGCAGGCCCGGCGGACAACATGCACCGCTGATGCGCTCGTTCGTGCAGTTCGATGGAGAAGGCGAGACGGCCAATGCACGAAAGCGCGAGATCGGCGGACATGCGGCCGTGCTGCTGCGAAAGGCATGCCTGAGCAAGAAGCCGGACAGTCCATACGCCGACCCCAAAGGCTTCGTGCCGTTGGGTGTGATCGAGAACTATTCCGACGGGCGGAGCAGCGGCTGCACGAGCTGGTCACCGGGCGATGCTGCGCGCATCGTCGGCATGCTGAAGGAGAAAGCGGCGACGCTCTACATCTATCCGGAATCGCGCGACATCGAAGCGGTCGCGAAGGCTGTGAAGGCGAAGTCGCCTTTGTCGGCCAGCGGGGCATATTGGAATGCGTCGTGTCTGGCGGCTATCGGCGCGCCGAGGTTCTGGGCGAAAGAGCAGCTGGAGCCGGTCGTTGCGCGTTATGAGAAAGCTCACCCCGCGCCACCTTCGCGGCCGACGCCGATCTGCGCACGTTGAAGGGACGTGCGAGCGTACCCATGCGTGAGGTTGCCTCGCGGTGGAACTGCTCGGGGCATTCGATGCTTTCATGGGGTGGGTCAGTTCGGCCAGGAGCTGCTGGAGCCTCCGCCCATGTCTGGAGAACTCCCGGATCCGCCACCAGGGCCGCCGCGTCCGGGGCCACCGCCGCCCGGCGGTCCGCCACCGCCTCCAGCCGAGCTCTGTATCGAGCGGGCAGCGGAAAGTTCCGTCGATGTCAGAACGCAATCGGTGTCGCGATCCAGCAGAGTGAATGCCGGGTTGGTGTGCTCGAGCATTTCGGGACGGGTGACTTTGCTATCCTTGTTGGTGTCCCAATATTTGAATCCGGCTGTGGCAAACAGGCGGTCCGTTTGCACGAGCTTTGCAAACTCCTCCTCGCTCAGCGCACCGTCCTTCGATTTGTCCACGGTGGCTACGAGTTCGATCACGTAGGCCTGCCACTCGCCGCAGGTGACCTGGCCGTCGTGGTTGCGGTCCCACGTGTTCGCGGCCATGACAAACATGCGATCGGCTTCGCTCACGTTTTGGCCGGGACCGGCGTTACCCCCCATGGGTCCTCCGATGGGTGCGCATCCAAGCAATGACGCGAGGAGAGGTAGTGCCGTGCCGTGCTTGATCAGCGCAGACATGGCGCGATGCGAGGAGCGTCTATGCATATTGTCCGTCGGTTCGTAGCGGAAGCGAGACGAGCCTTATTGGGCGCGCAGGCGAACTCTAGTGCGGCGGCGATATGCTCGAAAACGGGCGATTGGTTTCGCAGTGTTTCGATTGTTTCGGCGTGTTGCGGGCCATGTTCGGAGTTTGCTGAGACCGGTGCTCAGCTCTCGGCAAGCGCGGGCGAGCTCGCCAATGAGGGGTGATCGAGGGGGCAGTCCAGGCTCTTCTTCCGGCAGCGGCGGCGGTAGGCGCGCTCCCAATTGGCTTCGAGCCCGATCTGAAGCTGCTGGGCGCGCATGTATCCGATGAACCGGCGCTTGGCCTTCTTGCCGTCCTGCCGCTTGAACTTCTTCTTCTGCTTCTCCGTCATGCCGCAGCCGATGCAATGGCCGGCATTCTTGAACTTGCAGACGTCGATGCAGGGGGAGGGGATTTTCATGCGGCCAGGGCTGGTGCCAATCGAAAGGCGAGCTTGCGGTCTGTGCGACTGACATAGGCACGCGAGCGGTCGCGCGAAAGGCGTCTAGGCATGCGCATGTGTAGATCGGTCGCCTCGGCGCTAGGCCCGATCGTATCGCGCCAGAAAAAAGGCCGCGGAAGACGGGTTCCGCGGCCTGCGGGCGCAAACATCGCCCGCAAGAAGAGCAATTCGTTACTTCTTCTCGGCGGGCTCCTGGACGGAGATCAGTGACGCGCCGTTGGAGCTGATGACATCATCTCCCTTGACCTTCCAGGAGAAGCCCCAGGGGCCAGTGATGCCGCAGCCTTCAGGGCAGTCGACCTTGATCTCCTTGCCGGCGGCTATTGTCTCCACCTTCTCCGAGTTTCCGAGATCGACGCCGACTGTGAACTCGCCGGCAGATGTGTTCTTGACCGTGACGGCCGCGGCTGCGGGTCCGGCAAGGGCGAGAGCAAACGCTGCGGTTGCTACGGCGGTGAGAACCTTCATTGCTTCCTCCGATTGGGTTGCTGTCGTCCATCAGCACCTGCTTCTGTCGGCAGGGCTGAAGGGAAAATGGTTCCGTGATGCCGGGACGGCAAGGCTATATCGTTGCAAAATTTGGAATTGAAATTTTGTAAACTCTCGTTCCGCACACGCGGTCTTAGGAACCGCGGAACTATGTTGCGGTGCAGATAAATCTATTAGTAACAGAGGTTCACATGGGTGAGCTCATTCGACTGGCGATGAGCAACTTCACGCTGACGTTCTTCGTGCTCGGCGTCGTCGCGGCGCTGATCGCGATGGCGTTGAAGCCGGGGGGCTTTGCGCTGGACAACGTGGCGGAAGAGCTGCTCGCCTACTTCATCTTGTTCACAGTGGCGATCGCCTACTTCTACAACTTCGTGGTCCACGTGTTCTTCGGCGATGTGGCGGCAAGCTTCATCGGGTGGGCAAACAGCCCGTTCCAGGCCGAGGTGGGTTATGCAAGTCTCGGTTTCGCGGCGGTGGGGCTGCTCGCTTTCAAGGGCAACTGCATGGTGCGGCTGGCGGCAATCCTCGGGCCGGCGCTTTTCCAATGGGGCGCTGCGATCGGGCACATCCGCAACATCGCGGAGACGGGGAACATGGCGCCAGGCAATGCCGGCGTGATGCTCTATTCGGATATTCTGCTGCCGGTCATCGGCTTTGCGCTTTTGTGGTTCAAACGTTCGACGGACGGGTCCGGTATACCCGGCGGCGCTGGCAAGGCTTACGGGTGATCTGAGATGGCGAATGCATCGCGACAGCTGACGGTGCTGAAGTGGGGGCTGCTCATTTTCGGCGTGTTGTTCATCGCCGGCGCGGTTGCGATCGTCGGCGTCGTCTATTGGGCGAGCGGCATTGAAAGTGTGAAGGTGACGGAAGCCGACCTCGCGATCGGCGGCAGCTATCCGCCCGAGGAGCGGCAGGCACTGCTCGATGCGTGCGAGAAGCGTAACGTGTCGAAGCAGCAGGACAGTTGCAGCTGTCTCGCCGATAAGGCCGGCACGGATCTTTCGCGCTTCTTGCGACTTGTGTTGACGGCTAGTCTCGAAGGCAGCGCGAGCAAGGTTGTCGCCATCACCAAGGGACTGATGGAAAGCGGCGTCGCACCGGAAAAAGTGAACGCCGTCGAGAAGGAATCGGAACAGCGCTTCGAGGGATTGATGCAGGCTTGTGGGTTCAACCGATGAACGCCGATGCAGCATCCCCAGCCGAACGTCTCGATACCACGTGCTGTATCGTCGGCGGTGGTCCGGCGGGGATGGTGCTGGGGTTGCTGTTGGCGCGCGCGGGCATCGACGTGGTGGTGCTGGAGAAGCACGCCGACTTCCTGCGCGATTTTCGAGGAGACACCATTCATCCTTCGACGCTGCAGTTGATGGACGAACTGGGTCTGCTGGACGAGCTGCTGAAGCTGCCGCACAACAAGGTGCAGAAGGTGTCGGTCGAGATCGGTGGAGAAGACGTCGCCTTCGCCGACTTCTCGTTTCTGCCGAAACGGCATGCGTTCATCGCGCTGATGCCGCAATGGGACTTCCTCGATTTTCTCGCAGAGAAGGCGCGGGCGTATGCAAACTTCAAACTGGTGATGCAGGCGAACGTCGTGGACCTCATCCGCGATCGTCACCGGATAGCGGGCGTGCGTGCATTGACGCCGGACGGAATGATCGACGTCAATGCGGCGCTGACGGTGGGCTGCGATGGGCGTCGTTCGACGGTCCGCGCCAAGGCTGGTCTTCCGGTCGAGGACGTCGGCGCGCCGATCGACGTTCTGTGGATGCGGATCTCGCGCAAGCCCGGCGATCCTGAGACCGGCGGTCATCTCAATGCCGGCAGCTTCATCGCCGTATTGGATCGGGGCGACTACTTCCAGATCGCCTATGTTATTGCCAAGGAAGGTGCGGACAGGATCAAGGCAGCTGGATTGCCGGCATTCCGCCAAAAGCTCGCCGCGGCGCTTCCGTTCCTTGCCGGGCGTGTCGACGAATTGCAGACGTGGGACGATGTCAAACTTCTCAGCGTCAAGATCGATCGGCTGCGCACGTGGTACCGGACGGGGCTGTTGTGCATCGGCGATGCGGCGCATGCGATGTCGCCGGTGGGGGGCGTCGGGATCAACCTTGCGATCCAGGATGCAGTGGCGGCGGCCAATATTCTATGGAAGCCGCTGAAAGATGGAACGCTGACGACGTTCGATCTCGCCAAGGTCCAGCATCGGCGCACGCTGCCAACGCGGGTGACGCAGCGTCTTCAGGTGTTGGCACAAAACCGCTTCGCGCAGCCTGTTCTACGCTCGACGGCGCCATTGCAGGTGCCGTGGGCGTTGCGATTGCTGGGGCGGACCCCGCTGCTGCAGCGCATCCCGGCGCGGATCGTGGGCGTCGGGATCAGGCCGGAGCATGTGCAATCGCCGGCGGGACCGGCTGCCTGAGACGCGATTTGCGGTGAAGGATTGCCGGTGGCAGGGCGAATTGCTTAGATCGCCCTGACGGGAAGCCAGCGGGGGGCGATGATGGCCGAGGCGGTTGCGGGGCAGGACGTGAAGCCGAAGCGCCGGCCGTTCTACCGGCTGCTCTACGTGCAGGTTCTCTTCGCCATTGTACTTGGGTTCATGGTCGGCTGGCTTGCGCCGCACGTCGCCGAAAGCCCGTGGATGAAGGCGCTCGGCGACGGCTTCATCAAGCTGATCAAGATGGCGATCGCGCCGATCATCTTCTGCACCGTGGTGTCGGGCATTGCGCACATCGAGGACGCGAAGAAAGTGGGGCGCGTCGGCGTGAAGGCGCTCATCTACTTCGAGCTGGTGTCGACGCTGGCGCTGGTGCTTGGGCTGGTGGTCGGCAATGTGTGGCGCCCGGGGGACGGATTTTCCGGAACGACCGATGCTGCCGCTGTTGCCGACTATGCGAACCGCGCGACGCATCAGTCGACGGTGGAGTTCGTCCTCCACATCATTCCGAACAGTCTCGTTGGCGCGTTTGCCGATGGTGAGATCCTGCAGGTGTTGCTGATCTCGATCCTGTTCGGGTTCTCGCTGATGGTGCTGGGCGAACGCGGGCATACGGTGCGGGCGCTGGTCGATGATATGGGGCACGCGTTCTTCGGCGTGATCGCCGTGATCATGAAGGCGGCGCCGATCGGTGCGTTCGGCGCCATGGCGTACACGATCGGCAAGTATGGCCCGTCGGCGCTGGGCAATCTCGCCGGGCTCATCGCGGCGTTCTATGTGACGTCGGCGCTGTTCGTCGTGGTGGTGCTGGGCCTGATCGCGCGGGCGGCGGGTTTTTCCATCTTCCGCTTCCTCAATTACATCCGCGATGAACTGCTGCTGGTGCTGGGCACGTCTTCATCGGAAAGCGCGCTGCCGCAGCTGATGGAGAAGCTGGAGCGGTTGGGGTGCTCGAAGTCGGTGGTGGGCCTGGTCGTGCCCACCGGCTATTCGTTCAATCTCGATGGCACCAACATCTATCTGACGCTGGCAACCTTATTCATCGCGCAGGCGCTGGGCGTGGAGCTGACGTTCGGCGAGCAGCTCGTAATCCTCGGTGTCGCTATGCTGACGTCGAAGGGGGCGAGTGGTGTGACGGGCGCGGGGTTCGTCGCCTTGGCGGCAACGCTTGCGGTGGTCAGCCCGGCCTTGGTGCCGGGCATGGCTATCGTGCTCGGCATCGACAAGTTCATGAGCGAGTGTCGGGCGCTCACCAACATCATCGGCAACGGCGTTGCGACGATCGTGGTGTCGGCGTGGGAAGGGGAGCTCGACCGCGAGAAGCTGGCGCGCGGGCTTGCGCGGCGGATCGATCTGTCGGACGTCGAAACGGCCGTGACGACGGGGTAGCCCTTTAAGAACGAGGCAGCGCCACGTAGGCGCTGGGTCCCGGATAGCCTCCGCTAGGCGTCGGCTTCCGGGATGACAGATGAGGGGGCTAGTCCTCGTGGTTGGTGAGGGCGACGAATTTCTCGTCCTCCTGAGCGCGGCGCTCGAAGGAGAGGAAGTCGTAGTAGCCGCAGCGGCCGCCGCCTGGGAATGACCGGCACACGGCCGGGCGCGCCAGATAAATCGTGCAGCAGCGCTCCTTGGTGTCGAAGAAGCGGCAGATGCGGCCGTAAATGTCATCCTTTTTGCGCCGCATGGCGTACTTGCGGCCATGGTCCTCCTTGGTAAAGGCCTGCTTGGCCGCCTCGAAGGTCATGTTGTGATGCCGGGCCAGGCGCTCGACATCGCGCTTATCCAGGGGGATGAGCGGGTATGAGCAGCAATAACCGGGGCATTTGCGGCAGTTATACTGAGCGGCGCTCACGCGGGGTGCTCTCCTGCGGTGTTTCGGCCACCCTTGGGCCGCTACGGACGTCGAGAGTCGCGATGGTGCCGACTCTTGCTTGACTCATGCAATGCAGCATGGGGAAAGAGCAAGGGGGATGATGGGGTTCTGTCACGCGCGAAGGAAAAGCGCGCGCCAGATGTCACACTTTCTCCCATAAGGTCTGCGTAGTTCGCACGCGTTCAGCGTGGGGGTGTCACTGCATGACGGACAGGGCTCGTCTTTCTCCCGAAACCGAGACGCCGGTCAATCCCTACAGTCTGCTCGAGGCGGTGAACAGCTCGAGCGACACCGCGCATACCGGCTGGCTGATTTTCCTCGCCATCATGACGTATCTGGTGATTGCGGTCGCCGGCGTCACGCACGAGGCGCTGCTGCTGGAAACGCCGGTGCAGCTGCCGATCCTGCAGGTGAAGATCCAGCTCAAGCAATTCTTCCAGTTTGCGCCGATCGTACTGGTGCTGTTCCATCTGGGGATACTGTCACAATTGGTGCTGCTGGCGCGCAAGGCGCTCGAGTTCGACCAGGCGATCCGCTATCTGGAGCTGTCGAACAAGCGCACGCACCCGCTGCGGCTCGAATTGCACAATTTCTTTCTGGTTCAGGCGCTGGCGGGTCCGCAACGCTCGGCAGTGATGAGCGGGTTCCTCAACCTCATTTCGTGGCTCACCATCGTCATCCTGCCGGTGGTGCTGCTGCTCTACATGCAGGTGGCGTTTCTGCCCTATCACGACGTCACCACCACGTGGATCAACCGCATTTTCCTGACGCTCGATATCGCCGGGATACTTTTGATCGGCGTGTTCCTGATGCGGGCGGAAACCTCGTTTTTCCTGGCATTTCTGCGCTCCACGATCACGCATCCGCTGAGCGTGGTGGCGACGGTGCTGGTTCTGGCGGTGGCTGCCTATCTGTCATATTTCTCGGCGACCGTGCCGGGTGAGCGGCTGGACCGGATTGGGCAGCGGCTGACGGCGCTGGTCTCGCCGGCCGAGGCTGGCAAGGTGCAGCAGGGCGGCGGCTTTGCGCTGCCGTTCGTCAGCGCTTCGTCGGACGGAGCGCTATTCGGGATCTTCCGGCGCAATCTCGTCGTCACCGATTCCGATCTCGTCGCGGACCGGGACGATGGGACCGAAAAATCAATGCGGCTGCGGGGGCGCGATCTGCGCTTTGCCAAGCTCGACCGCTCCGACCTTTCCGGGGCCGACCTGACGGGCGCGAAGCTCGATGGGGCCAGCCTCGTCGGCGCCAATCTGGATAATGTATCGCTGTCATGTGCAGAACCCGACGTGGTGATGCTGAGCGATGATCGGGTAAAAGGGCGGTGTGCCTCGGCGCGGGGAGCCGACTTCAGTCGCGCCAAGCTGGGCCAGGCGAAGCTGTGGGGGATCGACCTCAACGGGGCCAAGCTGGATGAGGCGCACGTCGAAGGGGCGGACCTCTCCAACGCCACGCTCGTCGGAGCCTCGCTGTCGAACGCGCGGCTGGACAAGGCAGAACTCACCGGCGGGGTGAGGGCGCAGGGAGCCAACTTCCTAAACGCCTCGCTGCAGGGTGCCGATCTCACGGGGGCGCAGTTGCAGCTGGCTGATTTTTCCAGCGCATCGCTACAGGGGGCGCTGCTGAATTTCGCCCGGCTCGATGGTGCGGTGCTGCGTGACGCCAGCATCGAAGCCGCCAGCCTGCAGAATGCGCGTCTGCTCGGCGTCGACATGACCGGCATGAAGATGACCGGCAGCGACCTCCGGGGCGCAGCCGTATGGATGACGCAGCCGCCGACGTGGGATTCGACCGGTCTTACCGACTTGAGCCAACTCATGGTGCGGGCGCCCGACGAGCAAGAGCGGGCGGCGATGATGGGGCGGATGGAGCAAATTGCCGATCCCGATCTTCGCCAGCGCAGCCAGGAGTTCGTGGCACAGGTCGCGGCGGAGGACGCAAAGTGGAGCGGCTCGCTCGACCAGCAGCGCTGGCAGAGTTGGATCGGCGCCTCGCCGGTACCGCCGGCTCTGAACTATACCGTCGACCTGACGACGTACCTGACCAAGCTGATGTGCAGCGCGCGGTGGAGCAGTGGGGGCGTTGCCACGGGGATCGCGCGGCGGGCGCTGGCGCCTCAGTTCCGCGGCGATGTGGTGGCGGTCTATGACGGACTGCGGGCGACGTCATGCCCGGCCTCGAGCACCATGCCTGAGAAGGTGATGCGCGAGCTCTCATCGACCGCGGAAACCGTGCGCAACTAGGCGCGCTTGCAGGCGTCCGCCTTTGTGGTCTCCTGCCCCTTGCAGAGACGCAAATTCTGCCCTAGCTTAAGAACATATAGCGAACGCGTACACACAATCATGTGCAAACCTCGCCCCGGCCCGTATTCGGGCCGCGCGATAGGGTAACTAAGGTTGCGAGTGCGACTCATCATGGCTGATGCGGCGGGTGAGGAGCTTGAGGGCTTTTTGGCGCCCGCTTGGCGCCACGGAATGCGAGGAGTGACGGCATGGCTGGTTCGGTCAACAAGGTGATCCTGGTCGGCAATCTGGGCAAGGATCCGGAGATCCGCCGCACGCAGGATGGCCGTCCGATCGCCAACCTGCGCATCGCCACGAGCGATACCTGGCGCGACAAGGCGACCGGCGAGCGGCGCGAGAAGACCGAGTGGCACTCGGTCGTGATCTTCAACGAGAACCTGTGCAAGCTCGTCGAGCAGTACCTGCGCAAGGGCTCCAAGGTTTTCATCGAGGGCGCGCTGCAGACGCGCAAGTGGCAGGACCAATCGGGTCAGGACCGCTACTCGACAGAAGTCGTGCTGCAGGGCTTCAACGGCAATCTCACCATGCTCGACGGCCGCTCGGGCGGCATGAGCGAGGGCGGTCAGTCAGATTACGCTGGCGACACGGGCGGTTACTCCGACGCGTCTCCGGCTCGCTCGGCCCCGCGCGGGGGCGGAGCAAAGAGCAGCGGTAACTTCGACAAGCAGCTGGACGACGAAATTCCGTTCTGAGCCACGCTACTCCCGTACTTCGACCCCGGGGTGTTTCCCCGGGGTTTTTTCGTGGCCGTTGGCTGTTCCGACGGGGCACACGCGCTTCGACCGGTTTTGGCTGCGGCGTGAAGGGTTAATGCTGCGCTGCTCACGTGCAGCCTGCATTCATGTTGACGCAGCTATCACAATTTCGTCGCTGATGACCCGCATTGCTTTTGCCGCCCGACGGCACCGGTCGCGGGCGCAACATAGGGGAGTGAAGATAATGTTCTGGCGATCCACGATGGCGCCACTTCTTGCAGTGCTTGCGTTTGGTGTTACCGCCGACGTTGCGTCGGCTCAGCCGCGGGACCGCGACAGGGGCCCGCCTCCAGGTCACGACCGCGGGCCGCCGCCGCCGCCGCCCATGCGCGAGCAGTGGGAAATGCTGGGCGAGCAGGCCGTCGGCTTCGGTGTCGACCGCGATGTCATCCGCGTCGGCCGCCGCGAAGGGTTCTTCAGCAAGATTTTGCTGGAAGTTCGCGACAATGACGTCGAGATCCTCGATCTCAAGGTGTTCTTCAAGCGTGGCATGCCGCAAGACGTTCGCGTGCGCCAGCGCCTCCGTGCCGGAGACCGCACCCGGCCGATCGATCTGGTCGGAGGCGATCGCCTGATCGACCGCATCGAGGTCGTCTACCGCTCGCGTCCGGGCTTCCGCGGGCGAGCCAAGGTCGCCGTGTTCGGACTGAAGAACCTGCCGCCTCCTCCTCCGCCGCCGCCGGTTGCGCGCTGGGAAGAACTGGGCTGCAGCAAGGTGGGCCTCAAGCCTGACCGGGATACGATCCGCGTTGGTCGCCGCGAGGGACGCTTCAGCGCGATCAAACTAAGCGTACGCGGCAGCAAGATCGAACTCATCGACCTCACGGTCGTCTACGAGCGCGGGCCGCCCGACCAGATCGTCGTGCGCAAGAAGATCGGCGATGGCGACGAGACGCCTGCGCTCGATCTGCGTGGCGAGCGTCGCGTGATCGATCGTGTCGACCTGACGTATCGGCAGACGCTCGGGCTGAACATGATCAAGGGCCCGGCGACGGTCTGCGTCCTCGGCCGCTGATTGGGTTTCGACTTGGTTGACTTCGAGAGCCCGGTCTCACCGCCGGGCTCTTTCGTTTTTGGGGGATTGCCGTGAGCAGGATTTATCTGACTGGTGCGTCCTGCTCAGGCGTTACGACGCTCGGCGCAGGCCTTGCGAGGGCTTTGCACGCCGTGCACGTCGACTGCGACGACTTCTACTGGATGCCGACTGATCCGCCCTTTACCGAGAAGCGTCCAGTAGACGAGCGCGTGCAGATGATTGGCGCGGCACTCGGGGACGGAGCTTGGGTATTGTCAGGTTCGTTCGACGGGTGGGGAGACTGTCTCATATCGACGGTCGATCTGATCGTGATGGTGATCACGCCAACGCCCGTGCGCATGGCACGGCTGGAGAAGCGGGAAAAACAGCGTTACGGGGATCGAATTCTGCCCGGGAACGACATGCACGAGAACCACAAGGCGTTCGCCGAGTGGGCGTCGCGCTACGATGACCCAACCTTTACGAGCCGCAGTCTTCACCGCCATTTGGCGTGGCTGGCAGCGCAGACTGCTCCCACTCTTCGCGTCGACGGATGCAAATCCGAATTGGAGCTTGTGGCTGAGGTTCTCGACAAACTGCATCAGCATAGAAAAAAAGCCCCGCACTGAGGCGGGGCTCTCGAAGCTTCGATCGTGGGAGCCGTGCTTATGGCGTGGGCGCGGGAGCAGCGTCCTTCGGGGCTTCGGCCGGCGGGGTCTCAGTCGGCGTTTCGGCGGGTGCCGCTGGCGCAGCCTCGGTCTTGGGAGCTTCTGCGGCCGGCGGCGTTTCAGCCGGTGTTGCTTCAGGCTTGGGAGCCATCGCGTCCTTGGCGGCGTCGTAGGCTTCCTTGGTTGCTTCGCCGGCCTTATCGAGCGCGGGCTTCACGCTCTCCTCGTAGGTTTTCTTGGCCGCTTCGCCAGCCTTCTCGAGCGCCGGGCCGGCCTCTTCCTTGGCCTTCTCGTAAGCGTCCTTCGCCGTCACCGTGCCCTTGTCGGACAGCTCCTTAGCCTTCTCGATCGCGCGGTCGAGAAGCGACTTCGGCGGCTGCTTGCGCTCGAAGGCCGGAAGCGCGTCGAGCGTTTCCTTGGTGGCTTCCGGCAGGCTGACGATGACGACGCCGCTCTCGTTCTTGATCTGCAGCGCGGGGAGGGCAACGCCGATGCGTTTCTCGCCGAAGCCGGCGAACCCGCCGACGCCCAGGATCACGCCTTCGATCTGATTGTTGGCGTTGAGGATGAGGTCTTCGACGTCGCCGATGATGGCGCCATCCTTATTGTGAACCTTGGCGCCAAGGAGCAGGTCCTTGGCGAGATACTGTCCTTCACCCTGCGTGGTGACGAACACGTCCTGGGGGATGGCCGGGTCTGCAATTGCCGGCAGCGTCCAGAACGCCGCAACGGCCGCCAGGGCCAACACACCTCTTTGCATCTAACTCTCCTGTTGTTCTCGAACGGGCCCGTCGTCGGCGCCCGTGCCCCCGCGTAGGATTAACCATACGTTGGCGCGGGCAGGCATGTAGCGCCAGAGTGTGACGCTCTCAAGTCCAATGCGGGGCGGCAGGGGAAGGGTTGTGAGGATAAAGTCGGCCAATAAGTTGATGATTTGGCGATGAAAATTATGAAGTTGAGAACCGTGCCACAAAGCGTCGCGCACATTGCATCGGCGGGGGCGTTTGGGGTAACCTTGCGGCAGATTCTGACCCTGCCGACGCACGCCCCCAAAAGGCGTGCGTCGCGCTGTTGAAGCGGACCCAAATAAATCGTGGCTGATAGCACCGACGACCAGATGCCGGCCGGCAAACAGCCGAGCGACATCCGCCCCGTGACGATTTCGGACGAGATGAAGCGCTCGTACCTCGAGTACGCGATGAGCGTTATCGTTTCGCGCGCGCTGCCCGATGTCCGCGACGGTCTGAAGCCCGTGCACCGCCGCATTCTCTACGCGATGCAGCGGCTGGGGCTCGACTGGAACAAGAAGCACATGAAGTCGTCCAAAGTCGTGGGCGACACGATGGGCGACTTCCATCCGCACGGCAACCTCGCGATCTACGATGCGCTGGTGCGTCTGGCGCAAGAATTCTCCATGCGCGTGCCGTTGATCGACGGCCAGGGAAACTTCGGTTCTGTCGATGGCGATCCGCCCGCGGCCGAGCGCTACACCGAGGCGCGTTTGTCGAAGGTGGCGCAGTATCTGCTCGACGATCTCGACAAGGACACTGTCGACTTCAAGTCGAACTACGACGACCGTCTGCTCGAACCGTCGGTGCTGCCGGCAAAGTTTCCGAACCTGCTGGTCAATGGCGCTGGCGGTATCGCTGTCGGCATGGCGACGAACATCCCGCCGCACAATCTTGGCGAAGTCATCGACGCTTGCCTGGCGCAGCTGGAAAATCCCGAGATCACCATCGACGAACTGTGCGGGATTGTTCAGGGGCCGGACTTTCCGACGGGCGGCCTGATCATCGGCCGCGCCGGAATTCTCGCCGCGTACCACAAGGGGCGTGGCTCGATCCTGATGCGTGCCAGGGTCGAGGTGGAGGAGATCCGCAAGGATCGCGAGGCGCTGATCGTCACCGCCATCCCGTATCAGGTCAACAAGAAGACGCTGATCGAGAAGATCGCCGATCTTGTGCGCGAGAAGCGCGTCGAGGGCATCTCGGACATCTGGGACGAAACCAACCGCGAAGGCATGCGCATCGTCATCGAGCTGAAGCGCGATGCCGTTGCGGACGTCGTGCTGAACCAGCTCTATCGCTATTCCGACCTGCAGACGTCGTTCGGCGCGAACATGCTGGCGCTCACCGGCGGGCGTCCTGAGCAGCTCAACCTCAAGGATATGATCGAGGCCTTCACCGCGTTCCGCGAGGATGTGGTGAGCCGGCGGACCAAGTTCCTGCTGAACAAGGCGCGGGATCGTGCGCATGTGTTGGTTGGCCTTGCCATTGCTGTCGCCAACATCGACGAGGTGATCAAGGTCATCCGTTATGCGGCGAGCCCGGCTGACGCACGCGAGCAGTTAATGACGCGCGACTGGCCGGCCCGGGACATCGGTCCGCTCGTCGAGCTGATCGCCGATCCGCGGCACAAGGTTTCGACCGAGGGCACCTACAAGCTTTCGGAAGAGCAGGCCAAGGCGATCCTCGATTTGCGCCTTGCACGCCTCACGGCTCTGGGGCGCGACGAGATCGCCGACGAATTGAAGAAACTGGGCGAAGAGATCCGCGAATATCTCGCCATTCTGGCTTCGCGCCGGCGGATCGTCGATATCGTCGTGGGCGAGCTGACGGCCATCAAGGAAGAGTTCGCGACGCCGCGTAAGACCGAAATCCTCGAGATGGACGGCGACGTCGAGGACGAGGATCTCATCCAGCGCGAGGACGTCGTCGTCACCGTCTCGCACAAGGGCTACATCAAGCGCGTGCCGCTGGCGACGTATCGGGCGCAGCGGCGTGGCGGTAAGGGGCGTTCTGGCGCCGGCACGCGCGAGGAAGACGTCATCACGACGCTGTTCGTCGCCTCGACGCATACGCCGGTGCTGTTCTTCTCATCGCGCGGCATGTGCTACCGCATGAAGGTGTGGCGCCTGCCGGCGGCGACACCGCAGGCGGTGGGCAAGGCGCTGGTCAACCTGCTGCCGCTGGCGCAGGGCGAGGTGATCACCTCCATCCTGCCGCTGCCCGAGGACGCCGAGACGTGGGGCACGCTGCAACTGGCGTTCGCTACGCGCTCGGGCAGGGTGCGCCGCAATGCGCTGTCGGACTTCGAGAATATCAATCGCAATGGCAAGATCGCGATGAAGCTCGACGAGGGCGATCAGATCGTGTCGGTGAATATCTGCACGCCCGATAACGACGTGCTGCTGACGACGGCAAAAGGGCGTTGCATCCGCTTCTTGCTTGAGGACGAGGTTCGTCTGTTCAAGGGGCGCGACTCCGATGGCGTGCGCGGCATCAAGCTCGACGACGGCGACCAGATCATCTCGATGACGGTGCTGACGCACGTCGATGCCGACGCGCCAGAGCGCGCCGCCTACCTGAAGCAGGCCAACATGCTGCGCCGAGCACAGGGCGATGAGATTGCTGACGACGTTGTCGATACGGCGGATGCGGACGAGGAAGAGGTCGACGGGGCCGCGGCTGCCGAGCTGACGCCGGAGCGCTTCGCCGAGCTTTCAGCCAAAGAGCAGTTCGTTCTGACTGTGTCGGAGCGCGGCTTCGGCAAGCGGTCGTCGTCGTACGAATACCGAATCTCGGGGCGCGGCGGCAAAGGCATCGTTGCCATGGTCGTCAACGACCGCAACGGACCGCTGGTGGCCTCGTTCCCGGTGGTCGACAGCGACCAGATCATGCTGGTGACGGATGGCGGTCAGCTCATCCGCTGCCCAGTCAACGACGTGCGCATCGCGAGCCGCAACACGCAGGGCGTGCGTATCTTCAAGACGGACGGCGAGAAGGTTGTTTCGGTCGAGCGCATCCCCGACGACGGCAGCGAGCCCGAGGACGGCGAGGACGAAGCGGGCGTCGGCGAGACGCCCGCAACGGAATAGCGGGCCCAGGAGGTGTTCGAGTAGCCGGAGCCCCTCACCCGGCCGCGATCTGTCGATCGTGGCCGACCTCTCCCTTCAGGGAGAGGTTAAGTTGCGGACCAGGACGGGCGTAGGTGGCTCAGGCGCTGGGAGCGTGCAGCGTCTGCAGCGTGGCCGCGATCGGGCTTGCCTCCACCAGCGCATCCCAAGCCGGAAGCACGGTGTGCCCGTTGCGGGCGTGCTGCAGCAGCCCGCGTGACTTGAACCGCGACGTAATGCGGCTCAGGGTGTCGGGATTGAGCGACAGGTAGTCGGCGACGTCGGTGCGCGACAGGGGCACATCAAACGAGATCCCCGCGGGACCGCGCATGCCGAGGCGCAGACCCAGTTCGATGAGGAGCGAGGCGAATCGCTCATCGCCGCTCAGGCCGCCGATGATCGACGCGTGAAGCGTTGCG
Organism: Hyphomicrobium sp. 1Nfss2.1; assembly: GCF_965243865.1. Taxonomy (GTDB): domain Bacteria; phylum Pseudomonadota; class Alphaproteobacteria; order Rhizobiales; family Hyphomicrobiaceae; genus Hyphomicrobium_A. Next base: position 963,976 of record NZ_OZ251603.1, on the reverse strand, counting down.
CGGGCGTGTTGCTCGGCGAGCCGCTTTTGAGTCTGGCCGATCTGATCTGGGTTGGCGGCCGTCAGCGAATCGAAGCTGCGGGCGGGAAGGCGCCAGACTTCGGTGACGCTCAACGCGGTAAGAGTGAGTCCGGGAAGATCAGGCACTAGCGCGCGGCGGATGATGTCACCCGGGTAGAACAACTCCAGCAGCTGCCGGTGTTTTCCGGGAGGGGACGCTTCGATGCCGAGCAGTCCGGATCGGACGATATAGACTGTCTCGGCGGGCGCCTGATCGAGCGCCAGTCGCTGTCGGCGACGCGCGCGCACAGGCGTCGCATGCTCGCGCATGGCTGTTTCCGATTCCCCGATCCGGGGACCGAGACGTTGGGATGGCTGATGCTGGCTCACGGCGTGCGCGCTGCTATCAAGGATTGTCATGTGTTCAAGTGTGCACGGCATTGCCGTTTCCGGGCTTGATCCTGATCAAAGCCGGGGGGCGTGCGACCAGAAGGCCGCGCGGCGAAGTTGCCAGGGCGCTTTTGAGCGGCGTCAACCATTTCGTGTCGGGCGCGCCACAGGCTCTGATCGAGCGACGGGATCGCTGATATTCGTCAGTACAGGTGCCGATTAATCCCTCGGCAATTCACAGGTTTAGGGGAAGGTTGTGCACATCGATTTGGTCCCGAGTCGAACGCCGTGGGGGCGCGGAAGCGGGGCCGGGAAAAGGGGCACGACGATGCGAGCAAAGACGATCTGGATTAGCGCAGCCGCGCTGGTAATGGGTGTGATGGCGGCAGTGCCCGCTCGGGCCGGTGACAGCAACGGCAATTTCCAGGCGAAGCTGGGCGTGACGGGCATTATCTTCGACGACAACACGACGTCGACGACGCCGGCCGGTCTTGGCACCGCCGAGGTCAACGACACGGTCATCCCGACGCTGGCACTGACCTACTATCTCACCAACAACTGGTCCGTCGAGCTGTTCTGCTGCTTCGCCCAGGTGAACGTGGACGGCAAGTCGGGCACCCTTGGCAGCCTCGGCAAGCTGGGCTCGACGTGGGTGTTTCCGCCGATCCTGACGGCGCAGTACCACTTCGACGGCATGGGACCGATCAAGCCTTACGTGGGCGCTGGCGTTCAGTGGATCCACTACTTCGACGAGAAGTCGAACCTCGCTGGCAGCAGCGTCGATTTCGACGACAGCTGGGGCTTCGTGCTGCAGGGCGGCGTCGACTACGACCTCGGCCAGGGCTGGTCGCTCGGCGTCGATGTCAAGAAGGCCTGGCTGGACACGAAGCTCACCTATAGCGGTGGCACGTACGACGGCGTCTCCGCCAAGCACGACCTCGACCCGCTGTATGTGACCGCCAACCTTGGCTATCGCTTCAACCTGTCGGACCTCTTCGGGTCGCGCTCGGTCGAGCCGCTGAAGTAAGCCGGTTCCAGGCGAAGCCATTAATCGAGCGGGCGGGTGCCAGAAGGCCCCGCCCGTTCTTTTTGTTTACGCCGATAGGCTACGCGGTTGTTGTAGGCTGCAGTACCGCGATGTCGCGCGGTCTGTGCAACTCAAGCCGTGTCGATCCTCTATGCAACGCATCGGGTTTTATTCCGGCTCCTTCGATCCCGTGACGCTCGGGCACACGGACGTCATCGCGCGCGCCTGCCGGCTGTTCGATCGGCTGGTGATCGGGGTTGGCACGCATGACGCCAAGCGGCCGCTGTTTTCGGTGGCGGAGCGGGTGGCGATGCTGGAGGCAGAGACCAAAGCCATTGCGGACAAGTCGGGCGTCAAGATCGACATCACCACGTTTGGCGGGCTGGCGGTCGATGCTGCGCGCGCTGCAGGTGCCGGAGTGATCGTGCGCGGGCTGCGCGATGCGACAGACTTCGACTACGAGGTGCGGATGGGCAGCATGAACGCTGCCATGGCACCCGACATCGAAACGGTGTTCCTCGCGGCGACCCCCTCGGTTGGGCATATCGCAGCGAATCTGGTGCGCCAGATCGCGGAAATGGGGGGCGATGCCTCCTCGTTCGTTTCGCCCGCCGTTGCTGCGAAGTTGAAGGCGAAAGCGCTGCAAAAGGGCTAGTCCAGGCACGGCGTCGTTGCACGCGCGGCAAGGAGCGGTAAAATCGACACGGAAAGCGGTCGATGCTCGAATGCCGCCGCTCTGTGCTTTCAGCAGAAACTACGGGAAGGGAAGCCCCATGCGGATGTTGACTTGCCTCGTGCTGGCGTTCTTTGCGCTTGCGGGCGCGGCGTGCTCGGACCAGCAGCAGGCGAGCGCCGACGGCAACATATTGGTGATCGAGACCAAGCACGGGAATGTTCTCGTCAAATTGCGTCCGGATCTGGCGCCCAAGCATGTCGAGCGCGTCAAGACGCTGGCGAAGGAAGGCTTCTATGACGGCCTGAAATTCCACCGCGTGATCGATGGCTTCATGGCGCAGACGGGCGATCCGCTGGGTAGCGGCGCGGGTGGCTCTAACTATCCCGACCTGCCGGCCGAGTTTTCGGCTGAGCCTTACAAGCGCGGCACGGTCGGCGCGGCGCGAACGGCGGACCCTGATAGCGCGAACAGCCAGTTCTTCATCTGCTTCAACGATACGGGGTGCTCGAGCCTGACGGGCCAGTACACCGTGTGGGGGCAGGTGATCGACGGCATGGACGCCGTCGACAACATCGCCAAGGGTGAGCCGCCGGCGGTGCCCGACATCATGGAAAAGGTCTACCTGCAGTCCGACGCCAAGAAGTAACGGCGCGGACGCTCATTTCCTGGCTGTCTGGCGGGAGCGCTCGCCAGAGCGCTGGGGCGTACGCGTGCGCGCCGACAAGCGTGCATGAATGGTCGGAAGGCCGCGGGCACGGTATTTGCGCCCGCGGGCGCGACCCCCTAAACCCTAACCCCGCTACCAGCCTCAACCCCCAAGCTTGGAGACAACCATGGCGACGCCTGATCCGGAGAACACACTCATCATCGAGACGACGCAGGGCCGCGTGGTGATCGAGTTGCGTCCCGATCTTGCACCTAAGCACGTCGAGCGCATCAAGACGCTGGCGCGCGAAGGCTTTTACGACGGCATCCCGTTCCATCGCGTGATCGAAGGCTTCATGGCGCAGACCGGCTGCCCGAAGGGTGTCGGCACGGGTGGCTCGAGCTATCCGAACCTCAAGGCCGAGTTCAACCGCGAGCCGCACGTGCGTGGCGTTTGCTCGATGGCGCGCGCGCAGAGCCCGGACAGCGCCAACAGCCAGTTCTTCATCGTGTTCGACGATGCGACCTTCCTCGACGGCCAGTATACCGTGTGGGGCAAGGTCATCGAGGGCATGGAGAACGTCGACAAGATCAAGCGCGGCGAGCCGGTGCAGAATCCGGACCGGATGGTCTCGGTGAAAGTCGCCGCGGACGCAGCGTAAACAAAGAGTGCGGAAAGAGGACTTGTCATGGAAGCTTCCAGCCTGAGCACGATGGGCGCAGCACTCATTGTCTATGCCGGACTTGCGGGGGCGGCGGGCGTGGCGCTTGCCGCTGCTGGAGCGCATGGCAGCGATCTTTCCGCACTGACGCCGCCGGCGTACTTCCTGATCATGCATGCGACGGCCGCGGCGGCGATCATTGCGGTTGCGGCGCGGGCGTCGCATCCGGGGATCTTTCTGCTTGCCGCGTTCCTGCTGCTGGCCGGGGCGACGCTGTTCAGCGGAGACATCGCGCTCAGGACGTTTACGGGCGACCGGCTGTTTCCGATGGCGGCTCCAACGGGCGGAACGACAATGATCGTCGGCTGGCTCGTCGTGGCGATCGGCGGCGCTTGGGAGCTCTTCTCAGGGCGCGGTTGACGGAGGGATACCCGTCGCAAGGAGACGATAGCGCATGATGGGTTTCGTCTGGGGGCTTGCCGGCGTTCTGGCCGGTGCGTTCATCGCTCTGCAGTCGCCAATCAATGCGCATCTTGCGCGGGACCTGGGCTTTCCCCTTGCCGCGGCGGCGGCTTCGTTCATTGCTGGCGCGGTTGTCCTGGTGGTGCTGGCGAGTGCTTCGTCCGTGGCGCAGGGCGTCGCCATCGCTTGGCGCGCGCCTCCGCTTTGGATGTTCATCGCCGGGGGCTGCCTTGGTGCAGCGTACGTGACGATCACGATCATCCTGACGCCAAAGCTCGGCACGGCGGCCACGATGGCTTTCATCGTGACGGGGCAACTCGTCGGTGGGCTCATACTTGATCACTTCGGCTACTTCGGCCTTGCCGTACGCGAGATCACCGTCGGCCGCGTCGGCGGCGCTGCGCTGCTTCTCGCCGGGGCGCTGCTGATCCGCTTGACCTAGATGCGAACTGATCTTTTCGATTTCGAATTACCCGAGGCGGCCATCGCGCTGCATCCGGCCAGCCCGCGCGACAGTGCGCGCATGCTCGTCGTCCCTGATGGTGCCGGCCCGTTCGAGGATCGCGGGGTGCGAGACTTGCCGGGGCTGCTGTGCGCCGGCGATGCGCTTGTCTTCAATGACACGCGGGTCATTCCAGCGGCGCTCGAAGGCGTGCGTCGCCGCGGCGATCTAACGGCGAACGTAGCGCTGACGTTGATCGAGCGGCTCGGTGCCAATCGCTGGCGTGCGCTGGCGCGGCCGGCGAAGCGGTTGCAGGCCGGTGACCGGCTGCACTTCGGGCATAGCGGCGAGATGTGCATGCAGGGCGCGCTCGATGCAACCGTCGAAGGGCGCGGCGATGCAGGCGAGGTCGACGTCGCGTTCGATCTTTCCGGTCCCGATCTCGATGCGGCGATTGCCGCTGTGGGCGAGATGCCGCTGCCGCCGTATATCGCCGGCAAGCGCGGGGTCGAGGCGGCGGATAGGGCCGACTATCAAACCGTCTACGCCGCGCACGATGGCGCGGTCGCTGCACCGACGGCTGGTCTGCATTTCACGCCGAAGCTTTTCGAAGCCCTCGCGGCACGGGGCATCGAGAAGCACTTCGTGACGCTGCACGTGGGGGCGGGGACGTTCCTTCCGGTGAAGGCCGAAGACACCGCCGGCCACAAGATGCATTCGGAATGGGGCGAGGTGAGTGCCGAGACGGTGGCGGCGCTGAAGGCGGTAAGGGCGCGCGGCGGGCGCATCGTTGCCGTCGGGACGACGTCGTTGCGGCTGCTGGAGTCAGCGTCGGCTGGCGGTCAACTTGAACCATTCAGCGGCTCGACCGACATCTTCATCACGCCAGGCTACCGGTTCCGGTCGGTCGATATCCTGATGACGAATTTTCATCTGCCGCGCTCGACCTTGTTCATGCTGGTGTCGGCGTTTGCCGGGCTGGAGCGGATGCAGGCGGCCTACGCACATGCGATTGCGCAAGGCTACCGGTTCTATTCGTACGGTGACTCTTCGTTGTTGTTCCGGGCGGATTAACCGCCCGCCCGCGTGACAGGTGCCATGAGACATGGCAGTTGCTGTGCGCGGATCAAAAAGGCCAAAGCGATAAGCGATGCAGGAGCGGGTGGCGAGTTTCGGGTTCGAGCTGAAAAGTCAGAGCGGGGCGGCGCGCCTCGGCCTGCTGACGACGCCGCACGGCGTTGTGCGCACGCCGGCTTTCATGCCCGTCGGTACCGTGGGCACGGTGAAGGCGCTGTACTTCGACCAAGTGAAGGCGGCCGGGGCCGATATCGTTCTGGCCAACACGTATCACCTGATGCTGCGCCCCGGAGCGGAGCGTGTGGCGCGGCTTGGCGGTCTGCACACGTTCATGCGCTGGGATGGCCCGATCCTCACCGACAGCGGCGGCTTTCAGGTCATGTCGCTGTCGAAGATCCGCGAGATGAGCGAAGAGGGTGTGCGCTTTCGCTCGCACATCGACGGCAGCCGGCACATGCTGACGCCGGAGCGCGCGGTCGATATCCAGTGCCTGCTCGGCTCCGACATTCAGATGCAGCTCGACCAATGCATCGAGCTGCCGGCGGAGCCGCGTGAGGTGGAGCGCGCGATGGAGCTGTCGCTGCGCTGGGCGGAGCGGGCGAAGCGCGCATTCGAGACGCGGGCGGCGCCCGGGCAGGCGCTGTTCGGCATCGTGCAGGGCGGGACGGATGCGGAGTTGCGGCGGCGCTCGGCCGATGCGCTGGTTGGCATGGATTTCCCCGGCTACGCGGTCGGCGGTCTCGCCGTGGGCGAGGGGCAAGAGCTGATGCTGCGCACGCTGGAAGGTGTGCTGCCGCATCTGCCGACAACGAAGCCGCGTTATCTGATGGGCGTGGGCACGCCGTCCGACCTGATCAAGTCGGTGCAGCGCGGGGTCGATATGTTCGATTGCGTGCTGCCGACGCGCAATGGACGCCATGGTCTCGCTTTCACCTGGAACGGCAAGGTGAACCTGCGCAACGCTATACATGCGGAGGATCCATCGCCGCTCGATCCGCAAAGCTCTTGCCCGGCCGCGCGCGATTATTCACGCGCGTACCTGCATCACCTCATTCGCTCGGGTGAGTTCCTGGGCGCGATGCTGCTGTCGTGGGTGAACACGGCGTTCTACCAGGAGCTGATGGCGGCGATGCGCGCGGCGATTGCCGAGGATCGCTTCGATGCCTGGGCGGAAGAAACGCTTAGTAAGATCGAGTAGGCCTGACACGAGCTGCGCGAGGCTTCGCTCAACAGGCCGGCTGCTCTGTTGATGGCCGGCGCTCGCGCCGGGCGCCCTTGGCGCCTTGCCGCCTTCGGCGGCCAAGAGAGGGCGACCACGAGGCGTGTCGGCGCTCGGTCGGTCAGGGTGGGTCGGTGGGGGCGACCTCGGCGCGCAGCTTGTTCTCGCGGTGCAGAAGGTAGATCCCCGAGCCGATGATCACCGCAGAGCCGATAAGCGTGTAGACGTCCGGCATGTCGCTGAACACGGCGAAGCCGAATGCCACCATCGTCAAAAGCTGCACGTAGAGGAACGGCGCGACGCTCGATGCGGGCGCGAGGCGATAGGCGTGGATGAAAAGGTAATGCCCGACGCCGCCGAAGACGCCGAGACCTGACAGCAGCAGCCATTCGCTCCAGCTCTGCGGCCAGACCCATTGCCAGATGGCAAAGGGCGCGAGTGCGAAGGTGCCGATGAGGATCGAATAGAACAGCATGGTGATCGGCTTGTCGTAGGCGGCGAGATAGCGCGTCAGGATCATGAAGAACGAATAGACGAGCATGCCGGTGAACGAGACGGCAAAGGCTGGGTGCAGGGCGCCGAAGCCCGGATGCACGACGATGAGCACGCCGATGAAGCCGACGAAGATTGCAATGAGCCGGCGCCAGCCGACCCATTCGCCGAGGAAGGGGCCTGCGAGCAGGGCGACGATGAGCGGGGCCAGGAAGGTGACGGACACGGTCTGGTCGAGGCGCAGATGGCGCAGGGCGATGAAGTTGCACGCGGTGGTCGAGACCATGAGGAAGGAGCGCGTCAGTTCGAGCTTCAGTTTTCTGGTGTGCAGGAGCGCCGACAGCGGCATGGCGGTCAGCAGCGTCAGCATCAGTGTGAACTGGCCGAGGAAGCGCGCCCAGACGACCTCGATCGCGGGCAGGTGCGCGTGCGTGACGAGGTACTTCGCCGAGGTGTCGAGGGCGGAGAAAAGGGTGACGGCAATGCACATGAGCCCGATCGCCTTGAGACGGTCGGCGGCAGGGATGAGCGTTTCGCGCGGCGCCTGAGCGCCGGGGTGCACGTGCCCGTCCGCCTCGCGAGGGGCGGCTTCTGTTCCGGTCCTTTGATCCATGCGTGCTTCTTTAGCGCAGCGCGGGCACGTCGACTAAGGGCCAAAACGCACAGGGGAGAAGCCCGCGGGGCATGGCTTGGGGCGCCCGGTCGTCTTGACCTTTGGGGGGCAAGCCGCCTAAAAGCACGGCTCCCTTGGGGGCCCGTAGCTCAGCGGTAGAGCGCCTGACTTTTAATCAGGATGTCGATGGTTCGATCCCATCCGGGCTCACCAATGATTTCAAATTGATAGCCTGGAACACCCCAGGAACACGTGAGACTTTTCCGACGGGATGCCTCCAAGGCGTGAGACTTTTGGAGATTTCGATGCCGAAAAAAATTCATTGCGCCAAATGCAATCGCAAACTCTTCTCGTTCAGCGGTGGGTCGATGACATCGCACGGGGACAATAAGATCCAGATCCGTGAAGTTGGCGGTAAGAAGCAAGCGATCGTGCCCTGCCCGGATTGCGGGCATGAGAACCCTGTCGACTTGAAGCTGTTCAGCTAGAGCGCTGAGGACTCGTCGTGCTTCTGCTAGCGCCGAATGTCTGGTTATGCACAGCCGAGCTTGAGAAAGATCCTCAAGCGAATGCGCTGCTGTGTTGACAGCACTAGATTTTTTAACCGAACAAGCCTAAAACAATTCGGCCCGTCGCAGTGGTGGAACACCGCGCCGGGCCTAAGTCGTCCATAGATCTGACCTACGGAGACCTTCATGACTACATACACCCCTTCGGGGTATGGAGCAATTGCGCTCGGTGCGCTCTGCTCCGCCGGCACCGCCGCCTACCTGCTTCGCGACATCCAACACACCGGCCTGACGCTCGACCATGCGCTGGCGATCATCGTGCTGATCGTCACCATCGGCGCCGGCGTCATGGCCACCAACGCGCTCAAGGCGTGGCACCTGGTCGAAGGTGGCGTGCTCGTGCTGATCGCCGCGCTCGGCGGCTACTACTGCCTCAGCTCCGCCGCCGGCCGCTCGGCCGAGGCGCAGCAGACGTCTACGCTCACCGCTCAGAGCCACAATGGCGGCCGTGAGCGCGCCCAGGCGGCCTACGACCAGGCCGTCGCGGATCTCGCCACGGCGAAGGCGAAGCTGCAGGCCGAGCGCGACGCCAAGCGCTGCAGCATCTGCAAGCGCGAGAAGCTCGCCGTCGACGACGCGCAGAAGGCCGTCGACGCCGCCGACGCCAAGCTGCAGGACGCGCCGGCTCCGGTGCCCGTCAACGTCAAGAACACGAACCTCGCCGCGCTCGCCACGCTGTTCCCCGCGGTGACGGTCGAGCAGGGCACCATCGTCAAGGCGCTCAACCTGATCGACCCGAACGTGGTGGCGTTCATCCTCGAGGTCGGCGACATCGCCTTCTGGCATATCGGCCTCGCCCGCATCGCCGCACGCCGTCGCCGCCGCCTCGAGGCGAAGGCGCTGGCGCCCGTCGTCATCGCCGAGGCTCCTGCACTGCCGCCGCCGCCGGCGCCGCCAGCGGACCGCGCTGACGTCGACGAGCGCGACGAGCTCCCGGCGCACCGCAAGCAGCGCGAAGCGCGGGCGAAGGTGGTGAGCTTCGTTGCAGCCTACCGCCGCGAGCACGGCCGCGAGCCCGAGCCGCGCGAGGTCAGGGCCGCAACGGGCCTGCCACGGGCGACAGCCTGGCGCTACCAGCGAGCGGCAGTGTAAACTGGAAAGCAGAAGCGGGGAGAGGGGCTGGCGATCGTCGGCCCCTTTTTCATTTCCAGACGAATCACGTAGATGGGATCGTTGCAATTATGTTTTGGCAACTAAGAGGGAACACCCGATGCCGGTTGGACAGTACGCAAATCGCTTCAACGTGACGGTCATGCCCGAAGGCAACGTCAAGATCGAGTTTGGTGAGGCCACCCCCAACGGCGACGCCCACCATTCAGCGGTCGTCCTGCACATCGGGAACGCGAAGGAGCTCAGCGAGCTTCTGAATAACCTGATCACTCAAGCCACGCAGGGCGTAACCCCCGCTCCCGCGCAGGGCGACCCAGCGGTTCACTAGCGCGCCAGCTTCGCCGCGGCGCAGGCGACGGCAACGTAAGTCCACGTCTCGATCGAGCCCTGCACCGGCACGCCGATGCCGAAGGCCTTGAGCACGGCCACGCCGGCGGCCGCCAGCGCGGCGAGCGCGGCGACGTCGTACAGCACACCTCTGACTTGCGAAGCGTTCATCGGTCCCTCCTGGGATTGCCTTTCACGTAGCGCTGCAGCGCCAGATAATGCTTGTCATCGGCGAGGCCGATGTTGAACTGGCGATCGTCGAACTCCTCCGCGTCGACGAACTCCTCGGAGATCTCGACGCGTACCGCGCGGATCTTCGTCTTCATGTCCTTGGTGTCGAACGCGATGTGATAGACGGGCACACCGGCCTTGCGGCGCTGACGCTCGCGTCTGTCCTTCTCGACATCGAACCGCAGCGCCAATGCCGCTTGCGCGCCCTCTGCCGTGAGATACGTCCAGCCCTCGGTGCGCGCGGCAAGATTGAGCTGGAAAAGCTCGGCGCGGCCGTCCTTGCTGACGATGTTCCCGTCCCAGGTTGGCCCCTGCAGGAAAAGCTGCAGCAGGCATTCCTGGGCGTTCGGCTTCAAGTCCATCAGTTCCTCACCACGTTCGGCTGCCAGCCGTCGAGCTTGTCGATGCGCCGCTCGAGCACGCGGACGCGGCCGATATCGGGATCGTCAAGCTTGCTCAGACGGCGATCGAGATCCTGCACTGCGGGTGCGGACCCGATCAGCCACCAGCCGACCGTGGCGACCGCAGCCAGCCCACACGCGACGCCGGCGATCGCCGGCCAGGTGATCGCCTGCGGCCGCTTCTGATCGCGCTCGAGCAGCTTGTCGATGCCGGCATTGGCCTTCGACATGTCGAGCTCGATCCGCTCGAGGCGCGCACCCTGGCGGGCTTGCTCCCTCTCGACCTCGCCGACACGGTTCTCAAGCAGGTCGTGGCTCATGCCGTGCCCGGCTCCTGAGCTGGCGCCTTCGGCTTCTCCTCCGGCTTCGGCGTTGGCGGCGCCTCGATATCGCACGGCGCCTTGTAGACCTTGCCGGTGACGCGCGAGTTGAAGGCTGCGATGCCCTGCTGCGCCTCGCAGTAGTTGTTGTAACGGATCGGCGGATAAGCCCGCTTGGCGCCGGCGTCAGTTGCCGGTGGGGACTTGAGGCCCGGCGAGGTCGCGCCCGACATCAGGCCCGGCGTAAGGGTCTCGCACCCCGCGCACGCGAGGGTCGCGAGAAGCAGCGCCCAGCTGATCAGCTTTCTTGACGGCTTCATCGTCCTGTCTCCGATTTTCGAGGCGCTCCTCGAGCCGCCCGACGTGCCGCTGAGACGCGCGGTCGACTTGCCACCAGGTGAACATCGCGGCGAACAGGCCGGCGCCCAGCAGCGCCTTGCCCCAGCCGTCGAAGAGAAAATCGGCCGCGCCGCTAAGCAGCTTCCACATTGTCAGCCTCCCACAGCGCGGGATCGTCGGTTGCCGCGGCCGGCGCCTCGGCGATCACGCTCTTGCCGCTGTTGTGATCCTCAGCGCGCCACCATCTGATCCAGCCGGCGTTCCACGCCATGCGCACCAGCCAGAACAGGGCCAGCGCCGCGGCGATCCACCAGACCTTGCCCCACGAGAACAGCGCGAAATCCTGCAGGCTCAACACCGTCGACTTGAACGCGCCGGCGTGGTTGGCGATCGCCTCGACGCCGGGCAGCTGATCGGGCGGCTTGGGAACCATGTTCTCGACGCCCTGGGTGGAGCCCAGCTTGACGGCATCTTTGCGCACGTCGCCGGCGGCATCGGCGATGCGCGAGACGGCCGCCACCTCCTGCACGCTCGCCGGCGCCGGCGGCCAGATGTAGACGTCGGAGGCGCTGCGCTTGAACCAATCCGTCGAGACGCTGTTGCTCTGGTTGCCGCCTTGCAACTCGACGCGCGTTGCCGTCCAGCTCTTCACGAAGGCGATGTGGTGGCCGACGACCTTGCCGCTCCTATCGTACCGCTTCGAGATACGGGCGGCGCCGTAGCGCGGCCCGTCGATGCGCGTGCCGAGCAGCAGCCCCGAGACCGCCAGCAGGATCTTGTCCTTGGGCACCGACGAGATGTCGACGCCTGCCTTCATCAGGCACCAGAAATAGAACGCCGCGCACCAGGCGATTTCATCCGAGGTGATGTCGGGGCGCCCGATCGCGGCGAAGTAGGCGACGATCGACTTGTGCGCCTGGGGGCCGCCGATCTCGGCGACGCTGGCGCCTTCCTGCTCCCCGGCAAATTCCATCCACGGCGTTGCCGACATCGCTCGCCCTGCCTCGTTCTGGCCCCGTTCAGTCTGGGGCGATGATAGGCGCTGGAAAGCAGTGGCGACCCGTAGGGCTGGCGGCTGGCGCGAGCTGGAGCTAGGGTGCAGGACCAGCGTAATCCGGGGGGACAGAATGGCTTTTGATCTCTACACGACCGTCGTTCTAAGCACGGGCTTGCTCGCCATCCTGTGGATCTTGGTCGCCTTCCGTGCGGCCCCGGAGATATGGAGCCGCTGGTGGGCATGGCGGCCGGTTGACGTCGACGGGCAGCGCCGGCTCTTCACGCACGTGATGCGCCGCCGGTCCGGCGACGCGTGGGAGTATCGCGACCTCAGCCCCGACGAGCTGCGCGAGCACGACGAGGACCGCGCCGACTATCAGACGTGGTGAGCGTGGCCCCAGCGGGCTGGAAAGCAGTGGATAGGCGTTAGGGGGCGTCCGATTCGCCGCTGTATGGTGCTGCAGGCACAACCGGCATGGGACACCGCGGATGGGGTCGCGCAGCAAATCACTCGACGGCCTGCGCGGGATCGCGGCGCTCGCAGTCGTTGTCTACCATTCGGTGCTTGGATTAACGCCGGTCACCGACTTCAACGAGCTGCTTGTGCAGCCCGTTCATCTGGTGCAGTCGGGTTATGCGTTAGCTACCCGCCTCGTCCTCATCGCCTTCAATGGCAAGCTTGCCGTCGTCTACTTCTTCGTGCTCAGCGGCGCTGTTCTGATGAAGTCCCTCGTCGACGGACCGCCGCTCAAGGCTTCGACGGCAGCGAAGTTCGCGGTGCGTCGCGTTGCGCGGCTTTATCCGACGCTGATCGTTTGCCTGCTCGTGTTCTACTTGAGCATCAACGGCCTGCACGTCATCGAGCCAAAGATATTTGCGCAACAGATCCCGTTTAGCTCCCTCGTTGAGAACAGCTTGCTGACCAAGATATCGATGCACGGCGCTACCTGGACCTTGCAGGTGGAAGTGCTGATGATCCCCGTAATGCTGTTGGCGGCGCTGCTGTGGCGCATTGGCGGCCTCATCGCTCTGGTGCCGCTCGTGGCCTTTGCGTTCTCGATCTACGGATCGAGCGCGTACTTTGCCGCCGAGATCAGCAGCGGAGCGCTGGCCTTCTTGCTTGGGGCAGTTGCTATCGGGGAGCATGCCGGCCGCGTTGTGCACCGCCTGCCGGCCGCAGCGTGGGCCGTGTTCGCAGGCGCCGCCGTGACCCTCCCGCATTTCTTTATGACGACCAATGCATGGGCGCAGTTGGCAACGTTGCTTCTCTGCGCTGCGAGCGTCGCATGCCTTTACCACGGTCGGGGCGGTGTTTGTTTGACGTCGCCATCGATGCAAGCGCTCGGCCGCATCAGCTACAGCCTCTATTTGTTCAACGTCGTGCTGATGAACATCTTCATTGCAGCCATCGTCTACGTGACAGCTGGAGCATCAGCCAAACATCCTCTCGAATACGGGATGCTGCTGGCATGCATCACCCTGATCGCAGCGATACCCGTTGCCATCTGGAGCGAGCGGCTGCTCGAACGGCCATCGATCGAATTCGGCCGATGGATCAGCGGGCAGCGTCTCGCCTTTCGCATTAGGCCCACGGACCGACAGCTGCCGCCGCTGCAGACGTGATCGGCCGCAGTTTGAAGTAGCTGCCGCGCTTGATCGTGGGGGCGCCGCCTGGTGCAGCGCTGAACTGGAACTGCGGGATGATCGTTCCGCCGGCATTGATACGCATGGTGCCGCTCAACTTGACCTGCACGTTTTCGGTAGCGCTGGTATTCGCAGCCGTCAGCGTCAGCAGCGACGCCGCGCTACCCATGATCTGCTGCACGTTGGCAAGCGCGTTTCCGGTCGGGTTTGTCACCTGCGCCAGATAGTCGATGGATGTGAATGTCGCCGTGCCGCCGAACAAGACGCCCGTCGTGTGTGACGTGGTGCCGGCTGCCCGCGTGATCCAGTACTGAGCTTCGAATTCGTACAGCGTGCCCGCATCTACGGTGACAGCATCACCCGCCGAGCCGAAGACAGGCTGCGCGGTGTTGACATTGCTGCCTGTCAGATCGGATGCGACGGTGCTGATCCACGGCTCGCCGACGTCGACGTAGGAATGGCCCCCGAGTAGCTCATAAGGTGAATAGTTGCCGGTGGAAATAAGCCCATGCACCGAATTGTAGTCGCAGGCGCCGAACTCGCGGAAGCCGACGCTCAGATTATCGCGCGTGTTGACATTGACGAATTGGCAATTCGTCGACGCGTTGAGAAACACGCCGGAGCCTGTGTTCTTACGCGAGCGCAGATTTGAAATTTGCACGTTGGCGCAAGTTTCCATGTAGACGCCATGCGCGCCTGCCGCGGCGCCTACGAGATCAGCGTTGCCCTCGACAAAGAGGTTGGCAATCTGCGCATTCGTGACGCTCGTCATCAGCACGGCGCTTGTGAGGTTTTGGTAAACCTCCAGGTTCTTCGCTGCCAAATTGTTGACGGTGATCAGGCTCACGCCCGGCCCGGTGCTGTTATCGAAGAGGCAGCGATCCATCCAGACCGATATTGCGTTCTGAACGACTAGCCCGATCGCCCCAGCCTGCGGGGTCGTGCCGACTTGGCCGACGACGTCGAAGCGATTGAACTCGATGCCGATGGTGTCCTCAAACCGCGCGCCTTCCCAGGTCACCGTGCTGAGGTCCATCGTTCGGTCAACAACGCATCCGTTCAGGTAGAAAAAGCCGCGGGACTTGCGGCTGTAAAACTGACGCCCGCGCGTCAACTCGCACCGCAGGTCTTCCCACCAAGCTTCGACGATGTAGTTTGAGCCGGGCGTCTCGTCGCCAACAGCCTCAACGCAATTCAGGAACCGAATATCTTTCAGGTAAGTCCGGTAAACGACGCCGGAAGATAGGCCGTACCGAATGGCGGTCGACGACGCCCCGGAGCCGTTCATGTCGATGGTCACGCCACTGATGCCGGATGCTACTTGATATCCGGTCAAGAGGAAGAAACAATTCGACCCCGTTACAGTGCTCTTGAGTGTGACACGGTTCTCGCCGAGAACGCGCTGGCCCGTGCCCACCGTGATGGTGTTCGTCCCGAAGTGATAGCCCGCGGCCGTGTACGGGATCAGCACCTCGCGGCCGGTAGCCAGAGCCGCCGTCAGCGCCGCGGCATTCACTGCCGCATTTGCGACGTTGCCGTCGCCGATCGCGCCGTAGTCGAGAATGTTGACGAGCCCGCCGACGCCTTCCACCGTGCCGGCGCTGTTCTTCGTATAGACCCGGCCATTCGTCTTGGCGAACAGCGCCTTCTGACCTGCCGAAGGCGTCGCAGGATCTGATGCCTGCTCGGCAAGCGTCAGGACCGGCGCTTGGAAATTAACGCTGCTGGTCAGCTTGCCGGCCGAGTGTGTGATCCGGGCATTGTTGCTGCCCCAATCGATAATGCCGGCGGACGCCAAGTACAGACCCGAGAAGCCTACGCCATATGCGCCGAGCGGAAGGCCGCCGTTCGAGGCAGGCCATAAACCGAACTCGTTGAGTGTCAGGCGACTTACACCATCGGTGAGCCAGCTATGCGCCGACGATGCCAGCGCATTGCCGGCATCGGCGGAGTAGACGATCGACCCAGTGCCGTTGTTTGCCGATATGGAGCTTGTCGCCGGCGCGTCCGTGTCGTTGAAATCCAGGCGGGGGTTGGAGCCGGATAGCGTGAGTGTGCCGGTCAGCGTGCCGCCGGTGAGCGGCAAGTAATCGTCGAGCATGTCCTCGGCCGCGGCCTGCGCGGCGAGCGCCGCGTCGCGCGCGCCTTCGGTGACGGCCTGCGCCGCTTCGGTCGCGGCGCGATCGTCGGATGCCGAGGCTGCCGCTGCGACTGCCGTGGCCGTCGCCCCGGCCGTCGCATCGTCGAGCACGTCCTGGATCTGCCCGAGGGTGACGGCGTCGGTCGGATCGACCGCGTTGCCCACGTTCGTCAGCCGCAGGCCTTCCATGTCGAAGGCGTCAGGATCGAACCGCGACGTCTTGAACGCGCGCTCGACCTCGCGCTGCATTTCCTGCAGCTGCGCGAACGTCATGTTCTGGTCGAGGTTGAGGAACGTCGGTGTCACCGATCGCTCGGCCGTGTAGGTGGTGATGCGCGCCACGTCGCGCGCGCCCACCAGCACGATCTTGTCGCCCTCTTCGGCGGCGACCAGCAGCAGCACCGAGAAGCCGGTGCTGGTGCTGCCTGCCCCGGTCACCGAATAATCGGCATCGAGCACCAGCTCCGCCTCGACACCCGCGCGCAGGCGCAGCACCTGCAGGTCCGCCGCGGCATAGAGCGGCCAGTCTTGTGAGAACGGCCCCACCTGGCCGGCCGTCAGCGTGTAGATCGGCGAGATGCGGAGCGAGAAGGGAAGCGCCATGGAGCCTGAACCCTCGAGCTGGAAAAGCGAGGGGCTCAGGCTAAGCCGCCGGCAGCAGTGGCGACCCGTAGGCGGCCGCCGCGAAGGTGATGCAACTAACGCCCGCCGATCGCGCGCCCGAGATCGGGCGCACGCCGCGGCGCCGTCTCGCCGGGCGCCCAAAAGAATTCATTGCCGAACTGCTTTTTGCGCTGACTCGCGCGGCGCCTGAAAGCGGCGCGCGCATCGGGATCGAGCAGGTGCTGCAGCTGGTCGAACACCAGCCGCTCGCCGGCGAGGCGCAAGTACCAGAGATTGCCGCCCGGCGTGTTCTGCTTGAGGAACTTCGTCAGCTCGCGGCCGAAATTGGTTTTCTCCTCGCCGAGCTGCACGACGTTGCCGACCGTCAGATCGCGCAGGCCGCTCATGCGGTCGACCACCGGGCCGGCCACGGTGCCCGAGAGGCCGCCGCCGAGGCGGTTGACGTTGCCGAACAGGAAATCGCCGTAGATGCCGAGCCCGCCGCCCTGCAGCAGCGCTGCGCCCCAGAAGGCGGGATCGGTCATGTCGCGCGGATCCTGGCCAGCGGCGAGCGCCTTCAGCTGCATGGCGAGCCCGCCCAGCAATCCGCTGGTGATCAGCAGCGCGCCGCCATAGAGCGCACCGCGCGCGCCGCGGCCGGCGCCCACCTCGCGGGCGACGCGCGAGGCCTGCAGCATCGCCACCGATACGCCGAAGGATTTGAACAGGGCGAAGTTGCGGATGATCTCGCCGACCAGCGTGCCTGGCCGCGCGCCTTGCGTCAGCACCACGCGCGAGCCGACCGTCGCTTCCGGCACCGCATACTTCGTTTCGCGCATGATCATCGCGATATACTTCTCGGCCAGCGCGCGATCGACGCCGGCGATCTCGTTCGGCCGCAGGAAGGTGGCGCCGGGGCGTGGTTCGTAAAGTTGAACCTTGCGCATCACATCCCATTCCGCCGGCGTGAAGCCGTGCCGCTCCAGCGTCAGGCGCAGCGCATCGGGCAGCTTGTCGAAGGCGACGCCGGCGCGCGCGGCGAGCTCACCCTGGAACGCCATTCCGAAGGCGTGCTTGCCCGCCTGCGTCCACGCGGCCAGGCCCTGCATGTGGATGACGCGATCGGCGAGATAGCCGCTTCTCATCTTGGAATTGACCGAGCCGAGATAACGCGACTGCGTATGCATCACGTGCAGCGCACTGTCGGCGATCAGCCACGAGCGCACCGCCTCGCGCCGGTTCTCCTTGCCGAACGCTGCGACCAGGTCGCGAATGACCGTCGTCGCCGGCAGGCCGGTGAACGTGCGCGCCACCTTTTGGAAACCGACGTCGGAGAACGCCGAAAGCTGTGCCGATCCGAGGCTCGAGGAGATGACCAGATTGCGCACGACATCGAAGCCGTTGGCCATGCGCGCCGACACCGGCGTGTTGACCGATCCGCGCATCACGCCCCACTTGGCTTCGGCGCGGGCGATATCCTTGCGTGCCCGATCGAGCGGGTTATCGGTCGGAAACGGCACCTCTTCGAGCCCGTTGAGATCATCGAGCACGGCGGAGATCTCCGCCTGCAGCTCAGCCTGGCGCACCGTCGGCGCGATGTTGCCGTCGAGGACGTAGGCGGAAAGCTCGTGCTCGAGCTCCAGCAGCTCGCGGTGCAGCGGCTCCATTTTCTTCTTGCCGCGCTTCGTCGCCCCCTGCGCCGTCTTCGAGCGCAGCGCATCCAGCTCGCGGTGGATGGCGCCGATGCGATCGACGATCTCCACATCGCGCCCCGGCGCCTTACCGAGCTCGCCCGTGAGTGCTTTCAGCTGCGCCGTCTTCTCGTCGATCACGGCGGCGCTCGGCTTGACCGTGTGCGCCGCCTTCAGCACGCGCTGCTTCAGATAGTTGAACATCGCCTCGGGGTTCGGGCCGAACTGCTCGAGGAAGGCGATGTCGCGCGCCATGGTCGAGATGTGGCCCATCATCGCCGCGAACGGATCGCCCTCGCCGAAGTCCTGCTGATACTTCAGCCAGCTGTCGGCATCCTTGAAAACGAGAAAGCGGTGATCGGCGTGCTGGCGGAACAGCGCGCCCTTGCCGAAGTTGGCGCCCGTCGCCTCGCGGTCGATCCAGCCCTCCGTGGTGATCGTGTCCCAGACGTGGCGCAGGCTGTCCTGCAACTCCTCGTCGCCCATGACGCGCTTGGTCAGCGGGTGCAGCATGCGGTCGCGATCGAGCATCGGCATCACGTAGCCGACCCAGGCATCGCGCCCGGCGGCAAGCAGCGCTTCGCCGTTGTTGTGCTGCGGCAGGCCCCACTTTTCCAGATGGCCGATGGCGCCGCCGGCGGCGTTGAAACGTTGGCGCAGATCCTCGGCGACGTCCGACCAGGCGCGCGCCATCTGGCCGGCCAGATCATCGCCCGTTCCCTCGCCGAACAGCTCGCGCACGACGTTCTCCAGCCGCGCGCGCGTCTGGCCATAGAGGCGGCGCTTGTCTCCGCGCGCCCAGCCCTTGCGCATTTCGTAGAGCAGCGTGTCGAGCTTGGCGTGCGCGCCGGCGAGGATGGCGAGGCGCCGGTGCTCGGTGTCCTGCATGCGCCCCTGGCCGTGATGCTCGAGCATCAGCTGCAGCGCCTCGGCGGGATCGGCGCGGCCCTTGCCGTCGCGGTGTGCGTCGAGCTCGCCGTCGACGCGCACGCGCGCCTGTTCGGTCAGCAGCGCGCGGCGTTGACGCTCGAAGGCCTCGGCCTCGATCTCTGCCGCCAGCGCCTTCTTGACCTCTGCCGGCGCCAGGATCTGACGCGTCAGTTGCCCGAGGCGCTTCTCCAGTGCCTGGCGCTCATCGAGCGTGATCTCGCCGGCGGCGTGGGAACGGGCAATGCAGTCTTTCAGGCTCACAGCTGGCACCCTTCCACAATGACGCCGATCGCGTTTTCGCGCTTCACTTCCTCGAGATCGTCGAACAGTGCGCCTTGCCCTTCGTGGCTGAACGAGGCCTGCAGTGCCTCGACTTGCGCTTTCGCCTCCGGCCCCGTCACGTCGGAGAACCCGTTTGCGCGCAGCGGCGCCGGCGGCTCGGCGGCGAGACCGGCGAGGCCGTCTTTCTGCAGCGCGTCGCGCACACGCTTGGCGAAGGCCTCCGCCGCCTTGCGCACCGGTGCGGCGCTGGCGATGTCGCGCGCGGCTTCGGTCAGCCAGTCCGACACCGGCCCACGATTGGCGGCCAGCTGCTCGATCACGGCCGACACGGTTTCCGCCTCGAGGGCGGCCGTGGCGTTGGCGTCGCGCCGCAAGGCATTGCCGGCGCGCTCGATGCGGCCGGCCTCGCGCTCGAGCAAGCCGAAGATGCGCTTGTCCTCGCGCAGGATCTTCAGCGCCGCATCCAGCACTTTCGCGCGCTCGCGCAGCAGCGGCCGGGCGATCGTCTCGGCGCCCAGCAGTGTCAGCTGCACCTCGTGCGCGATCGGCGCGTGCATCAGCTCGGAGACGATGAAACGCGCCTCGCGCGCATTCGAGGGATCTGCGGCGACGAGCTCGTCGACCATGCCGGAATGCAACGCCTTGTCGGGCACCAGGTCGCCGATCATCGCCGCGTGGTTCGGCGGCACGACGCCGGCGACGACTTTGCCGAAGGCCTCATCGGACAGCCGGGCCAGCGAGCGCGACTGGCGCATCGCTTCCGACGACAGCGGCACCGAGGCGTCGATGATGTCGGGCCGCTCGCGAATGATCTTGGCGGCGTCGACGGTCGTTCCGGAGCCTTCCTGCAGGTTCTTCTTGGCGGCCAGGGCGCGCACGTCCGAAGGCGTCCAGCCGTCGGCCTCGCGGAACACGAAAGCGGGGAGGGCGATCTCATCGCCGCCGCCAGCAGCCAGCAGCCGCTTGGCCAGCGCCAGGCGCTGGTGCCCGTCGGCGATGACGAGGGCGCCGTCCTTGTTCTCGAATACGACGGCGCGGCCGGCCGCCACCGGGTCCCAGGTCTCGACGCCTGAGAGGCGCGTGGTGGCGCCCACGGTGTCGCCGCCGCCCTTGAACTGGAACGTCGCGGGATCGGCGAAGATCTTCGCCGGGTTGACCTCGCGGAACGTCACCGGCTTGCCCTCGACGGCGAAACGGCGCGCGTACTGGTTGGCGCCGGGCTCGCCCTTGGGCAGCGGCGCCTCGTCGGAAAGATCGGGCGAGCGCTGCGGCAGCACCGGATCGGCGCGGCCGGGTGGCGGCTCGGTATCATCGGCGATCGACCGCATTGCTTGCGCAAGTCGAGAGAGGCCGTCGCCGTTGTCGACGAGCGGCGCCGTCACCTCGAGGCCGGCCTCCATCTCGGCGGCCGTAGCAGCGCCCCTGACGGCCGGATCGTCCGCCTGTCCCGTTGCCGCGGCGACCTCGCGCAAGGCCTCCAGATCGCCGTCTGCGGCCCGGCGCACCACGTTGTCGGCCGGGAGCGTCGCCGCTGCAGCATCGAGCGCGCGATCGGCGGCAGCACCTTGCGGCGGCGCGGGCTTGGGTTCGCCACGCAACCCGGATGCACCGCGATAGAGCGCGCGGCCACCGCCATCGATGGCGGCGCCGAACAGGAACGCGACGCCGGCATTCTGCGCCAGCTCGCCGAGCGAGTATTCGAGGCCGGCTTTTTCGCGCCAGGCCTTGACGAACGGATAGGCGGCGACCTCGGTGCCGGCGTTGACGGCGCCGACCTTGGCCGCGTTCCACAGCACCGCGCGCGCGCCGACGCCAACCTCGGCGAACGGGCCGGCGGCCAGAAAGGCAACGTTCAGCGGATCGAAGCCGGCGCCCGCGACCGAGCCCGCCATGCTGGCCAGCCAGGCGCCGTTGCCGCCGCGCGCATAGCTATCGGCGGCTGCATTGATCGAGCGCCGCTGCAGGTCGATCGCATCCTCGAGCACGGGACGATCCGGCTTGATGACGTCGCGGAACTGCGGCTGCTGCGCGGCGATATCTTCGAGCCAGCGCTGGAAGTCGGCTTGGTGGTCGACCTTCTCGCCGGCCTCGATCGCCAGCTGGTCGCCGGCGCTGAGACGGAACGGATTGCGCCCGCGCTGGCCGGTGGCGGCGAAGATCGCGTCGATGCGCCGGTCATAGGCCTGTTCGAGCGCGACGCCCGAGGCGTTGACGTTGCGGGCGTAGAGCGCTTCGTCGAACGCGTCGCCGAAAATCTCGCCGAGCGAGGCCTGCGGCTTGAGGCCGGGGGCTTCGGCGTAGCTGCCGCCGCGAAGGTCGCGTCGCTCCAGCAGCATCATTCGCCTCCGATGAAGAGATCGGGGCGGCGCTTACGCAGCGTCGGCTCCAGCGCCTTCAGGTCGAGGATGAATTTCTCGTCCGCGTTGGGATTGGCCATCAGCCAGCGCTCGCCGCCCGGCTCGGACGGATCGCCCATTGCCAC
The DNA here is from genome assembly GCF_965243865.1 of Hyphomicrobium sp. 1Nfss2.1. Classification (GTDB taxonomy): domain Bacteria; phylum Pseudomonadota; class Alphaproteobacteria; order Rhizobiales; family Hyphomicrobiaceae; genus Hyphomicrobium_A. The sequence continues at coordinate 942,207 of NZ_OZ251603.1, read as the reverse complement.
CGCGTATTTGCTATCGCCGACGGGCACGAGCGTGCCCTGCCGGATGGCCGACATCGGCATGACGTGGCCGCCGCCGTCGACGGGCCGGGCGACGCCGGCGCGATCGAGATCGCCGGCGGTGATGGTATCGCGCAGCTCGTCCCACTTCGATTGCTTCACCGTCGGCGGAATGATGATGCTGTGCTTGGCCGAAGAGAAAAACCCCGTGTCGAGCTTTTGCGTGACGATGCCGCCGTAGACCTCGCCGGCAATGGTGCGCTCGCCCAGCACCTCGCGCAGCGTCTGCTGGTAGAGCGTCTCGTCGAATTCCTGCTTTCCCAGCCGCTGCGCGCGCACCTCATAAGCGGCGTTGGCGAGATCGAGCACCGCGGCCTCGGACTTGGGCATTTCGGCCAGCGCGTTGCCGAGCACGGGCGCCGCAACCTCGCGCGCCAGCTTTTCCGGCGGCGCATAGAATTTCATGCTGCCGCCCTTCTCCTCGCGTGCGGCGCGGCGGAAGGCGAAGCCGTCGGCGGCATCGCGCGCCACGGGCGTCGGCCCCGCCGCGGCGACCAGGCCGCCGAGCATCGCCGTCGCCGGCGCCTCGTTGAACAGCTCCGCCAGCATGCGCGGCGCGCGTTCGCCCGCGACGCTGGCAATCGTCGTGGCGATCGCCAGAGATTGCCCGCCGCCTTGCCCGGCCAGCGCCGACAGGGCGCGGCGTTCGTCGGGCCGGAAATATTGCGGCTGCTGACCGTAGGCAGCGCCGACTTCCTCGGCCTGTGCGATGCGCGCCTGCAGCGTGGCGGTAGCTGCCTGAGGGCTGGAAAAGTCGAGGGGTGCGACCGTCAGCCGGCCGACGTCGTTGGCCCAGCCGTTCGGGTCCTCTTTCAGGCGCGTGCGCATGTTGCGCTGCAGGTCCTCGCCGAGATCGAGCTCCGCCACCGCGTAGGGCGTGGCGCCGTCCTTGGCGATCTTGTCGCGCTGCATCGTCAGCACGCGATCGAGCTCGGCCGGCGGCATCATGCGCACCGCCTGCTGATAGCGCACCAGGCCCTTCACCTCGGCGATGTTCTGCTGCAGCGCCGGCGAGCCGCCGCCGGCGGCCGACGCGCGCGCCTCGAGGCCGGCGACCTGGTCGGCCGGCACGGCGCCGCCTTTCTTCAGCATCGTGACGATGCTCTTCGTTTCCTCATCGAGCGCGCGCACGGCAACGGCGCCCTCGGTCTTGGTGCGCGTCAGGTCGGCGCGCAGCAGCCCGCTCACCTTCTGGAAGCCGGCGAGATCGTATTGCTTGGCGAGCCCGCGCGAGTTGGCGAAATCGTCCTCGAATTGCGCGATGAATTTTTCTTTCTCGCCGACCGTCTTGAGCCGATCGAAGGCGCCGGTGAGACGCGCCGTCGAGATCGTTTCCAGAGCGTCGGCGTGCACGCGGGCCGCGGCCTCCGGCTCGATCAGGCGCTTGCCGGTGACATCGGTGCGAGCGAGGACCCCGTCGAGATGCGCGACGCCGTCGGCCATGATGCGATCGGCCTCGGCATCGAGCCCGAGGTTATAGGCGCGCTGGTGCATCGTCTTGAGGCCGTCGCCGACCTCGGTCTGCACTGCCGCCTGCTGCTCGTTATAGACGCGCTCGATCTGCGCCCGCGCCGCCTGCCGCATGTAGGTGATCTTGGCGCCGCGCAGCGCCTGTTCCATCGCCGGGCGCACTTCTGGCGGCGCCTGGCTGACCCAGCTCGCGCCCTTCTTGTCGAGTTCCGCGTCGAGCTTGGCCGGATCGTTCTGCAGCGCGTCGTAAGCAGCGGCGAGGTCGCCCTCCATCCCTTGCTTGAGGCGCGTGCTGGCGACTTGCATTCCGGCCCGGTCGTAGGCCTGCCCGCGAATGGTCAGCGACTTGGTCGGCCGAAACTCGGGATCGAGGCCGGCGAGCCGGCCGGCAGCTTCGCCTTCCTCGGCCGAGGCGACGTCGGCCATCTGTCCGATCTGCGCACCGATGCCGGCGAAGTGCCGCGACAGGCCGGCAACGCTCTCGCCGGCGCCGGACGATGGCATCACCTCGACGTGGCCCTGCTGCGCGATGTCCGTCGCCAGACGCACCAGACCGCCGCTGCGCTGATTGGCTGCCATCGACTAACCTCTTCTTGCAAGACTGAGGGCGAGGTTGCCGGCCGCGCCGGCGGCGTCGCCCGCGGCGGCGATCAGCTTGCCCTTGCCGCTGAGCCGGATCTGCGCCGCCTTCGCCGTGCTGGACCCCGTGGCGAGCTCGGTCTCGAAATCGGCATCGCTGCGCAGGCCGCTCTCGATCGCATCGCCCGAGCTCAGCGATACGCCCGAGCCGGCAAAGGCGACGCGCGTCGCGCCGATCTTCTGCAGCTCCTCGGTCTTGATGCGCGCCGCTTCCTCGCGCGACTGCAGGTCGACCTGCGCCGCCTGCAGTTGCGCCTCCTGGTTGCTCATTTGTCCGCCGGCGAGCGAGCTCAGCACCGATCCCGCCGTCATCACGCCGGAAATAACCGACAGCGCCGTCGAGCCGATGCCGGCCCAGGACGCCGCGGCGCCTGCAGCTGCGGCGCCGCCTGCGATTGCCGTGCCGGCCGCGGCAGCGCCGCCGGCCGCCGCCGTGCTGCCACCGAGAAGCGCGAACGCCCCGATTGCGAGTTCCATTGCGTCACCCCCTGAAAGCCAGCTCGGTGCGCACGGCGATGATCTCGACCGGCGCCGGCTTGGATTGCGACAGCTCCCACGTCGGATGCTTCGACCAGCCGCGCAGGTTCTGCATCGTGATGGTGCCGCTGAACAAACGCTCGAGCAGCGGCAGGTCCATCTCGCCGCCGGTCTGGAAAGGTCCGCCATCGTATTGCTTGTCGCCGAGATACGTCACCGGCACTTCGCGCGCCGGCCCGCCGTTGACGGAAAGGTCGATCGGGCCGGTCGATTGCACCGTGATGCCCATTTCGTAGATGCGGCCCGGTGGCCGGAACGGCTGGCGCTCGTTGAGCTTGTCGCGTAGCGGCATCGGCGCGCTGCGCCATTCGGACTTGAGGCCGATGCTGACGTCGATGCCGGCGACGTCGAGCTCGCACACGCCCCCGGCCGAGACTGTCAGCGGCCCCCACAGATCGCCGTCGACGTAGGCCCACACGTCCGCCTTGCCGGCGAGGTGCTTGAGCCCGGTCAGCGTCGACGTCGGCTCGGTGAATTCATAGGTGACGGTGGCATCGAGCACCGTGTCGGCATCGAAGCGCTCGAGGTAGAGATCGGCGCCGTCGGCTTCCGTCGACCGCTCGACGATCGCCCACATGTTGGCGTTGATGTCGACGCCGACGCTGCGGAATTTGCCGTCGGTATCCCAGGGGAAAAAGCCGATCACTTCTTGCGCGCGTTGCGTCGCCAGGTGCGCAATGGTGCCGTCCTCGTTCACCGTCAGTCCCATGGCCGGCTCGTCGGATTTGCGCGGCTCGCGCACGGCGAAGTCGATCGCCCGCGTGATCAGATCGGGCGCCAGCACGTTCTTGGGATCGGCGACGTACTGCGCTTCGACCGCCGAGACGAGCACCAGCTCGCGCATCACGCGCGCGGGACCTTCGCCGGCGCCGGGCTTGCGCTCGCCCGACTGCATGTAAAGCGTGGCATCGTCGAGAAACACGACGGGCACGGACGCCTCGACGCCCGGCCGCGCGGCGAGCTTCCAGCCGCGCGCCGTGGTGGCGTCGAGCTGCGGCACCGACTGGAACCACACGCCGCTTTCAGTCATCGCCTGCGTATGCTTGCCGACAAACAGGCGATAGATGGTTTCGTTCTGGTCGCTTTCCAGCGTGTCGACGAAGCCGAGATCGGCCGTCACCGGGCTTGCCGTGGTCTGCAGGTCGTAAGGCGAACCGGCGCGCGAGGAGACGACGCTCAGGGGCGCGGAGCGAAAGCCGCCCATGCGATGGCGCGACTGCTCGAACACGCCGCAGCGCGGCCAGCCGGTCTGCTTGGACGCGAAGACGCCGTCGGCGTCGATGCCGCGCTGCAGCACCTTGACGGTCGGGTCGAGCACATCGTCCCCCAGCACCACCGCGAACGCGGGCGCCCATCGCCGCGCGCCGAGCGAGCCGGCGAAGGTGATCTGCACTGTGCGCGTCGTGGCATCGGTCAGCACCACCGAAGGGCTGGTCGACGCGAACGCCGGAAGTGCCGCCAGCGCGCTGGCAATGTCCGCGGCGAGGGAGCCGGTGCCGGAAAAGGCGATCGGCGCCGTCACCTCGTCGTCGACCCACAGCACGAACGATTGGCCGTTGACGATGCCGGCCAGCGAAACCGACTGCACTTCGTTGGTGTCGCCGGAGAATGCCGTTGCCGCCGAAAGCGTCGGCGCGTTGGTGAAGACGATGCCGGTATCGTTCCACTCGTTGTCCGAGCCCTGCCGTTGCACCACGCGGGTCCAGACGTCCTCGTGATAGAGGTGCAGGGTATCGAGCGACTGCGCCCACGTCATGCGCCGCACCTGGCGCGCGTCGATCGGCACCGGGATCGCCGCTACCCAGCGATGATCCTTGAACACGTCGATGTTGCGGTCGGTGAGAACGAGCTCGTATTTCGTGTCGGCCGCACGCGCGAACATGATCAGGCGGTCGGGGGAAAGCATGCGCTTTTCCTTCCACAGCCGCACGCGCGAGATGGTGAAGGCGCCGGTGCCCGACGCGCCATAGAGCACGAAGCGGATGTGGCGCGTCGACACCGGAACGCCGCCGGGACCGCCCGGCTGAAAGCCGAACCGGCGCGTGCGCCGTGCGCTCGAGCGGATGTTCTGGCGGTCGCCGAACGCCAGCCAGTTGGCGCCGTCGTAGTATTCGACCGCCAGCGCATCGTCGGCGCCGCTGGTGGCGCACTTGAAATCGGAGACGTCGACGAAAGCGAGATCAATGGCCGCGCCGAGGTCGATTTCGGCGAGCACGAACGTCGCCGCGCCGACGGCATTGGTGACGAAGTCGTCGCCGCTGGCGGCATCCTGTCCGACGAGCTTGGAGGCCGTGCCGCCGTTGGCCACCGTCACCATGCCGGCGGTGACGTTGATCGGCTCGAGGCGCCGGCGCAGCCGCCGGTGCGTGCCGGCGGCAACGATGTCGAGGCCCGGCGCGAATGTCGTTCCCGGCCGGCGCATCCATCCACCGAGCTGGCGCACGGTGGTATTGCGGGCGACGCGGAAGCCGTTCCAGTAGTGCGTCAGGTCGATGCGCTCGCGCAAGCGGGCATCGAGCACGCCTTTCGTTCCCGCGTTGTGGAGCGTTGCTTTTCTCACGACTCCCACCTCGCGCTAGTGAACGGATCGCGGCCCATGTTGATGCGCGGCGACGGCTTCGATTGTGCGTCGAGCCCGAGCGCCTGGCCCATCAGTCCGCCGCGGCGGTCCTCTTGCGGCGTGCCAAATGCGCGCTGCTCGAGGCGTTCAGAGAGCGCGCTGTCCTCGCGCACGGAGAGGGCGAAACGCGCCTGCAGTGCCGTCTCGATCAGCGTCACGAAATACGCCGGCCAGGCGTCCGGTGTGGAGCGCTTGTCCATCTTCAGCCAGAGCTGCTCGGCGTTGGTCTGGATGGTGCCGTCATTGAGATCGACGTCGGTGAACGGCTGACGATTGTCGGCGCTGGCGTAGTAGGCGCGCGGCGCGCCGAGCATGTCGGCGGGGCGTTCATACTGGTAACGCCAATAGCGCAGCGGCGCGGCGTCGAGGCGCGGCAGCTGGCGCGTCACCGTGTTCCAGTGCCAGGGGTTCACGCTCAGGCAATAGCCGACGATCGAGTTGAAGGTGAGGATATGCGTCTCCGCGCCGGCGGCGCTTTCCGACTGCAGCGGCTCGGCGCCAATCTGCACCAGCGACGTGTCGATCACTTCGATGCGGGAAAGCGCCATGCTCTAAGCTCCTCCGCAGCAGCCGCGAAGCGGCTCAGGGCGCAAGGCGCCCCGCGTCCGTGGCGCGGCCTTCCGCTGGTTCGACACTCGCCGCATGCAAAGCCTCCTTCAGCTCGTGTCACTTGCGTTTCGAGTTCGGCGCCGGCGGGAGGGTGCCGCCGGCGCCGCTAGCAGCGGGGGAGTGAATTGGGGGTGACCCGCGCTAGGAGCTCGCACCACCCGAGTTGCCCTCGGGCGGTTTGGTCTCGGCCGCCTTGCCCTTCGCCAGTTCGAGCGCCGGCCCTTCGAGACCGGGCGCGGCCCACACGAAGCAATTTTTTCCGACGCGCTCGACGCCAGGAGCGTTCGGGTCCGAGGGGTCGATATACGTGTCGTTGACGTACGTCTTCCCCAGCACCCGGTAGCGAACTTTCTCGGCCATGTTGGCAATCCTCTAAGTGCGGCCGGCCGCACCGCCGGTCATGCCGGCGGCGCTAACCGTCAGAGCGCGTCGGGCAGTGCTTCCCAGCTTTTCGGCTCTTGGTTGGTGAAGAAGGCGTCGAGCTTCGCCGTGGGCGTCGTGCCGCCGAGCGTGTAGTAGGCCCGCAGGTAGCGCTCGTTCTGGTAGGGCACCGGGATCACGACCAGCTTCCCGGCGGGGAACTCGGACGCACCGGAAAAGGTCGGTGATGCCGCAATCTTCGCGGCGGAACCGAAACCGGAGTTGTCGTCGGTCTCGATCTCGATCTTGATCGTGGGCGTGGTGCCGGCGAGCGCTTCGCGCACGGCAACGCACAGCCACATCGGCTCGCCCGGCCCGATGTTGCGATCCGAGCCGAGGTCGATAACGTCGGTGGAAGCCGCGGAGGCGGTGAGAGCCTGCTCCGAAGAGACCTGCAGGCGCTTGTCGATATACATCGTGGTTTCTCCTGATGAAGGTAGCGGCGGCGCGATGCGCGCCGCCCGATCGCCTGCCGTCAGCTGTTGGGAACGGTCGCTTCGGTGTTGAGGATGCTGTCGGTACGCAGCACCGGCACCTCGTCGAAGTGCACCACCTTTTTGCCCGCCACCTGATCCATCGTCAGATTGACGTTCTTCGAGTTGCGGATCTGCCGGCGCAGATAGCTGCGGATGGTGCGATTGCAGAGGAAGGCTGGCCGGCCGGCCGTCAACGACGGCACGAGCTCCAGCGCCTGCGTCATCAGGTCGATGAGATCGGCACCGGAGGCGGCGTCCTTTTTCAGTGCCGTCACGTCGATGTTGGCGATGCGGACCACATACCGCCAATCGCGCACGGACAAGCCGGCATCCCACTTGTAGTGCGAGCGGTAGGCTTCCATGCGGCCGCCGCTGCCGTCGACGTTCTCGATCGTCACAGCGCCCTTGTCGGTCATGGAGAGGCCGGCTTTCGACCCCTTGGGATAGATGCCGTGCACCGAGTTTTCGCCGAACACGGCGAGCCAGATCGACGTGTTGGTCGAGCCGGCGCCACCGCCGTCGAGCACGTTGTCGCCAGACGCTGCGATCGACGGATTGCGATTGCTGAAGCGCGGCGCAAAACCGGTGAAGGCTTCGGGCGTCGTGCCTTCGTTGCCATAGACCAGCGTGCGCGAGGCCTTCTGCGCCATGCCCTCGACGAACGCACGGTCCTCGCTGAGGCGGAACTCGGCCGTGTTGCCGTTGAGATCGGCGAGCGCCTTGTCGACTTCCGCGTAGGCTTCGAGCATGCCGCAGTTGTCGGTGATCTGCGTCGTGGTCGAGCGGCCGGGTTGAACGCCGCCGTAGAGCTTGCGCCAGGTCGGCTCGGGGATACCCGAGCGCGCCGTGGTGCGGTGGCCGGTGGGCAGGTTGCCTTCGATCCACGGAAGCACCATGAGGATCTCTTCCGTGGTGTTCAGGATTTCCACGATCTTGGCGACGCTGCCGTTCGGATCGAGGCGCTTGGCGACATCCGCCAGCGTCGGGTTGGTCGTTGCGAGTACGGACATGGCTGGTGTCTCCTCAAAGCCGTTGATCCGCAGCCGATGCCGCGGGAGTTACGCAACGCCACTCGACTGAGACGCTTCACATCACTGCTTGAATATCGACGGGTACATCGCGCGCATCGATCGCTCGTGATCCGTGAGTTGCTTGCCGCCGCTGCCGTTGCCCGGCTGCGCGCCCTTCTCGCCGAGCGCGCCGAGGATGGCGTTGACGGCGCCGATGCCTTCAGCGGTATCGAGCAGGCTGGAAATGAGAACGGCCTGAGCCTTCGACAGCACTCCGTTCGCTTCCAGCGTCTTGACGCCGGACGCGGTATCGTTCGCCAGCTTGGCGACGCGCGTCAGCTTGTCGGCATGGCTCAGGCCCTTCGGCTGCGACGCGACCAGCTTCTCCATTTCGGCGGCTGGATCGGACACCTCGAGCAGCCCGGCCTTGTCGAGCTTTTCGTAGAAGCCGGGAACGATCGCGTTGAACGTCGCCTGGTCGAGCTTGAGCTCGTGTGCCGTTTCGCGCAGCACATCGAGCACCTGGTTGTCTTTGTCATTGAAGGCGCCGAACTTCTTGGTGAAGTCCTCGCTCAGCTCGAGCTTGTAGTCGGCGGCCTTCTCCGGCGGCTTCGGCCGTCCGAGAACGTCCGCCGTCAGCTTGTCGATCGTCTCGCGATCGTTGGCGCCGCGAAGCGTCTCGGCGAGGCCTTCGGGATGGTACGGCGTCGGGGCGTCGCGGCCTTTGAGATCCGTGAACAGTTTGTCGATCGTCTCGCGGTCATTGGCACCGCGATAGTTGTCGCCGAGGCCTTCGGGATAGTAGGCCTCGCCGGCGCCGGCTTCTTTTGCAGCCGCCGCCGCAGCTGCCGCGATGGCGCTGCCACCACCGTCACCAGTGCCGCCGCCTCCGCCGCCACTTCCTTCGCCTTCGTACAGAAATTGCTGCCAGTGCCAGAACGTCCTCATGCTTCACCCCCGGTAGGCTTGGGATCCTCGCCCTTGTGGACGCGCAACATGTCGAGGATCATGAAAACGACGTCGCGCTGTCCCTCACGGCGCTCCGCCAACATTGCTCGGTGTTCTGCTGTCTTAGCGTTGCGCTCCTCGAGGCTCGCCGACCGCAAAAGTGTCTTGTCGACGAGCAGCTGCAGCGCCGCTCGGCCCGCCTTGCCGGAAAAAACCTTGGCGATAATGGCCGCTTGCCGCCGCTCTTCCTCGCGCAGCTTGCGGGTTTCTTCCTTGTTGACGAGCGCTGCCGTCTTGCCGGCGTTCTCGATGCCGTCCCAGCCACCGCCGAGCGCGTTCTGCATCAAGTCGTCGAGATTGAAATCGGCGCCGAGGTTCATGCCGCGGCCTCGCTCAGGTACTGCTGCGCAACGGATGATTGCTCAGGTCCGCCGGCGCCGTTCTTCTGGTTTGCGATCATCTGCTGCGCCGCGCTCTGCAGCGCCTGGCGCATCTGATCGAGATCCGCTTTCTTGGGCAGATGCTCCTCGGGAATGCCGAGGTTGCGGCCCATCTCGGGGATCGCTTCGGCCTTGGTGAGCATCATCGCCACCTGCGGGCCGAACAGCATGGAGATGATCTGCGTATAGTTCACCCACGCTTCGACCTTGTCGGAGCGCTGCGCCGCGGCCGCCGGTGCGGTGATCAGGCAGCGCGTGATGATCTGGTCGATGGTGATGCCCTTCGGCACATGGCCAAACTGGCCGAGGATGTCGCACGCGCGCTGCACGTACGGCACCACGAACTCCGGCCCGAGGCGCGCGCCGGTGCCGCCCTTGCGGCGCGCCCAGCGGCGCAGCTTGCCGGCGACTTCCGTGGCCGAGCGCACCGGGTCCTGCTCGTCGGGCAGCTCGTCATCGAGCAGCACTCGCCGGATCTGGTCGCGCTCTTCCTGCTGGATGATGTGCGAAATGTTGAACTCCGCCGACGGCACCGGCAGGCGCGAGAGCGAGGCGAACTGCCCGCCCGTCTGCGACACCGCCCACATGGCGCCGGGATCGAACACGGCCGTGTCGGGGTTGAACACGCTGTCGTTGCGGCGCAGCCAGATGCCGAGGATGGCGAACACGGCCGCCTTGAGCACCAGCTCGCGGCCGCGGTTCGCCGTCTTGACGAATGGCAGGGCGAGGTGCCCGAGCCCGCGCCCGAAGCGCTCGCCCGGCATCTTGAACATGCGCGCGACCGACCACGGCGAGACGTTGAAGTCCTCGTGCCAGACGACTTTGTCGAGATCCTCGTCGCGATCGGTCCAGACGTCGAAGAGCCAGCTGTCGGTGCGCGGATCGTAATGCGTGTACTGCGTCACCTGCAGCATCTCGCGCGGCGTCTGCTCGATGGCGCGCTTGATGGCGTCGGAGAATTTTCCGTTCGGCCACAGCGCCGGCAGGTCGCGGAAGCGATAGGCGCGCTTCCAGTAAATGTCCCAGGTCTCGCCCCACGGGCCGTCCTCGATCGCCAGCTCGATGATCGGCGCGGCGGCCGCGTTGATGATCGTGCGCGCGTTGCCCTTGGCCGTGTACATCGCGCACGTGCCGGCGAAGTAGTCATAGAAGCACTCCAGCGCCGTCAGCTGCGGGCGCGCGGAGATCGCATGCACCCGTTGGGTGATCTTGCTGTACGCGAGATTGATTTCGTCTCGATCGGTTTCTTCAGGCAGGAACGGCCCGGCCTCGAGCTTGAAGAACTCGCGGTTCATCGGCATCCAATCCTCTTGGATGGTGCCGGCGAAATTTGCCGCCGCAGAAATGCCGGTGGCGTCGAAGATGTAGTCGGCGATCGAGGCGCCTTCCGACTGGCCGCCACCGCCGGGCGCGCGGTCGATCGTCGTCTGCCGCCACGGCATCATGTAGCGGTAGATCGACTGCAGCTCGCGGTGATAGGGCTGCGCCTTCATGAAGGCGTCAGCGCAATCGGCTCGCATCTCTTTGGCGGCGCGTTCCAATGGCCTACCCGAGCGCTTTCTTCAGCTGGTCGTCGATGAAGGCGAGCAAGCCGCGGTTGGACGAGCGCGCCTTGCGCTGGCCTTCCTCTGCCGCGGCGAGATCGCTTTCCTTTTTGTCGAGCGCGGCGTCCTGCTTGGCGATGGACTTGGCCTGCGCCTCATAGAGCGCATCGGAGCTATCGTCGCCGCCGAAGATCTTGCCGATGCTTTTCGTCACCTGGCTCACTTACGAACCTCCACTGCTGCCACCCGGCGCCGGTGCCGGTCGGATGGAACCCGAGGGCGCGCGCCAGGCGCTCGCCTTGCGGGTTGTCGTCACGCACCCAACACACGAGGCCCGCAGGCCGCAGACTGTCGGCGGCCACGAGCAGGCGACGGGAGAGGGCGCACACGCCAACCAGCTTGCGACCCAGACCGCCCGCCGGCGCGAGAAAGAAAATCTCGCCCGGCTGGCCGCTGACGATGTCGAGACAGCCGACAATCGCGAGCGGGGCGCCCCCTTCGGCTTCGCGCAGGACGTAGGCCTCGGCGACCACGATCTGCGCGATGATCGATTTGTACTGCAGCCGCGGCAGTGGCGACCCGTAGGCGATGGCCCACGCCATGACGTCCGCGACCTGTGCGGGCTCGATGATCATCAGCTGCTCGAAAGGGTGTTGGATTTGACGATGACGGTGCGGTTGCGGTCGCCGGCCGTCGACGAGTGGCGCTTGCCGTCGGCGCCCACGCGCTCGCGGGCGATCGTGCCGTAGCGGCCTTTCTTGCCCAGCTTGTGGTACTGATCCGCGTCGGCGACGTGCGAAAACGGCCCCTTGTGCGGCTTGGCGTCGACGCCCGGCCGGCCGGTCGCTTTGTCGACCTTGTAGCAGTAGTGCGAGGCGTAGCCCTTGCGCAGCTTCTTGGCGCGGCGCGAGATGCGCGTCTTCGGAATGCCGGCCTCGACAACCATTTCGTCGCGCACTGCGTCGAGGCGCAGCGTGACCTCGTTCGACGGCGCCGGCTCGATTGGGCAGCCGAGCTCGGACGCGAGCTCCTCCATCCAGGCCAGCTGCCCGTCCTCTTTGTCGGCGCCAAGGAAGCCGGCGGGATCACCCCAGCCGCAAGCGATATCGAGGAATGGCAGGCCGGAAAGCGCGGCGATCTCCGCCACCTCGCGCTTGATCTCGGCAGCGAAGCGCCGGCAGCTCATGCGGCCAGGCACCACCTCGCCGAGCGTCACGAACTGCCCGTTCGGCAGCACCTGGTTGATCACCGCCGCGGGATTGCCGAGGCCGGCGTCGACGCCGAGTTCGACGGGGATGCCGGGCACGGCCTTGATGTCCTCGTCGGCGTAGAACAGCGCGTCGTCGTACTCGGGAAACACGGGCTCGCCGTCGCGCGATGGGGCGTATTGCGCGTCGACCATGCGCTTGATCAGGTTCTTGTCGCGCAGCACCGCGACCTGGCGGTCATAGTAGCCCGGCGGCAGGTTTTGCTTGTTCTCTGCCGCGCTCGAGCGGCCGCTCGGCTGCTTGTAGAGCTTGAAGCCGTCGGGGCGCTCCTCTTCGAAGGTCTTGTAAAACCAGCTGTCGACGTCGGGCGCATTGAGGTCGCAGATGATGAAGCTGCGATAGAGCACGTTCGGCGGCAGGTCGCCGTAGGCCTTGCCCGGCGGCAGCTTGCCCAGCGTGTACCCGGGGAAACCGCGCAGCGGTGTCGACGGCTTGAGATCGGCAACCGATGGATAGCGGCCGAGACGAAAGATCGCCTGCGAGATGCAGCTTTCCGGCAGCAGATCGACCTCGTAGAACCAGAAGCACGTCGGCTCGAAGCCGCGCATGAACTCTTCGACGACGTGCTCACCGAGCGCTGCGAACACCGCCTCGAAGAACACGCGGAGGCGGCGGTTACCGCGCTGAATGTCCCACTCGATTTTGTGCACGGCCATGCGGCCGCCGCCGCCGGTGAACTCGGCTTCGGTCCAATTTGCACCGTCAGCCGGCAGCCAGCGCTTCCACGTGGGGAACAGGTTGCGTTCCATCTGGCCGTACGTCTGGCCGATCACGGCAACCTTGAACTTGATGATGCCGTCGACGCCGGGCGCTTCGCCGATGCACTCGGGCATGCCGCATGCGTTGCGGATCAGGTCGAAGATGCACGTCGACGACTTGCCACCGCCGACGGGGCCGAGCAGGGCGCGCACGTCGCTGTGCTCATCCCGCAGAAACGCCGCCGCCACCGGCCCGGCCGGCTTGTAGACGCGGATTGCTGACGGGAGCTCGCCGGCGCTCATACGGCACCGCCTTCTCGACGCGAACGCTGGATTGCGCGCGTGACGATCAGCGCGCGCTCCCGGCTCAGCTTCCGGCGCCGCGCATCGATATGCACAGCCTCGACGTCGATTTTATCTAGGTCACGAATCTCTTCTGACGTAAGAAATGCCCTGTAGTCGTGCTTTGGCTTTCGCTTTTCGAAGGTCATGCAACGCTCCCCCCGACCCCAGCCCGCCCTTCAAAGTTTCGCCGTCCAAAATTCGGCCTAGGGGTGCTTCCCCGTCGCCGGAAAACGGTGCGGGGGCACGGGCGCAAGTTCTTCGAGGCGCGGATTTCGGGGGCACCCCCCCGGGCGCGCGCGGCCGCGCGAAGGGCACCCCCCCTCGGCGCGCGCGCATCGCCGGGCCGCTGGCGCGCCAGGCTCGGGCACCAGCTGGGGCATCTGCCCACTGATTTCAGATCAGGATGCGCAGCGCTATTCATCGCGATACTCCAGCGGGTTAGGTGCATCGTGAGACTGCGGAGCGTGAGACTTCTCCGGCTCCACATCGATAACCTGTTGATTTTGCTGGGCTCGCTCAGGCGCCTGCGCGAGCGGCAGCGCCAGGTCGTCGCCACCCTCCGCGCCGGCAACCTCGAGGCTGCCGAGGATCACCACGCCGCGCGTCGTCTGCTTCACCTCGAGCGCCATCGGCTGCTTCTGGTGCAGGTACGGCAGCGCCGCTATCGCAGCCGCCTGCTGCATGGCCGCTGCGTCGCCCGTCGCCAGCACCGGCTGGCGCAGCTCGTGGCCTTCCTCGTCCCGCATGACGCGGCCTTCGGCGTCGATAATCGGCGCCGTCACGAGCTTACCCTCGTGGAACTTGTACAGCCCGAGCTCCGCGGCCAGCTGCGCCGGCGTGCGGCTCCACATCTCGGCCAGGAACACCAGCGGCGAGCGGTACTTGCTCAGGATGAAGCTGCGCCATTCCTCGGTCGACCGGTTGCGCGCGCCCTTCGGCCGGCCGCCCTTCGGCCCGCTGGTGCCCTTGGCCTCCGGCATTGGCATCGGCGCATCGTCCGCGTCCAGGAACGACGTCTGCTCACCCTCGTTCCCGAGGCCGAGATCGCCGAAGCCGCCGAGCAATTCCACTGCCGTTCCAAGGCCGTTCCCCGTTCCAGCTGTCATGGAGTATCACCCCAGTATTTAACCTGCCGCGGAACGGTCACCGTTCCGCCGTTCCGCTGCCGTTCCGCGCGCAAGGCATTGGCGGAACTATCAAATTTCACTCTTCGGAACGGTGGAACGGTGGAACAGTGAGATTGCCGTGCGCACACGCGCGCGCGTTTCTTATCCGCGCGCACGCCCGCGCGCGTACGCGCTACCCTCGTTCCGATGTTCCGCCGTTCCGAAATGGTGAAATCCCTCGTCAGTTCAGACGCTTGTGGGCGGAACGCCCGCGGATCACTTCCCCCAACCCGTTCCGCACGCGAAAAATCCGCGTCATTTTTCAGCCATGATAGGGTCGGGGTCGGGCTGGCGACCCGTAGGGTTTGGTGGTGTGAGTGGGGCCGGGGGAGGGTCGGGGCGCATGATGCCGCCGGGTCCGTAGAGGGCGCGCAGCGAGATCAGCGTGCAGCGTGACTTGACGCCCGCGACGGTGCATTGCCCCGCCTCCCACAGCGTGCCCTGCGGCCCCTGACGCAGCGCGCCGGCCCATACGCCCGAACCGACATCGCCGGCCCATTCGCGGCCTTGGAACAGCTTCCACGTCTGCGGATTGTGGTTGGGGACGATGAGCCAATCGTCCTTGCCGCGCCGTCGCTGCAACGACAGGCCCGCGGCTGAAAGCTCTTTGCGAACTTTCACAAGGTCGTGGCTGTATTCGCGAACAGTTTCGGCTTCGGCGTCTTCGAAGTAGCCTTCCTCGCGGCACCACGTTTCCAGCACCTCGCCGACGGTCGACTTGTTACCGTTGCGCCACGCATCCACAGCCACCGAGAGCATGTGGTTGAGGCAGTTGCGCCAGTTTTCGACGCGGTCTTCGAACTCGGCCATCAGGCCCGCGGCCATCACCTCCGACCACGGCTTCATGTCCCCTTCGATGGCGACCTTGAGCCGGCTTTCGTCCCAGCCATCGAACTCGATCAGATCCGCGCACGCGAGCAGCGTGCCGAAGGTGTCCTGTCCGCGCGCGTCATAGCCGCCGCGCTGCAGCTCGTCGCGGAACGCCTTCCAGGTGTAGTGATACCGGTCCCACTGGTCGATCAGCCGGCGCAGGATGCAGCGCCCGACCACGCCCATCGCCTTGTGGTCGATGTTCGGCGGCGGCCCGCCCTTGAGGCGCTGCAGGCGCAGGATCGCCATGCGGCTCAGATCCTGCGGCTTCAGCGGCGGCGTGTTGATGGATGAGAAGAGGAACGTCGAGCGCGCCTCGAACTGCACGCCCGAGTGCCGATCGCCACCGCGCAGCATCAGGCCGCCCGAGCACGCCTGCCGCGCCAGCTCGAGCACTTTCACGGCCGCGCGGTTGTCGCCCTTGCCTTCGAACTCGTCGACGGCGATCGGCACGCAATCGTGCCCGACGTGCTGATAGATGCCGGCGGCCGTCGTCTCCACCGTCTGGATCAGCCACTCGCCCAGCAGCGCCTTGATCAGGTCCTGCAGTGTCGACTTGCCGGTGCCGGCATCGCCGATCACGTAGGCGATCGGCCGCCAGGGCAGCGCCGCGCCGAGGAACGCCGCGCCGATCCATCCCAGCATCAGGTGCGGATCGATGTCGGGGCGCGCCCAATTCCAGGTGCGCAGCAGTGGTTGCAGCAACTTTGCGGGGTTGATGGAGGCGTCGACGGGTCGGGGCCAGGGGCGGGGGATCGGCGGCCGGGTCGGATACACCATGCCGTCGATCTCACCCGGCGGCAGGCGGCGGCCACCGAGCACCAGGTCGGGACCGCAGTGCAGGACGATGCCGCCGTGCTCATCCAGCCAGCAGCCGCGCCCGCGCATCTTGTCGATCGGCGACCACGGGCCCTTGGCGGTGCACGCGGCGATCAGGCACTCGCGCACCTTCTCGTTGCGCCAGCCGTCGACAAGCTGATGCTCCTCGCCAGTCTTCTGATCGATGATCGTTTTCGCCGAGAACTTCGGAAACGCCCAGTAGAGCCAGTTGTGCCGTCCGCGGAACAATTCCAGCGTGTCGGCTTGGCCGTAGGGCTTGGTGTAGACGACCAGCTGCCCGATCGGGTCGAGGAAGTAGTTACTGCCGCCGTCGACGCCGAGCGCCGACACCGGACAGCCATCCGGCAGGCCGAGCGCATCGGGGCGCCATTGCCCCGGCTTGATGCCGTTGCGCGGCTCGCCGGGCTCGGGATCGAGCGCCAGGCGCCGCACACTCGGCAACGGCTCTGCATCGTCGACCAGCGCGCGCACGGCTTCGATGCCGGCCATGGCGGCCGCCGCATTTCCCCCAACCACTTCTCACCCCCACGGTATCGATGCCGCCGGCGCGCAGCCGGCAGCGTTCAGCGTTTGCGTTTCTTGTTCGGTGTGCCGATGTGCCATTGGCCGCAGAAGCGGCAGCGATAGGCGGTCGACGAGGCGCGGTTGCGCTTGCCGCGCCGCATGCGCGTCAGCACGCGCTGCGCCAGAGCCGCCGTGACGAAGCTCGCCTTGCCGAAGCATTCGGCCAGCGGATCGCGCCAGATGCTCTGCCGCCGGTCGCTCATCCTTTCGTCGCTCCGCACAAGACGCATCGCCGTTGCAATCCGTCCAGTCCCCTGTGCGTTTTGACGTAGCGGTGTGCGCATGCGGAGATGAGCTCCACGTCGACCGGATCTTGAGCGGGCGCCGCTGGTCGCGGCGACACGTTGGTCTCTACGGGCGGCGCCTGCGACGCGGTGCCCGCGGCAGCCTCGGCACCAGGCGCCGGCTCTTTCTTGTCGCTGACGCTCCGGGGCGCTTCCTCGAGCGCGTCGGCTTCCAGCCGGCGTGCAATGCGCCGCAGGAAAAGGTAGCCGAGCAAATCCTCTTCGACGTCCTCGCCGGCGGCGTGCCCCCGCTTGAGGCGTGAGAGCTTGTCGTCGAGCCGCACGGCAATCTGCTCGGCCGGCGGTGCGCTGGAAAAGATGCGAACCGGATCGAGTGCGGAATTGCCGTAAGCGGCGTTCTTCTTGAGCAGCATGCAGCGCACGAGATAGATCTCGTCGTCGAGGCGATCGGCAAAGCTGTGTCGCTGCAGCAGGTCGGCGATCGTGGGGGCGAGGGGCTTGCTCATTTGCCGCCCTCGCCACCGGTATCCGACGAGAGCGAGACGACGAACGTGTTGTCGAGCGGGGCCCTTCCGTTCAGTGCGAAACCGGTCACCGTCGGCGAATGCTCGTCTTTGTTGAGCAGCTTGTTGTCGAGGTAATACTGCACGATTTCCATCATCGTTGCCGTGTTCAGCACCATCTCGTTGTTGCCCTTCATCATCCCTCTGCCCTTTCTGTGCGTTCACGCTGAAGCTTCTCGCCGAGCGTCACGGAGACGCCGACGACGAGGCCGACCCACGCGCCCGCCCATGTGCCATGCAGCACACCGAGCGCCATGCCACTCGCGCTCGCCGCGACGCCCATGCCGCCAACCCAAAACACCGCGCGAAGCCATCGCCGCTTCCACCACGTCATCGTGCCCTCCGTTGCTCACGCCAGCGTTCGATCATTTCGGTGAGTGCGATCGCCATGTTGACGAGCGATGCCGTGATGGCGATCACCAGCAGCACCACCACCAGCGCGGCGAGCGCGATTTCGACCGGTGTCATCGCTGCCTGCCGCTCCAGCCGCCATCGGGGCGGTTGCCGCGCGGATACGAGGTGAAGTCGACGGCCATACCGCTGCGACCGTCGACGTGCTCCATCGGCGGGACGTTGCGCGCCAGGTCATCGGTGCGTTCGACGCGCTGCTTGTAGCCTTCTAGGCGGCCCACCTGGCGCTGCAGCTCCGCATTAGCGCGCAACGAATTCTCGAGTTTCCCTTCGACCTCATTGATGCGCCCTCGCGCCGCGCGCAGGTCCGTCGTCAGATTGCTGTTTTCATCTAGCGCCTTGCAAAGGTGCAGCTCCAAAGCCGCGGCCTTTTCCTGCGCCTCCGTCAGACGCGTCCGCAGGCTATCGACGTGATTTTTCTCCGTGAGCGTCTTCACCTTCATCGCCATGCCTTCACCCCTTCCTGCTGATGTTGCCCGTCAGCGCGTCGTTCGGGTCGGAGCCGAAATGCGAGCTCGTGACCAGCACCGGCACGCCTTGCGCGGCGATCGCCGCGGCGCCCTTGTCGAACAGCGCCCGCGCCTGGCGCGAAGCGTCGTTCTCCCGGATCAGCAGCACCTCGCTGGTGCATTCGACCGGGATCTTGATGTGCATGAGATTGGCCAGCGCCATGTAGGCGTGCACGCGCGGGCGGTGATCGGCGACAGCGATCGAGCCGCACGTCTCGATGCCTTCGCCCATGATCAGGCGCGTCTTGTGACCCTTGGCGATCGCGTCCTTGACCGAAAGCCCGCCTTCGCCGCGCGCAATCTTGATGATGCCGCCGGCGAACGTCGGCCAAATCCGCCGGTTCGGCCGCACCGGCGCCTTGCCGCTGCCGTCCAGCTTCAGCCAGGTGCGATGCACTGCGAGCAACTTTTCCGTCGACGCGGGATCGGAAGGAGAAACCATGGCGATGATCGTCGGCCACGACGTGATCTCGCCCGTCTCGTCGTCGCGATGATCGTGCTCGAGGAAAAACCGCAGCGCGCCCGGCACGCGCGGCAGGCTGGAAAGATCGATGCCGCGGCCCTTGAGATACGTGTCGCCGATGGTGCCGAGGATCGGGCCGGCTTCCAGCCACTTCGCCAGCGCATAGCGACGCTGGCGCGCGAGGCCGGCGGTGCGCTGCTTGTCCGATTGCACTTTGCGCTCGGAGGCCTCGGTTTTCAGCTGAGCGCGCGTGGCGTCGCTCATGCGCGCCATGCCGAACGTTTCGCGCGCCCATTCCAGCGCTTCCTTCACGCGGCGCGGATCGTGAAACTTGCAGTTGGCGATCAGGGCGACGACGTCGGCCGCCTTGTCGGAGACGGCCTCGTCCTTCCACACGCCAGCGTCGGCGCCGTGGATGATGATCCAGAACGAGCCGGGCTTGTCGTCGCTACGTGCTGGATTGCGCCCGATGAAGTATTTGCCAGCGCGATAGCCGTCGATGCCGAGCTTGTCGATGACGTCGTGCACGCGCTGCTGGAGAAGTGCCTTGATGTCTTGCAGGTCCCCGCGGCTTTGGCTTTGCCGGTTCCCGTGCTGTGGCGCTGGCATGTCCCGTCCCCCGTCGAGCAAGTGGAGGGCCGACGCTTGCGCCGGCCGCCCTTGGCGCCTGAGCCGCCGCGACTTGCGCCGCGACGGCTGGATCGTCTCTCCGATCGTCGCGCCACTTACGGAGGCGTTCCCGGTCCGATGACAGGACAGCGCCCCGTTCTCTCCGAGGTGTCACGCCTGAGGTCGGCGTTGGCCATTTGCACAGAGCTGGGCGCTACCCCGGCACTGCAGCCGGCGATCGGGTTAGGCCGCGTCACTCGACGCGGGTGGTGGCAGATCATCGCCTGGGAGCTTCACGCGCTCTGGCTTGAAGACGGCGCGGTTGATCGCCATGAACGCCTGCTCGAGGTGCGTCTTGCCGATCGAGAGCCAACGCCCATCGACGGCGCCATGACGTGCCAGATCGTCGACGCGACGCAGCACCTCTTCTTCGATCTGCTTGTTGATGTTGACGATCGCGACTCTGTCGCCGCTTTGGACGGTGTAGCCGGCCACGGGCAGCGGCGCGTGCTTCGTGTCCGGGCTAAAGGCGTCGGCTTCCTTCGTGCTCATGATTGTCTCCGAGAGTAAAATGCCGCCGCAGACCATCCGCGGCGGCGGTGTCGTGCGAGGCGTCAGAGAGAAGGCGGCCAGTCCTGATCTTCTTCTTTTTCTTCCAAAGACACGCGGACCCCGTAGCCCATCGCGCGCAAGGCAAGAAACACGAGTGCCAATGACCCCAACAGCCCCAGAGCGACTGCGGGCCAGAACCAAGCGGCCAACACACATAGAGAGGCGGCTACCATCAGAGTGAATTCGCCGAACGGCGCGCTCTCCACTCTCAAGATTTCTTTTCGATCAGGCGACATCGCGTGCTTTCTCCTCTTTCTCGTAGGGTTTCCGGTGCAGCCACTCCGGCATCCACACCGTTGCCGTGCCGTCGGCGTTCTGCTCGAGCACGATCGATTTCAGCGGCAGAAACTTCTTGCCGACGCCGTCATGAAACAGCACCGCCAAGCCGGATTTCGTTTTGAGGATGACGCGGCCGTTGACTTCCCACTTGCCGGCCTTGGTGGCGTCGCTGCTCGTTGCCGAATGCTTGAAAGCCATGGTCACCGCCCCATCTGCTCGCGCTGGATGCGCAGCGCCTGGCGCATGCGCACGGTCCAGCTCGCCTGCCAGTCGCGTTCGGCCTTGGCACGTGCGCGCCAGTGCGCCGATGCGTTCATCTGCTCGGGCCCGACGGGGAAGGCGGCCATGTCGGGCGCTTCGTCGAGAACCGTTTCGCGCAGCATGGCTCACCCCGCCGCTTCGACGAGGCGCGGATACGTGCCGCGGATCTTCACGTCGACGAAATGCAGCTCGCCGCCGATCACGTCGGTTTCGAGATCGGCGATCTCGGGGAACAGCTCGAGGAACACGCGCTCAGGGATCACGCGCGCCGTCGCCCAGGCGACATAACGTGCATACATGTCGCCGCCCGAGACGAGCCCGCCCGGATACGCCTCGACTTCCTTCGCCTTGAACAACAGCAGGTGATCGGCCTTGCGCTGATAGCCCGAGCGATCGACCGGCGCGCCCGTCTCCAGCGCCGCTGGCGGCGCCAGCAAAGTGGCACCAGGCGCCGACCCGCTGTCACCGGCACGTCGATCCGGTGATGGCAGCATCGGCGCCTGGCCCTTCACCTCCGCCGCAGGGGCAGCCGGAGATCCGACGTTGATGGTGATCGGCGCGGACTGTTGCGGCCCCGAAGGGCTGGCGGGGTACGCACGACCAGACCCCGCCGCTCCCTCACTCGAGGCTCCGGCCATCGGCCGGTCACTCCCCGCGCGAAACTGTTCATGCTGGCGTGCCAACTCGTCCGAGCGCTCGGCATTGTGCGCGCGAAGCTCGTCGAGCGAGCGGCCCGCGAGCGATGCACGGTGCTCCGCCACAGCGTGAGCGCTCCCGGCATGCCCAATCTGCCGATCACCCCAATGCATCGCCCACTTGTCTTCCAGCGGATCGCGTGCCGGGTGCGGCTTGTCGACGTGGCCCCACCGCGTCGGCAGATAGGCGCCGATCACCGCCGCGCCGGCGAACATCAGTGCCTGCAGCAGCGCCTCGAAGCTCCAGCCGCCGGCGCGATGCCAGCCGTAGGTCGCGTTCATGCCGGCTTCGACGAGCAGGAACACGAGCGGGACACACGCGATCGGCTTGTCGATGAACAGCAGATGCTTGCGCTCGAACACCTCCTCGTGCGTGACGCCGACGAACTTGAAGCCGAACGTCGCGAAGAAGGCGCAGGCGAAGACGATGAACACTATGAACCAGAAATGCGCGGCCTGCTCGGCAGCGGCGACCGCGTCAGCATCCTCGCCGATCCAGCCCATGCGCTTGGCGATGCCGACCGGCACAGCGACGTCGACCTCCCCGGCAGCCGTCGCCGGCTTGCTTTCGAGTGCCTTCAACGCCCGCGGGATCAACTCGGTGTCGAGCTTTTCGGCACGCTTGATCGCCTCGAGTTCGCCCTTCAGCCGAACCGCATTCGGCCCGTCGCCGTTCGGATACTTCGCACTGGTTTTGCGGAGCTCGAGATCGAGATCTGCCTCGACCTTGCCCTTGGTGCGCGGAGTGCCGATCGCCGCGCGTTCGTCCTGCAGCCTCTGCAGGTCGATGGCCGCCGTCGACGAGCTCGTGGCCTGGACGCCGCGTCGCGCGCCGTCGTCGGCGAGCATGCGGCCGGTGACGGCCCAACCGCACACCTGGCTCCAGATGAAGCAGATGGCGATGCCGAGTGCCAGGCCGAAGCGCGCGCCGCGGCTCGATGGTTTTTTCGCAGTGCTCATGCCGGTTCTCCCATCAGCGTGCGCTTGTGGCGCCGCGTCGACGCCTCGTTGGCACCGAGAAATGCACGCGGATACTTCCGGCCACGCCCACGGCGGCCGGTGAAGGCTTTGCGCTTCCCAGGTTCGTGGCGCACCGTCGCGCGCACGGGGAGCAGGATTGGCGCGCGAAACACGAAGTCGGCGAACGCCGCGAGGCCAATGCGCATCATCCGCACGTCGGAGCTCCCATCAGCTGCAGCTCGGCTTCATCGAGCATGCGATCGACGGTCGGATCGGAACGGCGGTCTTCGACGGCGGCGAGGGCGTTCTGCAGCGCCTTGTGCGAAATCGCGGCGGCGCGCGCGAGCGAGCGATGCCCGCGCCCGAACACGGTCGCCGCCAGGTAGAGTGCATCCTGCCGCGCTGCGACGAGCGCGCGGATGCGTGCAATCTCTGCCTGGTCCGCAGCCATCACGCGGTGCTCGATAGCGAGCACGCGTCCCGATGCACCATCGCGCCGGCGCACGGTCGACTTGCCGAGCTGGATCAGCTTGTGCGTTTCGGCAGGCGAGGGGCCGTTGCGGATCTGCGCTGCCGGAAGATTGCGCCGCAGTGCCACGATCTCGCACGCAGCGAGAAATGCCGCGTGCGATTGCAGCCGATCGGCGGAGGCACACAGCCGGCGCGCGAGAGCCTTGTTCATTGTTTGCCTCCTGACACGGGAGGCGGTGTCGAGCCCGAGCCCTGATCGCCGTCGTTGGGATGGCCGGCGCTCGCGCCGGTCGCCGTTGGCTCCTGAGCGGCTGCGCCTCTGCGGTGACGGCGCAGCTCGGCGAAGAAGGTGGCGATGTCCTCGGGGCTGTCCGTGCACGAGACGGAGAGGCGGCCATCGATCAGGCGCTGCATCGTGACGGCCTTTCGGACAAACGGGTTCGCGTTCGCATCGGGGATCTCCCTGCGTTGGCACCAACTCGAAACGCGACTGGAAAAACGGAACGGACTAGAGCGGCGGCGAGTGACCGTCCGCCGCCGGCAACTGCCGGCGGGCGATACGGCCGAGTTCTTCTTTCAGGACGTCGCGCACGGTCTTGAGCGAGCGGCGGGTGGGGACACCGCCCCCAGGTTCGCCACGCAACCAACGCTTCCACCGGGTGTAGCTGGAGATGTTCAGCTGCCCCCGCTCGCAGACCATCGCCTGCGTGAGCCGAAGCTCCTCGCGAAGTGCGTCAAGTTCGGCGAAATTCATTTCGTCGACCGAAACCGGCAAATGCGTAGGAATTTGTCCATGCATTTGCGCATAAAACAATGCGAAATCCAATGTGGTCAAGCGAAGTTTGCATGTATCCCCAGCCTACAAACCTCCGGTACGCGAAATGCATGGAGCTGAGCCGCGAGGACATCCGCGCCTGGCTTAACCAGGTGCTAAGAAAGTCAGGGGAGAGCGCCACCGCGCTCGCCAGGCGCGCGGGGATCGCGCAATCGACCCTGACGCGCTTCCTGAACGACGACGAAGCGCCCATGCTGAAGCTGCGGACGATCACCAAGATCGCCCATGCCACCGGCGAGCAGCCGATCATTAGCGTCTCGGGTGCAAGCGGCCGTCCCGCACAAGCGCTGGAAGAGGGGGCGAAGCGTTACGAGGCGGAGGAAGATTCTCCAATAACAGCTGCCGTTTCTGCCCTGATCGGCGACAAGAAGGCCGCCGACGCCTGGGAACTCGGCACCGGTGCCGGGCTCGAGCTCGCCGGTTACTTCCCCGGCGATATTCTCATCGTCGACCTCAACGAGACGGCGCAGCCGGGCGACCTCGTATGCGCCCAGGATTACCGCTGGAGCGAGGGCAAGGCCGAGACCGTGTTCCGCTTCTACGATCCGCCCTATCTGACCACGCCCAGCCGCGAGGAAGGGCTGCGCAAGCCGCTGCTGGTCGACAACGACCGCGTGGTGATCAAGGGCGTCGTCATCGGCTCACTGCGCCCGCGCAGATAGTTACTTTTCAATAATCGAACGCTGTGCAAGGCTGTGGATAACTCCGCGGCATTTTTCGCCGCGCCAGGTGTGCATTGTTTTTCGCATATGCATTTTCCGTCTGTACAATGCATTTTCGCATGATTTAGGCTGTCTCCGTTGTAAGGGCGTTTACTCCCAGGGGCCGGCCGCGATCTCGAAGCGTTGCTTTCAGCGGCATCTAACCAACCGCTTCCTCCCGTCTCGGCCGGCCCCGAGCCTTTTTTGAGAGTGCGCCCTCCGTTCAGCCGGAGGCCTCATGCTACTTCCCGACGTCACCCCGGCCGGTCAGATCGTTTTCGTCGACTACCGGCCCTCGCATCCCAGCTACGCCATGCTCACCCTCGCCACCGGCGGCACGTGCCTTTTGCACGTCACCCGCGCCGGCGAGAAATTCGAGGCGACGATCACCGGCCTCGACATGGCCGTGGTCGACGCGCAGCTGCAGGCCGATCTGATGGGCGCGCGGCTCTGGCTCGACCGCCAGGCCGCCGCCTACATGCGCGAGGTGCGCCGCCTCGACATCGCCCGCCGCCTCATCGCCGACGCCGAGGAAGGCTGCACGCTGATCCGCGCCGACGTCGACCGCTACCGGCTGCAGCAACTGCTCCCCGCCGGCGCCACCCCGCTTGACCTGCGCGAGGTGCTGTGATGCAGATCACTTACACCACACACTCGATCCTCGACGAGATCCGCGGTGAGCGTGCCGAGCAAATCGCCGGTCATGGTTTCGATGCCTCCCATGACGACAGCCACGACAACGAAGAACTTCGGATGGCGGCGGCTTGCTATGCGCTTGGCCAGACCGACGTCAGCCTGAGCGCAACAATCGGAGTGCCTTTCGCCGGCAAAGGATTTGCGCACGTCTCGGCTTCTCGGCAACTTTGGCCGTGGGATCGCGAGTGCTGGAAGCCCACGAAACGCCGGCACGATCTTATCAAGGCCGCCGCGCTGATCGTCGCCGAGATTGAGCGCCTCGATCGCCTCGCAGCCGAAAGCGAGGTGCAGTGATGAGCATCTATCGCAAAGCCGACGGCTCCGAGATCATCATCTGCGACGGCTGCGGCATCGCAGAAGACGACACGCGGCCAGACCTCGCGACGCTGATGAAGGTCGACGTGACGGCCGAAGCCGTCGCCGCCGGCATGCCGAGCGGCATCATGATCGGCATCATCGATCACTGCCCCGACTGCCAAGTCCGCAAGCCTGACAGCGAGGTGCGCTGATGACAACGCACGCTGAAACGCAGGCGATGATCGCGCGCCAGAAGATCAAGTGGTCGCGCATCCGCGACGGCGTCTATTGGGGCGTCGCGCCGATCGGCCTCGCCTACGAGATCGAACGCATCGGCATCGCCGACGGCGAAGTGCAGTGGCAGCTGCGCGAGTATCCGAACGCTGACGCCGACACCTTCGAGAACGTTGCCACCGGCCCGCTGCGCGACCTGCAGCGCACCGCCATCCACGAGGCCGCCTGCCACGCCCTCAACCAAACCAGCGAGGTGCGGTGATGGAACTTTCGATCAAGCCGACCGCCAACATCGAGACGATCGAAGGCGTGCCGTGTCGCCGCTGGGAAGGCACGGACGAGCACGGCACCTGGGTGCACGTGTGGGTGCGCATGGTCTCACCGCAATCGCTCGACGAGCAGCGGGTTGCCGATTTCGAGCGCGAGCTGCAGGCGCTACCGCGCATGCAGCGCCAGCTCGTCAGCTTCGACTTCCGCATGGCCGCCGACGATGAAAGCGAGGTGCGGTGATGCCTCTGTTTCATATCGAGACCACAACGCAGGTGCGCCGCGTGTACGAGATCGAAGCGGCGTCGCTCGACGCCGCGGAGGAAGCATTCGACAACGTCGACGGCAAGCCGACGATCGTCATGGAGGAGGACATTTCCGAAGAGGTCGACGCTATCCGCCCCATCGCCGTCAGCGCTTGGGAGCAAGGCGACCCGGCGCGTTGCGCCGGTCATCCCAACGACGGCGGACAAGGGGAGGGCGAGACGCCATGAAGGCGCTGTCAGCCGAACAAATCGCTTCTGAGCTCGGCCGCTCCATCGAGTGGCTCTACGACAACCACAAGCGGCTGGCGCGCGACAAGAAGATGCCGCGCCCGCTGTTCGCCGACGGCACGCTGCGCTGGAACGCGGCGCAGTTCTACGCCTGGCTCGATCGCGATCTGCCCAAGGATCAGAAGGCAGCTGTGGCGGCGTTGCGCGCGGTGCACCAGGCCGCGATGGAGGCCTATGGCGGCCACGATCCCCGCGCCGGCGACGAGGACGCCGAGGCCGCGCGCTGGAAAGACCTGCTCGATGCCCGTTTCGGGGGGCAGCACTGATGCGACGCGTTTTCGAAGCGGCTTACTGCATTGGCGCGCTGATCGTCTGGCTGATCATCGTCTATCCGGCGCAGTGCTTCTGGCGCTGGCTGCATGACGAAACCGAGGAAGATGGGAGCGGAGATTGACAGTGCGCCTTGACGACACGACCGAACTCGCGCCGTCGCCGTGCTGCGAATGCAAGCATGTCGTCGACCACGCCACCGGCGACGGACAGCCCTCGCCCGGAGATTGGACACTGTGCATACGCTGCGGCTCGCTCAACGTCTTCGATGACAATCTGATGCTCCGCGCGCCGACGCTCGACGAGTTTCTCGACGCCGCGAAGAATTCGGACGTGCAGCGCAAACGCCGCGCGATCCTCGCGTTCAACAGCAAGATGGGGAAGGGCAAGACGGCATGAAGCTCACGTGGAAGAAATCGACGGGCGGCACGCCGCTGCGGCGGCCGGTGCACTACGCCGTTGCCGATGGTATGCGCTACGAGGTGTCAGGCGCGGCCCATTCGTTCACGGCCCGCGTCTATCGCATCAACAAGACGCGCGCGCCGGCGATGCTGGTCGCCTACGACGACGACCGACTGCAGAAGTGTCTCGACTGGTGCCAGCGCTTCGAGGACGGGCGGGCGTTATCGCAGTCGAGGGCCGACAAGGTGCGCCGGCGCACACCGCATGTGCCGCGGTTGAAGCCGCGCGTGCTCGTCCGCAACGCCAACATCGGGTGAGGGCATGGCACTCCGCGACCTCACCCCGGCCGAAGCGCACGCGCTCGACGAGCTACACGCCTACAAGACGGATGCGTTTTCGTGCATCTGCCCGCATTGCCTAGAGTTCGTGATGATCGCCGGCATCACTGCCAAGCCCGGTGTGGTGCGCTGCCCGGATTGCAAAGAGTTGTTCGCCGCTTGGCGCCGGCAGATACCCGAAACGCGATCGGCCAAGCTGCCCGTCATGGAGGCCGCCGAAACGCAATGATCGAGCTGCCCACCCTCGTCGGCGGCCTGATGCTGGGAACAGCGCTGGCCGCCGGTTTGATTCTATGGATCAAGGAACGGCTATGAGCAACGTCACCAACCGCTTGTTGCCGCACTTTCTGCGCCAGTGGCTGCAACGCGCCGAGATCACCGACGGCGCGGCCGAGCTCACCGCGACCTACCAGATCCACGAGATCCTGAAGAAGCTGCCCGCGGAGAGCCAGCGCCGCGCGCTGCAGCACGTGGCCGACATTCTCGAGGAGAACGCGAGCCAGCAGGCCCGCTTCGCCGCCGCCCTCGAAGCCCAGGATCAGGCCGACAAACGGAGAACCGCATGAGCAACAACGAACTTACGGGCGCCCAGGCATCAGCGTTGCGCCGCATCGTTCAGTCAAAGGGTGGCCTCGATAGCTACTGCTTCATTCACCCGTTGAATGGCGGGACTTGCGAGAAAATCGACGTGCGCACCGTCGTCTCTCTGGTCGCAAGAGGGCTGCTCGCTGGCTCCGGCGGCCGCATCCGGCCGACGAAGGCAGGCCGCGTCTGTGCCGCGATCCTGCAGGCCACCGCCCATCAGGGTTGAGATTTTTGCGTGGCAGGGGGATGATGCTTCATGGCCAGATACGCCGAGCACACTGACGTTTCCGTCGAGAGCAGCCGAGCCGAGCTCGAGCGGCTGCTTCGTGTCTACAAGGCAAGGGCAACGGCATTCTTCAATGCCGAAGATCAGGCCGCCGTTGCCTTTGAGATGCGCGAGCGTCGCGTGCTGTTCAAGCTGCCGCTGCCTTCGCGCACCGACAAGGCCTTCACGCATGGCCGGGTCAATCAGTCGAGTGGACTGAAGCGCCTTTCGGACGAGGCGGCCGAGAAGCGATGGGAGAAGGCCTGCCGGCGCAAGTGGCGTGCATTGGTGCTGGCGATCAAGGCGAAGCTGGTTTCGGTCGAGGAGGGCGTCGAGAGCTTCGAGGATGCATTCATGGCGCACGTTGTCATGCCGGACGGTCAGACCGTTGCCGACCACGTACGCCCGCGCATTGCATCGGCCTACAAGGAGGGCAAGATGCAGCCACTGCTGCCAGGACCGAGCGCGTCATGAAACTTAAAGTCCCTTATTTCGTCTGGCGCGACGGTCGCCCGCGGTGGGTGCCCGGCCCGAAGCTGCGCCAGCAAGGCTTCAAGGGGCGCGACCTGAAAGACGACGACGGCCGCTGGCTGCCGCTCGAGGCGGCGATCGCCGCCGCCAACGCACTCACCGCGGCGACGCAGCGGCCGCCGGAAGAGCGGGAGGCAAAGCCGCGGAGGGGAGAGGCACGCACCTGCCGCGCGCTCTATAAGATCTGGACCAAAAGCCCGAGCTTTCTGTCGAATGCGCCGGGCACGCAAACCGACTACATGGGCAAGGTCGAGATCTTCCTCGAGCTCGAGATCGAAAAGGCCGCCAGCGGCGTTCCCGACGAGAAGAAGGATCGCGCGGAGCTGCGCGCCTGGCTGCAGCGGGTGCTGAAAAAGACGAAGCTGTCGCCCTACGCACTCGCCGCGCGCGTCGGCGTGGCCCGCTTCACCATCTTCGGGTTTCTCACCCGTGACGACGCCGCCATGATGAGCGACGAGACTGTGGCCAAGATCAAGGCCGCCATCGGAGAGACGCTTCCCGCCAAGGGGCAAGTGTTCGGCGATGCGCCGGTGTCATCGCTGCGGTCGTATCATCTCTATGGCGCCTGGGAATATCTGATGAAGGCGCGCGGCCACGCGACGGCCAACGGCGTCATTCGCGCCGTGTCGGTGATGTTCAGCCACGGCCGGCGCAAAGGCTGGTGCGAGGACAACCCGGCTTCGAAGCTCGGCATGGAGAGCGTGCCGCCGCGGCTGATGCTTTGGCTGCCCGAGCAGGTCTCGGCAATCGTCAGTATGGCGGACCGACTGGGGCTTCACTCGGTGGGCGACGCCGTCGTCATTGCCCTGCATTCCGGCCAGCGCCAGGCCGACGTGCTGGCGATGCCCGAGCGGCTGTTCGACGATCGCAGCATCAGGCTTTCGCAGTTGCGCATGAAGATGCGGCAGAAGAAAACGCATGCGCTGATCGACGCGCCGATGACGCCGGCGTGCCAGGGCCGCATTGCCGCGATCAAAGCGCGGCGCCGTGCGGCAGCGGAGGGAGGCGACAACATCGTCGACCTCAACGCGCCCATCATTCGCCGCGACGATACCGGCGAGCCGCACGACAAGAACTCGCTGGGGCGACGCTTCCGCGAGGTGCGCGCCGCGGCGGCGGCAGAGAAGGGCGACGACGGCGAACTGCGTTATCCCGGCATCGAGACGTTGCAGTTTCTGGACCTGCGCGATACGGCCGTCACGCGCCTGGCGCTGGCCGATTGCACGCTGCCGCAGATTGCCGCGATCACCGGACACTCGCTACAATCGATCACCGACATCATGAAGCACTATCTTGTGCTGCAGCCGCAGATGGCCGACGAGGCGATCGCCAAGCTGACGGCATGGCTGGAAAGAGAAGGGATTGCGCTATGAGGCGGTTCTTGTGCCTGGGTGGTCGCAATGACGGCCAAGAACTGAGTGTCGCGCACGGGAACGTCGTCTGGCTAGCATCGACCGGAGAGAGGTACCGCGTCTATAGCGAGCCGGTTGGGCACTACCTGGGCGCGCTGGTGCCACAGAACATGCCCGACGACGATGTAGAGCAGCTGCTCGAGGAGAAGCTACCCTGGTACAAGAGCAAGCGGGAATGACCGCAGACGAGCTTGCCGTGCATACGATCGCCTACGCCATCGGGACCACGTCATTGCGCCCGCGCAGCCGCATCGCCGCCGACAACGACGCGGCGAAGCTGGCGGCCGCACGCGCCATCCTCGAGCACTTGAAACTGAGCGGCTTCACAGTTACGCCAGGGCCCGGCGCGGCGCTGCATTCGACGAGCGGCCAGACGTGAGACTATCCCACCAACGGCGCCCCAAACAGACGGGTCGTGAGACTGCTAACGTCCTGATTTGAAACGATTGACACCAAACTTTTAATCAGGATGTCGATGGTTCGATCCCATCCGGGCTCACCAACAATTCCAATGGTTTAGCGACTTCTCGGCGGCTTCCCGCTGAGCCCGGGTACACGCCGGGTAAACAGCAGGTGGCCGTAGGCACCAGATTTCTAATCTGGGGGTCACAGGTTCAAATCCTGTCGGGGCAACTCCATCGAAAACCCCGCTTCTCCATCTCAACGCAAAGTTACAATTGCATGCGCGATAGGGGCAAACCAAAGAACCCGTGAGCGAACGTGCGTCTACGTAGTCACCCGTAACGTCAGCGAGGTTTTTGCGTTATTGAAAATCGACTACGCGCGCGTTTCAACTGATGACCAGAGCCTGGCGCTGCAGGTCGATGCGCTTGTAGCTGCGGGATGCAAGCAGATTTGCCGCGATGAGGGTGTGTCAGGCGCACGGATGAGCCGCCCCGCACTCGATATGCTGCTTGCAACGGCTCGATCTGGCGACGTGGTTGTGGCCTGGCGCCTCGACAGGCTCGACAGGAGCCTCTCTCACCTCATCGATCTCATTAGTGTGCTTCGGGAAAGAGGCGTTGGTTTCGTGTCGCTCTGCGAAGCGGATCGATACAGATACGGCAAGCGGTCGATTGCTGTTTCGCGTCATGGGCGCGTTGGCGGAATTCGAACGCGCCCTTATTAGTGAACGCACGCGTGCTGGCGTCGCTGCCGCGCGCATTCGGGGATCAAAGCTCGGCCGACCGAAGCGCCTAGGGTCGCGAGACGTCGAGGCGGCTCGCGCTCTGCTTACCAGTGGTGCTGCAACAATATCCGAGCTGGCGCGGCAGATGGATATCCCTCGTCCAACACTAGCGCGTGCGATAAAGGCAAACGTCTAGCTCGTCGATCTAGGAGCGAAAATGTGTCTTAGGCGGAGGGGGATCAAAAGCACCGCCCAGTTCGCGATCCAGAGCGTAAATCTCATCCATCGCGGCTCGCCGGGGTGCCAGCACCTGGCGATCATGTGTTTCGACAGCTGCACAAGGAAGCATGCACTGGTTGGCTACGATGCGGCATGGCAGCGTTCCATCCTCAATCCGGGCAATGATGTACGCGAGCGCAACCTTCAGCATCGCGGCCGCATCATCGATGGTCAGTTCCGACGGATGGTCTGGAATCCCTTCGGCATCTGCCGCATCGTTCTTCTGTGTCTTCACGTAGGGCTTCACGTAGGCCGGCGGCATGAGCCGGATCTGATGGCCCAGCTTCTCGATCGTGCGGGCCCAATGATGCGCGGCCGCCGCCGTCGCAGACCACGTCCGTTGACCGGGGAAGACCAGTCAAGTTTCCGAAGAAGGAGATCTCGGAGGGCTGCAGGTTGTCGGTGTCCGCTCTCGACGATGGCACGTTTGCAGACCATACAATGGCGGCCCGGCGTGGTATGAGTCTCAATGCGCTATCATAAGGCCGTAGCGATCACAAAGCCGGAGGCCGACCACAACATGAGAAGCGGCGGCCCCTCGATCACCGACACCGTTGTGCTGTCCCACGTTGATAGTTGGTACCCCGGCGCGCTCGACGCGTTTATGCCGGATTCGTCACATGCGGAACTTGCCGAGCGGAATTCCCGCGCATATCCGCCTAACTAGCCGACCTGGCCTTCACGGCGGCAATCAGCAACGTGCGTAACTGCTGTCTCAGCCCCGGGCGGTGCACCTTGCGCGCATAATCATCTGCATGACTAAGGCGTCCCTTGGCCTGTTGGCCAGACGACACCCTCAAAGAGCATGAACGAGGAACGCACAGTGGCCGACAGTGACACGCCGCACGAGATCGAAAAGATCATAGCCGCGCGAAACGTGGCGGATGCCTCGAAGGCGACGGCTGATGCCGAAGCGGAAAGGCAAGCTCTCGAACTCGAGGCCAAGGTAAAGGAAGCGGTCGCTGCTGCTCAGGAGGCGCTTCAGGAAGAGATAAAAAGTGCCAACAGGGCGATCAAGAAGGGTGGCCGCACCGAGGAGTTTCGGTACCAGCCTAGCCCAGAGCTACGCTCCGGAAAGCTGCTGACAGGCAATCTAACCCTGAGCGACGGCGCGGGTGTGATCCGGGACTATGTGATCACGGTTGACGCTAGGGACGGCAAGATCGTGGTGAAGGGACATGGCCAGACGATGCAGCAAACGTTGACCAACGTCCTTCACGTTAAGAGCGAGGATTGGTCGAAATTCCTGAGTGCCTTCTATGCGGGCAACATGCGATAGGCCGAAGGGCGCCGGGTCCTCATTAATCCGGCAGATGGCGAGATATGTGCTAAGCTATCCCATGGAAACATTGAAAAGCCCCCCGAGACCGACAGCGCCTGACGACATCGTTATCCCGCTCAAGGAGCGAAAGACGATGGCAACGCTCTTGCCCAATCACTGCCGTTGGCCGACCGGCGACCCGCAGCTACCCGACTTCCACTACTGCGGCAAGCCGAAGCTCGCCGGTCACTCGTATTGTGACTTTCATGTCCGTCGCGCCTTTAGTCCTGCCCGGCGGCGCCCCATCCAGTACCGCATCATCTGACGTGAGGGATTAGGTCCGCCGACGCTGGTGTGTTAGTGTCGAATCCGCGCAGCACCGAGCCCCCTCTAGCTCAGCGGGTTTAGTCTCTCCGGTCGATCATCGCGTCTTGCCGCGCTTGTGAGGATTGATCGACGGCTCGGGGCATTAGCAACGTCCGAACGTCGCATTGCTTCCCGCTGTTTTGCGCTTTGCCGCGCCACTGGACTTAGTTGCAACGCCCAGTTCTTGAGGTGGTCGATCGTCGCCGTCGAGGGCAAGACGGCCGCGGCTCCACTTTGCACGGATGTTGCTCTGCATTGAAGATCGCAATGACGTGGAGGACCACAAAATGCCGGTAAGTTACGGCTCGATCGCAATTGGCAAGTGCTTTGCGACCCCCACCAACGATGTGCGGCAAGTCGTCGGCCTGGACCGCGGCAGCGTCTCGTATGTCCTGCGCGGGAAATTGGCATTCCCATCATGGGATCGGACGGCTTGGCAGATTACCAGTCAAGACGCCTTTGCTAGTGAGGTGAGCGCCGAGGTGGACGCCGATTGGCGAGGCGCCGGTGCAACAACGCTCTGAGCGCTTTACGACGGTTGCTGCTCGGCTATTCGTCTTCAGGTGCGCATGGAGTTCCGCTTGGCGCCACGTTGAATATGTCTCCTGAGGACTCAAGTTCTAGTGCAACCGGCTGGCGACGCTCACACCGGCGAGGACGTCACTAGAAGCTCGCTCTCTCGAGCGATGCGCTCGAACACTTCCGCAATTGTCTTGATGCGATAGAGGCGCTCGCCGCCCTCGCTCGGAAGCAGCATCATAATTTTGTAGGAGCGGGCCGAGGCGGAAACGCCGCGCTGTGAGGGCACAAAATCGACCATCTGGCCAACCCTGAACTTGGCCTTCGCTATTCTAGAGTTGGACATTGATCGCCTCCACATCGCGCGCCAATGCGGCTTCAAGATCGGTGGGTTCAACTTCGACAACGGGTATGGCGAATAGAGCGAGCGAAGCAGCCACGGGCGGGATGGTCCACATTGGCGTGTCCTTTCAGGAAGCAGCGACGAGCCGATCATCTTCTCGGAACGGGAAGTTTGGGGTGTCATAACGCCGACAACCCGCACAGCTGGCGCTTTGAAGGCTCAGAAGTCGTCCGCGATCAGCTCGTAAGAACCTTTGTGTCGGCGGCCGTACACCTTGCGGGCAGTCCGCAGAATGCGATCGCGATTCTGGTCGAAGCTGGCGAGCAGAGATGACTCGCCCGATGGAGTTCCGACTGCGATTTTTGTCAGAGCGTCCTCCTCCAGGAAAAAAGAGACCTCCATCGCACCGTCGCTGCCCCAAAAGCGAATGCAGCGCCGCGCGGCATCGTAGCTGCGACTTTCGTTTGGAAAATTCAGCATTCGCCACTCCAATTGTTGTCAGTCGACCAAGCGGGCGCGGAGGACCAGGCTCCTGGTCCTCCGCCGGCCTTAGAAGTCCATCCCGCCACCGCCCATCGGCGGGTGCGCATGGCCTGCGTTCTTGGCAGGAATGTCGCCGATCATCGCCTCGGTCGTGATCAGCAGTCCGGCGACGGAGGCCGCATCCTGCAATGCGCAACGCACGACCTTGGCGGGGTCGATCACGCCCTGGGCGACAAGATCGCCATAGTCGCCTGACTGCGCATTGTAGCCGAATGCGTAGGTGCCGTTTTCGAGGATCTTGCCGACAATGACGGAACCATCTTCACCGGCGTTGGTGAAAATCTGTCGCGACGGCGCTTGCAGTGCCTTGCGGACGATGGCGATGCCCGTCTTCTGATCCTCGTTCGTGGTCTTGAGGGATTCGAGCGCTTTGATTGCTCTGAGCAGCGCTACGCCGCCGCCTGGCACGATGCCTTCTTCCACCGCTGCGCGCGTGGCGTGGAGTGCATCGTCGACGCGGTCTTTCCGCTCCTTCACCTCGACTTCGGTAGCACCTCCGACCTTGATGACGGCGACGCCGCCGGCGAGCTTGGCGAGCCGTTCCTGCAGCTTCTCCTTGTCGTAGTCCGAGGTCGTCTCCTCGATCTGCGCCTTGATCTGCTTGATGCGCGCCTCGATATCGGTCTTCTTTCCAGCGCCATCGACGATGGTCGTGTTCTCCTTGTCGATCGTCACTTTCTTGGCGCGACCGAGCATGTCGAGGGTGACGTTCTCGAGCTTGATGCCAAGGTCTTCCGAGACCGTCTGGCCGCCGGTGAGGACCGCAATATCTTCCAGCATGGCTTTGCGGCGATCGCCGAAGCCCGGCGCCTTGACCGCAGCGACCTTGAGGCCGCCGCGCAGCTTGTTGACGACCAGCGTCGCCAAGGCTTCGCCTTCGACGTCTTCGGCGATGATGACCAACGGCTTCCCGGATTGTACGACGGCTTCGAGCAGCGGCAGCAGCGTCTGCAGGCCGCCGAGCTTCTTCTCGTGGATGAGAACGTAAGGGTCGTCGAGCTCGACCATCATCTTTTCGGCGTTGGTGACGAAGTACGGCGACAGGTAGCCACGGTCGAACTGCATACCTTCGACGACTTCCAACTCGGTCTCGAGGCTCTTGGATTCCTCAATTGTTATGACGCCCACGTTGCCGACGCGCTTCATCGCCTCGGCGAGCTTGGCACCGATCTCGGCATCGCCGTTCGATGAGATAGTGCCGACCTGAGCGATTTCCGCGTTGGAGGTCACCTTCTTGGCCTTGGCCTTCAGTTCCTCGACGACGGCGGCCACCGCCTGATCGATGCCGCGGCGGAGATCCATCGGATTGGCGCCGGCAGCAACCGATTTAGCGCCTTCCCGAATGATCGCCTGGGCGAGCACGGTTGCCGTCGTCGTGCCGTCCCCAGCGATATCGGAGGTCTTCGAGGCGACCTCCTTCAACATTTGGGCGCCCATGTTCTCGAACTTGTCTTCGAGCTCGATTTCCTTGGCGACCGTCACGCCGTCTTTGGTGATGCGCGGCGCGCCATACGACTTCTCGATCACGACGTTGCGCCCCTTGGGCCCGAGCGTGACTTTGACGGCGTTGGCGAGAATATCGACGCCGCGCAGCATGCGATCGCGCGCGTCTTGGCCGAATTTGACGTCTTTAGAGCTCATGTTGAGCAACTCCTGAAAGGAAAGGGTGATTGGCGCTATGCGTTCTAGGCGGCGGCCTTGATCTTGGCGGTGCCCTCTATGACGCCGAGGATGTCGCTCTCTTTCATGATAAGGAGATCATCACCATCGATCTTGACCTCGGTGCCCGTCCACTTCCCGAACAGCACCGTGTCGCCGGCTTTGACGTCAGGCGCGTTGACCTTGCCGCTCTCGTCGCGAACACCTGGGCCAACGGCCACGACCTCGCCGCGCATCGGCTTTTCCTTTGCGGTATCGGGAATGATGATGCCGCCCGCGCTCTTGCCGTCCTCCTCCAGTCGCTTAACGACGACGCGGTCGTGCAAGGGCCGGAATTTCATTGAAATCCTCAAATCTCTGATTTTTTGGGATGAGGTGCGCAATTCGGGGCGTTTAGAAACAGCCCTAGTCGGCACGGATATATGTCTTAGCACTCTTTGTTCCGGAGTGCTAATGGTGCTTTCGCCCAGAAAATTGCTTCTCAGTGCCCCCAGGAAAAAAGCATGACGCTTGAAACGTTGGGCTGGAATCGCCAGCGGCAATCAGATTTTGCCGCGCGCGCGGAAGAGAACCTGATCCCCGGCCGGGTCGTGAGCGAGCACCGCAGCCATTTCGGTGTTGCAACCGACGCGGGCGAACTTTCAGCCGAGATGACGGGGCGCCTGAGAAATGCAGCCGTGCAGCGCTCGGATCTGCCGGGCGTCGGAGATTTCGTGGCGCTGCGCCGCGGAGCTGCTGACGGCCCGGCCGCCATCGAGGAAGTGCTGCCGCGCACAAGTGCGTTAATCCGCAAAGCCTCGGGCGAAAATCGACCGCAGCTTCTGGCGGCCAATGTCGACACGGTCTTCATTGTGACCGCACCGGATGGCGACTTTAACTTGCCGCGCATCGAGCGCCTGCTTGCGCTCGTCGCCGACAGCGCTGCCGCTCCGGTCATCGTCCTCAACAAGGCGGATCTCACCGACGATGCCGCCGGGATGATGGAGCTGATCGCGACGGTAGCGCCGGGTGTTCCTCTTCATTCCATCAGCGCGCGCGCTCACCGCATCTCCGGCATCGAGCGGCATTTCGACGGCAACCGGACCATAGCGCTCATTGGCTCATCGGGCGTCGGCAAATCGACGCTGACGAATGAGCTGCTAGGGCGCGCTGCTCAGGCGACACAGGAGGTTCGCGCTCACGACAGCCGCGGCCGGCATACGACAACGCATCGCCAGCTCTTTCTTCGCGTCCGCGGCGGCTGCATCATTGACACGCCGGGTATGCGCGGGGTGGAGGTTTGGAACACGGATGGCGTCGCCGATAGCACTTTCGCCGACATCGAAGCACTGGCGGTGGGATGCAAGTTCAGCAACTGCCGCCACGAGGCGGAGCCGAAATGCGCCGTACGCGCCGCCGTCGCGCGCGGCGACCTGGATGCTGAGCACCTGGCCACGTATGTACGGCGTGCGCGAGCGGCAACGTCGAGCGGGCGCTGACGGGACCCACCACACGCCCGGGGTCAGTTCACCGGGACTGCAGTTTCAGTTGTCTCGTCCGTCCACACCTTGAAGCCTTCGAGCTCATTTGGACCGAACGTCGTCGTCATGGCGACGTCCGCGGCGTCGCGGCCGCGCGCAATCAAGACGCGGCCGATGCGCGGCACGTTGTTGCGCGGATCAAACGTATGCCAATGGCCGCCGATGTAGGCCTCGAACCAGGCAGCGAAATCGCCGGGCGGGTACGGCGGCGGCGTACCAACGTCGCCGAGGTATCCGGTGCAATAACGCGCCGGGATATTCAAGGCGCGGCAGAAGGCGACAGCAAGGTGTGCGTAGTCGCGGCAAACGCCACGCTTTTCAGCGTAAGCTTCCGAAGCCGTTCGCGTAACACGCGCATGTGCGTAGCCAAACTCGATGTGGCGATGGACGAAATCGCATATCGCCTGTACGCGGCCCCAGCCGGGCTTGGCATGGCCAAACAGCTTCCAGGCAAGATCTAGGAGCTGGTCGCTATCGCTAAACCGGCTGGCAAGGAGAAAGACCAGCGCCTCTTCAGGAAGGTCCTCGACGGGAATTTGCGCAGCGTCGGGGACGACCGCATCGGGCGTCCCCGTGTCGGTGATCACGGCGTTGGTCGAGATGACCACCTTGCCCTTCGGCGCCACGATCCTGCAGCACCAGTTGCCGAACCCGTCGCGATAGCCGGAGATAGGCACCGCGGGGCTGACCACAATATGGTCGGGTGCCGCGAGCCCGGCAACGCGCGTGTAGTGAATGTTGAGCATTAAGATGGCGGGTGTCGGTTGAGGGAATGCGTATCGCAGCTCGTAGCCGACACGGAGTTTCATCTAGCCATCCTGTTCTGCCGATCCAAAAGATCACCCCTGCGGCGACCCATGCGGCGGGGAGCCTAGAGCTCTGCAAGCGCCGAGTGCAGGCAGCATAGCTGCACGTACGCGGGAAGCTTGATCCGAGGTGAACTCGCTCGCGCCCCGACCGCAGCCGAAGAGCTGTAGTCATCATAGCCTTTGCCCAGGTCATTAGCGAGCGTCTGGCTCGAAACCGCCCGTGTCAGCACGTGGCGCGCGATGTCCGGTTCTGTGACGCTACAGCCGAAATCGCTGCGGAGATGAAGTTTGGAGCCGGAGCGCAGAGATCTATTAACGTCGGCCCAAACATTCAATGTTCGTTCCGGTTAGGAGAGCGATGGTGTGAGTGCAGCAGGAGTGTGCTGTGGATTGCGGTCCACTATGCTCAATAGTGATGCGCTTGCTCAGAAGAGGCCTAGCAATTGTTGTCGTCTATATCTCGATGGCTTCCCGCGGCTCTCTTTGCCGCCGTATTCATCTGGGCCTGCGTCGTAGGCTTCACGAAATACCTTTTCGACCGCCCCAACTCGACCAGCTCATTGCCGATGGGATCGAGACGAGGGCGCAGATTACCAACCTTAGACCATCGCTTGGTCGCGGTAGCACACCAGCAGTGGATCTGACTTGGGAACGTCCCGACAAATTTTGTCGACTCTCGCAGCACCCGATCAGCAACTTGGCTTTCACCGATATCGAGCTGTCCCTTAGGAGCGGAGTTGATCGAGTCCCTGTCCTCGTGGATCCGACCGGCGCATGCGGTGCAGTGATTGTCGCCGACATTCCGTATCGAAGACGACAAGCAGGGCCGATCATGATGGTACCCTTCCTGATCCTTGCCGGACTGGGAACGGCAACCGCCGCATTAGCGGCGTCGCGCGGCATTACAAACCGCCGTTGATCTCAGCCAGCGTCCTCCTCGCTCGCGTGGTCCGAAACCAGCAGTATTTCGCTTCGGCAGTTCATAGTTGGCTGCTTCGACGAAGAATCGACATCCGACGACCGGCTCATCGCCACAGCGGACATAGCCGGCGATCGCATTGGACCCCCGATCACGCATCGGCCGGCTTCAGCTTGTGGGACCGACCGTCGGCTCTGCCGAGACGCCAACGCCTTCTGGCTACCGCGTCCCCGGAGGTGAAGCGATCCGTGAGCTTTCGTCGGGCGGGCTGCCGGGTTCAGAAGCACAGCCAGGGGCCCAAGCAGGTCGCGGGCGTTCCGCCCTTACAGGCCATCTGCGAGGAGTAACACTCAATCATCGCCGAGCCTGATTTGCAGGTGGTTTTCACCGGCCCCTTCCCTACAAGCCCTCGCCCGGCGATCGTATTCTTGAGGGCGTTTGTGGAGAACAGCACCGCCAAATCGTGGGTGACGTTATCGCCACTGGCTGCGACCCTGGTACAATCGGCCGCCTGAGCCGTCGCTGAAAGTGTGCAGACCATAACCGCGGCCACGAATCCTAACTTGAAGACCTGCATGGCACCCCCCGTAAGAACAAATCTGCTCGAACGCTAGTCTCGAACGCTAGTCGAGTGCTTGGCGGTTGCCAAGTAAAGCACCGTTGCCGTTGCCGGTACCGATGCTTACCGCAATGTGCTTATGGCCCTCCGCGCGCACGACATCGCCATCTAGCTCATCTACCGGCGAACCGGAAACCTTCGGGCTGTCCAACTCCTGCTTGGGCATTCCAAGATCGAAAGCACGGTCAGGTATCTCATGTCTATCCTCTCCGCGATCTCGATTGCGTCGAGCGATGCTCGCTAGACCTGCTGCCATGCCAACGCCCCGGCTCTCTGCGTCAGCAAAAGAGGCAACGATGTGCGCCGAGGTCCGCCCAGTTTGGCTCTGATGGGGAATCGCCCGTCATTGCCGGACCAGGTCTGCTCGTCGCGTTGAGGCAGTCGTCCCGTCTCCAAGTGCATCCGCGAGTGCCGGCCACAGCAATCCAGATAATTCGTTCTCGACCTGAGTACCCGGCAGCGCTGTTCTCGCAGCAACATGTCCTGCTCTGGCACCAAACAGGCGCCTTCGCCTGTCGAGCCGCGTATCATTCGTGCCGCAGCGCCTCGATGGGGTTCAGGCGCGCAGCTTGGCGAGCAGGAAAGTATCCAAATACGATGCCGACGAGCGCAGAGAACGTAAACGCGAGCAGCACGATGCTTGCGTCGACCGTGAACGGCACCTGTAAGAGCGTGGTGCCGAGCAGAGCAAGACTTAGCCCCAAGATGATGCCGATCAGCCCGCCGAAGAGCGACAGCACAATACCTTCGGCAAGAAATTGCATCAGCACTTGCCGTTCCAGGGCACCGATCGCAAGCCGAATGCCGATCTCGCGCGTCCGCTCTGTCACAGACACGAGCATAATGTTCATGATGCCTATTCCACCTACGATAAGGCTGACGGCGGCTACCGCTCCCAAGAGGCCTGTCAGTATCGACGCGGTCCCAGCCGTGGCCTGAACGATCTGCTTCATGTCGGCCACGGAGAAGTCGTCCTCCTTACCCGAGGTGATGTTCCTGCGCTCGCGCAGCAGCGCTTCAATGTTCGCTTGCAACCGGGCCATGTCGACGCCGTCGTTAGCTGACACCATGATACGGGCAATGTCGGTGTTGCCGGCGATCCGCCTTTGAAAAGTTCGCAGGGGCATCAACACGGTGTCGTCCTGATCAGTGCCGAAGCTCGACTGGCCCTTGGCTTCCAACAGGCCGATAACCTCGCAAGACACCTTTCCGACGCGGATAATGCGTCCTATCGGGCCGGCGCTTCCGAACAACTTCGTTCGAACCGTTGCTCCGATGATGCACGCAGCGCGTCCGCCCCTGATTTCGCCATCGATGAAAGTGCGTCCGGCGTCCAGCGCCCAGTCCTGTGCTATGAAATAGTCATTGTCGATGCCCGAGATCGTTACGATGCGGTTCTCCGCTGAGGCCACGACGGTGGCGGACTGCTGGGCCAGTGGCGCGACTGCCTTCACGCCCGAGAGCTGTGTCTTCAAAGCGTCGACATCGCGGCTGTTGAATGGTTGCGCATCCGAACTCGCACGCCCTGGTCCGAATTGCCCCGGATTGACCATCAGCAGGTTCGATCCAAGCTTTGCGAGATCCGCTGACACCTTGGCTGTGGCGCCATTGCCGATGGTCACCATCGCTATCACCGCGCCAACGCCAATCACGATGCCGAGCACGGTCAGGAGAGACCGCAAGGCGTTTCGCGCGAGAGCCTGGACTGCCAGTCGTAGAATCTCAATCAGCATCAGGCGCCCTGCCTGTTGAGGACATCGCTTTCGATGCGCCCATCCTTGAAGCGGATGACCCGTTGAGCATAGGCGGCTATGTCCGGCTCGTGGGTGACCATGACGACCGTGATTCCCTGCTCGCGATTGAGGCTTGTGACGAGCTCCATGATTTCGGTGCTGGTGCGCGTATCTAGGTTTCCAGTCGGCTCGTCGGCGAGCAACAATTCCGGAGAGGTGACGATGGCGCGCGCGATGGCGACGCGTTGTTGCTGACCGCCAGATAGCTCGCTCGATGTATGGCCACCACGGTTCGCCAGGCCGACCTGTTCGAGCGCGCGCGCGGCGAGGCGACGCCGTTCCGAGGAAGACGCACCTCTATAGATCAGGGGCAGCTCGACATTCTCGAGCGCTGTCGTGCGCGGAAGAAGATTAAAGCCCTGGAACACGAATCCAATGAAATAGCGTCTGATCAGAGCGCGCTGGTCGCGCGGCAGGCGTCCGACCTCGCGGCCGTGAAACAAGTGGTCGCCGCGGCTCGGCGCATCGAGGCAGCCGAGGATGTTCATGGTGGTCGACTTCCCCGAGCCTGAAGGCCCCATGATGGCAACGAACTCACCCGGTCCGACTTTGAGGTCGACACCGGCCAGTGCATGAACGGTTGCCGTGCCGATGCCGAAGGTGCGGCTTACATTGCGAAACTCTATGAGCGGTAGATCGACCGGGGTTTTCTGAAGCATGGCCCCATCACTTCGACGACTGAATGGCGTCGACGATCACCGCGTCACCCGGTTTCAATTCACCGCCGAGCACTTCTGTGTGCTTGCCATCACTGGAGCCGACGACGACCTTCACGCCTAGCGGTGTGCCGTCGCGTAGCACCCAGATGGTACGGTTGGGACCGCTCTGCTCACGAGCGCTCACCGGCCGCATCCGGGGTGGCCCCGGCATCAGGCGGCTGAGCAAGCTCCCCTGCTCGTCGGAGGTCGAGACCGGCGGCGAGTACCGCAGGGCGCTATTGGCAACGAGGAGGGCATCGGCAATCTCGGTGGTTCTGATCTCGGCGGTCGCGGTCATGCCGGGACGCAGCAGCAGTTCGGCATTGTCGATGGTGAGGACGCCCTTGTAGGTGACGACCCCCGATATTGTCTCGGAAGCAAAGCGGACGTCGCGGATGACGGCCGGGAAGGTGCGGTCTGGATAGGCATCGACAGTGAATATCGCCTTCTGGCTCGATTTCACCTTCCCCACGTCGGCCTCATCAATGTCGACCTGCAGCTCCATCTTCTTGAGGTCCTCGGCTAT
This sequence comes from Hyphomicrobium sp. 1Nfss2.1, assembly GCF_965243865.1. Lineage (GTDB taxonomy): Bacteria > Pseudomonadota > Alphaproteobacteria > Rhizobiales > Hyphomicrobiaceae > Hyphomicrobium_A. Next base: position 899,238 of record NZ_OZ251603.1, on the reverse strand, counting down.
CGTGAAGAGGGTCGAGGCCTGAAGCGTGGTTGCGACAGTGGAACCGGGATCGACATTGCGGTTGAGAACGATCCCCGTGATCGGCGAAATGATAGTCGCCTTGGCGAGGTTCGTCTCGTTGAGGGCGAGATCAGCTTCCGCGATGCCGACGTCGGCACGTGCGCTAGCCAGCGCGGCTTTGGCACGATCAAGGGCGGCCTGCGCCGCGTCGAGATCCTGAACCGACGCGATATGCTTTTCAGCGAGCGCCTGTTTGCGAGAATACTCACGCTCCTTCTCCGTGACCGTTGCCTGGGCCTCAGTCACCTTCGCTTGAGCCGATGCCCGTTTGGCGCGTGAATTGTCGGCACTAGCCTTCAGCTTGTCAGTATCGAGCACCGCCAGAACCTGTCCGGCCGTCACACTGTCGTTGTAGTCGACGTTGACTTTGCGCACCGTGCCCGAGAGCTCGCTGGAGATATCCACTTTCGTGGTCGGCTGAACAGATCCCGTTGCAGTGACTGTTACGACCAAGCTTCCCCGGGCTGCTGGTTCGGTTACGTAGCGTGTGGCGCTTGAACTCGTGCCCAGTGACGCCGCGAACCAACCAATGAAGCCAATGACGGCGACCAATCCGAGCCACCATAGTGCGCGCCGCAGCCTTGGGTATGTCTTCGAGGACGGTGTGCTGTCCAAGACGGCATCCAGGTCGATTTGTTTGCCCCGCACTTCCAGCTTACTCATTGACAGCCCTCGGATTGACTGTCGAAAGACTAAACGAGTGAGGTTTCCCGGATTCAACAACATGTTTCTGAACATTTCCGCAGGTCATTGACTCATGTCGGAACATTGCTTAGCGCGCGATTTTACAGCGCAGTTCGGCGGTCCGAAGGACTGCTCATGCACTCAAGAAGCGCCGACGAGCTCTCGCTGAAAGGTGGCGGCGCCATCCCGGGAGAATGCCACGATACAAGTGAACTCCGGGCAGCATGATCCTTGCCCAATTCGCGATGTCAAAGTCGACTTCATGGTGAAGGACGATGCCATCCTTGGTGATAACGCAGGCGTTGATCTCGAAGCCAGCGCGGCCTTGCACGCTTTCATCCTTCGCCGACACCGCCATGCGGACGACCGATGAACACAGCCCTATGTCGAGAACAGTGTGCTTCACGTCGAACTGGCGATACGCCGTAAATTGTTTGCTGATGAAGGACCTCAGGTCTAACCCAGACAAACATCCGAATACGGGATCCACGAGGTACGCATCGCTTGCATGCAGCTTTAAGAAGCTTGATACGTCCCCCTGCCGGGCATGCATGAAAAGGTCTTCAATGACCTTTCTATTCAGCTTCAGTTCATCGTCCACCATTCGGGTTTCCTCCAGGGCAGTGACGCCCGTGCAAACTAAGAACGTGGAACGCACCGACAGCGAGGCGAAAAAGGGACTTGTTGGTGGTCAGCTGTGACGAAGTGTTTCGACAAGCTTCCAGAATTGATGGCGCGCGGGCGCCGCGTTCAACACCGACGGCTTCGTCTTATTCGCTCCCTGAGCCCGCCGCTTTGCCTCCGCCGTCAGTCCAATCAGGAGGCAGACCGAGCGAGCGGCCCAGCATGTCGCTGACGCCCACGCGTCCGAACGATTCGCAGACAGCTTCTTTCGGAGCTGCGCCGAATTGGGACTTCAATCGCTGCATTGATGGGAGCGAGGGCAGTTTAGTGGAAAACGGGCTAACGCCGGTAACCAGCAACTCACTGAAGTCATCGCCGAAGCTGGAGGCAAACTCATAAGCGTCCCCCACTGCCGAGACCCGCGCATTTCCAAAGAATGAATTTGCGCCTCTCGACCACAGCATTGCTGCCTTCTGCTGGCCGGCGAGATCGACTGCTTCAGCCTCCAATGCAATCCCGCCTAGACCGAGCGGAATGCGGACCGACGGAATCGGGACTGACGTTTCAACAACCCCGGTACCGGTCGCAACGGACGTTCCCAGCGACAATACCTTCGAAGCCGCGGCCGCAGTTTGGTCGGTCGGAACCAAGTCTGAAATAGCGACGTGAACGATCAGGTCGGCGGTCTGCGGAGGCGCGACGATCTGGAAGCGGTCGCTCAGCCCGATGCAGAGTGAGCGGTCGACCGCGTTGGCGACCAGTCGCCGATCCGCATCCGAAAGTTTGTTCGCCGTGGCACTTGAGAAGGCGGTTGGAATGATCTGGACGGTCTTTGCTGCCAGTATCGCCTCCTTGTCTACGTTTATGCGGGCATTCGTGGCTAGACCGTCGTCTGGCTGCAGGCGCTCGTATGAAGACAAGGAGCCGGCCTGTGTGAGCGGAACGGTGGTGCATGCGGCGATGAACGGCAGGACGAGAAGCGGACACAACAGGCCCACCGCGCTCGGCAGGATCGAAGCGAACATCGCGTGGCGTCGCATGCAAAATCCATTGTTATCGGTCGACGAGCACATCAGATAGGCCGGTGGCAGTGCCGTTGGTCGTCGTGCCCCCTCCATCCCGGCGAGTGAGGGACACGCTTACTCCGTTGAAGGCGACGCCCTTCGTTGTTATGTCGACGGTCTGATTGGCTCTGTCCTGTGCGACGGACATGGTGGCGGAGAATCCACCACCTTCTATCGCAAGTGAAATCTGCTGCCCCTTAATCAGACCCGTCACGTTGCCGTTGACGTTGAAGGTTCGCTCTTCCCAGGTTCCCGCTAGGGCATCTCCCTGAGCAGTGAGTTGGGCCCTGAGTTCAATCTTGTTGGAAGAGCTTGCGCAGCGAAGCACGATACTCAGATGATCGAGCTGGCTTTTGGTTGTGTAGTAGGCTTTGCATTGCAGGGCTTCGGAAGGGTAGCCCTCGTATTGGATGCGCCCCGGTCCTGTCCAAAAACCCGCCATCGCGACGAACAGATTTTGGGTCAGGGGTTCCGCAGACAATCGCGCAAAGCTGAACGCAAGCACTATCAATGCTGCCGAGAAGCGGCGCCGTGTCATGAGTGCTCCTGTCATGATCAGAGAGCGCCAATTGGCTTCATCCCACGAGAGAGGAAGTGCCTGCGGCTCTGGTGTTCTTGTTGCGATTGTGGTGTTCGGTGGTTCCCCGCCTGACCTTGCCGTGTCTATGCCTTCAAATTGGCGGGCTTGGGGCCTCAGTGTTTCCAAACAATTCCGATCAGCGGATATTCGTGACGAAACATTGCTGACCGCGGAGTCGAAGTGGCTTTCGACCTCGTTCGAGGTGGGAGCCTCGCGTGGCAGACCGATTCTGCCCGACCATACGCGCCCACGATAGGGCCGCATCCTCGCTTCGATCTTGAACGGACGCCGCTGACGGCCCGTCTGCATCCGCCGGCGGGAATGTGACGAGCAGGGTATCTCGATAGCAGACGTGCGCGTTGGCCTTTGTCATCGGCCGAAAGAGCTGCGCGCGCGACGCCGAGTTTGCGGAAGTCGAGGCCAAGCAACGCAAGGCCACTTCGCCCGGTTCTGTCTGAGACCGCTCTACCATCGACAGCCGACTCCGCGCTACAGCGACGTCCGTCGAACGCTCAAAGCTAATCGGAAGCTGGTCCGTGCGTGGTCAATGACCTTAATCCAGCACAGACCACTCGCAAGCGGCCACAAGCAGACGCCGGCTGACGCCGGTGGCTTCCGACCGGCTCCGCCGCACCTTGACCAAAAGTCGAAAGTCAGCGCATGGGTCTGTTCACGGTACGTTAGGGTACACGGACTAACAGTATGCGGAATAACAAGGGCACTGAAGCCATGGCCTCTCGGATCCTTGTCGTCGAAGACGATGAGCTGCAGCAAGATGCTCTCAAGTCTGTCCTGGAGAAGAACGGCTACGACGTCGGTGTCGCTAGCGATGGATTGCAGGCAGTGAATGAGCTGCTGCAGGGCCACTACGACCTTGCCATTGTCGACTATCACATCCCCGAAGTAGACGGCCTGGCGTCGGCCAAAATGCTGCGCAAACTCATGGACAAAGGCGCGCTTCCAAGGCTCGTCGCCATCACGGCTGACTCTCCGGGACTGATGGCGAGCGGCGGCGCCCAGAGTTCGTTCGATGTGATCATTCAGAAGCCGCTCGACTTTCCCGAGATGCTGCAAGTGGTCAAGACTCAGCTCGAACGTGGCACGGCAGCGACGCGGCTCGATGCGGCCCACGCGATCTGGCGTGAACATGGTTTGGTTGCAGCCCCAGCAGCTCTGGTCATACCTGAGTATTGATGCTGCCAGCGGCGATCATAGTACCGACTGTAGTGGGTATGCTGTGCGTGTTGGCTGAACAGAACGGCTATATCACTTCGGCCCTAGCGCTTACCCTTCTGGCGACCTTGAGCATGATCCTTCTCATCATGCTGACTTTCGTGACGGCCAGAGTGATCAATCTAAGTGACCAAGAGCGCCATCGCCGTCACGAGCTTCTTCGCGCTTCGGAAGCACGCCTGTCCGGCATCCTGTCGATAGCTGCAGACGCGATCATCTCGGTGGACAGCCAGCAACGGGTCACTCTGTTCAACACCTGGGCAGAGAAGATATTTGGATACTCGACAGGCGAAGTATTGGGGCAGCCGCTGGATATTCTGATGCCGCGGAGGTTTCGGGGCAAACACGATAAGTACATTGGCGAATTCGAGCGGAGCAATGTTGCTGCGCGTCGCATGGCTGACCGACAGGAAATCTTTGCCCGCAGGAAAGACGGAGAGGAATTTCCTGCAGAAGCATCGATATCGAAGCTCATGCTTGATGGTCAGCCAGTCTACACGGTGGTGCTGCGCGACATGACAGAACAGCGTGTCGCTGCGACGGCGCTCATCCGGGCAAAAGACCTAGCGGAAGCCGCGACCCGTTCGAAGTCTGAGTTCCTCGCCAACATGAGCCACGAAATTCGCACACCGCTGAACAGCATCTCTGGTTTTGCGCAGCTTCTGCTCGAGAAGAGGGACGTTGCTGGCGAACTACGTGTCCAACTGCGTAAAATCAAAGATTCTACGGCGGCCCTTACGACCATCGTGAACGACATCCTCGACTATTCCAAACTCGAGGAGGGGCGCCTGTCATTGTCGCTAGCTCCGTTTTCACCAGTGGCACTCGCGCGAACCTGCGTTTCAATGATGTCGAGTATCGCTAACCGGCGCGATCTGTCGATCGCGATCACGGCGGCTCCCTGGCTGGCAGGCGGCTCCTATCTCGGAGATTCTCAGCGTCTACAGCAGGTATTGCTCAATCTCCTGAGCAACGCGGTCAAGTTCACCAACTATGGCGGAGTGACGGTCAAAATTACCGATGTGCCAGGTGATGGCGGAACGGTGCTTCGATTTGCGGTTTCTGACACGGGCATAGGCATAGAGCCCGCGCACATGCATCGCCTGTTCCAACGCTTCAGTCAGGTCGATAGCTCTATCAGCCGAAAGTATGGGGGTACGGGATTAGGTCTCGCGATCTGCAAACGACTGGTAACCCTCATGGGGGGACAGATTGGCGTAGAGAGCACCCCCGGCCAAGGGTCAACTTTTTGGTTCAGCGTTCCGTTGGAACCTGCGGCAGCATTGGCGGCCGACAGTGAAAAAGTCAGCAGGAGACGGGCATTCGTCCCACGCTCGATCTTGCTCGCAGAGGATGTCGACCTCAACAGAGAGGTTGCGACTGCGATGCTCGAGCGCGCGGGCCATCGGGTCGACGTGGTTCTGGACGGCGATGCAGCGGTGAAAGCGGCCGAGGCGAAGCTCTACGATCTTATTCTGATGGACATCCAGATGCCCATTCTGGACGGCATCGCTGCCACCAAGAAGATCCGCCAGTTGCCCGGTGCCAAGGGATTGGTCCCCATCGTCGCGATGTCCGCAAGCGTGTTGTCCGATGAGATAGCGGGCTTCCTTTCAGCTGGCATGAACGGCCATATTGGCAAGCCTGTCGATTGGGATGCATTGCTCGCCGAGGTGCAGAGGCAGACGCGCCCAAAGCATGACGCGGTCGCCTGAGCCGCTGGTGCTCTCGCAGCTGGTCACCGCGGGATAGGCACGGTTGGCATTCGCGACGATCTGAAGACAAGTCCATGCAACGGAAAGGGCGGCGACCTACCGTCGTCCGCGTAGGATAGCGCCGTGAATGGAGGCGGCTCTGCATGCGGCCTTTACGCGGGCCTTACGCCGGTGCCCCGAAATCCATATCGAATCCTTATGTGAGACCCCTTAGCTCCTCAACGTCGGTAGCGACAGGAGGACTACATGCTGGACTTAACCTACCTCGCGCTCGGGCTGGTGCTCTTCGCCCTGATGCAGCTTTACGCGCGCTGGGCGGCAAAAGAGTGAGGCCGGTGATGCTCGATCTCATCCTCGGCGGCGTCGTCGCCCTTTTTCTCGCGATCTATCTCGTCTTCGCGCTTCTCCATCCCGAGAAGCTCTGAGCGCGCGCCGCCGCGCAACTTGGACAAAACCTATGACACTCAATGGCTGGTTTCAGATCGCCATCATGCTCGCGCTCGTCCTGCTGACGGCGCGTCCCTTAGGGTCGTTCCTTGCTACAGTCATGGATGGCAGGCGCTGCTTTCTCACCCCGGCGGTTGGCCCGGTAGAGAAACGCATCTATGCGCTCGCCGGCGTCGATCAGACCCGCGAGCAGACTTGGCTGCAGTACGTGGCCTCGCTCATCGCCTTCAATGCCGCCGGCTTCGTGCTGCTCTACGCCATCCTGCGGCTGCAGGGCTTCCTGCCGCTCAATCCGCAGGGGTTCGGCGCCCTGAGCGAGCACCTCGCCTTCAACACGGCAATCTCGTTCGTCACCAACACCAACTGGCAGAGCTACGGCGGCGAGACAACGCTTTCGTATTTCAGCCAGATGGTCGGGCTGACGGTGCAGAACTTCGTCTCCGCCGCGACGGGGATGGCGATCATCGTTCCGCTCGCGCGCGCATTCTCGCGTGCAAACGCCACGACGGTTGGAAACTTCTGGGTCGATCTCACCCGCGTTACGCTCTACGTGCTGCTGCCCCTGTCGATCGTCATGGCATTCGCACTTATAGCGCTCGGTGTGCCGCAGAACCTTTCAAGTTACGTCGATGCGACGACGCTGGAAGGTGCCAAGCAGACCATCGCGCAGGGACCGGTCGCCAGCCAACTCGCCATCAAACAGCTTGGCACCAACGGCGGCGGCTTCTTCAACGTCAACTCGTCCCATCCCTACGAGAACCCCAACATCTGGACCAACACGCTCGAGTCCTGGGCCATCCTTGCCCTGGCCCTCGCGCTGGCCGTTGCCTTCGGACGTATGATCGGACGCGAGCGCGAGGGGTGGGCGCTGCTCGGCGTAATGATGCTTTTTCTATTGGCCGGTTGCGCCATCGCCTATTGGGCCGAAGCGGCAGGCAATCCGTTCGTGCATGCCATGGGCGTTGATGGCGGCAACATGGAAGGCAAGGAGGTTCGCTTCGGCATCCCGCAGTCCGCGGTATGGGCGACATTCACCACTGGTGCCTCGAACGGCTCCGTCAACTCGATGCACGATTCCTATATGCCGCTCGGTGGATTGGTACCGCTGGTGCTGATCCAGATCGGTGAGGTGGTTCCCGGCGGTGTCGGCTCCGGCCTCTATGGGCTCGTCGTGTTTGCCATCATCGCCATGTTCGTCGCCGGGCTGATGGTGGGACGCACGCCCGAGTATCTCGGCAAGAAGCTCGAGGCCAAGGAAGTGAAGATGGCCATGCTCGCCATCCTCATCATGCCAGCCTTCATTCTAGGTTTCAGCGCGGTGTCGGCTGTGCTGCCCGCAGCTCTCGCCGGCCTCAACAACCCCGGCCCGCGCGGCTACAGCGAGATCCTCTATGCCTTCTCGTCCGCCGCGGGAAACAACGGCTCTGCATTCGCGGGTTTGACCGCCAATGCGCCCTGGTACGACACGACGATGGGCATCACCATGCTGGCCTGCCGGTTTGGCATCATCGTGCCGGTGATGGCGATCATTGGCTCCCTCGCGGCGAAGCCGAGGCTCGCACCTTCCGGCGGCACCTTCCCCACCGACGGCGCCCTTTTCGTCGCTCTGCTCGCAGGCGTGATCGTCATCGTCAGCGGTTTGGAATTCTTCCCGGCACTGGCACTCGGCCCCATCGCCGAGCATTTCCAGATGCTTGCCGGCAAGACGTTCTGACCTGCTGCTACAGGAGACCTCATTCATGGTCCGCAAGCTCTACAACTCCGCTTCGTTCGACAGCTCGCTCTTGTGGCGCGCCGCGGCCGATGCCATCCGCAAGCTCGACCCGCGCGCGCTGATCAAGAACCCCGTGATGTTCGTAACGGCGACCGTATCGGCGCTGGTGACCGTTCTGTTTGCGCGCGATCTGATCACCGGCCAACCCGCGGCGTTCAGCGGCCAGATTGCAGCGTGGCTCTGGTTCACGGTGCTGTTCGCCAATTTCGCCGAGGCGCTGGCCGAAGGCCGCGGCCGCGCACAGGCCGAATCCTTGCGCAAGACGCGCACCGAGTCGTTGGCGCATCGCCTCTTGGACCCGAAGAACCGCGAACGCCATGAGACCGTCTCGGCGCTCGACTTGCGCCCCGGCGATAACGTTCTCGTCGTTGCGGGCGAGATCATCCCCGGCGATGGCGAGATCATAGAAGGTGTCGCCTCCGTCAATGAGGCAGCCGTGACGGGCGAATCGGCGCCCGTTATCCGTGAAGCCGGTGGTGATCGCTCCGCAGTCACGGGCGGCACGACGGTGTTGTCCGACTGGATCATCGTGCGCATCACCTCCTCGCCGGGCTCTTCCTTCCTCGACCGCATGATCGCGCTCGTTGAAGGCGCCGAGAGGCAGAAGACGCCGAACGAGATTGCGCTCAACGTGCTGCTCGCGGGTATGACCATCGTCTTCCTCATCGCCGTGGTTACGCTGACGGGTCTTGGCGCCTACTCGGGAACCAACATTGCCGTCACTGTGCTGGTGGCGCTGCTCGTCACGCTCATCCCAACCACCATCGGCGGGCTGCTTTCGGCCATCGGCATCGCCGGTATGGATCGACTGCTGCGATTCAATGTGCTCGCCATGTCGGGGCGCGCCGTCGAGGCGGCCGGCGACGTCGACACGTTGCTCCTCGACAAGACGGGTACCATCACGTTCGGCAACAGGCTGGCCACGGAGATCGTCCCTGTGCCCGGCGTCTCGGAACGTGAAGCCGCGGAGGCAGCCCTGCTTGCGAGCCTGGCCGACGAGACGCCCGAGGGGCGCTCGATCGTGACGCTGGCGCAGGAGAAATACGGCCTCGCGCTGCCGGCCAACGTACCTCAGGGAGGCTTCATCGAGTTCTCGGCGAGCACCCGTCTTTCGGGCATCGACATCGAAACGCGGAAGCTGCGCAAGGGTGCGGTCGATGCGGTGCTGAAGTTCGCCAATGGAACGCAGCCCGTCGCCGAGCCACCGGCATTCCGTGCCGCCGTCGACCGAATTGCGCGCGCCGGCGGAACGCCGCTCGGCCTTGTCGATGGTGACCGCCTTCTCGGCGTTATTCATCTTAAGGACGTCGTGAAGCCGGATATCAAAGAGCGGTTCGCGCAGCTCCGACGCATGGGCATCAAGACGGTGATGATCACTGGCGACAATCCGGTGACCGCGGCCGCCATCGCCTCTGAAGCCGGCGTCGACGATTTCGTCGCCGAGGCGACCCCGGAGGATAAGCTGCGCTACATCCGCAATGAGCAGGCGGAGGGCCGGTTGATCGCCATGTGCGGCGACGGCACCAATGACGCGCCGGCTCTGGCGCAAGCGGACGTAGCGGTTGCCATGCAATCGGGCACGCAGGCGGCGCGCGAAGCTGGCAACATGATCGATCTCGACTCCAATCCGACCAAGCTCATCGAAGTCGTCGAGATCGGAAAGCAGCTGCTGATGACGCGGGGCTCGTTGACGACTTTCTCGATCGCCAACGATGTCGCGAAGTATTTCGCCATCATTCCGGCGCTGTTCGTCGCCTCGTTGCCTGAGCTCGGTGCGCTCAACATCATGCGCCTGGCGACACCGGAGAGCGCAATTCTCTCCGCCGTCATCTTCAATGCGCTGATCATCGTCGCGCTCATTCCGCTGGCACTTAAGGGCGTCGCCTACCGGCCGATCGGTGCTGCGGCTCTGCTGCGGCGCAATCTTCTCGTCTACGGCCTCGGCGGTCTCGCCGCGCCGTTCATCGGCATCAAGCTCGTGGACCTTGCGGTCTCGAGCCTGCACCTCGTCTAGGAGAAAAGGCCATGCTTCAGCAACTGCGCGTCGCAGTGGTCATGCTGCTCAGCTTCACTGTGTTGACCGGCGTCGTCTATCCGCTTGCCGTCTCTGGAGTCGCCTGGGTCATGATGCAGGATCAGGCACTCGGCAGCCTTGTCCGCAAAGACGGCAAGGTGATCGGCTCCAGCCTCGTCGGCCAGTCGTTCACTTCGGAGCGCTACTTCCATCCGCGCCCGTCGGCTACTAGCGGTGCCGACCCGTCCGACCCGAGCAAGACGGTCGATGCGCCCTACAATGCCGCGGCATCGACTGGCTCCAACCTCGGGCCAATCACCAAGAAGCTGATCGACCGCGTACAGGGCAGTGTCGATGAGCTGCGCAAGGAAGGTGTCGACGGACCAGTTCCGGTCGACGCGGTGACCACGTCCTCGAGCGGCCTCGATCCGGATATCTCGCCCCAGAACGCGCTGATGCAGGTTCCGCGCGTCGCAAAGGCCCGAGGTCTGCCGGAGGAACGTTTGCGCCGCCTCGTTAACGGGGAAGTGGAAGGGCGCGCGTTAGGAGTGCTCGGCGAGCCGAAGGTCAACGTCTTGCGGCTCAACCTCGCGCTCGATAGCCTCGGCGCCCCATAGGAAATCTGGCGAGGCCATGCCCGCTTCGACACCAAAGCAGAGAGCCTCGCCGGACGCCATCCTCGCCGTTACCAAGGCGACCGGTCGCGGACGCCTGAAGATCTTCCTCGGTGCCGCGCCCGGTGTCGGCAAGACGTTCGCCATGCTGAGTGCCGCCCACGCCGCGAAGGTGGAGGGCCGCGACGTCGTCGTTGGACTCGTCGAGACACACGGGCGTCGGGAGACCGAAGCGCTGGTGGAAGGCCTCGAGGGCATCCCGCGCAAGCCGGCCATCTACGTCAACAAGATCCTCTCTGAGTTCGATATCGACAAGGCCTTGGCGCGCCGCCCGGGCTTGTTGCTCATCGACGAGCTGGCGCACACCAACATTCCCGGCAGCCGGCATCCGAAGCGCTGGCAGGATGTAGAGGAGCTGCTTGCCGCCGGCATCGACGTCTGGACGACGCTGAACATCCAGCACCTCGAAGGGCTCAACGACATCGTGCAGAAGATCACGGGCGTGAAGGTACGGGAGACTGTGCCTGACTACGTCTTCGAGGATGCCGATGAGGTCGTGCTGGTCGATCTGCCGACGGACGAGCTGCTGAAGCGGCTCGCCGAGGGCAAGGTCTACGTCCCAGATATGGCGGACAGAGCCCGCAAGCGCTTCTTCAAGCCGGAAAATCTCACAGCCCTGCGCGAGCTAGCGCTGAGGCGCGCTGCCGAGCGCATCGATGCCGACCTGATCGAGCACATGCGGGCGCAAGCGATCGAAGGACCGTGGCCGGCGCGCGAACGTATTCTTGCCTGCATCGGACCCGATCGCGATGCCGTCTCCATCGTCCGGGCCGGCAAGCGTCTCGCCGACGTCATGGATGCGCCCTGGATGGCGGTGACTGTCGAGCGCCCCAGCGAGCAGCTCGATGCCGGGGCAAGGCGCAACGTCGAGGCAGCACTCGAACTTGCGCGTACGCTCGGGGCCGAGACGAGCACGCTCACCGCGAGCGATATCGCTGCCGAGCTTCTGCGCGTTGCCAAGTTTGAAAACGTGACGCAAATTGTGCTGGGGCGCTCGCGCGGCGGGTTCGTCACAGAGATGTTGCGGCGCTCGCTGCCGCATGAGCTTCTTCGCCGCGCCGATGGTGTGGCGGTGCACGTCATTACCAGCCGCGAGCGCGAGAGGGCGCGCGGCGCGCTTCCGGTGCCGAGGCGTCAGTCGCTGGAGCCCCGCTCCTTCCTCTGGGCGACGATCGCTGTCGCTGTTGCTGTCGGCGTCGGCGAAGGATTGACGCGTCTGACGACGTTTCCCAACATCTCCATGATCTTTCTGCTGGCGGTTGCGGCCTCTGCCGTCACGTTCGGCATTTGGCCCGCCGTCTATGCTTCGGTGTTGTCGTTCCTCGCCTACAATCTGTTCTTCATCGAGCCCCTCTACACCTTCACGGTGGCCGAGCCGCATGAGCTGCTGGCGCTCATGGTCTTCTTGGCCGTCGCGGTGGTCATATCCACGCTCGCCGGCCGCGTGCGCGAGCAGGCGAGATTGGCTGCCGATCGCATGCGCGCGACGCGCCGCCTCTATGAGTTCACGCGGCGTCTCGCTGCCATCGCCACGTTCGAGGACATCCCGGACGCTGCCGTGGGCGCCATCCACGCCAGTCTCGCGCGGCCGACGGTGATCCTGCTTGGCGCCAACGAGGAGCCCGAGATCGCCGCCGCATGGCCGCCGCTGGAGGCGCTCGGAACCGGCGAGATGATGGCTGCACGCTGGGCCTTGAAGCACGACGAGCCGGCCGGCGCTGACACGGCAACGCTTCCGTCGGTAGGCTGGTTGTTTCTGCCAATGCGCACGGCGCACGGCGTCCTTGGCGTCATCGGCGTTGGTCTCGGTGATGACGGCGAGAAGCTCGATCCTGAGGCCCGCATTCTGTTCGAGGCGCTGGCCGAGCAGACTGCGACAGCCCTCGATCGCGCGTCGTTGTCGCGGGAGATCGTCCGCACGCGCGGTGCGGCGGAGACGGAGCGCATACGCAACACGCTGCTTGCATCGATATCGCACGATTTTCGCACGCCGCTTGCGTCGATACTTGGTTCGGCGACGAGCCTTATCGACTATGGTGACAAGCTCGACGCGAAGACGAAGCTGGAGCTGCTTGGCCAGGTCAAGGGCGAGGCAGAAGTGCTGGACGAGATGGTGCGCAATCTGCTGTCGATGACGCGTATCGATGCTGGAGCGCTGGAGGTTCGAAAGGATTGGGTGGACGTCCGTGAGATTGCCGAGAGGGTTGCCAGTGCTGCGCGCCGCCGCGGGGCCCGACAGAAAATCGAGGTGGACCTTCCCGGCGATCTTCCGCTCGTGCATGCCGACGCGAGGCTGCTCGAGCAGGCTCTCTCCAACATTGTCGGCAACGCCGTCATTCACACGTTGCCCGACACCCGCGTCGTCATCGATGCAATCGTTGACGACAAGTCGCTTTCGCTACGTGTCACCGACAACGGGCCTGGCATCTCTGAGGCGGCACTTCCACATATCTTCGAGAAATTCGTACACGCAGAAGGGCCCGGACGGGCCTTGGCCGACGGCGGGGAAAGCACCGGACTTGGACTGGCGATCGCAAAAGGGATCGTCGAGGCGCACGGGGCATCCATCACGGCTGAAAGCCCCATCGAGAAGGGGCGCGGCACACGCGTGGTGATGAGATTTCCGCTCGCGGGGCAGGGGCGATGATGGCGCGCATAAAAGTCATGGTCGTCGATGACGAAGCGGCGATTTTGCGCTTCCTGAAGCCGGCGCTCGAGGCCAACGGCTACGAGGTAAGCTCTGCGGCGAGCGTTGAGGAGGCGACGAGGCGCATTGCGCGCGAGCCTCCGGAGGTCGTCGTGCTCGATCTCGGCCTTCCCGACGGTGACGGCAAGGACGTCATCCGGCAGGTGCGCCAGTGGTCGAGCGTGCCTATCGTCGTCCTGTCGGCACGCGACCGCGAGGCCGAGAAGATAGAGGCTTTGGATCTCGGTGCCGACGACTTCATCAACAAGCCTTTCGGCGTGGGTGAGCTGATGGCTCGGCTGCGCGCCGCGCTTCGCCACCGCAGGCAAGCCCAGCCGGAGTCGCCGATCATGAGGATCGGCGAGATCGAGCTTGATACGGACCGCCATCGCGTGACCCGTAAGGGCGCCGAGATCAAGTTGACCCCGCGCGAGTTCGATCTGCTTGTGCTGCTGGCGCGTCACGCCGGCAAGGTGATGACGCACAAGCAATTGCTGACGGCAGTTTGGGGGCCAGCGCACGCGCTAGATACGCAGTACCTGCGCGTCTACATCGGGCAGCTACGACAGAAGATCGAGGACGATCCGGAGGAGCCGGTGGTTATCCTGACGGAACTCGGCATCGGCTATCGCATGGCCGCGGATTGAGGCCGTAGAGCCGGCATCGTCTCGTCCATAACCGAGAAAGCCCTGGCAATAGGACAGGGCCGAGCAGCGACGAACATAGTCGATGATAGAAAGACGTTGCAGCGACCGCAGGCCGATGGGCAACCGGCGGCGACCCTCAGCCTGCGCCGAGGAGCCGCCAGCCGCGCAATGCCTCGTGCTTAGAGCTGACGCCCCTTCGCGAAGGCATCGACATCCTTTTCGGCTTGCGCCTTCTCAAGCTGGTATTTCGTCTGTACCTGGGCCACGAGATCGTCCTTGTTCTTCAGGGCCGCGATTTCAGCAGAGCTGAACTTGCCCCACTTGGCCGCGATTTCACCTCGCATGCCGGGGCCGTTTGTCCCTGCGGTCGCGTGTGCGGTCTCTGCCATGGAAATCACCAAAAATGTTAGGTTCAGTATAATCTGAATGGAATCACCCAAACTATTATTGATATATGGGGTGGGATCGAATTAAAAACAGGCCCTGCGGAAATATTTTGAAATTGCCGACTCAAAGCATATGTCGAGAAATCACAAATAGACTTTCACCTATTTCGGCTTTCCAGAAGAAATACGTGTTTGCCGCGGCTTGGAAATGGAGCAACTGGGGCATTTCTTCGACAGAAGCGCCGCCCATTTTGGGCGTGTCGTCATCGGATTACGGAAATTGCTCCCTTTGCCGCATTTCAGGCGGGTGCTCTCTCATGTCTCCGCCGCCAGCGCCTGCGAAGCGCGAGCCGGTGACCAGGACGTGCTACACTGTTACCGCAAGAGCATGATCCCATCGGGTCGTGATGGTGCAGCCAGTCAACAATGGAGCGTGTTATCCGACTGAGCATCGAGCACCGGACGTCTTACCGCTACCGCCTGCCGGTGAGTCTCGGAGTTCATCGGCTGATGCTTCGCCCGCGCGAGAGCCGCGATGTGCGGCTGATCTCCAGTGATGTGCGCGTCACTCCGGCGGCGACGTTGACATGGGCCCATGACGTCTTCGGCAATGCAGTAGCGACCGCCACGCTCCAGAACTGGTCTGATCACCTGGACATTTGCAGTGTGTCGGAGATCGAGCTGCATGCGGCGGCTTGGCCAATCTTCGATATTGCAGCCTATGCCGCTTCCTACCCGTTTCGCTATTTGGCTGATGATTGGATAGATCTGGGCTCCCTGGCCATTCCCCAATACGTGGACCCGGCAGGCCGGCTGCATAGCTGGTCGCGCGCATTTGTCCGCGGCGATGTGACAGACACGCTTTCGCTTCTGAAAGACTTGAGCATCGGCGTTTCTGCCTGGGTCAGCTATCAAAGCCGGGAGGA
Organism: Hyphomicrobium sp. 1Nfss2.1; assembly: GCF_965243865.1. Classification (GTDB taxonomy): domain Bacteria; phylum Pseudomonadota; class Alphaproteobacteria; order Rhizobiales; family Hyphomicrobiaceae; genus Hyphomicrobium_A. The sequence goes on along the minus strand of NZ_OZ251603.1, from coordinate 883,724 downwards.
CGAGGGCACACAGACTCCAACCGAGACTCTGGATCGTGGTTGGGGATCGTGTCGTGACTTTGCGGTGCTGTTCGTTGAAGCGGTGCGCAGCCTCGGGTTCGGCGCGCGGATCGTTTCGGGGTACCTCTACAATCCTGACAATGCTCTCGCAGGCTCAGTCGATGCAGGATCGACGCATGCCTGGGCCGAGGTCTACGTGCCGGGGGCGGGTTGGATTACCTTTGATCCGACGAACCGGAGCGTCGGCGGCGCCAATCTCATTCCCGTGGCTGTGGCGCGCAACATCCAGCAGGCTGTCCCCGTGGCCGGCAGCTTCGTGGGGATGACTGATGCGTTCCTCGGAATGTCGGTCTCGGTACGTGTCGCGAGCAATGGCGGGTAGCGGCTCGTCTTTCAGTTGTCGGGATATTTGGCAGCTTCCAATTGTGCGAACTCGGCCCGCACCAGATCTTCGAGGAATGCGTCGATCTCGAGCTGGGTCATCGCGCGCACGTCGTAGTAGCGCTCCCCTCGCGAAACGACCACGATTTCAGACAAGGCATCGCAGCGGCGGTCCATGATCCACCGTGCTTCCACTTTCGTTATCGCGACCGCTTTGTGATACCGCATCAGGTGGGTGCTTTGGCCGGGGTTCGAGTTCGTATCCGATGATCTCAGCGCTTCTTGGTCGTCTTGTGCGACGGGATGGCGAAGGTGGACGTAACAGTGGCGGGACTTGTCGCCGCTGCCTTCTGGGCGGTCGACTTCTTCGGCTTTCTAATTTCTCTGTTGGACTTCTGTTGTCCTTTAGCCATCGTGGTCTCCTTTGCTGGTTTCAGTTGCTCAGACTGGTGAGGCCGTGCGCAGGAGCTCGCTCTCGCGTGCTATGCGCTCGAAAGTTTCGGCCACAGTCTTAATGCGATAGAGACGCTCCCCACCCTCGGCTGGCAGCAGCTGAACGATCTTGTAGGATCGCGCGGATGCCGGCACTCCGGTCTTGGAGGGGACAAAGTCGACCATCTGCCCCAGCTTGAACTTGTGAACGGGTGCGGGCCGTCTTGCCATAGCTCGTTGCTCCAAAGGTCAGCTTCATCGCGGTTGTCAGTGATCTTCGATAGCGAGGCGCTTCGAGAAAGCCGACGTCGGCAGGGATGCGGATGTGCGTGCGCGGTAGCGGATGGATTGGCTGCGAGAGGCGGGAATCGCGTCAACGTCCGCCTCAAGTGTCGCTATCGTCGGTTCGAGAAGATCGGCTTTGGAAATGCCGCTCGAGCGTTCCACGCAGGCTCCTCGCTTTTTAGGCGGGAGCACTCGTCGCTCTCAGTCACGAGCGCCCGGGGGTCGTAGCGCGTGATGAACGACCATAGCTCAAGGGTCGCCTCAAGTCGAATCCGCAGCACCGTTGGTGGCGTAGCAAGGCGGCTTGGCTGCAATGTTGCATGGCGGTTCGGCAGACGAGAAACTCTGGCGGAAAGCCTACAAACCCATGGCCGGCGCGGACGCGCTGAAGTCTCAAAGCCGTAGCCGCGAAATGTGCGAGTGGGACGAGTTTGCCCAGTCGACCACGCGGGCACGTGATGCCATTGGGAGAGCGCGATCAGGCCAACTTTCTCCTTTCCTCCTCTTGTCGGTGCCCGGCATCAACGCCAGGGAGCATCGTGACTGCTCGGAGCTTTGGACGCGCGACCGCGTGGCGGCAAGCTTGCCGGAGCGCGACCGGCTCGCGTTTCGACACGATAAGAGGACGCCGGACAAACTCCGCATCGGCTACCTGTCCAACGACTTTCATGAACACGCCACCTCGCGCCTGCTGATCGAGTCGATCGAGGCGCACGATCGGGAGCGGTTCGAGCTGCACGCCTTCTCGTTCGGCGTCGACGACGGGGGCGCGATGCGCCGTCGCCTCAGGACCGCGTTCGATGTCTTTCACGACGTGTCGGCCCTCGACGATGCAGAACTCGCCCAGGCTATCCATGGCGCCGGAATTGGCATCCTCGTCGATTTGAAGGGGTTTACGCGTGGCGCGCGGACCGGCGTGCTGATGCTGCGCCCGGCTCCCGTGCAAGTGAACTTTCTCGGCTACCCGGGAACGCTGGGCGGCGAGATTTGTGACTATCTCATCACTGACCGTTACATGACGCCGCTGGCGGCATCCTCGGACTACTCCGAGTCGTTTGCGTACATGCCGCATTCCTATCAGCCGCACGGCCGAAGCGAGCTGTTTGGAAAGACGCCGACGCGCGCTGAGGTCGGGCTGCCTGAAGCTGGCTTTGTCTTCTGTTGCTTCAATCAGGCCTACAAATTCACACCGCCGGTGTTCGATCTGTGGTGCCGCCTGCTGCAAGCCACGCCTGATAGTGTTCTGTGGTTGCTGTGCGCCGAGCAGGCGGAGGGCAATCTGCGCGGCGAGGCGTTGCGCCGGGGTGTGTCCCCCGACCGCCTCATCTTTGCACCCGATATGAGGCAGGGGGAGCACCTCCACCGGTTGCAACTCGCCGACCTCGTTCTCGACACCTCACCCTATGGTGCGCACACGACAGCAAGTGATGCTCTCTGGGCGGGCGTACCGGTTGTGACGTGCGCGGGAGAGACGTTCCCCTCGCGCGTTGCGGGAAGTCTGCTGCACGCGGTCGGACTGTCCGAATTGATCGCTACAAGCGAGGAGGATTACTTCGCGGTGGCTCTGACTCTGGCGGCCGACATCGAACTCTTCGAGGCCTGCAAGGCAAAGCTAGAGCGCAATCGCTTGACGACACCATTGTTCGACGTTGCAGCGTACACTGTGGCTCTGGAAGAGCTCTACACAGCGATGTGGCAGCGCCATAGCGATGGCATGCCTCACGCGCCCATCTGGACATCGAGGTCGTGATGGTCGGCCAGTCGTTTGCCAAGCCTACCGAAGCAGCATAAGGTTGCCGCATCGTAGGTATTTCGCCCCGCAGGCGCCTGCGACCGAGAGATGCTTGTGCTCCCGCCTGTATGGCAGAATAGGAGCGCACATGCGTCCAAAACACAGCAACCCTCAGATCTTCAATCTCGTGCTCGCCGTCTGCGAAGGCATAAAGATGCTGCGGGTGTCGACATCATGAGCCAGGATCGTGTCGCTCGGATATCAGCGCGCAAGCCGCGGCCGCTGTGGGTCGTACCGTTGGTCACTGCTTTGGTTTTCGTAGCAGTGGTCCTCGTTCTCTACCCGACGACGCCGGGTTAGGAGCGAGCGACATGACGTCGGTGAACATAACGGTTGCCGATATTGGCCCGAGCGATACCAATCAGGGATGGCGTTGGTCGGTGAACCGCGACGGCGAGGAAGTCGAATTCGGATTGGCTGCCGATCAGGACGCTGCCTACGCGGCGGCCAAGCCCCTCTTCGATAGGCTAAGGGCCGAGATGACGGATCACACGCGAAGGATGCCTGCTGCTCCGAAGTAGCCAGCGGTCCCCAGAAGTGCCATCGCCACCGAGCGGCGGTGGCTGATTAGCAGGTCTTGGTGTGCTGCCCTGTTGGGCCGTTGATCACCATCTGCGGTATGGTCTCCCTTGTCATCAGATCAGGTTCATTCGCGGCCCGTCACAACGGCGATGATGCGCGCCGAAGCTCGCTTTCCCTGGCGACGCGCTCGAACGCTTCGGCGATCGTCTTGATGCGATAGAGCTGCTCGCCGCCCTCGTTGGGAAGCACACGCAGCACCTTGTATGATCGCGCCGAGGCTGGAACGGCGCGACTGCCGGGCATGAAATCGACCATCTGTCCGACCTTGAAGCTGGCCACGCTGAACCTCCGCATCACTGCTCTCTTCCTTGGGCTATTCCGCCAAAGCCTCGTAGTAGGCGTAGAACCTGAAGCCCTGATCCGCGGGACGGTTCTGCCAGTTCGCGACGGCCATGCAGACAACCGGCCCGATCGTGCTCTCGACGACGATGATCTTGGAAATGTAGGCCGCATTGCCTGGGAGCATGCTTTTGCGCGGGACGGCGTAGACGCGACGCATAGGGGTGGTTTGCGAGGCGGCTGTCGTCGTGGCGGCTCGCGTCTCGACGATCTTTGAGCCCAGCGGCAGTTTCAGGCAGCTGACGACGCATGCGTTCGTCGGGTTCTCCCGCTCAGCTGCGGTATCGAAGAAGCCGCCAATCGGCCCCGCGTAGTCTGCCGCGGCCAGGTTTCCTTTAGCGGCGTACGCATTTGCGCCCGTCGTCGCCATTTCCTCGAGATTGCCGTCGCACCCAGCCATGCTTCCGCCCTCGGCGGTTATCTCAGCCTCAGCGCAGTGCGCGACTGGCTCCGCGGGGTAGCCATCGATGCCGGCGGTATCGCACGCTGCAACCGCGGGCGACTGAGGAGCGAACACCGCCACGAGCGCCAGAGCGATACAGGTCGAATTGGGAACTCGCAGGCGCGCTCGATCCGTGGAAGAAGCCGACGCAACGCTGCTGTCTGCACGAGACGATCGGTTGTAAGCCGACATTAGCTCCCCTCGCTGTTGAAGGCGGGAGCGCGCGCAGCTCTCAGCACGGAGGCCAAATTTAATTGTCCGTGATTTATTATATGTAGGGATAGAAAGGCGAAAAGTCCATTGCCACCGGATTTTCCACCGCGCGCATCCTTTTGAAAAGAAATATATTTGCAGCGACGCTTGCTTTTGCGACTGCAATCGGTCATGAATATCATTCGATTTGTGGCCGGATGACCGAGCCGCGGCGCATGGCGCCTCGCTTCCTTAGACCTACCATGCTTCGAAAAAAATAGGGCCGGCCGCGGCACGACCTGTCGCGCCGGCCCGTTAGCAATTCTTTCCGATTGAGGACTTTATGGATCACGGAACAGTCAAGTTCTACAACGCCCAGAAAGGCTATGGCTTCATTGCCCCGGCTAGCGGCAGCAAGGACGTTTTCATCCACGCGACCGCACTTGAGCGGGCCGGCATCAGCGGCTTGGCTGAAGGGCAGAAAGTTGCCTTCGATACGGCGGAAGACCGCAAGACCGGCAAGGTGTCGGTGCAGAACATCGAGCTCGCCTAACTGGGCTCGCGAGCGCTGGGCTCCGGCCGACGTCGCTTGCAATCGCTGCGGTCACTGCTTGGTTCCGAGCAGTGAACCGCTTCATTTAGAGGACTGCGCGCGCAAGTAGCCGGGCTGGCATCTGCTGACCCACGGTGGTCACCAGGCCATGCGCAATCAATGTGTCCAGAGCCTCGCGCCCCTGATCGGCGGTCAATCCCGTTTGCTGAGTGAGCGACAGCCAGGCACGTTCGTCGAATTCAATACCCGTTCCGTCACTCGCAGCGCGCGCGGCGATCCATGCCATCAGCGCAAGCGCATTGGTCTTGTGTGCTCCGAGTTCGCTGCCGCAAGCGAACCACTTTGACCACCGTGCAAAGTCGGACATGGCCTCACTTAAACTCTCAGAAATTGCTGGTTACAGCTCGGCGTCCTGCTACGAGCGCTTCATGGTGCCTATGGCGTCGAAGTCTGCAACGTCGCAGGCTAGGCCTACCGGTTGGCTAACGCTGTTGAGGACATGGGACAATGGCGCCTAATTGACCCAAGATCCAGAAGCGCTCGTCATGCCGGGGCACTCCACGCCATCATCTCATGACAGGATGCCGCGCGCCGGGGCTGCAGCCGAGGAGCTGCGAAGCTCTTCGTCAGAGAGGCACAAAGGGCGGCAACCAAAAACCAAACAGGAAGCAAATGGCGTTTATCGGCGCTCTGCACCGATGGGCGGCTTCTTCACGGGCATCGGGAGCAAGCCTTCGCGCTGAGCCTGCTTGCGCGCGGCCTTTTTGGCCCTGCGAATGGACTCTGCTTTTTCCCGGACACGTCTTTCTGATGGCTTCTCGAACGACCGGCGGCGCTTCATCTCGCGGAAGACGCCTTCGCGCTGAAGCTTCTTTTTCAAAACCCTTAGGGCTTGATCGACATTATTATCGCGGACGAGAACTTGCAGGGTGATTTCCTTTCCGTTGATGGTCAACGCTCAGCGCGAAGACGCCGGCAATTGTGCAAATGCTAGTCAGGGACGCGGGTTCGAGATGTCGGCGCGCTAGGTCGACGAGCGGTGCGCCACCGGCAGGCGCTGCTCAGTGGGCGATGAATCGGCCGCCATCTCGAGCCTATGACGGTCGCGCTCGCCGCCCCGTGCCGCATCGATTATGCGACGTGCAATGAAGAAGCGAACGGTAGGAGTGTCGTCCGACGGAAGAACGCGCCGCGCCATCGCCGCGTCGAAAGCAGCCACCATATTGCGAATAAGCGTAGGGTCGAAGTAGCACGCTGAGCTGACCATGAAGCCTCCTGCTTTTAGGCAGGAGCATCCAGCTCCCAGTCGTCAGCGGCCGGGCATCGTAGCCAACGATGCACCCTTCATAGAGCCTCGATTGCGCCGAGTCGACTCTTAGCGTGGTTATGGGGTTCCTCCCAGGCATCCCGCCTGGGCCTTGGGGATACGATCACCGTACCTAGCGTCGATGTGCTTCTGGATTAACGGCTTCTGGTGTGGAGCGGTGGGCGGCATTTTCGTCGAATAGGATGATACCGAGGAAGGCGAGCGAGATCGGCAGAAGGTACCAGGGGCCGACGACAAAGGTCGCATAGCCGATGGCCGCCCAGACACTCAGTTTGGCCAGGCGCCAATAGTTTGAGCCGTTGAGGGGGGTGCCGCGCCAGATGCGGGATGCCTCCGCCGCTGCAAAGATCGCCAGGCTCCACAGCACCGGCAGCAGCACATCAATTTGAAATGTGGCGCCGATGGCGAGCGAAATGGCTGCCCACAGGATTGAGACGAAGGCGGACTCCGTGATTTCGCGGTGAAGGACACTCTCCAGCACTATCGGTTCCCCGCAACTCGGAAGGCCAAGGTCCTTCAGTACCTTCCGAGGCACTCTTACAGAAATTGATATATGCAATCTGTGGCATTGATGTTTTTGATGATACGGGACGTCTGCGCCCGTAATGCAGGCCGCAGTCAGGCCGCGGGCGAGGGCGTTCGCGTCTGCTATTCGGCGGCCTCGCCCATCTTGAAGCGGTAAACCTCCTCCAGTTGCTTGGCGCCGGATATGCGAACGGCAAGGTCGCGGAGCAGTCCGTCATGCAACCCGTAGATCAGTCCGTGGACCGACAGCGGCTGCCCGCTGGTCCAAGCGTTCTGAACGATCGTCGTTTGGCAGACGTGCTTGACCTGCTCGACGACATTGAGCTCGCAAAGGCGATCTCGGCGTTGCTTCATATCTGCAATCTGTTCGAGCTCATCGCGATGGCGAACGTAGATGTCCTTGATGTTGCGAAGCCAATTGTCGATGAGGCCGTACTGACGCGTGCCGCATGCCGCGTCGACGCCGCCGCAACCATAGTGTCCGCAGACGATAACGTGCTCGACCTTCAAAACCTCGACCGCGAATTGCAGCACGGAGAGGCAACTCATGTCCGTGTGCACGACGAGGTTGGCGACGTTGCGGTGAACGAAGACTTCGCCCGGCTTGAGGCCGAGGATGTGATTTGCAGGCACGCGGCTGTCGGAGCACCCGATCCAAAGATACTTGGGCGATTGCTGCTCGGATAATCTCTCGAAGAATTGCGGGTCGGCAGCGAGGTTGGCCTCTGCCCAACGGCGATTGTTCTCGAACAGCTTTGCCAGTTCGGCCACTATTTCGTCCCTTCTGTTGGTTTCTGCGCCGGAAGGCAGCGGACCTGCCTCGTGGACCAATGGCCCTTGCAAACGGCATTGGCAAATTGAATAATCTTGGCCTCTACGATGAATTTTATTGATGGATGCCGGCGCCGATGCCCAAGACGCTCATCAATCTCGACGTCGATCTGCTGCGCACGTTCGTCACGATTGCCCACGCGGGCAGCTTCACGCGCGCGGCCGAGAGGCTTTTGCGTCAGCAGTCGACGATATCCCTACAGATCAAGCGGCTGGAGGATGCCCTCGGTCAGAGGCTTCTCGACCGGACGCCCCGCTCCGTACATTTGACCCCGGAAGGGGAGGCGGTTCTCGGCTATGCGCAGAGAATACTGGATCTCAATGACGAGATGGTCTCGCTGGTCATCGAGCCTCAGATGCAGGGCTCGATCCGGCTGGGCGTGCCGGAGGATTTTGCCACGCATCATATGAGCGGCATCCTCTCGCGTTTTGTGCAGGCGTACCCATCTGTTGCGCTCGAAGTGACCTGCGATTTGACTCTCAATCTTCTTGCGGGCTTCCGGGACGGAACTTTCGATATCGTGCTGGTGAAACGTGAGCAGGGTGCGGGCGCGCAGGGCGTGCGTGTGTGGCGCGAGCCGCTGGTGTGGGTCTCGGGTCATCACGACTTCATCGCTGGTGGGGGTCCGCTCCCACTCGTCGTGTCGCCGGAGCCTTGCGTCTACCGCAAGCGTGCAGTCGACGCTCTCAATCGCGCGCGTATGCGTTGGCGCGTCTCCTATACTTGCTCGTCGCTTGCCGGGACCCTTGCCGCTGTGCGTGCCGGGCTCGGGGTGGCTGTGCTGCCGCGCGAGATGGTTCCGCATGGCTTGCATGTCACGGACGGACAGCCGCTGCCTGAACTCAAGGACACCGAGATTGCACTCATGACCGTGCGCGCGTTGGCGGCGCCCGCCACGAAATTGCGCGATCATATTATCCGTTGTCTTGGGGATGGTCCCGAGCAGGCTCAGCGGCAAACGCTGACGGCGTAAACGTCGACCGCAACCGTCTCGGTGGTTGCGGCGCGATCGCCGATACCAGGGACTATTCTCGTCGTGCATGGGGAGCTTCGCGTGAACGCGACGGCATCAAGCCTTCGCGGCCGGCCGTCGCAAAAGGAAGCTATTGAGTAAATTGCGGCGCACCAAGTTTGTGCCTCTGTGAACGACTTTCTGAGAGAACCGCTGAACGGGATATTCTCTCTGGAGGTCGAGCGCACATGCCCTTTGCCACAAAGACAATCTCTGCAGCGATGCCCGTCTACGATGCCATTGTCATCGGGTCTGGTTACGGCGGCGGCGTGGCGGCCTGCCGGTTGGCGCGCATGGGATTTCAGGTGGCTGTGCTCGAGCAAGGCCGCCATTGGCGCCCGGGCGAGTTTCCGACGACGGCGAAGGCGCGCCGGCAGGCGACGCGACTGACAGGGCGGGCGCCGAAGCTCGGTGATCCAACAGGCCTCTATTACCTCTCGGTGGGCAAGGGACTGACCGTGTTCGGCGCGTCGGGGCTCGGCGGCGGCTCGCTGATCAACGCGGGGATTGCGCTGCGTCCGGATATGGCTCGGCTGCGCAAAGCTGGCTGGCCGGAGGCGGTGATTGAAGACGGCCTGTTCCAGCGGGGAATTGGGCTTGCCGAGGAGATGCTCGACGTCGCCCCCGTGCCAGGACCGGAGCGGTTCCCCAAGTATGCCGGGATGTGCCGAACTGCAGAAGCGTCGGGACGTTCGGCGCTGTTGCCGTCGATGACGATCTCTCATGTGCCGGGCGTGAACCACTCCGGCGTGAAGCAGAATGCGTGCGAGCACTGCGGAGACTGCTGGTCGGGTTGCAACGCGGGCGCAAAGAACACGATCGGTGTCACCTACGTCGCCGATGCGGTGAGTAATGGTGCGTCCGTGTTCTGTGAAAGCCGGGTGCAATCGATCGCAAAGACTGCGCGTGGCTGGGAAGTGGTCGTGGAGGACTTGTCGGCGCCGGGCGCCAGTGTCCGCCTGGAAGCGCCTATCGTGGTTCTGGCAGCGGGTACATTGGGGACCAATGAACTGCTGCTGAAGGCGCAGCAGCGAGGGCTCAGGCTTTCCAGCAGGCTTGGCCAGAATTTCTCGGCCAACGGTGACGACCTCGTCGTGGCGGGCAATCTCGATGTGCCGGTCAATGCCGTTGCCACCGGCTTTCCGTCACAGCGACCGGCAGGCGGCCGGCCTGTCGGTCCGCACAGCATGGCGATGATCGATCTGGGCGATGAGGATGGACCGGTATGGGTGCATGACGGCACGATGCTCACCATGATGGCTGCGCTCGCGCCGCTAAAGGAGTTGCTGCAGCTAAAGTTGGGTACAGCTTTCCAGCTGTTGTGGCAGGGCGTCTACGGCGACCGATTGAGCCGCGCACAGCTCCTCTATGTCGTCTCGCATGACGATGCCAGCGGCCGGTTGGTGCTGAAGAACGACAGCGTCGTGGTCGAATGGCCCGGTTACAGCGCGGCGCCGGAACGTTTGCGCGCAGAGCAGAAGGTCAAGGCGCTGATCGAAGCCATGGGTGGGGAGTTCAACGCCAACCCCTTCGCCATGACGGCTTTCGGTGGAAATAGAATCATTGCGCATCCGCTTGGCGGGTGCGGGATGGGTGAGAGCGTCGACGCCGGTGTCGTGGCGCCGGACGGACGCGTGTTCGATCCCGAGAAAGGGCCCCTTGGCGTGCACGAAGGGCTCTATGTGTGCGATGGGGCGGCGATTCCGACGGCGGTTGGTGTCAGTCCGCTGCTGACGATCACGGCACTTGCCGAGCGCGCCATGATCCTGGCGTCGCGGCAGCTCGGAAGAACGCTTGATACTGACATGCAGCCGCTTCTCCCGTTGCGCCGCGCCGCCATGTAGGCCGCGCTCGACCGATATTATGCGCGGTAGGCGGCACGCATCTTGCTGCTTCATCTCAGGGCTATGGAATTTGTGCGGGGTGTGTGGGGTTTCCTACAACAGGCACTCCGCTGGCTGGAGAGGCGCGCGGCATGGACGAGCTATTTGTCATTTGTTCCACCTTCGAGGTCGACGACGGCGGGGCACGCGGCTTCGTTCTGGCGCGCCCGGACGAGGCAGGCAGCAGCAAGCCCTGGCCGATTCTGGTCACGCGCAAGGGCAACAATTTCTATGGCTTCGAGAATGCCTGCCCAAACGATGCCGCACAGGTCGATATGGACAACGAGGGCAATTTCCTCGTGTGCGGAAAGTGCCGATCGCAGTTCGATATGGACACGGGCTATTCGTTCAGCGGGGCAAGTCAGGGAAAATCACTGACGGTGTTGAGGGTGGTGGTCGATGAAGGCGACGTATGCCTGACGGGCGTGAAGCTGGCCGAAGAGGACGGGCTCAATCTCGATGATTCGGAAGGCGCACCCGAGGTGATGATCACGGGTGATTAGGTCTGGCATTGCTGCGCCAACAGGCGGGGGTGCGCTCTGGGTCGCAGCGCCTAGCAGCAGTTTGCCAAGCGTCCCAAACCAGCATAGGTTGGCGGCATCGTAGGCATAGAGCCCGCAGGCGCCTGCGACCGAGAGATGCTTGTGCTCCCGCCTGTACGGCAGACCGGGAAACCAGATGCATCTCGGGCTAGACAGATTTCCACACGCTGCACTCATTAGCAGCTCCCGCCAATTTCTGTCGGCGACGCTGATGCGGTCGTTGTGAGCAGGGCCCCCCGAGGGGAAGACCCCAGCCACTGGGACACGCCCGCTTTGGGTCGGGCCCACTCGTTACAGCACTCGCTCTTGTTGCCGTTATCCTGGTGGTTTACCCAACGACGCCGGGGTAAGTGTGCGTGTATGTCATCGGCGTCCTAACGCTTCCTGCTCGATTGAATGAAACGGACCTGCCTGGAAGGCGAGGAATGCAAGCAGCACGATACACAGAACATCCGGGCTTCTTCACGAGGTCGGGGCCATTTCCTTTGCAGGTTATCGCTGCCAAGCTAGGCGCGGAACTGGAGCAACTCGCGGCGGGTTGCAGCGAGATTGAAGACGTCAAGCCGCTGGGTAGCGCGGGACCGCAGCATCTCGCCTTCTTCGACAATCCAAAATATATCGATCAACTCGCGGCGACCCATGCTGGCGGCTGTCTCGTTGCGCCGTCGTTTGCCGGCCGCGTGCCAGCGGATACTGCAATACTGAAGACCAAGACGCCCTACAGCGCCTTCGCTTTTGCTTTGCGTCTCTTTTATGCCGACGCGTTGCATCCGGTCGCCGCAAGACTAGAGGACGAGCGCGGGCGCGGCACACTTATTCATCCGACTGCGCGCATCGAGCAGGGCGTGAAGATCGAGCCGGGCGCGGTCATCGGGGCTGAGGCGCAGATCGGCTCGGGAACGACTGTGGCGGCTGGTGCTGTCGTGGGCTATCGCGTCGTGGTTGGATCGGATTGCTACATCGGACCGTGTGCGACGCTCATGCATTGTTTCATCGGCGATCGGACCATCCTGCATGCCGGCGTGCGCATCGGCCAGGACGGATTCGGCTTCGCCATGAGCTCGAAGGGGCACTTGAAGGTGCCGCAAGTCGGACGCGTGATCGTCGGCGACGATGTCGAGATCGGCGCCAATTCGGCAGTCGATCGCGGGGCGCTCAATGACACGATGATCGGCGAAGGTACCAAGATCGATAATCTCGTGCAGATCGGTCATAACGCCATTATCGGCCGCCATTGCGTTCTGGTGGCGCAGACGGGCATCGCTGGCTCAGCGCAACTTGGCGATTTCGTCGTCATGGGTGGTCATTCGGGCGTCGTCGGGCACGTCAAGATCGGTGACGGCGCGCAAATCGCGGGTATGGCGCATGTGAAGAACGACGTGCCGCCGGGGGCCCGCATGGGCGGAACCCCCGCAGTGCCGTTCAAGGAATGGGCGCGCGAGGTGGCGACGCTGAAACGACTGGCGGCTGCCAGCCGGAACGGGACGGGGAGCGCGTAGCGCAAGCAGGTGCTGGCCGCCCTAGTCAGCCTCAACGCGCGGTAACGGATAGTCGGTGCTGTCGTAGAGCGCCTGGATGTCGGCAAACTCGAAGCGCTCGTCGCCGACCTCCATGACGGTGCCACGCTGTAGCATCTGCGGGAGCTCCTCCACGGCGAAGCGGATAGCCTCAGCGCTGCTCGTGAAGCGGCGATAGCTCATAGGGCCTTTGCCCTTGCGAAAGCTGCCGCTCGAGTAGATTTCGGCTGGTGCCTCGAACGCGAATTTGCTGCCGGTTGGCTCCATGCTCATTCCCAGTTTCTATTCTGGATGGGACGTGGACGGGCTGGCGTGCTTGCCTGGGCGGTATGCTTTTCGCAATACGGGTGGCCATCGCTCGCGTGCTCTCCACAGAAGTGGAAGCCGGGAATTTGGGGATCGCCGATCGGCCACCGGCAGTCATTGGTGCCCAGCGTTGCAACCGTCTTGCGAGCGGCTGCCTTCTTGTCTTTCAAAACCGTGACGTCATGGGGCATTTCAGTTGTGCTTTCCATTGGTTTGCGCGCTCGGCCGACGAGGGCGCTTTAGAGTGGCGATGACGTCTGTACGAGCTCGCTTTCGCGTGCGACGCGCTCGAAGGCCTCGTTGATCGTCTTGATGCGATAGAGCTGTTCGCCGCCTTCATTGGGCAGCACGCGCAGTACCTTGTAGGAACGTACCGAGGCGGGGACTGCGCGGCTGGTCGGCATGAAGTCCGCCATCTGCCCAACCTTGAACTTAGCCATGCACTGCCTCCGATGACGCCGCAGAGTTGCAAAGATCCAGGGCGGCGACCGCACTGTCGACCCCAGAGGGGGATGCTTTGCAGATGTGTCGCCGCGGATGTCCGGCGGCGCAGAACGGCTGTTTGGTCGCTGAGAGTGGCTGCACCAATCGCTTCCTCGCTTTGAAAGGCGGGAGCGCGCAAAGCTCTCAGCACGGAAGCCCAAATGATTTGTCCGTGATGCGATAAATATAGGTAACTGCGCACTGTTTGTCCATCGCAGCGGCCTTTACCAACCTTTGCGCGGAAATATATTAAGCCCTGAGGCTTGCGCGGATGGCTGCAATCCGGCATGGATTGCTATCGACTTGTGGCCGGATGACCGAGCGGTGGCGTTTGATGCCAAGCACAACGCCTCGCTTCCTTTGACCTTCCATTTTTCGAAAACATTGGGCCGGTTGCGACACGGCGTGTCGTGCCGGTCCGTTAGTATCGCTACCGACTGAGGACGTCATGGATAACGGAACAGTGAAATTCTACAACGCGCAGAAGGGCTACGGCTTCATTGCGCCTGATAACGGCAGCAAGGACGTGTTCGTGCATGCGTCTGCACTCGAGCGGGCTGGGATCGGCGGCCTCGCCGAAGGTCAGAAGGTCTCGTTCGACACGGCCGAGGACCGCAGAAGCGGCAAGATCGCGGTGCAGAACATCGAGCTCGCGTAAGAACATCGGAGCGCGAGCGGGCTATCGAGTTTCGCTCGCGTTCCTCAATGGCTTGGCATCAAGACGTTGCGCTTGATCCATGTGCGCTCGACATGAGCGCTGTCCATCGTCGCCGTCGTCGCCATTTTTTCGGACGGCACACCCATTCCGCGATCGTCATCGCGGTGGCGCTGCTTTAACCCATAGTGCTTTTTGAACGCTGCCGTTGTACGTCGGGCGACGCTTGTCGAATGCGATGTGACGGGTAGCGCGCGCTGCAGGTTCGCGGATAGGAGAGGAACAATGGCTCGCAAGCCTTCTAAGGCCCAATCCGAGTTCGTGCTTTTCGATGTCTACTACGAGGACGGGGCGCGCACTTCCAACCGCAAGGTGCCGAGTTCCGAACTCGGCGGCTTTGAAGGCGATGAGCCTGCCAGGGCCATCATCGAGGCGCAGGACGCCGAGATCGCCGAGCGGTCTGGCGTGAGCCGGGGGCGGATCAAGCTGATCGAGAGAGCCGGCGCTAAGGCGAAAGCGAAGGCGAAGTGAGGCCGGTGCCGTCAATCAGTTGTCGGCATTCGACTGCATATCTTCGGCACTGTTCGTTCTGGCAAGCTGATTGAGGAAGGCTGCGCGGCTGACAGGGCGCGGCCCGTGAACCAGCTGCACGGAGTTGCTCTCCACTTCATCGCTACTGGGTGCGCTGCGGCTGATTGGCCGGGGTGGAGAACGCAACATAACCATTTCACTGGCGAGTGAAGGCGATACGGCGAGTTGCGGCTTCGGCACCGATGCGATCTCGGGTGCGGAGGTGCTCTCGGGGACGGCGGCGAACATCTCGTCGTCGGCGCGGGTATCGAAGCGTTCGTGCGCGACGACGAGTGCGCGGTCGACCGTCTCGAACTTTCCTATGTGGCCGGGCACCTTTACGTAGGCACGGCGGCGCACGTAACTGGCTTCGGCTTTGGTCGGTGACTGCAGCACGGTGATGACGAGCGAGGCGACGCCCCGTTTGCGGAACCCGAGCTTTTCGGCGGCGGCGCGCGAGACGTCGAGTTTGCGCTTGCCGCTGTAGGGGCCGGCGTTGGTGATGCGCAGCACGGAGGCGTCACCGGTGTCGGGGTTGTAGGCGAGGATGACGGTGCCGTCGGGGAGCAGCGGGCTTGCGGCGTTGTCGGGAAGATCGGCGCGGAATACGGCGCCGGAACTGGTCAGGCCGCACGGGTTCAAGGGGTCGCGCTCGCAGCTGTCGTAGTAGGATGCGAGCACGTAGCCGCGCCAGCCGACGAGGGTATCGGTCTGCGCCAATGTGCCGACGCGGTGGCAGTAGCCGTGGAAGCAGTAGCGGCTGCCGGGCGATTTGGCCTCGGCTACCGGCGGTGTGATGGCCATGCCGGTGAAAATCAATGCGGCGACGGCGGACAAAGCCGGTAGCGGGCGCCAGCAACGGGTCGCGATCTTCGAGGCTGCAGAGCGCAGCAGGTACGTCTTCCGGGGCATGTGGGGCCGGTCGATTCGCTGAAGTCAGTGTTCCACTTGCGAAAGAACCGTGGCAATTGTTTGAGCAGGGCCCATCAGAAGGCGGCTTCTGCCCGTTCCAATGCCTATTTGAGTTTGCCGGGACAGGGTTTGGTGTACTTGCGCGGGCGATTTCGTTGCTGGATATAGCGGCCATGAATTTCGCAGACGCGCTTCCCATCGATGCCGTTCTGGATGATGTCCGCCGCACTCTTTCGGCGCGGGCGTCGGCCGTGGTTGTCGCGCCACCGGGGGCAGGCAAGACAACGCGCGTTCCCCTGGCCCTGATGAACGAAGGCTGGCTGAAGGGCCGCAAAATCCTGGTGCTGGAGCCGCGCCGGATCGCAGCGCGTGCTGCGGCCGAACGCATGGCGCAGTCTCTGGCCGAGACTGTCGGAGAGACGATCGGGGTGCGCGCACGCATGGTCTCAAAGTCGGGACCGAAGACGCGCATCGAGGTTGTCACGGAAGGCGTCTTCACGCGCATGATTCTCGATGATCCCGAGTTGCACGGGATTGGCGCAGTGCTGTTCGACGAGTTCCATGAGCGTTCGCTCGATGCCGATGTCGGACTGGCGTTCGCGCTCGACGCTCAGGGCGCGCTGCGCGATGACCTGCGCATCCTGGCGATGTCGGCAACGCTCGATGGCGCGCGGGTTGCGGAACTGTTCGGTGGTGCGGAGGTGATCGTCAGTGAGGGCAGGGCGTTTCCGGTGGAGACGCGGTACCTCGGGCGCGATGCAAATGCGCGCATCGAGGATCAGGCGGTGGATGCTGTGATGCTTGCGCTGCGCCAGGAGACGGGATCTATCCTCGTGTTTCTGCCGGGGCAGGGTGAAATTCGCCGGGTCGAGGAGCGACTGAGGGAGCGGATCAGCGATCCTGCCATCATGGTGGCGCCGCTCTATGGCGCGATGGATATGCGGGCACAGGATCTCGCGCTGCAGCCGGCTGCCAAAGGGCAGCGCAAGGTGGTGCTGGCGACGTCGATTGCCGAGACGTCGATCACCATTGAGGGGGTGCGAGTCGTTATCGACAGCGGCCTTGCGCGCGTGCCGCGGTTCGAGCCGGATGTCGGCGTAACGCGGCTTGAAACCGTGCGCGTGTCGCGGGCCGGCGCCGACCAGCGCAGAGGGCGCGCGGGGCGAACGGAGCCCGGCGTTTGTTACCGCTTATGGGACGAGCCGCAGACGCAGAGTCTGCCCGCGTATCCCGAGGCGGAAATCCGTTCTGCGGATCTTTCAGCGTTGCTGCTCGACTGTGCCGAGTGGGGTGCGGGCGATCCACGCTCGCTGCGCTGGCTCGATCCGTTGCCCATCGCGGCTATCGATGCAGCGCGCGATGAACTGATGGAGCTGGCGGCGCTCGATGCGGAGGGGCGTATTACCGCAATGGGGCGGCGGTTGCGGTCGCTGCCGTTGCCGCCACGTCTTGCACGCATGGTGATCAGCGCGGCAGAGCGCGGCCACGCGGAGGAAGCGGCGGAAATCGCGGCGGTGATCGTCGAGCGCGGGCTCGGCGGCAATGACGTCGATCTGGTACAGCGGTTGGAGGGGTTTCGCCGAGATCGCACGCGCCGCGCAAACGACATGCGCAAACTGGCGGCGAATTGGGCGCGGATCGCGGCAAAGGGCGCCGGTCCTCTCCGGGCGCGCGAGGATATGTCCGTTGCGCAATTGCTGGCGCTCGCGTTCCCCGAGCGGATCGGCAAGTCGCGCGGCGGCGGCGGGCAATTTCTGCTGGCGAATGGACGCGGCGCGAATGTCGAGCCGACGCATCCATTGGCGCGGTCGCAGTTCATCATCGCGGCAGAGCTGTCGGGCAAGGCTGCGTCGACGCGCATTCTGCTGGCGGCCGCTGCGGATGAGGCAGAGGTGATGGCCGCCGCCGGGGGGCGCATCCGCGAGAGCGATGAGATTGAATTCGATGTGCAGGCGGCGGCGCTGAGATCGCGCCGGGTGCGCCGCCTCGAAGCAATCGTGCTGGCCAACGAGACGCGCGCACTGGTGGGGAATGATGAAACCGCGCGGTTGCTCGCCGAGGGGATGGCGCGATTGGGCATAGACCGCCTGCCATGGAGCAAAGCGCAATTGCAGTTGCGCGATCGGGTGGGGTTCCTGCGGGCTGCGGGCGAGGACGCTTGGCCCGACCTGACCGATGCGGGTCTTTCCGTTGCGATTGCGGATTGGCTGGCGCCGTTTCTCACGGGCAAGACGAAGCTTACCGAGATCGGCGCTGACGATCTTGGCGCGGCGCTCGATACGCTGCTGCCGTGGCATCTGAAGCAACGTCTCGATGGGGAGGCGCCAACGCATTTCGAAGCGCCGACCGGCAATCGGCACGCGATCGACTACGAGAGCGCGGGGGCGCCGGCGCTGCATGTGCGCGTGCAGGAGCTGTTTGGCGTGACGCAGCATCCATCGATTGCAGACGGCAAGCTGCCGCTGACGCTGCATCTGTTATCGCCCGCGCACCGGCCCATCCAGATCACGCGCGATCTTCCCGGCTTCTGGAAGGGCTCGTGGGCTGCGGTGCAGGCAGAGATGAAGGGACGCTATCCGCGCCATCCTTGGCCGGACGATCCGGCGTCGGCGCCCGCGACCGCACGGGCCAAGCCGCGGCGATCCTAGTCGGCAGCGCAGCAGCGCGCCGGACGGCCCCAGACTAGAGCCGCCCTATGCGTCGTTCTAATGCCTTTTCATGCCTGCGAGGCGTCGGAGATCGATCCACGTGTCAGCGAGGCGACGGAGGTGCCGGGCTCTGCCCGCTGGCATGTACATCGCGTTTACGGCGATCGCGAGCTGGTTCGCGATCGCTTCGTAGTGGTCGCTCCATTCTTCGGTGCGCTTCGGTTTGGTCCAAGTGGTGAACTCGGCCGCCGGGGAAATATTCCATTCCCTCGCCAACGCAAGGTTCTTCGGCTCGTAGACCGAGCGCAGTTCCTCGAAGATGTCACTCGTCGTGAATGGCGTGTCGGTGGCGCTTCCCAGTTCATAGACGGCACGCAGCAGTTCGGTGCGCCTGGCTGAGCCTAGGGTTGGCGAGAGGTTCATAAGTCGCGTGATTTCCGTCTCAAGGCGAGTGAGCGAGGCGTAACGTGGAACGTCGCTCGAACAGAGCGTGTCGGCAGCTTGGTCAGCTCCGACAGTCTGGCAGAACCAGCGGGCGATGCCTGGTCCCTTGGTCATATCGTCGAACGAAGCGGCTATGAATTCGCCTGAGAAGCCGGTGTCGCGAAAAAAGCCGAAGCGATTCGCATAGTCGAGCAGCGCTGGGCCTGCGTCTTCGAGATACTTCCGGAAATCGCGTGTCTCGCCATGACGATTGCCTGCAACCTGCTGCCGATAGAAGCTGTCAATCCATTTGTCCTGGCGACGCAGGGTTATCATGATTGAAACCGGGCCGATGCCCTCAAGATCTCGGACGAGCGCCCGCACGTGTTGAGGCGCAGTAGTGCTGAGGTTCTCAGCCGATATGAAGACGCGTCGAGGCGCAGTGGATGCTATTTCTTCAGCAAGCGCCCGGACCATCGAATTGCGCTCGCTCGGCGAGCAAAAACCGTCGTGACCGGGCAGGCCGTTCGCTTTTGGGCCGTGATGCTTGGGAGCGGATAGTCCAGTGTTGGGAAAGAGCAGACGGTCGGCGCTGAGGAGAAGCTGTCGATGCTTCTGAAGCAGTAATTGCAGGAACGTTGTGCCTGTCTTGTGAATACCAACGTGCAGAAATAGCTCGGGCTGCATGTCGACGCTACCACTCGCTCCACGGGCTCATGTCCTGAGCGGACCAACCAGGACCTCAACTAATTCGAGACGTTAGGTGCGATGGGGCGGGCAGGCAAGCGCGCAGGCTTTGAGCGCTTAATCGAGCACGTTTCACGGGTTGTGGCGCGGCAGAACCGCTCGCCAAATGCGCGAGAGTGGTGTGCCGTCAACGTCAGTCGGCGCGGTTGAATTTGTAGGAGATGCCGAGCATGCCGGTGAGGAGGCTGGGGTGCTCGCTGTCGCTGTAGCTGTCGCCAAACAGCGTGCCGCTGTTGACGACCTGGCCGTCGAATTCCGAATAGCGCATCTCGCCGCGCAGGAAGACGTTGTGGCCGATCAGCGTCTCCATGCCGAAGCCGACGACATAGCCATTGTACGTGATCGACGACTTGCCGGGCAGCACATCGACCGGGCCGGTATCGGGGTAAATGTCGTACCAGCCGTCGCTCTTGAAGTGCGCCTGGGTGAAGCCCGCGAGGAAGTAAAGCATCGTCGTCGGCGTGAAGAGGTAACCGGCGCGGCCGCCGATCGACCACTGCCATTCCATCGTCAGCTCATCATCGATGGCGTCGCTGCTGCCGGTGGCCGTCGCCTTGTAGGTCTGGCTGATGTCGGTCCAATCAAAATCGGCGAACACTCCGAGGACGAACTTTTCCTTGATCTGGCGATCGGCGCCCAGAAGAAAGCGGATGAGGCCGCCCTGAGCGGATTGCCCGCTGAAGCTGGTGCTGTAAGTCTGGCCGCCGACGTTCTCATAATAGTCGTCGCGGGTGTCCGCCTGGCCATAGCCGGCGCCGGCGCCGAGATAGATGCCGCTCCAGATGGGCGCGGCCGGAGCCTTGAACGATTTGGGATCCTCGTAGCCGTCTGCCAATGCGGAACCAGCGATCGCCAGCGCGAAGGTCAGTCCGAGTGTCAGTCGCAGCATGCCAATCCCTCGTTATTTTCGGAGGCTGTGTACGCCTTCGCTCAATCGTCGAGCTTTGGTTGGAAGTGGCGGTGATTCGGGTGGGATGTCGAGGCGTCCTCCCACCGGTTTTCCACCTTGTGTCCTCAGTGTTACTCGTCCGACGCAACCTGCCTTTGTCGCGCTCTAGCGTTTGTCGGAGCAGCGCGAATCGGGTGTGTCTCGATTTGAGCGGATGCGTACGGAAGAAAATCGAGAAGAAGACTCGCTCCGGGGTTGCAGGAGGCATTGATGCTGCGGACGGAAGTTCTGAAGGCGATCCGAAATCTTGTCGGGTGCGCTGTATTTATGATGCTTCTGCCTATGCAGCACGCGCTCGCGCAGCCCGCTCAGGCGCAGACAGGCATTCCTTCGCTGGAAATCCTCGATGACAATGAAGAGAACGCGAAGGGTGCCAAGTTCAGCGTGAACGTGGGCCTCGCGTCGGACTATCGATTCCGCGGCTTCAGCGACACGGATGGCAGCGCGGCTATCCAGGGCGGCGCGGACTTCAAATACGATTGGTTCTATGCCGGTGTGTGGGCGACGAACGTCAACTTCGGCGTCTTCCCCAATCTCGACAATGGATTTGAGGAGTCGGGCGACTACTCGATCTACAGCTGGGTCGGCGCCAACAAGAAGTTCGGGCGGACGGAGCTGGATGGCGGCTTCATCTATTATGCCTATCCGAACTCGGCGGGCTGGGCTGACCTCGACTTCTTCGAGTTCTACGGCTCGGTGAACTACGATCTCATTCCGAAGGATCTCGTCGGCGGTGTCACGCTTTACTACTCTCCCGACTATCAGGGCGGCGTGGGTCGCAACTGGATCATCGAGTCATCGCTGGTGAAGTATCTGCCGAAATTCGGCGACGACTGGCAGCCCTCCGTCAGCGGCATGCTGGCTTACAGCGATGGCGAGCCCAGCAAGGGCGGTCTCGACTACTGGTATTGGAACGTCGGCGCTTCGGTCGTCATCGATTATTTCGAGTTCGACCTGCGCTTCTACGATACGTTCGACGTGCCCGGATACATCGATTGCTCGGACGTGTGCGACGGCAAGGTGGTCGGGCGCATCACGTTCGAGAACTGATCTCAGGCGGCGCGCGGCAGCTCCACATAGATTACAGGCGTTGCGGGGATCGGCGGCGGTTTGAGCTGCGCCAGAACGCTGGCTCGACCCCGTGCGATCTGCTCGCATGGAATGCCTGCCCACACGCTGCCGGCGGGGAGCGTTTCACCCTTCATCAGAACCGAGAGAGGTTGCAGTTTGGCGCCGGCGTGCATCTGCGTGTCGTAGAGAACCACGGCCATGTTGCCGATGGAGCAGCCGCGGCCGATGCGGAGCGTGTCTGCCTTGAACACGCGATCCTCGAAAAGATGGTTCTGGATCGTGGCGCCGAGGTTGAGCGCGGCGTGATCGTCGATATGGACGAGGTCGAACTCTGAGAACAGCGTCGTGTCGATGAAGGTCCAGCTTCCGACCTTGCAGCCCATCATGCGCAGCGCCGGCGCAGCCATGCGGGTTCCGAGCAGCGGCGTCATGACGATGGCGACGACGCCCTCGTAGAGCGCGTTGACCAGCTCGTTCACCCAGACGAAGCGGGACCATAGTGGGCGCACGGTGGGCTCGAGCGTACCCATGAGCGCCTTCTTGATCAGGGCAATCATGAGAATGGCATTGAATGAGGCGGCTGCATTGAGGGCCGGCACGGCGAGCACGACGCCCCACAGCGGCAAGTTCTGCCAGGCGATGACGAGGCCTATTGCGAGAAGGACGAGATTGGCCATCAGGATCGTACCGGGGGCGATAACGCGCACGGCATCGATGACGGCGCGCTGGCGCTGCATGGACCTGGTCGGCGCAAACGTCGTTGCTTCGGGGAAGCAGCAGTCCTGCTGGCGATGGGGCAGCTTGAAGGATGGCGTGCCGAGCCAGGCGCTGTCGTCCGGCACGCGCGTGCCGCAGGGCGGGGTGGAAGACACGCCGATCAGGACGTCGTCGCCGACAATAGTGCCGCCGGGGACAAGCGCGCTGTTGCCGATGAAGGTTTTGGAGCCGATTGCAACTGGAGCCGTCTGCACGTAGCCGGCGTGGATCCGCTGGCCGCCCACAAGGCAGGCGTCGGCGAGGAAGCTCCCATCGCCCACCTCGAGATGGTCGGGGCAGATGTGGGCGACAGTCGAGATTTCCGAGCCATGGCCGATGGTGGCACCGAGCTTGCGCAGAAACGCGGGGAGATAGACGGTCGCGTAGAGCGGCATCACGATCTGCCGCGTGTTCTCCATCAGGTACTTCGCGAACCAGTGGCGCAGGTAGGCGATGCTGTACTGGCGGATGGTTCCGGTTTCGAGCCTGCCGATCAGGTAACGCTTCACGGCGATGGTGCCGAGCAGATAGCAGGCGACCGACAGCGGCACCGACAGAAGTGCAGCCGGTATCGTCCACAGTGGGCCGGCGA
This sequence comes from Hyphomicrobium sp. 1Nfss2.1, assembly GCF_965243865.1. Classification (GTDB taxonomy): domain Bacteria; phylum Pseudomonadota; class Alphaproteobacteria; order Rhizobiales; family Hyphomicrobiaceae; genus Hyphomicrobium_A. The sequence continues at coordinate 860,976 of NZ_OZ251603.1, read as the reverse complement.
AGTAGAGCGCTGCCAAGATCAGCAATGCGGACGGCGCGATGGTTGCCAGCAGGAAATAGCCCATCGCGTAAATGAGGGCGAGGTGCAGAAAGCCGAACAGGAACGCGCGGCCGAAACGCGGCGGCGGCGTCAGCTGGTCGCCGGGGGCGCGCACTGCCGCATGCAGGGCCGGTGATCCAGCGCGCATTTCGCCGGGGTCGAGCGCGGTGCCATCCGACAGTGCCGACATATCATCGAGACGTGCGCCGTCGCCCATGAGAGTGTCGAGGCCGAGATTGCAATGCATGCCCACGAAGCAATCGCGGCCGATGTCAATCGGAGCGATGACCAGCATGCCGTCCTCGACGCGGCAGCCGAGGAGCTGCGTTTCGGTGCCAATGCTGCTGCCGCGGCCGATGGAGACGACATCGAAGGCGAGGCAGTGCGAGGTTGCAAGCGTGACGCCGCGGCCGATGCGGGCGCCCATGGCGCGATAATAGAGGCTCATCAGCGGCGTGGCGGCGAACATGTCGGACCAGGCGAGCGCCTGGAAGCGCGTTACCAGCCACCAGCGATAGTAATAGAAGCCCCAAACCGGGTAGCGCCCGGGCTTATAGCGGCCGATCACCAGCCATTTGATAGCGATGGTGAGCAACACCATCGACGGCCAGTAGCCGAAGCCGAAGACGGTGGAGATGGAGGCGGCTTCCACCCAGGTGATGTTGCCATTGTAGATCGCCGTGGTGAGTAGGATGGCGAAGCTGATAGGCGCGGACGCGAGAGCGTAATAGGCGAGAACGGAAACGCCCTGCAGCCAACTAACGAGGTTGCGGGTGATGGGCCCGACACTGGCGAAGGCGAGTTCGCTGGGCGTCACCAATGCTTCGTCGGCCGTATGGGCCGGCTCGCCGTTGTCGACGCCGCGTTGGCGCAGCTCTATTGCGAGCGCGCGGACGGTTGGGTGGCGATAGAGGTCGCGCACGGCGATGGAGGTGTTGGCGAAGCTGGTGCGTAGCGCGGAAATGGTGCGTGCGGCGAGCAGGGAGTGGCCGCGCAGGTCGGTGAAGAAATCGTCGATTACCGAGATTTCCGGGATGCCGAGCGCGTCCTGCCAGATGCTGACGATGCGTCGCTCCAACTCGTCTGCGGGGCGTTCGATGTCGCCGCGCGTACGCTTCAGAAGCGTGTGTGGTTCGGGCAGCGCCTTGCGGTCGACTTTGCCGCTGTTGGAGAGCGGAATGTCATCGATGACGTCGAGATACTTCGGCAGCATGTATTCGGGGAGGACGCGGCTCAACTCCTCGGCGAGCGTGCCGGCATCGAGTGTGTCGGCGTTGTCGGCGACGACGAAGGCGGCGAGTTCCATGCCCTGCTCTGTCTGGGCAACCTTTACAGCGGCGGCGCGAATTCCCGGCTGCTGCTGTAGTACGGCTTCGATCTCGGACAGCTCGACGCGGAACCCGCGGATTTTGATCTGTCCGTCGATGCGACCGATGAACTGCAGGTCGCCGGTCTCCAATAGGCGGACTTGATCGCCGGTACGATAGAGACGGCCGTCATCGATGAGCGGCAGATGGAAGAAGCGCTCGTCGGTCATCTCAGGCGCGTTCACATAGCCGCGCGCGATGGCGGGGCCGCCGATATAGAGCTCGCCGACTTCGCCGACGGCGACGGGCTCCATGTCCTCGTCGAGAACGTGGGTGCGATAGCCGGGCAGCGCGTGTCCGATGGTGACGGGCTGACCAGGGATGCATTCAGACAGCGTGGCGACGACGGTGGCTTCCGTCGGACCGTACGTGTTGAGCAGGCGGCGCCAGGGCTTTGCCCATCTGTTGACGAGCTCGGCCGAGCAGGCTTCGCCGCCGACCACGATGGTCGATACGGTCGGCAGCTCCTGATCGATCATCGAGAGGAATGTTGGGATGGTCGAAAAGTAGGTGATGGCACGCTGCCGGATGAACTCGGCGGCATCGACCGGGGAGCGCGATATGTCTTGCGGCGGGACGACGAGCGTTGCGCCTTGCGAGAACGCCAGCCAGATCTCTTCGACCGAGGCGTCGAAGGCGACGGAAAAGCCCTGGTAGATGCGCTCGTCCTCGTCGACGCAATAAGCTTCGAGCATGCCCTCGATGAAGGCAGACGCGTTGCGGTGCTCGATCATCACGCCTTTGGGGCGGCCGGTGGAGCCGGACGTATAGATGACGTAGCAGGGGTCTTTGGGCTTGAGATCGAGGCTGCGGGTGGAGATCGTTGTGGCCGGCAGCTCTTCGATCCAATCCTTGTCGGAATCGAGAAGCAGGAAGCGTGCGTCGACCGTGCCGCCGAGACGCTCGGCGCCAACGGCATCGGTGATGACGACGCTGGCGCCGCAATCAGCCAGGATGGCCGACATGCGGTCGGTGGGGAATTTGGGGTCTAGCGGCACGTACCCCGCGCCGGCCTTCAGTGTGCCGAGCATGGTGGCGTAGAGGTCCGGGGACTTGTCGAGGAGGATGCCGACGAGCGCGGTTGGTTCGAGACCGCAGCGCTGCAGGGCGTGGGCGATACGGTTGGCGTAGCGGTCAAGCTCGACGTAGGTGAGCGAGGCGTTCTGGCACTCCACGGCGACGCGATGAGGCACGCGGTCGACCTGGCGCTCGAAATAGCGATGCAGGAAACGCGGCGCGGTGGGGTGGCTCACTGGGACGCCGGTGTGTTCGGTGCCAACGAAAGCCATGATGCGTTTCCCTAAGTCCTCTTTGAGCCGAGGATCGGTTTGGTTACTGCCTCGTCAGGCGCGTTTGAGCTCCCTTTCGACGGGTTCATCGAAGGCAAGGCTGATGCTCAGGGCGCCCGAAGGGCTTTCGAGATCCCATGTCGCAAGTCGCGTTCCAAAACCGCAGTCGTTGGCGGGGGCGCTCACGGCAAGGCCGACGCCGAGGAGCTTGGCAAAGGCTTCTTTGGCCGTCCAAGCGTGCGAAAACGCACTTTCGCGCTGGGCGGGCGGGGCGCGATTAATCATGTCGCGGTCTGTGCTGAGTAGGAAGTCGTCGGCGAGGCTGTGCCAGTTGGGCACAGCGCAATGCTCGATATCGAGACCGATGCGCCCCGAAGTGGAGATGGCGATGCACGAGGTCGTTCCGGCGTGAGAGATGCTGAAGTCGAGCGCGGGCAGATGCGGAGCGAGCAGCAACTTGCCGTAGTTGCTCCGGGTGAATTGCCATGCTTCGGGCGCGATTGTTCCCCCCACAGCGTCCGTTAACGCTGCGCGCAGCAGCGCGCGAACTGCAAAGCCACGCTCTCGTGCGTCGCCGCGCAGACGGCTTAGTTCGCGCCAGTCTTCAGCGGTGAGAAGGCTGCGTGGCGCGACAAAGTTATCCTCGCTGCGGTCGAGCCGCCATAGGCTGACATGTGCAGGAACGGAAGCGGGGAGAGCGACAAGCTCGCCGAAGCAAAGCGTCTTGGCGGTGCGTTCATGGTTGACGTCGGACGCGCTGGGTAGCGTGCGCACCGCGGTGTTGGCCGGCATTCATTGGACCTTGCGTACGAGTTCGTACGCGAGCGACGCATGGCGCGTGCCAATTGGGGCTACCGATTAACCGCTTGTGCACAAATGTGCGGAGCAATTGAAGCAAATGCGCAAAACATTGCGCGTTTTCGTTAACCGTTGACGCTAATGGCCGAATGGATCCAGAGGCGCCTTAACGAAGGCGCGATTGCTCCCACATGGGTGGGGCCGCAATCACTGGAGGGGACGTGAGGATCAATATCAGGAGCGGGCTGGGCGTCTCTGCTTGCATTGTGGCGCTGTTAGCATTGCAGCCTGCTGCGCAAGGGAAGCTGTCCGTGAAGAAGGGCTATGACATTACGCGCACGGGGCTGAAGCCGAGCTATCCGGAAGGATATGATTGCTCGCCGTTGACTTCGCTCTACGCGAGCTGGATCGACGTCGATGGCACGCGTCGCGACGAGGTGCATTCGGGCATCGACGGTGGGCGTCTGGGTGATGCGGTGTTGGCGCCGGCGCCTGGTGTGGTGTCGGCGGTATGGAAGGCCAACTGGCAGTGGGGCGATGAAGGCGCGCTGCTCATCCGGCATACGCGAGAGGATCTCAACCTCGATAAGGGTGCGCCGTATTACTACTCGGCGTTCTATCACCTGAAGTACGAGGACGTCGTTGGCTTTAAACCCGGCGACAGGATCGAACGTGGACAGAAGCTGGCGAACGTGTTTCGACCGGGCGGGAAAGCGAAGTACCTGCCGGAAGTGCATCTGGAAGTGTACGAGGTGCGCGACGACGCGGCGACAGTGTGGAAGACGAACAAATATGGCCGCCCCGATTGGGACAACGATACCGCGCGGCTGATCGATCCATTGTATCTGATGGCGCTGCACGACCCGCCTGACGATGGCGTGCACGTGGAGGTGCAGCCTTACGATGCCGGCGTCGATTTCAGCGACTTTCAGGGTTTCAGTTATATCCTGCCGTGCGTGAAGCGCTGACGAGCGCGATTATTCCGCGGCGCAATAGCCGTGTGGCGGCCGCCCTATAGAATCGGTGGAAAGAGCGTTCAAAGGCGCGCACGTTGTCTCATTGACGCCACGCGGGGCCCTGCTGCTGGGGCCAGTCCACGGGCGAGCCGGCTCATCCACTTGACCCGCTCGGGGAAGGCGTTGCATGAGCCCCGGGTGGCAAGGAGCGCAGCATGGACAAGATCAATCAACGCATCGCAACCGAGCTCAACGTTGCTCCCAAGCAGGTCGCTGCTGCAGTGGAGTTGCTGGGTGAGGGGGCGACGGTTCCGTTCATCGCGCGCTACCGCAAGGAGAAGACCGGCGGCCTCGACGATACGCAGCTGCGTAAGCTGGAAGAGCGGCTCGGCTATTTGCGTGAGCTGGAAGACCGGCGCGCATTGGTGCTGAAGACCATCGACGGTCTCGGCAAGCTGACGCCGGAGCTTACGCGATCGATCAACGGTGCCGAGACGAAGATCGAGCTGGAAGACATCTACGCGCCGCTCAAGCCGAAGCGGCGCACGAAGGCGCAGGCCGCGCGTGAGGCGGGCCTGGAGCCGCTGAGCGAGGCCCTGCTGAGTAATCCTGCACTCGATCCGGAAGCGGAAGCGGCCAAGTTCGTCGATAGCGAAAAAGGCATCGCCGATACGAAGGCGGCGCTGGAAGGCGCGCGGCACATCCTCATCGAGCGCATTGCGGAAACGCCGACGGTGGTCGGCAGCTTGCGCGAATGGATGTGGAGCGACGGCGAATTGAAGTCGGTGGTGCGCAAGGGCAAGAACGAAGAAGGCGCCAAGTTCTCCGACTACTTCGAGTTCGGGCAGCGCATCAAGGACATCCCCTCGCACCGCGCGCTCGCCATGCTGCGCGGCCTGAACGAGGGCGTGCTGGCGCTGGAGCTCGATATTCCGCACGAGGCGGGGAAGACGCATCCTGCCGAGGGGCGCATCAAGAACGCGTTCGGGATTGCCGATCGTGGGCGCCCCGCCGATGCGTGGCTCGGGGATACGGTGCACCGCGCATGGGCCGACAAGCTGCATGGTTCGCTGCAGTCGGGGCTGCTTGCGCGCATGAAGGAGAAGGCGGACGCGGAAGCCATCGGGGTATTCTCGCGCAACCTGAAAGATCTGCTGCTGGCGGCGCCTGCAGGTCCCCGTGCAACGATGGGGCTCGATCCGGGCATCCGCACGGGCGTCAAAGTGGCCGTGGTCGATACGACCGGTAAGGTCGTGGCGACGACGACGATCTATCCGCATGAGCCGCGCCGTGACTGGAACGGGTCGCTGGCGACGCTTGCGGCGCTGTGCAAGCAGCACCGGGTCGACATCATCAGCGTCGGCAACGGAACCGGCGGTCGCGAGACGGACAAGCTCGTCGCCGAGCTGATGGCGAAGATGCCGGAACTGAAGCTGACCAAGGCAATGGTGTCGGAAGCGGGCGCTTCGGTCTACTCGGCGTCCGAGCTGGCGGCGAAGGAGTTCCCCGATCTCGATGTCAGTTTGCGTGGCGCGGTGTCTATTGCGCGGCGTCTGCAGGATCCGCTGGCGGAGCTGGTGAAGATCGAGCCGAAGGCGATCGGCGTTGGGCAATATCAGCACGACGTCGACCAGGGCGGCTTGGCGCGCTCGCTCGATGGGGTGGTGGAGGATTGCGTCAACTCCGTCGGTGTCGACGTGAATACGGCGTCTGTGCCGCTGCTGTCGCGCGTGTCGGGTCTCAATCAGACGCTGGCCTCGAACATCGTTGCCTTCCGCGACGAGAACGGCGCATTCAAATCGCGTGTGGCGCTGAAGAAGGTGCCGCGGCTTGGCGCGAAGGCATTCGAGCAGGCGGCGGGCTTCCTGCGCATCATGGATGGCAAGAACCCGCTGGATGGCTCGGCCGTGCATCCGGAGGCTTACGAAGTTGTCGAGAAGATCGCAGCAGCGACGGGCCGCCCGCTGAAATCGATCATCGGCGATAAGCCGTTTCTGAAATCGCTGAAGCCGGCGCAGTTTGCCGATGAGGCATTCGGCATTCCGACGGTGACGGATATTCTTGCCGAGTTGGAGAAGCCGGGCCGCGATCCGCGGCCTGAGTTCAAGACCGCAACGTTCGCGGATGGCGTCGACAGCATCGGCGACCTGAAGCCGGGGATGCAGCTCGAAGGCGTCGTGACCAATGTTGCCGCGTTCGGCGCGTTCGTCGACATCGGCGTGCATCAGGACGGACTGGTGCACATCTCGGAGATGGCGGACCGCTTCATCAAAGATCCGCACGAGGTGGTGAAGGCCGGCGACGTGGTGAAGGTGCGCGTCAAAGAGGTGGATGTCGCGCGCAAGCGCATCGCGCTGACGATGAAGTCGGGTGCCATCGATATCGGCGCCGGGCAACAGGCAGCGCGACCGAGTGCTTCGGCTCCGCGCTCGTCTGCTCCGCCTCCGCGGCAGGCCGCCCAGTCAGCCGGTGAAAGCGCGCTCGCAGCAGCACTGCGCAAGGCGCAGGAGAAGGGTCGCTAAGGGGCGTTTAGCAATCTCGGCGTCGATGCAACTCGAGTTCGGCGCCGGATCCGGCAACGGCTGCTGGGCAGCGATTCTGTGTCCGACCGGTGGGAGACGGTGGCGGCGATACGCTGAGACGATTTTGCCGGGTGGGAAATGACTACCCTCCCGGGGCACGGACGTTACAGCTCGCATTGCGGTGCGGACGGTCCGGATCGGGAACGCGAACTTCTGTGGCTCCAATCTCTCTATGTGATCACTGGACTTTTGCTTCCATCCGCGCTGCCTAATGCGTCCGCTGACAATCGGCACGCACTGCGCATCTGTCTTGCGGGTAGGACGCGGGGTGGGTTCTACTGCGGTGCAGCAAAGTCTGCTGTAGTTTCAATGCTCTTCGGCCGTTGCGGGCGTGTGCCGCTACGTCTACTTTCGGAGGTGTAATAACGAGATCCTGACAGGGGGTTCGGCTGGCCGGGACGCCGCCCGCATCCTCAACGGACCGGGGAAACTGCTTCAAAAATGAAGAACAAGGTCATTACGGCCTCACAGGCTGTCGCATTGATCAATGATGGCGACGTCGTCTGCACCACAGGTTTCGTGCAGAGCTGCATCCCGGAGATGCTGCACGCCGCGCTCGAACATCGCTATGTCGAGAGCCAGCATCCCAAGGGGCTGACGCTCATCATGTGCGCGGGCGCTGGCGACTCGAAGGGGCTTGGTACAGGCCGCCTGCATCATGAGGGTCTGCTGTCGCGCGTCATCGCGGCGAACTTTGGCAGAATGCCCAAGGTCGCGGAAGCTGCCCAAAAGAACAAGATCCAGGGATACAATCTTCCGCAGGGCGTGATCTCGAAGCTCTATCGCTCGTGCGCTTCCGGGCAGCCCGGTCTTTTCACCAAAGTGGGACTGCACACTTATGTCGATCCGCGCCTTGGCGGTGGCAAGGTGAACGAGGTGACGACCGAAGACATCGTCAAGCGCGTCGAGGTCGATGGCGAGGAGTGGCTGTTCTACAAGGCGACGCCGATCAACGTGGCGCTGATCCGTGCGACGAGCGCCGATCCCTCCGGCAACCTGTCGATGGAGAAGGAAGCGCTGACGCTGGACTGCCTCGCGCAGGCGATGGCGGCGCACAACAACGGCGGCATCGTTATCGCGCAGGTCGAGCGCGTGGTAGCGCATGGCTCGCTGAGGCCGAAGGACGTGCGCGTTCCCGGCATTCTCGTCGATTGCGTGGTGGTGGCCGATCCGCCGGAAATGCACCGCATGAACTACGGCGTGCACTATAACCCGGCGCTGTCTGGTGCGATCCGCGTTCCCGTCGAGCACATGCCGCGCATGGAACTCGACGAGCGCAAGATCATTGCGCGGCGCGCGGCGTTCGAGTTGCCGCTGAACGGTGCGATCAATCTGGGCGTCGGCGCACCTGACGGCGTCGCGGCGGTGGCTTCCGAAGAGCAGGTGACGCAGTACCTGACGATGACGACCGAGGCTGGTGCCATCGGTGGTGTGCTGGCGGGCGGATCGAGCTTCGGCTCGTCGGCCAACGCCGACAGCGTCATCGATCAGAACCAGATGTTCGATTTCTATCACGGTGGAGGGCTCGACCTTACTTGCCTCGGCGTGGCCGAGGTGGACGAGCAGGGCAACGTCAACACGAGTAAGTTCGGTGGCCGTCTCAACGGCTGCGGTGGCTTCATCGACATCTCGCAGAACTCGCGCGCTGTGGTGTTCGCTGGAACGTTCACGGCAGGCGGTCTGAAGATCGCCATCGAGGACGGCAAGCTGCGCATCGTGAACGAAGGGCGCGCGCGCAAGTTCGTGAAGGCAGTCGAGCAGATCACGTTCAGCGGTTCTTACGCTGCGTCGAAGTCTCAGCCGGTGATCTATGTGACCGAGCGCTGCGTGTTTCAGCTCACACCGGGCGGGCTGGAGCTGATCGAGGTGGCGCCGGGCATCGACATCGAGCGGGACATCCTCGCGCACATGGACTTCAAGCCGATCATCAACAAGCCGATGCCGATGGATGCTCGCATCTTCCGTGATGAGCCGATGGAACTCATGGAAGAACTGACCAATCTCAAGCTATGCGAGCGGTGCACTTACGATCCGGAGCGCAACATCCTGTTCCTCAACCTCGAGGGCTGGAGCGTGCGCAAGAAAGGCGACGTCGTTGATCTGCAGAAGGTGCTCGTCGACGCTTGCGTAAAGGCGGGGCGCCGGGTGAATGCGGTGGTCAATCATGACGGCTTCCGCATGGCGGAGGATCTCTACGACGACTACGCCGAGATGATCCAGTACATGATGAAGCACTACTACACGACGACGGCGCGGTATTCGACGAGCTCGTTCATGCGGCTGAAGATGCAGGAGGCGCTGAAGCGCCGCGGGCTGCAGCCGCATATCTTCGAGAGCGCGGACGAGGCACATGCCATCGTCGAGGCGTCTCGGGCCGCAGCCGAGTAAAGCGCGCAGACGAATAGCTGGAAAAAAGAGGCGCCGAAAGGCGCCTCTTTGCGTTGTGTCTGGTCGCTCAGGTGCGTGGGCGCATGGGGTCTGACTGCTGCAAGCTGCCCGTCGTCGGCGGTACAGCCATGATGGCCGGACGCTCGATAGTTCCCGTGAGCGGGCGGTCGGCTTCGCCGGGGTCGTTGAGGATCTCCGAGAGCGGGCGCTTGGTAAGGTCGGGATCGCCGAAATGGTCATCCAACGAGATGACGGGCGTTGCTTCCGCCGGCGCTGCCGCCTCTGCACTTGCAGTTGCCTGCGTCTTCTGGCGATGCACCCGAGCCGTTTCGACCGTGTCCTTGCTCGACCACCAAGAGCCGGGGAGAGCGGCCTCGATGACATCGGAGACGGTGAGGCGGCAGTTGTCCGTATAACAGCTCGTGAGGCGGACTTTCTCGTCGAGGGCAAAGTCCTGTGGCTTGGAAAGGGAAACGCGCACCAGCTGGCCACGACCGCGAACGCGATTGGGAAGCTGGAACTCCGGCGGAAGTGCGTCGGTGACGGGAAGCACGCGCTCGATATGGCCGGTGGCAACGCGACCGCGACCCTTGATCGACACTTCCTGCCCCTCGTCAACGTCGAAAAGGTAGTTCTCAGGGATGTAGGCGAGGACGTAGCTGGTGCCGGCGTAGATGTTGGCGACCGGCGTGGTGCCGGAGCTGAGGACCTCGCCGACCATGGCGACATGGCTGCCGACGTAGCCGCTTGCCGGGGCGGTGAGCACGCCACTGCCATAGGTGCGCTGCAGGTCAGCGTAGGCGGCCGACACCTGCTGGAGTGCGCCCTGGTTGGCGGTGATTTCAGTCTCGAGCGACGTCTTCTCCGCTTCGAGTGAGAGGAGCTTGTCCATCGCCTGCACCTGGGCGGTGGACATCTGCTGCATCGAACGAGCCAGCATCAGGCCCTTGGTGTTCGCAGCCTCGAGCTTGCTCAAGTAGGCGTTGGTGCTCTCGGCGGAGAGCTTCGCCATCGGGATGAGGGCGTTGACGACCTGGCGGCGGCCTTCGAGCTGGGCGATGCGGCCGGTGACGCGCGCCTGCTCGGCGGCGAGATCGGCGAGCGAGCGTGACATCGCAGCGGAGTCGACGATGGCAATCTTCTGGCCGGCTTCGACCCAGTCACCCGGACGCACGCTGACCTCGCGGATGCGCGCATCCGGCCAGGGGGAGGCGACGGCCACGGTCTGGCGCGTGACGAGCCCGTCGGCGTCCAGCATGAGGCTGCCGCCGCCGAGTGCGTAAACCGAAAGGGCACCCGCGCTACCGATGAAGAGGGTGGTCAACACCAGCTTGCGGAGCCGTCTCCACTTAACCTGGCTTGCCTGCAATTGTTCGCTCATGACTTTTCTCGTTGGTGTCACGCGGCGTGGGCGTGATTGTTGTGCAGTTTGCGGTGCATGATGCGGGCGACGATGCGCTCCGCAGCGTCTCCGCGTCCGAATGGGTTCGGTGCGTCGAGAAGCTGGCGCTCGTCGCCAGCGGTGAGCTGGCGAACGCCTTTGACGATGGCGTCGTAGTTGGAGCCGACGAGTTTGCCGAAGCCGGCCTTGACCACTTCGGGGCGCTCGGTGCTCTCGCGGGTGATGAGGATCTGCAGCCCGAAGGTCGGGGCCTCTTCCTGCACGCCGCCGGAGTCGGTGACGACGGTCCAGGCGTGGTCGAGGAGATAGACGAAGTCCGGGTACTGCAACGGCGCGAGGAGATGCACGTTCGGAGCATCGCCGAGGTACTTCATGACATCAGCGCGCACTTCGGGATTGAGGTGCACGGGCAGCGCGATGACCTTGTCGCCGTCATTTGCGAGTGTGCGCAGGGCGCGCAGCACATTGCGCATGGGGCTGCCGATGTTCTCGCGGCGATGCATCGTGGCGAGGACGAGCTTCTTATCGGTCGGAAGGGCCGCAACGTCGGCGTCGATCGGCGTGTAGTTGGTGCCGATCTTGGCGCGAGCGTAGAGCAGCGCGTCGACCACGGTGTTGCCGACCATGACGATGTCCTTTGCGGGGACGCCTTCACGGATAAGGTTGCTGCGCGCTTCGTGCGTCGGCGGGAAGTGCAGGGTGGTCGCTTGGCCGATGAGGCGGCGGTTGAACTCCTCGGGGAACGGCGAATAGAGGTCGCCGGTGCGCAGGCCGGCCTCGACGTGGGCGACTGGAACGCGGCCCATGAATCCGGCAGTGGCGGCCGCAGCAGCGGTCGCGGTGTCGCCCTGGACGATGATCCAGTCGTAGGAATTGGCGCGCAGGATCTTCTCGACCTGCTCGGTCATGCGGCCGAACTTGCCGGCGAGACCCTGCTCATCGACGATGTTGGTGCCGTTGTGGGTGACGGTGATGCCGAAGAAATCGAGCAGACCGGCTGCCAGCTCGATGTGCTGACCGGACCAGAATACATCGAGCTCGGCGCCAGCGTTCTGCAATGCCTTGCAGACGGGGCCTAGCTTGATGATCTCAGGGCGGGTGCCGAAGGCGACGAGAATACGCATTACTTTTGTTCTCTTCGTTCTCATGTCAGCGGTTGGCGGAGACGAAATCGTCGGGGATGTCGTGCTCCGTCTTCGACCAGACGATGGGTTTGGTGGCGAGCTGGGATTCGCCTAGGAAGGTTTTCCAGGCGCGCCAGACGGCGGCCATGTTGATGTAAAGGGCCGCCGGCCAGCGGATGGCGATGCCGATCCAGTCGTATTTGCCGTAGACCTCGTAGCCGGAGATGACGCGCACGACGTAGCGCGTGACGAATGCGAAGAGGTTGATCCACATGCAGGCGATGACCACGTTGCCCATCGCCTCGGGGAAGTCCGCGAGGTCGACGTAGCCGAGCAGCATGAATGCCAGGAGCACAGCCGAGATGGGCGGCAGGAAGCTGGTGATCATGCCTTTGCGGTCGCGCAGAAAGAAATAGAAGTCCCACGGATCGCCTTGCCAACCGAGCTTGCAGTAGGCTTCAAAGTTGATGCCGTAGACCCAGCGGGTCTTCTGCTTGATTGATGCAGCCAGCGTCTTGGGGAAATATTCGCGCGTGGCGACGAAGTCGAAGCCGTCGTCGACATTGCGCGAGATGGCGGCGAAGGCCGATTTGAATCCGGCGCGCTTGGCCTCGATGCCGAGGATGTAGTCCTCGGTCACCGTGCCCGACATCAGTACCTGTCCGCGCGTTGCGAGGAAGTGCTTGATGAGGCGCTTGGTCATGCAGGTGCCGACGCCGGCGGAGGGAATTGCGGCGCCGACGGCGTCGCGGACGATCAGCTCGCGGGTGTGACGCTCGGCGAACTCGTCCATGTAGGTCGAGGCGACGATGGCGCCTTTGCCGCGGTTGAGCGAGAACACGGGAGCCTGGATGAAGTCGTTCTCCTTGGCGTAGGCCGCGTAAACGGGGAACGAGCGCGCGTCGATCACGTCCTCGCTGTCGTGCAGGACGACGAGCTCGGGCGCATCATCGCTGGCGAAGACCTGCGCGAACATCTCGTTGAGCATCTGCCCCTTGGAGGTCGGGCCGGGCAGACGGTTGACGATGACCTTCACGCGGTCGGGGTATTTCGCGGCGAGCTCCTGGGCGACGCGCAGCGTGCCGGTGTCGTTGGGGTAGACACCGAGATAGAGCGAGACCTGCGGGATCTGAATGCGCGCGAGGTTGCCCTCGACCATCTTTCCGAGGACGTCCTCTTCCTGCCAGTTGGCAACGAATACGGCAGTGGGGGGAACGGCGATCTCGCCGTCATCGAGCTGCGGGACGCGGCGGCGCACGATGCCGAGCGCGATGAGGTCGATGAACGCGTCGTCGATGGACGACACGGCGATCAACACGCTCACCGCAAACAGCAGGATGATGAGGAACTCTAACACTTGGCGCCTTCCGGGTTACCCCTCGATCGGGGCAACTTCTCTAAAATTCGAACTTTGTGTGTACTGGCTTTAGTTCGAATTTTCGGAAAAGCGGCTTAAAGTGTTCCATTGATCGCGGCGAAAACGCTAACAGCGTCAATCAAGTGTTACTGAGCGTTTCGGTGTCCTACGTTTTCCTCGAAAGCAGACGGAAGCTGGCGCCGGTGCGCGAAATCGGCACCGACCCTGCTTCCCCCCGGATTGGCGCCCCATTGGGGAAGGGCGCCCGTTTGAGAGCGTTTCAAGCCGTTCTGGCGGCCGAGATTCGCCAAGCGATGATGTATGAAAGGGGAGCAGCAAGGGCCACTGCCGCGCCGCAGGCCATAGGGATCAGGCGAGAGGCATCTGCATTAAGCTCGGGGACCGTAACGACGACCAGCAGGGCGATGCCGGCGAGAGTCGTGGCGAGCACAATCCATACGAGCACTGCGATCCTGAACATCTTTTGCTCCTGTCAAAGCGGCTGCGTCGGATGTTCATGACGATAGGGCGGAGCGCGTCCGCGCGGCTTGACGGGCATCAACCTTACAGCGCGCAAAATGCCTCGGTCCTCTGACGGCCATCAGGGAAGGGTCAGGCGGCTTGCGACGGCACATCATCGCGCAGCAGGATGTAGATCGCGGGGATGACGAGAACGGTGAGCAGCGTCGATGATGCGAGGCCGAACAGCAGCGAGATGGCGAGGCCCTGGAAGATCGGATCCATGAGGATCACCGCTGCACCGATCATCGCGGCGAGCGCCGTCAATAAGATCGGCTTGAAGCGGATAGCACCGGCTTCCAGAAGCACTTCGCGCAGCGGTGCGCCGCGGCTGCGTCCGTGACGGATGAAATCGACGAGCAGGATCGAGTTGCGCACGATGATGCCGGCAAGTGCAATAAAGCCGATCATCGATGGGGCGGAGAAGGGCGCGTTGAACAGCCAGTGTCCAATCATGATGCCGATGAGCGTGAGCGGGACTGGCGTCAGGATGACCAGCGGCAGGGTGAATGAACGGAACTGCGCGACGACAAGCACGTAGATGCCGAGAAGGGCAATTGCAAAGGCAGCGCCCATGTCGCGAAACGTAACGTAGGTGACTTCCCATTCGCCGTCCCAGAGAAGCGTTGGCTTCAGCTCGCTGGCGGGTTGGCCGTGCAGACTTATCTGTGGCTTGGGCAGCGTTCCCCATTCGGCTTTATCGATTGCGTTGGCGACCGCGAGCATGCCGTAGATCGGCGCCTCGTACGCTCCGGCGAGTTCCGCGGTGACCATTTCAGCGGCGCGGCCGTTGTGCCGGAAGATGGGGTAAGAGGCCTGCTCCTTCTTCAACGCGACGACGTCGCCAAGTTCGACAACGCCACGGCCGCCGGGCACGGCGTTGGCGGGAACTGGCGTCGAGAGCGCGCGCTCGTTGATGGTCAGGTCTTCCTTCGGCAGCTCGACAGCGATCTCGACTGGATGGCGTCCGCCGCCCTTATGCGAATAGCCGACGGGCGTGCGGCCGAGGTAGGCGGCGATCGTGTCGTAGACGTCGCTTTGCTCGACCTTGTGGAATTCGAGGTTGTCCTGGTCGATGACGAAACGCATGCGCGGGGTGCGCTGGCGGAAGCTGACGTCGGTGTCGACGATGAAGGGGATTGAGCGGAAGATCTCGCGAACTTTCGAGGCCACGGCGCGGCGTTGCTCGGCGTCGGTGCCATAGATCTCGGCGAGGAGCGTGGCGATGACCGGAGGACCTGGCGGGACTTCTACAACGCTGACGGCCGTGCCATCGGGTGCGGGGAGGCCCTGTAAGCGCTTGCGCACGTCGAGAGCGATCTCGTGGCTTGTTCTGCTTCGCTCGGCCTTGGGGGCAAAGTTCACCTGCAGATCGCCTTGCTGGGGCTCGGCGCGCAGATAGTAGTGGCGAACGAGGCCGTTGAAGTTGAAGGGAGCGGCCGTGCCGGCGTAGGCCTGAACGGATGCCAGCTCAGGCAGGCTCGCGAGCCGCTGGGCGGCGTCATGCAGCACCCGCTGAGTTTCCTCCAGGCTGGCACCGCGCGGCAGATCGACAACCACCTGCAGCTCGGATTTATCGTCGAAGGGCAGCAGTTTGACGGTGACGGCCTTGGTGGCGAAGAGGCTGAGCGAGAGCAGCGTGGCAATGCCGACGATGGCGAGAAAGACGAATGCGGTTCGGCGGCTGGCGATGACCGGACGTGCGGCGGCCACGTAGGTGCGCGCGAGCCAGCTGTCGCTCGCCTCGCCGGCGTGCGGGCTATTGCCGCCAAAGCGCATCATCAGCCAGGGCGTGATCGTTACGGCGACGAAGAACGACAGAACCATCGCGGCGGAGGCGTTGGCCGGGATCGGACTCATGTAGGGGCCCATCAGGCCGGACACGAACAGCATCGGCAGCAGGGCTGCGACGACAGTCAATGTGGCGAAGATGGTGGGATTGCCGACTTCGGCGACGGCGTCGATGGCAGCGCTCATGCGACTGCGGCCATCGTGCATGCCCCAATGACGGGCGATGTTCTCGATGACGACGATGGCGTCGTCGACGAGAATGCCGATCGAGAAGATGAGGGCGAACAGGCTGACGCGGTTGATGGTGTAACCGAGCAACCAGGAGGCGAACAGCGTCAGCAGGATGGTTGTCGGGATGACGACGAAGACGACGGCTCCTTCGCGCCAGCCGATGGCTAGCGCGACGAGCAGCACAATGGAGACGGTTGCCAGCCCCAGGTGGAACAGCAACTCGTTGGCCTTCTCGTTAGCCGTTTCACCATAGTTGCGCGTGACGGTGACAGACACATCGTCGGGAACGAGATCGCCTTGCAGCTCGTGCAGACGCTCGGTGATGCGCTCGGAAACGGCGACTGCATTGGCGCCGGAACGCTTGGCGAGTGCCACAGTGACCGCTGGGGCGCGCACGAGCTGTCTGTCCGCCGACTTGGTGTAGTGCCAGGCCTGCTGATCGAGCGGTTTGGCGCCGACGACGACGTTGGCGATGTCGCGCAGATAGACCGGGCGTCCGTCGCGGGAAGAGAGCAGCAAGAGGCCGATGTCGGGGATGCCTTGCAGCGTTTCGCCGGCGACAATGGGAATTGAGGCATTGCGCTCGCGCACCCGGCCAGCGAGGAAGGAGCGGTTGGCGGCCTTCACCTTGGCGACGAGCTGGGTGAGCGTGATGCCGTAAAGCGAAAGGCGCTCGGGGATCGGTTCAATGCGGATCTGGTCAGGGCGGCCGCCGACAATGTAGGTGAGGCCGATGTCATCGAGCTTTGCCAACTCGGCCTGCAGGTTCTCTGCCATGTGGTAAAGGGCGTTGTCCTGGTAGCGGTCGACGCCCGGTTTTGGTGCGAGGGTAAGCGTCAGGATGGCGACATCGTCGATGCCGCGGCCGACGATGAGCGGCTCGGGAATGCCGAGTGGAATGCGATCGTAGTTGGCACGGATCTTCTCGTGCACGCGCAGGATGGCGTCGTCGGCGGTGGTGCCGACGAAGAAGCGCGCGGTGATGACGACCCGGTCGTCCTCGGTTGTGGAATAGACGTGCTCGACGCCGCTGATGCCTTTGACGATTGTCTCTAGCGGCTCGGTGACGAGCTTCACCGCGTCCTCGGCCTTGAGGCCATCGGCGGTAACGAAAATGTCGACCATCGGCACGGAGATCTGCGGCTCCTCCTCGCGCGGCAAGGCGAGAAGGGCGAGGAAGCCGAGTGCGAGGCCGGCGAGCAGAATGAGCGGCGTCAGCGGCGAGTTGATGAAGTAGCGCGTGAGGTTGCCGGAGATGCCGAGGCCGCCCGGATGTTGGGTTTCATTCTTAGTCATGGCTGGACCAGCCTGTCGCCAGCTTCAAGGCCAGCCAGAACCTCGATCATCTCTGCGCCCGCATCGTCGGCGCTGCGGCCGGTCTGCACGACGATATCCTCAGTGCCGCCGTCTTTCGCCACGAGGCGCACATAGTCGAGGCCGTAGCGCTTGAAGATGAAGCTGCGCGGCACGAGGAACGTGTCGCGCTTGCCGGCGGAAATCCACGCCAGCAGACGCTCGCCGACAAAGTAGTTGCCGAGACCGGGGACCTCCGCGTCGGCGATGACGCGGCCGTCGGTCAACTGCGGATAGACCTGGGTGATGCGGCCGGCTGCGAGGGGTGCAGCGTCGGCGCCAAGGCCGCGGGCGCCAACGCGGATGGGATCGCCTACCTCGATGAAGCGGGCGTGGCGCTCGGGCAGCTCGATGCGCAGGAGATATTCCTTGGCGGCGATGGTGGCGATGCTCTCGCCTGCGAGGACGACGCTTCCCTCGGTGACGGGGACCTTCAGGACGCGGCCGGATGCTGGCGCGAGGACCTGGCCTTCTTCGCTCTCGGTCTCGATGACGGAGCGTTCGGCGCGGGCAGACTTTAGGTCGTTGACAGCAACGTCGTAGGCGGTCTGGGCCTGATCGACGCGCGCCTGCGAGGCGACGGCGCGCTCCTTCAAGGTGAGGGCACGTTTCAATTCTGCATCGGCTGTCTCGATGCGTGATTGCAAAGCGACGAGACGAGCATCGAGCGCCTTGATGCGGAGGGCGATCTTGGGGTCGGCGACGAGAGCCAAGACTTCGCCTTGTGTGACTAAGTCACCTTCATCGACCTTGAGAGTTGCGATGGTGCCGGGCGTGCGGACGCGGGCTTCGATGACATCGCGGCTGCGTACAGTGGCGTAGACGGATTTCAGGTCGTCGATCTGACTGACTTTGACGTCATAGAAGCGCGGCGCGGCAGGTTCAGCGGCGATGCTCGCTGCCGATGTGGCGATGAGGCAGGCAATGAGTGCGAGCGCCGTTGGAAGCTTTGTCACCGTAATTCCCCTGTCTCGTACAGGTGTGATCCGAACTTGACTGTATATTAGGCATAGCTAATTTAGTTGCAATGCATATTGCGACGGAAAGCTGGGACATTTTGTGATGAAGGCCCGCAGGTATCATATGGAGGACGAAATGCGCAACTCAGCGCTCAATACCGCCACGACTGCAGCGTCGCGCATTCCTGACAAGGGCGCCTTGAGCCAGATCACAAGCGTATTGCGCCGGGGGCCGCTCGCCCTGGTGTATGCGGCGCGGCGCGGCCTGGCGTCGTCCCTGCTGCTGCCGGCTGCGCTGATCCCGCTGCTGCTCGCGTCTCCCTCGCGGGCCGAAGAGAGGCCCGCGCCCGACGCAGCACAACTTGCCAAGGCGCGCGCGTCAATCAAAGGGCTGGGTGAAAATCTGAAGCAGCAATTGATGGCTGCAATCAAAGAAGGGGGGCCTATAGCGGCGGTGAATGTATGCCGCACGATTGCGCCGGCGATCGCCGAGGAGCAGTCACATGTGCACGGGGTGAAGGTCGGCCGCACGGCGCTGAAGGTGCGAAATCCTGGCAATGCGCCAGATGCCTTCGAGCGGCGCGTGTTGGAGGATTTCGTACGGCAAATCGCTGAGGGTGCCGATCCGGCGAAGCTCGAGCACGCAGAGATCGTCAGCGATGGCGATGGCCGGGTGCTGCGCTATATGAAGGCTATCCCGATGGCGGCGCAGCCGTGCGCAATATGCCACGGGGCGGAGCTCAGTCCGGCGCTCAAGGCCGAAATCGCGAAGCTCTACCCCGACGATCAGGCGACAGGGTTCAAGCCGGGCGAGTTGCGTGGCGCGTTTACGGCGACCGAGAAATTGAACTGATAAGAGAACTTCCCGGAGAGCGGCGCGGTCCGGCCGGGAGATCTAAAGGGAGATGAACGATGCGGGCTAATCTTTGCGGAGCGTTAGCGATAGGCGCGATGATGGCGCTTGGTGCAGGAGCGCAGGCGGAGCCGACAGATATCGTCGTGCGGGTGCTGAGCAAGGACGCAAAGTTCATCGGCACCAGCATGGGCGGCATGCGCATCACACTGCGCGATGCTCACACAGGCGAGGTGCTGGCAACGGGACTGACGCAAGGAGGAACCGGCAACACCAAGCTTTTGATGCATAAGGACGGCGGCCGGCGCGCTGGGCTTGCGGATGCGTCTTCGGCGAAGTTCTCGACGACGCTCGACTTGAAGGAGCCGCGTCTGATCGAGGTTGAGGCGTATGGTCCAGTGGCGCAGCCGCAGGCGGCGCATCGCGTGCTGTCGAGCCAGTGGATCGTGCCGGGCAAGCATCACAGCGGTGGCGACGGCTGGGTGCTGGAGATTCCGGGCTTCGCGGTGGATATTCTGGCCCCACCCGCGCACGTGAAGCTGAAGAACGGGGGCTTGGTCGATGTGCGCGCCAACGTCATCATGATGTGCGGCTGTCCCATTGAGCCGGCGGGCCTGTGGGATGCCAACAAGTTCGAGGTTGCGGCGATCGTGAAGCGCGACGGCGAAGAGATCGCGCGTGTGCCGATGACGTACGCCGGACAGACGAGCCAGTTCGCCGGATCGGTTCCGGTGGATGGCAAGGGCGTCTATGAGGTGATCGTCTACGCGCACGATGCGGCCAACGGCAACACTGGGCTCGACCGCACGACGTTTCTCGTCGACTAGCGCGACGTCAGGTGATGGTGCCGATCCCGCGCCATACAATATAGAAGCCGACGGCGGCGACGATGGCGGCGAAGGCGGTGGCGAGAGCTTGCCGGTGGGTCGAGAGGCGCTGGGCGGCGATGCGTCCGACGACACCGCCGGCAATGCCGCCGCCGATGAAGAAGGCGACGAGCACCCAGTCGATCAGGCCCGAGATCGCGTAGTTGATGGCGGTCGTGATACCGAAGGCAAACACCGAGACGAGCGATGAGCCGATGGCGTAGATCATCGGCATGCCGGTTGCCGCCATGATGCCCGGCACGACGAGAAAGCCGCCGCCGATGCCGAAGAAACCCGAGAGCGCGCCGACGCCGGTCCCGTAGGCCAGCAGCCAGGGCATCAGGCGAGGCGCGGAGTGGCGGGTGAGGCGCACGGCCACGTCGCCGCCGCTGTGGCGGTTCCAGAACATAAAGGCGGCGATGACGATCATCAGTATGCCGAACAGCAACAGCAGCTTCTGGCCGTCGAATTGCTTGCCGAGGGTTGAGCCGATGGCGGCGCCAGCAACGCCGGCGGCGGCAAACACCAGGGCGCAGGGCCATTTGACGTTGCCGGCCTTGGCGTGACCGATGAGGTTGGCGAGTGCGCTGACGGCAACGGCGACGGCGCTGGTGCCGATGGCGACGTGGGGCGAGGATACGCCGACAAGATAGACCAGCAGCGGCACGGCAAGCACGGATCCGCCGCCGCCGATCAGTCCGAGCACGAAGCCGACGAGGATGCCGGAAAACGTTGCGAGAAGGTCCTGCATCGGCGCTACCCTTTCAAGCTTCAGAGACGAGCTGGGGTAGCCGGGCTATTGAGCGGCAGCCCGGCTGGGACGTGATAGGCGTGGCGATAGCCCGACGCGCGGAGCGCTCGTGTCGTCTCAAAGCTCGTTGATCGGCACTTTGAGATGGCGCTTGCCGGTATCGTCCGGCTCGGGGAGGTTGCCTCCGCGGATGTTGACCTGGATCGACGGGATGATCAGGCGCGGCAGCTCCAAGGTCTTGTCGCGGGTTTCACGGACGCGGACAAACTCATCCTCGGAGATGCCCTCGTGCACGTGGATGTTGTGCGCGCGCTCCTCGCCGACGGTGGTCTCCCATTTGATCTCGCGGCCACCAGGTGCGTAGTCGTGGCACATGAAGAGCCGCGTCTCGGGAGGAAGCTCGAGGACGCGCTTAATCGAGCGGTAGAGCGTGCGCGCGTCCCCGCCGGGGAAGTCGGCGCGGGCGGTGCCGCCATCGGGCATGAACAGCGTGTCACCGACGAACGCTGCATCGCCGATGACGTGTGTCATGCAAGCGGGCGTGTGACCGGGCGTCAGCATGGCGAACGCCGTCATCGAGCCGATCTGATAGGTGTCGCCGTCTTTGAACAGGCGATCGAACTGGCTACCGTCGCGCTGGAACTCGGTACCCTCGTTGAAGATCTTGCCGAACACCTCCTGCACGACCTTGATGTTCTCGCCGATGCCGAGCTTGCCGCCGACCTTGCCCTGGATGTAAGGCGCGGCGGAGAGGTGGTCCGCGTGCGCGTGCGTCTCGATCAGCCATTCGACTTTGAGGTCGTGCTTCTTGACGTAGTCGATGATCTCGTTGGCGGAGTCGTATGAGATGCGTCCGGCCGCGTAGTCGATGTCCATCACGCTGTCGATGATGGCGCAGGCGTTCGAGTTCGGGTCCTTGACGACGTAGCTGATGGTGTTGGTCGGTTCGTCAAAGAACGCAGTCACTTCAGGTTTCACGCTGAGGTCGACAGCATGGGGAATGCTCATTT
The DNA here is from genome assembly GCF_965243865.1 of Hyphomicrobium sp. 1Nfss2.1. Classification (GTDB taxonomy): domain Bacteria; phylum Pseudomonadota; class Alphaproteobacteria; order Rhizobiales; family Hyphomicrobiaceae; genus Hyphomicrobium_A. Next base: position 839,341 of record NZ_OZ251603.1, on the reverse strand, counting down.
GTTTCCTCCTTTGATCCCTGCTTGTGGCGTCATGGGTGTAACGGAGAAGGCGTCGAGGGTGCGTGCGATGGCCATGCCGGTGAGCATAGCGAGGACGAAGATGAAGGCAGCGTTGGCGCCGATGCCCAAGGCGGCGACAGCGGGCCCTGGGCAGAAGCCGACGAGACCCCAGCCGATGCCGAAGATTGCAGCGCCGGATGCGAGCCGCCCGTCGATGTCGGCCTTGGCCGGCAGTTGGAATACGCCGCCCAGCAGAGGCGCGCCTTTAGCGAACGCAAGGCGGTAGCCGATGGCCGTGGTGGCGACCGCGACGGCCATCGTGATGGCGAGGCTCGGATCCCAGTTGCCCGCGATGTCGAGGAAGTTCAGCACTTTTGTCGGGTTGATGAGGCCGGAAACGATCAGGCCGATCGAGAACAGGAGGCCGGAGATGAATGTGACGATGATTGGCATGTCAGCCTCCCAGGACGTGACGCATGATGAAGACGGTGATGGCACCGGTGGTCATGAAGATCGCAGTTGCCGCTATGGAGCGCGATGACAGGCGTGCGGTGCCGCAGATGCCGTGGCCGCTGGTGCAGCCGCCGCCGCGTACGGCGCCGAAACCAACGAGGATGCCGCCGATGACGAGCAGAGGAAGGCTCGACCTCACTTCGATGCCTATGGGGATGCCGGTGGCAGACGCGTAGAGCAGCGGCGCGATGACGAGGCCGGCGACGAAGGCGAGGCGCACGGGCAATTGATTGTCGCTGTAGGGTGGCAAGAGGCGCGAGACGAAGCCGCTGACGCCGGCGATGCGGCCGGTCAGTGCAAGAAGCAGAGCAGCCGAGAGGCCTACGAACAGGCCTCCGACTGCAGCCGATACGATGGTGTCCGTTGCCATTGTTGGTCCTCAGGATCCGATCCAGAGCGCTGCGGGGATCGCGATCACGCTCCAGAACATCATGTTGATGAACGATCGCAGCACCTGCCGATGATCGCTGTCGTGCGGGATGCCGGCGACGTTGCAGACAAGATCGCCCGGCAAAAGGAAAAAGTTCATCATGCCTGGCCCCCGCGTTGCCGCGATACGCCGAGCGCGCAGGTGTTCACGCCACCGATCGAGTAGGCGGGGCAGAAGCGGGCCAGGCCGGTGATCAGTGGCAACAGGCCAACGAGGCCCCACCATGTTCTCGGGCCAATGATAACAAGGCTCAGGAGCACAAGGCCGATGATAATCCTCGCCGTGCGATCCCAGGTACCGACATTTTTTAGCATCGGGCCACCTCCAGTGTTCGAGGGGCACTCGATAGTCGCTGATGCAGGTCAGGTCTGTGACCTAGTCACAATCGGCCTAGGGGGCCGTCGCGAGCAGGCGCAGCCCCTCTGAATTTAGGATGTCGACGGCACCGCGGGAGGTGGAAATCCACCCGCGGCGCTGGAACTCGGTGAGCTGGCGGCTGACGACCTCGCGGGCGGTGCCAAGTTCGGAGGCGAGCTGCTGGTGGGTGAGGTCGATGTGGCCTTGCGCATTGGCGCGCTCGAGCAGGCGCTGGGCGAGGCGGACGTCGACGCGCGAGAATGCCACCTCGTCGATAATGCGGAAAAGGTCGGTGACGCGGCGGCTGAAGGCGGTGAACACGAAGCGCCGGAAATCAGGGGAGCGGGCGATGAGGTCATCGAAGGTGGCGCGCGGGATGGCGACCGCGTCCACTTCGGTCTCGGAGACGGCTTCGGCGAGGTAGTCTTCGTAGCCCATCAGGCAGGCCGTGGTGAGGGCGCAGCTTTCGCCCGCGGAGACCCGATAGAGCACGATCTCGCGGCCGGAGTCCGAGACCTGCTGCACGCGCACCGTGCCGCGGATCAGAAGCAGGAAGGCGTCGGGCGCCTGGCCGGGGCCGAAAATGCGCGTGCCGGCGGGCAGGTGCACCACGCGGCTTGCGGTGACGAGCGAGGCAAGGACGTCCGGCGGCAGGTGGGCCAGCCCGGTGAAGTGGGAGATCCAATTCTGGTCGGACATTCTGGCGGCCCGCTTTAATGAAGCGCGACCATATCGGTCCACCGGGGTAATGTCAGCCTCGCCGGCTCGATCTTGTTCAGGTGGGGAAGCACCAGTCCATCAGTTGCTTCACCGGGATGGCCAGCGAAATGGCAGCGAGGAAGGCGATGGCGAGGCCGATGGCCATCCGCGGTCCGCGTCCGTCGGCCCAGCCTTTCAACGATGCGACGCCGAATGCCGTCGCGGTGACGGATGGTAGGGTACCGAGGCCGAAGCCGAACATGATGACGGCGCCTTGCACGGCGGTGCCGCTCATCATGGCGAAGAACAGCGTCGCGAAGACCATGCCGCAGGGAAGCAGACCCCACAGCAGCCCGGTCGAATAGACCCATAGCCAGTAGCTGGGCTGGGGTGCGAGGCGAATGCGAGTCAGGCGCTCGGTGATGAAGCGGGTGGCCTTGTCGAGTGCGGTGGGCGCTGGGGCGAGCCCGGCAACGGAGAGGCCGATCCACATGAGCGTGGCGCCTGCTGCCCATCGCATGACCTGAAATGCGACGTCGCGGTCGAGCCCGGCGTACAGCGTGGTGCCGAAGAGACCGACGAGCGCGCCAGCGATGACGTAGGACGTGATGCGGCCGGCTTGAGCAACAAGCAGCGTCGGCAAGGCAGCGTGTGCGCCGCCGGAGGGAGCAAGCGCGATAATGAGGCCTGAGGCGATGGGGCCGCACATGGCGGCGCAATGCAGGCTTGCAGCCAGCCCGACGAGGACGCCAGCCAGGAACGTAAGCTCGGACATGCGCCGCCTTTAGACCGCTGTGCGGCCGGCAGTCTAGTCGGAATCGCTCAGCGGCGGGTTGTTCAGGGCGACGGCGGGGATCAGCGCGAGCATCACCGGGACGAGGCCAAGTGCGATATAGAACGGCACCGCGATGCCCCAGATGATGGTGCCGATGATGGCGCTGAGCAAAAACAGCGCAGTGGCGGCGGCGATCACATTGGCCTGTGCCCAGGCGGGGATGACGCGCCACAGGACCGGGGCGTAAGGCAGGACCGCCATCAGAAGCGCGGCAGCGGCTGCGACCCCGGGGCCGATGGTGAGGCCGCAGACGATCGCGGCCATCGCGGAGTTCATGATGGCCAGTGTCAGGCGTGCACGCTTGCGTTGGGGTGTTTCCTCGAACGGCGTGGCGGACTTAGCGTCGCTCATCGGTGTTTTTCTCCAAGGGCTCGTCTTCAAACAGGATGCGGGCGGCGGCCCCTTCCAGATCGTCGTACTGGCCGGCGCGCAACGACCACAGGAACGCAGCGAGGTAAAAGCCGCCAAGGCAGAGGGCGATAGGGATCAGGAGGAGAAGACTATCCATGCGGGTTCTTCCTCTTCTGGCGCGTTCTCGTCATTGGGGTTCGATGAAGATTTCGCGGCGGCGCTCGATGCTGGTGCCGGCATCCGCGATCTTGACGCGGACGAACCAGCGCCCTGGGGTATCGACGGCGAGCGTGCCTTCGGCGGCGCCATCCTGCAGCGCGCTCAGTTTGATGAGCTGCGGGGGCTTGCCTTCCATGGGGCGCTCGGCGGTGGCGGTGATCTCCGCGCCCTTGAGCTCTAAGCCCTCGGCGTCGCGTGCGGCGATCCTGACGATGCCACGCAGCGCGCCTTCCGGCTCGAAGCCGATGCTGACGCGCCAGCCGAGATCGCGCTCCTTGCGCCGTTCAGCGATGGTGTCGTTGTAGGCGAGGCCGCGGCGGTAGGGGTCGGCTTCGGAGAGGCCGGAGAAGCTGTTGACCGACAGCGTGATCAGCAAGGCTTCAACGCAAGCGAGGAAGACGAAGAAGCCGATGAACAGGCCGGGTATCCAGCGGTCCTCACCGAAGAGGCGCTTCAGGCGTGCAATCATTGAGCGCCTCCCGGGCCCCAGAAGTAGGTTTCGAGGCGGGCTAGGGGCGCGTTCGTGGCGCGCTCGGTCAGCACGACCGTCACAGGCACGCGGCCCTTGGGGGCGGCGTGCATTGGCACGGTGACCATCACGCGCTCTGACATCGAACGGCGATTGCAGATGAATGCGGGCGTGGGCTCGTCGCCGGTCGAAAGGCGGACGGCGGCGCCGGGCAGACCTTCGACGGTGACGGCAACGCTGGCGATGTCATCGCCGCGGTGGGTGAAGCGGAGGGCGTAGTCGTTGCGAATGCTGCCGTCGGACATTTTCACGAACGGCGGCTGACGCTGATGTTCGAGGCTCGCATCGACGTTGCTGCGGTTGGCGAGGGCCACGGCCATCGCGGAGCCAGAGACGAGCATGACCGAAGCAAACATCATCGGCTTGAGGCGCAGGATGCGCGGGCGCGTTCGCTTTGCCGTCGCGACGGACGGCGCGGCCGGCATTTCTGTGCCGAGCTTGATCAGTCCGTGCGGGCGGTCGAGGCGGTCCATGACGGTGTTGCAGGCGTCGATGCACAGCCCGCAGCCGATGCATCCGAGCTGCAACCCGTCGCGAATGTCGATGCGCGTCGGGCAGGAGCTTACGCACTTGCCGCAATCGACGCAGTCACCGCGATAGGCATCGCTGCCTGCAAGGTAGGATTGCGCAGCGGGCGGGCCTTCGCTGCCGATGTCGAGAAGCTCGGGACGCAGTGGCACACGCGCGCGGGCGCGCGGATCACCGCGCCACGACTGGTAAGTGACGACGAGCGTTTCTGAATCGAGCAGCGCGCTCTGGAAGCGTGGCCAAGGACACATATGCAGGCAGATGTTCTCGCGCGTGTGCGCGGCGAACACGTATGTGGTGAAGGTGAGCACGCCGAGGGAGACATAGGCAGCGGCCGGCGCGATGCCGGTCGCGAGCTGGCCGCCGAGGTGGGTGATGTCGATGAAGTAGCCGGTGAACGTGAAGGCCGTCAGCACAGCGATCAACATGTGCAGCGCGGACTTGATGGCCTGGCCCAATGCACTGTCGCGGCCGAAACGCTGGTCGATGCGGCGATCGACACCGAAGAAGAGATCGGTCCAGACCGTTTGCGGGCAGGTAAAGCCGCACCAGACGCGGCCGAAGTATGCGGTGACGAAGAACAGCGTCGCGGCAGAGAAAATCAGGAGGCCGAGCAGCAAAGGCAGGTCGGGCGGCCAGAACTCCATGCCGAACAGGTAGAAGCGGCTCGCTGGAATATCGACAATAATGGCCTGAGCGGATTCACCGGCGCGGGTCCAGCGCAGCCACGGCGTGATGAAGTAGAGCCCGAGCAGGAATGACGTCAGCGCCGTTTTCGTCAGACGAAACTTTCCGGATGCCGCGTGTGGCGTTCCCGTGCGCAGGGCACGGGTTTGAGCCGCTTGCAGTGCCGTCGGCGCCTGCGTGTGCATTACTTCTCTCCGCCGCCGAGTGAGTGCACGTAGACTGCGAGCATCTTGACCGCGTCATCGCCGAGACGCGGCTTCCACGCGGGCATCATACCCATGCGCGGGTGGGCGACCTGGCGCGCGACTGCGTCTTTGCCATCGCCGTACAGCCAGATCTGATCGGCGAGGCGGGGGGCGCCCATCTCGCGCATGCCTTCGCCGTTCTCGCCGTGGCAACCTGCGCAGTTGTTGGCGAAGACTTCGGCGCCGGTGAGCGCCTTGCGGCTGTCGGCCTTGCTGGCATCGGACAGCGTCGCGACGTACTCGGCGACGGCAGCGATTTCCTCAGGGCTCAGCATTTCGGCAAAGGCCGGCATTTCGGATTGACGGCTTTCGGGATCCTCGTTGCGAATGCCGTGGGCGATGGTTTGGTATACATCATCGATCTTGCCGCCCCAGAGCCAGTCGTCGTCGATGAGCGAGGGGAACTGGCCCTGCTGGCCACCGGCGCCGATGCCGTGGCACGCGGCGCAGTTCTGATTGAACAGTGCGCGGCCGCCGGTGATGGCGAAGGTGCGCAACTCGTCCGACTGCTCGATCTCAGCGACAGACTTGGCCGCGATCTGGTTGCGCCAGTGAGCTTGCTCGCTGCGTGCTTCGGCCTGCTCTTCGGCGAGTTGGCCGGCACTGGTCCAGCCGAGCAGACCGGTGAAGGCGAAGCGCGTCGTCGGCCAGCCGGGGTAGAGCGCGGCATAGATGATGGCGACGATGAAGCTGATTACCAGGGTGATGACCCACCAGCGCGGGAGCGGCGTGTAGAGCTCCTCGATGCCGTCCCACGAGTGGCCGGTCGTGTACTGACCTGTGACGGGGTCGTAGCGATGCTCAGCCATCTTGATCGTCTTTCGTGTCGAACGGGATTTGCGCGTCGCGGTCGTACTCGGCCTTGCTGGCCGGATGCAGCACGACCCAGAGGATCATCACGAACAGGCCGATCCCGATGATTGGCCAGATCGCCTCCAGATGATGGGTGAATGTCTCGGCGGTCATCGTTGGCTCTATTTGGAAGGCGTGGCGCTGGATGCGTCAGGCTCGGAGAAGTCAACGAGAGTGCCGAGGATCTGCAGATAGGCGATGAGGGCGTCCATCTCGGAGATGCGCGAAGGATCGCCGTCAAAGTCGCCGAGCTTTGCCTTCGGGTAGCGCTTGAGGAGAGCTTCGGTATCGCCCTGGCCGGTGGCTTGTGCCTCCAGGTCGGCGCGCGCCGAGGCGATCATCTCATCGTCGTAGGGGACACCGACGGTCTTGAGCGCTGAGATGTGCAGGTTGAGATCATCGACGTAGAGCGGCTTGTCCTTGAGGAAGGCATAGGACGGCATGATCGAAGCGGGGACGACGCCCTGCGGATGGATCAAGTGCGCGAGCTGCCAGGCGTTGGAGTATTTGCCGCCGACGCGTGCGAGATCGGGACCGGTGCGCTTCGAGCCCCAGAGGAAGGGGTGATCGTACATGCTCTCGGCGGGGATCGAGTAATGGCCGTAACGCTCGACCTCGTCGCGGAAGGGACGGATCATCTGGCTGTGGCAGGTGTAGCAGCCTTCGCGCGTGTAGATGTTGCGACCGAGCTGCTCGAGCGGCGTATAGGGCCGCATGCCTTCGACCTTGGTGACAGTCGTGTCGATCTTGAACAGGGGCACGATCTGCACGAGGCCGCCGATCGAGATGACGATGAACGTCAGCATGAACAGCAGTGCAGCGGACTTTTCGATGAGGGAGTGGTTCATGGTCGGTCTCACTCCGCAGGCGCGAGCTGGGCGCGCAGCCCAGCGTCAGACCGGCGTCGCGCGGGCGCGTCGAAGATGGTCATGAAGATGTTGATGGCGAAGAGGATGCCGCCGGCGAGGAAGAACATGCCGCCGAGCGCACGCACCACGTAGTAGGGGTGCAGCATCGCAACGCTGTCGGTGAAGGAGTACTGTAGGAAGCCGAACTCGTCGTAGGCCTTCCACATCAGGCCTTGCGTGATGCCCGACACCCACATGGAGGTGATGTAGAGAACGATGCCGATCGACGCGAGCCAGAAGTGAACCTCGACGAGCTTGATCGACCACAAGCGCGTCGACCAGAGCTTCGGCACCATGTGATAGAGCGAGCCAAATGCCATCAGCGCGACCCAGCCGAGCGCGCCGGAATGCACGTGGCCGACGGTCCAGTCGGTGTAGTGCGAGAGCGCGTTGACGGGCTTCAGCGCCATCAGCGGGCCTTCGAACGTCGACATGCCGTAGAAGGCGACGGCGACGACGAGGAAGCGCAGGATGGGATCAGTGCGCAGCTTCGACCATGCGCCCGACAGCGTCATGATGCCGTTGATCATGCCGCCCCAGGACGGCATCCAAAGCATGATGGAGAAAGCGGCGCCGAGCGTCTGCGTCCAGTCCGGCAACGCGGTGTAGTGCAGATGGTGCGGGCCGGCCCAGATGTAGAGGAACACCAGCGCCCAGAAGTGCACGATCGACAGACGGTACGAGTAGATCGGCCGGTCGGCCTGCTTGGGCACGAAGTAATACATCATGCCGATGAATCCGGCGGTGAGCCAGAAGCCGACCATGTTGTGGCCATACCACCACTGGATCATCGCGCTCTGGACGCCGGAGTAGGCCGAATAGCTTTTCGTCGACGTCCAGGAAATCGGTACGGCCGCGTTGTTGACGACGTGCAGCACCGACACGGTGAGGATGAAGGCGAGGAAGAACCAATTGGCGACGTAGATGTGCGGCTCGCGGCGGATGGCGAGCGTGCCGACGAAGATGGCGAGGTACGTCACCCAGACGATCGTCAGCCAGATGTCGAGGAACCACTCGGGTTCGGCGTACTCCTGCGATTGGGTCAGCCCAAGCGGGTAGCTGAGCATCGCAGCGATGAGGAAGGCGTTGTAGCCCCAGAAGAGGAAGCTCGCGAGCTTCGGGCCGCCCCACAATCCGGTGCGGCAGGTGCGCTGGACGACGTAGAGCGATGTTGCGAGCAGTGCGTTGCCGCCGAAGCCGAGGATGACGCCCGATGTGTGCACGGGGCGCAGGCGGCCGAAGGTGAGGAACTCGCCGACGTTCATACCGGGGAAGGCGAGGAGCAGCGCGACCCAGACTCCGACCGCAAGACCGAACAGCGCCCAGAGCACGGTTGCGATGGAGAAGGCGCGGACGACATCCTCGTTGTAACCGATGATCGTCTGACGATCGTCAGCCCCATGTGCAGATGCGAGAGAAGTGGCAGCGGCGGACATCGGCCCGGTCTTCCTTGGAATAGTTCGAACGAGGGGGGTTGTTAGAGCCGTGCGCGGATATGCGCTCGGTGCGCGCGTTTCTGACGCAGATCAGGCTGCAGGGTGCAGAGCCTGATGTGACGCGATTTTCAGGTTAAGAGCGCGGGCGGGGCGCGTGAGCGTGCGTTCGCTTTGAACGCCGCTGGAACATGTGTGGCGAAGTGCGCTGCGAAGGATCGGCCGGTGCACTGTGCGCTGATGTGCGCGAAGTTTGTGCAGATCGGTGCGCAAGTGGCGGCGACGTCGGCTTCGTAGTCCTCGGTCGAGTGGTCGGCGAACTCGCGTGTTTGCGGCTTATCGGGCGCGTTCGTGCGGGTCGCATGCGCGAAATGCGACAAGTCTGCAAGATCGATCTGGTTAATCGAAGGTTCCGGGGCGTCGTGCCCCGGACGCAGGCAGCGCTGAGCAAAAACGAGGCTCAGAGTGACGAGCACGTAAAGTGCAACAATCATCCCCCTAGCGTCGTTTTTTGCGTTTTTATGAAGCCAGCCCAGCATGCCACCAGAGGTCAATGATGTGGCTCAATCGTCAACGAACTAAGACGTCGCACCAAAGTTGATTTGTCTTCATCTTTCGACGCTTGCTGTCGCACGTCGCCACGCTCCAACGGCAACTGTTCGTATGCGTATTGTCATTTTAGGCGCGACTTCGTGGCATTGATGGGCTGCGCCAATTGACCGTTGAAGATTCGGCTGGCTAGCATGTGGACATGCGAGTTTTTAAGCGCCGGCTGAATGAGAGGCTTTTCATCGCAGTCCTTTACGGGCTGGCGATGCTGCTTATGCCGCTGGCGCATCGGCCGGTGCGTCCGTCGACGCCAGATCTTTCGGCGTACGAACTGCCTGATGGGACGCTGCCGCTGTTGTGCTCACCCGCGAAGGGTGGTGGTTCGCGTGGTCGATCCATCGCCGTTTGCGATGCGTGCTTGCTGACAGCCGCGCCGGGTCTGATCGTTGGTGGGCTGGCGATCCCTGCTCCCCCCTTATCGGCGCTCGCCGTGCTCGAAGCGCCGTACGAAGTTCCGAGTTTCAAGAAGCGTTTCGACAGCGATGCGCGTCCGCGTGCGCCGCCGTCTGTTCTCGCCTGAGGCGCACGAGCAACAAAGTCTATCAGCGCCCGAGCCTGCGCGTGTGCGTTGGGCTATAGGGATTTGGCGAGAACAATGATGATGATGATCGAGGGGACGTTTGATCAGTCCGGTGATGGCCGGTCGGATCAGACAGAGGGAGATGGTGCGATTGCACCAGCTCGCCCGATATCGCAGCTTGGCATGACGCGGCAGCGGCGCGGCAGTACGGGAGTCGCCAGTCGTTCGATCTATGCGAAGCGGCACACTGTGTTTGATGAGCACGACGCCGCAGACGCAATTTATGAGGTCATCTCTGGCGCAGTAATCATCACGCGATGCAATGGGGCGGGTCAGCGACAGGTGTTGGAGGTCGTCGGGCCGGGCGGCTTTGCGGGGATCGTCTCGGGTGCGCGGTATGGTTGCCGCGCGGAGACGATGACACGAACTGTGCTGCGAAAGATCACGCGGCGCGCGATCGAGAAGTCGACCAATCTTCAGCGGATGGTCGGGCAGGTGCTTACGCACAAGGTCGAGAAGCTGCATGAGCAGGCCGGCATGCGCACCCGGATGTCGGCGACACAGAGTGTGGCGGCTTTGATCCTCTCGTTGCCGAAGGCGGATGTCGCCGCCGATGGAGAGGGCGATTATCGCCTCGCGCTGGCGCAGTCGGATATGGCGAGCCATTTGGGACTTGCCATCGAGACTGTGTGCAGAGCGATCAAGAATTTGAAGGGGATCGGGGCGATCCGCACGTCGGGGCGCGAGTGGATCGAGGTGGTAGACGCCGAAGCGCTTGCGGGCTTCGCGGAAGCAGGACAAACGCCGAGCGGCTGACGGCTTGGCGCGGTGTGCTTCCCGGTGCCGTCAATCAGGACCAGCAGCGGTGCGGTGCACTTCGAGGCACCGCTGCTGATCAAGGTCGTTCAGATCAGTTTCTTGCACTCGTCGGCGCAGACACCGCAGGCTTCGCCGCAGGCCTTGCATTCGGCGTGGTGCTCTGCGTGCTTCTTGCACTCCGCTTGGCAATCGCTGCAGATGTCGGCGCAAACCTTGGCGAACTCCTTGAGACGCTTTGCGTCCAGGGCTCCGAGACGGGCGAGCGCGGCGCATGCGGGCAGCATGGTCGAAACTGAGCGCAGGCAGTCTTTCATCGCCTTGTCGCCGTCGCCGAGGAGGTCGATGCAATGGTTGGCGCAGATCTCGCCCTTCTTCATGCAATCTAACGCGGCATTGATCAGCGCCAGATGGGCCGGCGGGGCGCCGTGGCTGCCGCCGCCATGGTCCATGTGGTGATGGTCATGGCCCTCCTGGGCACTGGCGGAGCTGGCGGCAAGGGCAGTGCCCGAGGCGGCGAGTGCGGCCAGAATTGCGCGGCGGTTGACGGCCGAAGTCTGCTCAGTCGTCTCGATGGAATCGGTCATTGGGCCTCTACCTTTGTGTGCGGCTTCACGCGTTGATTGATTTTCCGGGCAACGCAACAATTCGGAAGTTCCCATATATGCCGGGCGCGGCGCTGGAGCCAGCCAAGCGTCGAGCTGCGAATATCTGAAATTGGTTCTGAGAATAAGTCGGTGCGGGCTCGGTTCTAATTTTAGTCGAGTGGCGCCAGACGCGTTGGGGCCATCGTAGCGATGCCTGCGGGTTGGCTTTGCCCAGCTGGGGCTTTGCGTCTTCGCTGGCGTGCGAAACCTCGATCGGAGGTTGGCACAGCCACAGAAGGATTGCTCAATGGCACAGGTCATTTCAACGGCAAGGCCGCAGGGCTCGACATCGGCAAGCCTGATCGTGATGCTGCTGGTGGCGGCAGCCGTGGGTGCAATTGTCGGCCGCTTGATCGGGTATTCGACCAACCCGGCTGTGCTGGCGATGGTCGCGGGTTTCGTTGCCACCATCGCCGCGGTGGTGGTGCGCAACAAGCTGTTGAACCGCGTGGCCGGCGTCGGGCCCGACGACTTTAGAATACCGATGGTAGTCGTGGTCTATTCGGCGATTGCTTCGATTGCCGGAAGCCTAGCGGGCAAAGAGCTGCTGGATCAGGCGGGCGGAAACTTCGCGCCGGAGTGGGTCGGAACCGTTGCGGGACTGGGTTCGGCGATCCTGATGTCGTTTCTGATGATCACGTATTACATGAACCCGCAGTGCAGGTCTTGATTGAGTAGGCGACACAAGTTTCGACAGGCTTTGTGAGCGGGGATGTCGTGCCCGTTTAGGCCGGCGCTCGCGCCGGGGCGCGTTGCGCCCTGGCCTGACAGCGGCGAAGCGTGGTGCCGTGGAGTAAGTTGGGCCGGGCGCTGTTGGCGCCTGGCCCTGGTTGTTTGCGGGCTTAAGCGAGTTCGCGAGCGGGGCCGGTCTCGACGGGCACGGATTGGTCGGCGCCCCACTCGGCCCAGCTTCCGTCATAGACGGCCGCGTTCGTCTGCCCCAGCACAGCCAATGCAAGCGACAGGATCGAAGCGGTGACGCCCGAGCCGCACGTGGTGACGATGGGCTGCTGGGGATCGATGCCGGCTTGGGCAAAGATCCTGGCGAGTTCTGCCTCCGACTTGAGGGTACCGTCGTCGTTGATGAGCGCTTGCGAGGGAACGTTGCGCGCGCCGGGGATGTGCCCTGAGCGCAGTCCTGGCCGTGGCTCGGGCTCAGTGCCTTCGAAGCGCGCGGCAGGGCGCGCGTCGACGAGCTGGGCGGAGCTTTTGGCTATGACCTTCTTCACGTCGTCGATGTCACGGATCAGCGAAGCGTTGAGCAGAGGCGAGAAGTGGCGCTCGGTGCGTTTGATGGGCGGGCCATCCTCGGTCTCGCGACCTTCAGCCTTCCACTTCTTGAGGCCGCCGTTGAGAACGGCAACGTCCTCGTGGCCCATGGCGCGGAACGTCCACCATGCGCGGGCGGCGGAGAAGAGGCCCAGCGTATCATAGACGACGATGCGCATGCCGTCGCCGACGCCCATCTTCTTCATGCGCGAGGCGAACTTCACCGTCGAGGGCAGCATGTGCGGTAGGGAGGATTTCTCGTCGGTGAGGTCGTCGATATCAAAGAAGAGCGCGCCGGGGATGTGCTCCTGCATGTACTCTGCTTTGGGATCGCGGCCGGCGGTCGGCAGATGCCAGCTGGCATCGAAGATCACAAGGTCAGGGGCGTCGAGATGCGAAGCGAGCCAGTCCGTCTCGACGATCCACTTCTTGGCGCTCTCCAGCACGTTTCCCTCTCTTACATCAGCGTGAACTATCCACGCGCGGCTTGTTTGGCCGCGCTTGCTAGCGACATAGGCAAAAGCGGCGTGGGCCGCAAGGATGGCGACCGCTTGTCCCGTCCAAACGAGGTCAGGTTGAGGCAAAAACCTCGGGAATGGAGGATTTTCCGCCCTTGAGCCATGACGGCACGGGGAGAGATTTGCTTTCCAGGAACCCGGGGTTGAACAGTCGCGACTGATATCGGGTGCCGCTGTCGCACAGGATCGTCACGATCGTGTGACCCGGGCCCAGCTCGCGGGCGAGGCGCATGGCACCGGCGACGTTGACGCCGCTCGAGGCGCCAACGCAGAGGCCTTCTTCGCGCGTCAGGTTGAAGACGACGTTCAGCGCTTCCTCGTCGGAGATGCGGAAGGCGGTGTCGATGGGCGCGTCCTCGAGGTTCTTGGTGATGCGGCCTTGGCCGATGCCCTCGGTGATGGAGGAGCCCTCGGCCTTGAGCTCCCCAGTGGTGTAGTACGAGTAGAGCGCGGAGCCGAACGGATCGGCGAGCGCGATGCGAATGCCGTCGCGTCTGTCCTTCAGGCCGCGGGAAACTCCGCCGAGCGTGCCTCCGGAGCCCACCGCCGAGACGAAGCCGTCGATGCGGCCCTCGGTCCCGTCCCAAATCTCAGCGGCCGTCGTTCTCATGTGGATGTCGCGGTTGGCAACGTTATCGAACTGGTTTGCCCAGACAGCGCCGTTCGGCTCGGTGGCGGCAAGAGTTTCAGCAAGGCGCTGGGAGTAGCGGACGTAGTTATTGGGGTTCTTGTATGGGACCGCGGGAACCTCGACGACTTCGGCTCCGAGTAGGCGGAGGGTGTCCTTCTTTTCCTGGGACTGCGTATTTGGAATGACGATGACGGTGCGCAGCCCAAGGGCGTTGCCGAGCACGGTCAGGCCGATGCCGGTATTGCCGGCGGTGCCCTCGACCACGGTGCCGCCGGGCTTCAAGCGTCCGCTCTCCATGGCCTCGGTGAGGATGCCCAGGGCGGCGCGGTCCTTTACGGAGGCGCCGGGGTTCATGAATTCGGCCTTGCCGAGGATGGTGCAGCCGGTTTCTTCGGATGGGCGGCGCAGGCGGATGAGGGGCGTGTGGCCGACGGCGGCGACGACGCTGGATCGTGGTTGCAAGAGAGTGCTCCGTTGGGGACGCGGGCCCCAGTTTCGGTGGGGCTGTGATCTGGCACCGGTGTTCTGCGGGGATTGTCAGCGCTCTTGATGGATCACGCCAGAGCCTCGTTGGCGCGGCTGGTGGAGGTGGTAGAGCCAAGGCGTCGGCGTGGTGGCCGGGAGGGCTGGATTTCGTTCCCATCGCTTCGGCCAATTGGGGATTGGCCTGCCCGGGAATTTACTAATTTTAGGGGCTGGACCCGCTGCAAACGCAATGCGGGCAAATCGGGTGCCAGGTGTCAGGGCTGGGGGACGGCGGTGCGTTCCGCCGCGGGTGCGGCAAAGGGCGTTGCCTTTTGCGGGTCCAGACAGATATACCTTCGCCGATCGATCCCGACAGCCGCAGCGACTTACCCTAAAAAGGTGAGATGGACTGGCTTCTGGCCGGCCTGAGGCGGGGGCGACGCGCGGGCGTGGCGGAATTGGTAGACGCGCTGGATTTAGGTTCCAGTGCCGCAAGGCGTGGGGGTTCAAGTCCCTCCGCCCGCACCACGCTTTGGCGATAGGAACGGAGCCCGTCGGGTTTACGAGCAGGTTGGAGAACAATGCAGATTACGGAAACCAGCAGCGATGGTCTGAAGCGGACGCTGCAAGTCGTTGTGCCGGCGGGTGAACTCGGCAAGCGCTTCGACGATCGCCTGGACGAGATCAAGGACCGCGTTCAGCTCAAGGGCTTCCGCAAGGGCAAGGTGCCGGTGCCGCATCTGAAGAAGATGTATGGCCGCTCGCTCATGGTCGAGGTGCTGCAGGAAGCCGTGCGCGAATCGTCAAATAAGGCGATTGCCGACCGCAACGAGCGCGCCGCGATGCAGCCGAATGTCAGCCTGCCGGAAGACCAGGACGAGATCGAGCGGGTGCTGTCGGGCAAGGCCGACCTCTCCTATTCGATGACGTTTGAGGTGTTGCCGGCGATCGAGCTGACGGATTTCACGAAGCTGAAGTTGGAGCAGCTGGTTGCGGACGTCGAGGATTCGGCGGTCGAGGAAGGTATCCAGCAGCTGGTTTCGCGCAGCCTTACTTTCGCGCCGGATGAGGCGCGGGCTGCCGAGAAGGGCGATCGCGTGACGATCGACTTCGTGGGCAAGATCGACGGCGAGGCCTTCGAGGGCGGCAGCGCCGAGGCGGCGCCGATCGTACTGGGCGAAGCCAATTTCATCCCGGGGTTCGAGGACGGACTTCTTGGCGTGAAGGCGGGCGATGAGCGCAACGTCGAGGCGACCTTCCCGGCCGACTATCCGGTCGAGACGCTGGCCGGCAAGGCCGCCGTTTTCGAAGTTAAGGTGAAAGAGGTTGCGAGCCCGGTTCGTCCAGAGGTGAACGATGAGTTCGCCAAGACGCTTGGCGCGGAAAGTGTCGAGCAGCTCAAGGGGTTGGTAAAGGACCAGATTGCCCGCGAGTACGGCAATGTCGCGCGCTCGAAGCTGAAGCGGCAGTTGCTCGATGCGCTGGAAAAGGCGCATTCGTTCGAGCTCCCTCCGTCCCTGGTCGACAGCGAGTTTGCCGGCATCTGGCAGCAGCTGGAGACCAACCTCAAGAGCGCGGGCAAGACCTTTACGGACGAGGGCAAGTCCGAGGAGGAGACGCGCGAGGAGTATCGGAAGATCGCCGAGCGCCGCGTGCGCCTGGGACTGGTGATCGGCGAGATCGCCGAGAAGAACGAGCTGAAGATCACCCAGGACGAGATGCGCCGTGCGCTCATGGAGCAGGCGCGCCGATTCCCGGGTCAGGAGAAGGCCGTCTACGAATACTACGAAAAGAACCCCGGCGCGCTGGCCGAGCTGCGGGCGCCACTGTTCGAGGACAAGGTGGTCGACTTCATCATCGACAAGGCGAAACCGGTGGAGAAAAAAGTCTCCAAGGACGAGCTTTTCCAGCGTCCGGACGAAGCCGAGGAGGCGTAATCGGCTTCGGGGCTTACTATTCGGCTTCGGGGCTTCCTATATAGGTTCGCTGGCCCCCAGGTGGGGCTTGCGCCCGAGGGCGGCACTGCCCAAGAAAGTACAAAGCAGCGCGGCGCGATTCGAGTGCCGCGCGCTCCCCACGATCGAAGCAAAGGAAGACGACGATGCGCGACCCGGTCAGCACCTTGACGAACACGTTCTGGCCGATGGTGGTCGAGCAGACCAACCGGGGCGAGCGTGGCTATGATCTGCCTTCGCGCCTGCTCAAGGAGCGCATCATCTTCGTGACGGGTCCGATCGAGGACCACATGGCTGCGTCGATCTGCATGCAGCTGCTGTTCCTCGAAGCGGAGAACCCGAAGAAGGAAGTCTCCATGTATATCAACTCGCCGGGCGGTGTCGTCACGGCGGGCATGGCAATTTACGACACGATGCAGTTCATTCGGCCGCAGATCGCTACGCTGTGCATCGGTCAGGCGGCTTCGATGGGCTCGCTGCTGTTGTGCGCCGGTACCAGGGGGCTGCGCTATGCGCTGCCCAACGCCCGGATCATGGTGCATCAGCCTTCGGGTGGCTTCTCGGGCCAGGCCTCCGACATCGAGCGCCACGCCGAGGACATCATCAAGATGAAGCGGCGGCTCAACGAAGTGTACGTCAAGCACACCAGTCAGCCCTACGAAGTCATTGAACGCACGCTCGACCGTGACTACTTCATGACAGCAGAGCAGGCCAAAGACTTCGGGATCATTGATAAGGTTCTAACGAGCCGCGAAGAGGCCGATTTTGGGCCAATCGAGGCCAAGTCCGAGGCCTGATACGCTTAACCGACAAGCCGAATGGCCGCAGGGTGGACGGGGCGCTTGCCTCCCCGTCCAGGTGAGGTCATGCTGGGTCGGCTGAAGTCAGCGTGGTACCGTTAGAAGGCCGTTGTTACGGCTAACCAGCGGAACGCCATAAAACTGTGGTAATCGGGTCGCTTCAGTAGCGTGTGGGCGGATATCCGTTAATCCAATCTTGATCTGGTGAACGCTAGCGTGCTCAGATCACTGTAATGGACTCGGACCCGCGCTCCGCACAGGGCGGCTGAGACAGGAATCTTTCCAAGGCGAGCGTCGGCGGATCGGCGCACAGCAGCCCGAGGAGGGGTAAGACATCCGAGATGGCTCAAGAGAAAAACACTCTCTATTGCTCGTTTTGCGGCAAGAGCCAGCATGAGGTTCGCAAGCTGATTGCCGGCCCGACCGTGTTCATCTGCGATGAATGCGTCGAGCTATGCATGGACATCATCCGGGAAGAGAACAAGAACACCCTGGTGAAGTCGCGCGATGGCGTGCCGACCCCGCAGGAAATTTCCACGGTCCTCGACTCGTATGTCATCGGCCAGGACCACGCGAAGCGCGTGCTGTCAGTGGCGGTTCATAACCACTACAAGCGCCTCAACCACGCGTCGAAGAACAACGACGTCGAGTTGGCGAAGTCGAATATTCTGCTCGTAGGTCCGACCGGTTGCGGCAAGACCTTGCTGGCGCAGACCTTGGCGCGCATGCTGGATGTTCCGTTCACCATGGCCGATGCCACGACTCTCACCGAGGCGGGCTATGTCGGCGAGGACGTCGAGAACATCATTCTGAAACTGCTGCAGAACGCCGACTATAACGTCGAGCGGGCGCAGCGCGGCATCGTCTACATCGACGAGGTCGACAAGATCTCGCGCAAGTCCGACAACCCGTCGATCACGCGGGATGTATCGGGCGAGGGCGTGCAGCAGGCGCTGCTGAAGATCATGGAAGGCACCGTTGCCTCCGTGCCTCCTCAGGGCGGCCGCAAGCATCCTCAGCAGGAGTTCCTGCAGGTCGACACGACGAACATCCTGTTCATCTGCGGTGGCGCGTTCGCAGGTCTGGAGAAGATCATCTCCCGCCGCGGCAAGGGCACATCGATCGGCTTCAGTGCGAAGGTCATTGGAACTGACGAGCGCCGGACCGGCGAGGTTCTGCGTGGCGTCGAGCCGGAAGACCTCTTGAAGTTCGGGCTCATCCCCGAGTTCATCGGTCGTCTGCCGGTCATCGCGACGCTCGAAGACCTCGACGAGGATGCCCTCGTGCAGATCCTCATGGAGCCGAAGAACGCGCTGGTTAAGCAATATCAGCGTCTGTTCGAGATGGAAGACGTCAAGCTGACGATCACGACGGATGCGCTCAAGGCGATTGCCCGCAAGGCGATCGAGCGTAAGACGGGTGCTCGTGGTCTGCGCTCCATCATGGAAGGCATCCTGCTCGACACCATGTTCGACCTGCCGGCACTCAAGGGCGTTGAAGAAGTCGTCATCGGACCGGAAGTGGTGGAGGGGAGCGCGCGTCCGTTGCGCATCTACTCCGACCGGGTGGATGAAAAGGGATCGAGCGCGTCTTGATCGTAGGGTCGCCGGAGGGTTGGCGACTCTTTTCACCGGAAATATTCCGCCGCGAGCCAGAGGGCGAGCGGCTCTTGATCCAGCGGCAGACGGCCCCATTTCAAAGGGGCCTCTGCTTCTGCGATGCTGCGGAGTTGTGGGTGAGGTGAGAAACGCATAGAGGCTGATGCGATCTCTGCCTCAAAACGGCCAGGGCTTGCGACTTCGATGTCCTGGATGAGCGCCGATAGGCTATGCTGCGGCATTGCGTTGAGGCGAAATTGCAGGCGGCCACGATAGGTAGCGAAATGGGCGACGACACGAAGAACAAAGATAAGACGGCTGGTAAGGGTCTTTATCCGGTCCTGCCGCTGCGCGACATCGTGGTGTTCCCGTACATGATCGTCCCGCTGTTCGTTGGTCGCGACAAGTCGATCAACGCGCTGGAAGAAGTGATGCGCTCCGACAAGCACATCCTACTTGCTGCGCAGAAGAACGCTGGGGACGACGATCCAGCGACCGATGCGATCTATCCGGTCGGTACGCTTGCGTCCGTGCTGCAGCTGTTGAAGTTGCCCGACGGCACTGTGAAGGTGCTCGTCGAAGGCACGACGCGTGCGCGCATCCAGCGCTACACCGACAACCCGAACTACTTCGAAGCCGAGGTCGAGCCCGTGCCGGAGGAGATCGGCGCGAAGGACGAGATCGAGGCGCTGGCCCGCTCTGCGGTCGCGCAGTTCGAGAGCTACGTGAAGCTCAACAAGAAGATTTCGCCGGAAGTGCTGGGCAACGTCGCGCAGATCGAGGACTACTCGAAGCTCGCCGACACGATCGCCTCGCATCTTGCGATCAAGATCGCCGACAAGCAGGAGATCTTAGAGACATCGACGATCTCGGAGCGTCTGGAGCGCGTCTACACGCTCATGGAGAGCGAGATCTCCGTGCTGCAGGTGGAGCGCAAGATCCGTTCGCGCGTGAAGCGCCAAATGGAGAAGACGCAGCGCGAGTACTATCTCAACGAGCAGATGAAGGCGATCCAGAAGGAGCTCGGCGACAGCGACGAGCGCGATGATATCGCCGAGTTCGAAGAGAAGATCGAGAACACGAAGCTCTCGAAGGAGGCCCGCGACAAGGCGCTTGCCGAGCTGAAGAAGCTCAAGCAGATGAGCCCGATGTCGGCTGAAGCCACTGTCGTGCGCAACTATCTCGACTGGCTGCTGTCGATCCCGTGGGGGATCAAGGGCAAGGTCAAGAAGGATCTCGACGAGGCCCAGCTGGTTCTCGACGCGGAGCACTATGGCCTCGACAAGGTCAAAGAGCGCATTCTCGAGTATCTCGCGGTGCAGGCGCGTACGAACAAGCTGAAGGGCCCGATCCTTTGCCTCGTTGGACCGCCCGGCGTCGGTAAGACTTCGCTCGGCAAGTCGATTGCGAACGCCACGGGCCGCGAGTTCGTGCGCATGAGCCTCGGCGGCGTGCGCGATGAGGCCGAGGTGCGCGGTCACCGCCGCACGTACATCGGCTCGATGCCCGGCAAGGTCATTCAGTCGATGCGCAAGGCGAAGCGGACCAATCCGCTGTTCCTGCTCGACGAGATCGACAAGATGGGCTCGGACTTCCGCGGCGATCCGGCAGCGGCGCTGCTGGAGGTGCTGGATCCTGAGCAGAACGGCACGTTCAACGACCATTACCTCGAGGTCGACTACGACCTGTCGAACGTGATGTTCGTGACCACGGCCAACACGCTCAACATTCCGCCGGCCCTGATGGACCGCATGGAGATCATCCGTCTTGCGGGTTACACCGAGGACGAGAAGATCGAGATCGCCAAGCGCCACCTCATTCCGGGGCAGCGCCAGGCGCATGGTCTGGAGCAGAACGAGTGGACCGTCGACGACAGCGCGCTGTTGGAGCTGGTGCGTCGCTACACGCGTGAAGCGGGCGTGCGCTCGCTCGAGCGTGAGGTGGCCAAGCTGGCCCGCAAGGCGGTGAAGGAGATCCTCACCTCGCAGAACAAGGCGGTCACCGTCACTGCGGAGAATCTCGAGCAGTATCTCGGCGTGCCGAAGTATCGTTACGGCGAGGCCGAGCTCGAGGATCAGGTGGGTATCGTCACCGGCCTGGCATGGACCGAGGTGGGCGGCGAGTTGCTGACCATCGAAGGCGTGATGATGCCGGGCAAGGGCAAGATGTCGGTCACCGGCAACTTGCGCGACGTGATGAAGGAGTCGATCCAGGCCGCCAACGCTTACGTGCGTTCGCGGTGCGTGGACTTCGGTATCCATCCGTCCTTGTTCGAGAAGAAGGACATCCATGTGCACGTGCCGGAGGGCGCGACGCCGAAGGATGGTCCATCGGCAGGCGTTGCTATGGCCACCACGATCGTCTCGGTGCTGACCGGTATTCCGGTGCGCAAGGACGTTGCCATGACGGGTGAGATCACGCTGCGCGGCAGGGTGCTGCCGATCGGCGGTCTCAAGGAGAAGTTGCTTGCCGCACTGCGCGGTGGCATCAAGACCGTCATCATCCCCGAGGAGAACGTGAAGGACCTCTCGGAGATCCCGGTTGAGATCAAGAACAAGATTGAGATCATCCCGGTGGCGCGCGTCGACGAGGTGCTGAAGGCGGCGCTGGTGCGTGTGCCCGAGCGGCTCGTCTGGGACGAGGCGGCAGAGGCCGCAGCGGTCAAGGCCGAGGAAGGCAATGCTGGCCCGCGGGTGACCGCCCACTGAGAAATCCCGGGCGCTTGCCAGGGTGAGCGCTCGTTAGTTTTTGATGCAACTCAAGTAACCTCGCGGCCACCAAACCGCGAGGTTTCTTGTTCCTGATCTGTGCGCGTCAAAACGTTCATTTCCCCAGGTTTTTCGGGCAAAATCGGGGGTTTTGCCCCTTGACGCAGCCCGTCATTGGGCGCTTCTCTCACGCACTGTTGCGGCTTTAGCAACACGGCGGTCCCCTAACTTCCGCCAACTCCTCCCCCAAGTCGCAAATCCGAATGCAAAGGACGGACACGATATGAGCAAGAAAGATCTGATCGACGCCGTCGCGAAGGAAGCCGAGCTCACGAAGGACAAGGCCACCGTGGCGGTGGATGCCGTGCTCGAGCACATCCGCACCGCGATGCGTGAAGGCCATGAGGTCCGCATTCCGGACTTCGGTACCTTCAAGGTTGCCGCGCGCAAGGCTCGCGAGGGCCGCAACCCGGCGACCGGCGCCACGATCAACATCCCGGCGTCGAAAGTGCCGAAGTTCAGCCCCTCGAAGGGTCTCAAGGACGCTCTCAACTAAGCGGCCCTAAATCTACGGGAATGCTTCGGCGCGTCGCGATGCTTGCGGCGCGCCTTTGTTTTTTCGGGGGTGACGCAAGCGGCGCTGGCGCATTTCTCATCGTGCGTTGTGCCAGCTGATGGCCGCGCCTCGGCGCGGGGCCCCTTGGGCCCTGGCCGCCTGCGGCGGCGCCTTGGATTAGGTGACGCAAGCGGCGAGAGGCTTTGTATGCGGCTGACGGCGCGCAAGATGAGATCCGGCGCTCGCGCCGGGCGCCCTTGGCGCCTTGCCGCCTGCGGCGGCGCCTTGGATTAGGTGATGCGAGCTGTACGTGCGCGGTTCAATTGCAGGCGTTGCGTGATTTGAAAGACAACTTTCCCTCCCCCCCCTTGCGGGGGAGGGTTAGGGTGGGGGGAGCGGATGGCGGGTTTCACCCTCTCCCCGCCCCTCCCCCATCAAGGGGGAGGGAGAAGAAAGTTTGATGTGCCGTGTTTGGGTCGAGGCGTTGCGCCGATATGGGGCGTGCAGATTTCGCCGCGGTGCCTTGCGGTGGTCAGCCAGGGCCGATATGGAATGCGTCGTCGGGCGGTTAGCTCAGTGGTAGAGCGCCTCGTTTACACCGAGGATGTCGGGAGTTCGACCCTCTCACCGCCCACCATCCCCCCTCCCATTTAACCATTTCGCTTCCTTGGCCGGCGCTCGCGCCGCGCTGGCAGGGATATTGCTGCGTAGCGTGCCGTTATGGCGCCCGCGGATTTGGCCGGGTGGAATCTCGAGAGCTGCGGCGGTGGGTTGCCCATCGGTGTGCAAGGAGGAAGCATGCGCGCAGAAGGCGCGAGGCCGGAGGTGAGCGTCGGGATTTACCGGGATTGCCTCTTTCGCCACTTCGGTGACCGCGAGCCGCGGGAAGTGGAGTTTTTCATCAACGAGCGGCGTTTCGATATTCTGCGCGACACGCTCGGCCAGCACCTTAGGGGTGCGGATATTCTGAATGTCGCCTGCGGGCCGTTTGCGCTCGAATTTTACGTCGCGCCGCAAGCCGCTTCGATCGACAGCTTCGACGTCGACGAGGCGCTGTCGCCCCTGCACGAGGAGTTGTGTGCGCGCGGCCTGATCGAGCGCAGCACCTTCAGAACTGCCGATGTCATGGCGTACGAGCCGCAGCGCCGCTATGACGTGATCATCATCAATGACCTGTTCTACACCAAGTACGTCGACTTCTATTCCATCGTGGAAAAGTACGTTCGCTACCTGAAACCCGGGGGGCGGCTGTACTTCGACATTCTCGATGAACGCGCGGGGCCGATCTGGGCCGCGTTCGGCAAGGACGAGCGCTATCGCCGCTACGACCTCGCAGACGTGGGCCGCACACTCAGCGCGCACGGGCTGTCGGTCGAGGCAAGGATCCCATCCATGGGCATCAAGGGTGGGTTGGATGGCGCGATGCGCCGGATGATGTGGGGCGTGTCTTCCATCGCAAACAATTTCATCTTCGTTGGCAGGCGTCTCGCGTGGATGGTGGCTGTTCCACTCGGTTTTCCAGAACTCGTGCCGTAGGCACCTAGCTGCCGCTTGCCGTTCGGGGGCCGGCGCACAATCTACTGCCCCGGAAGGTTCGCCTGAGGCGACCAAGCGGGGGTAGGGAGATAGAATCATGGCACTGTCGATGTACGACGCATCGGTTCCAGCATTCCAGCGCAGCCTCAAGGCGCTCGATGCCATTCTCGACAAGGCGATCGCCTATGCCGATGCGCGCAAGTTCGATACGTCGGTGCTCGTGACGTCGCGGCTTGCCCCGGACATGTATCCGTTTGCCCGCCAAGTGCAGATGGCGAGCGATCACGCCAAGGGATGCCCGGCCCGGCTAGCAGGGGTTGCGGTGCCGAGCTTTGCCGATACCGAGGGGACGATCCCCGAGCTGAAGGGGCGGATCGCCAAGACGCTGGATTTTATCGGCACCTTGAGCCGGGAGCAGATCGACGGGTCGGAGGAGCGGGCGATTTCGCTGAAGGCAGGGCCGCGCGAGCTACACTTCAAAGGCCAGGATTATCTGGTGTTCTTTGCGCTGCCGAACTTCTATTTCCACGTCACCATGGCCTACGCCATCCTGCGCCATAATGGCGTGCCGGTGGGCAAGCTCGATTTCCTGGGAGCGGCCCAAGGCTTAATCTGAAATCTGCATCAGAGTTCCTTGACTTCCCCCGGCGGTCCACGTAGATGATCGCCTCGTGGCAAGCGCGTCCTATGGGGCGCGCATTTTTGACTGCGGGAGTAGCTCAGTTGGTTAGAGCGCCGGCCTGTCACGCCGGAGGCCGCGGGTTCAAGTCCCGTCTCTCGCGCCACTAATCCATCTTTACACAAAATCGGCCTTCGCTCCGCCAGCGGCGGTGCCCGCCCGTGGCGGCGGTGCTGCTGCGAATGCGGCGCGCCTTGATGCTGCTCCCGCGTGGAGCTGGTCCAGAGCGGCATATAGCGGCGGATCAACTGACCTGCTGCCGGTGCGCGCGGGTTGCGCGGGCGTGGCGGGTGCGTTAACACACAAATAGTCGTTATTGCAGCGCAGCGGACTGCGCGGTAGCGGCTGGCCGTATCGCGGCCTCTCAGTCTAGAACGACACGCCAGCCTAACCGATCCCAGGCACGTCCCAGGCAAGCTCGCATGGACCAGCTCTTCTACGATTACCTGCCGATCGCCGTGTTCATCGGCATCGCGCTTTTCATCGCCGTGGCTCTCATGGCGGTGCCGTTCATGATCGCCGTCAACAACCCGGACCCCGAGAAGGTGTCCGCGTACGAATGCGGCTTCAACGCATTCGATGATGCGCGCATGAAGTTCGACGTGCGGTTCTACCTCGTCGCCATCCTGTTCATCATCTTCGACCTCGAGGTCGCGTTCCTGTTCCCGTGGGCGGTCGCGTTCGGCGACATCGGCCTTTACGGATTCTGGGCGATGATGATCTTCCTCGGCGTGTTGACCGTCGGCTTCATCTACGAGTGGCGCAAGGGAGCCCTGGAATGGGATTGATCACGCCGACCAAGGCTGAGCTCGACGGCTCGGGCGGGTTTCTGGTGAAGCCGGGCGAGGAGGGCTTCACGCAGATTTCCTCCAAGCTCGCTGACAAGGGCTTCCTCGTCACCACGACGGACGATCTCATCAACTGGGCGCGCACCGGCTCGCTAATGTGGATGACGTTCGGCCTTGCCTGCTGCGCCGTCGAGATGATGCAGGCGTCGATGCCGCGTTACGACTTGGAGCGCTTCGGCTTTGCCCCGCGCGCTTCGCCGCGCCAGTCGGACGTGATGATCGTCGCCGGCACGCTCACCAACAAGATGGCTCCGGCCCTGCGCAAGGTCTACGACCAGATGCCGGAGCCGCGTTACGTCATCTCGATGGGATCGTGCGCCAACGGCGGCGGCTATTACCATTATTCGTACGCGGTGGTGCGCGGCTGCGACCGCATCGTGCCGGTCGACATCTACGTGCCGGGCTGCCCACCGACTGCGGAAGCCCTGGTCTATGGCGTGCTGCTGCTGCAGCGTAAGATCCGCCGCACGGGCACGATCGAGCGCTAAAGGCGCGGAGGAGATGCAATGCAACGCGCAAAGCTCGGCCTTGCCTCTATCCTGAGTGCGATCGTTTGCATCGCGAACGCTGACCGGGCCCTGGCCGATGAGATCCCGAACATGGTCGGGACGTGGTCGGGCAAGAACGACACAATCGGCGAAAAGTTTGGGCTGAGGACGCGCGAGCGCACCGTGCACATCACCGAGCAGACCGATCGGCGCTTCCGCGGTTATTTCGACTACGACGCCGGTCACAAGGATATCTTTGGGATCGTCTTTCCCGACAACGTGTCATTCGCCTGGACCTCGCCGGCGAGCAAAGCTTCGGTGCAGGGGCGCATCCTGGGTCCCGATCACATCGCGGCCTGCTATATCGAGGGCGGACCTGAAGCGACGGCCGGTTGCTCCGACTTGAAACGCACGTCCGAGAAGCCGTGAGCAGCGACCTTAGAAAGCGAATGCAGCGATGAGCGAGAAGCTTCAGCAACTGGAAACGCACTGCAAGGGCGCGCTGGGTGCAGCTGTTGTGGGCTCGCACATTGCCCATGGCGAACTGACGCTGGACATTGCCCGCGACAAGATCGTCGAGGTGCTTACATTGCTGCGCGATGATGCTCAGTGCCAGTTCGAGGTGCTAATCGACATTTGCGGCGTCGACTGGCCGGCGCGGGCCGAGCGCTTCGATGTCGTCTACCACTTGCTGTCGCCGCGGCTCAATCAGCGCATCCGCCTGAAGCTGACCACCGACGAGACGACGCCGGTGCCGTCGACCGTGGGTGTGTTTCCGGCGTCGAACTGGTTCGAGCGTGAGGCCTACGACATGTATGGCATCCTGTTCTCGGGGCATCCGGATCTGCGCCGTCTGTTGACGGACTACGGCTTCCAGGGCCATCCGCTGCGCAAGGACTTTCCGCTCACCGGCTACGTCGAGGTTCGCTACGACGAAGCTCAGAAGCGCGTCGTCTATGAGCCGGTCGAGCTGGCGCAGGAATTCCGCTCGTTCGATTTCGAATCGCCGTGGGAAGGCACGAACTACGTGCTGCCGGGCGATGAAAAGGCGTCCGGTCCATCGGGCAGGGCCTGAAGCGCTTTCGTGCGGAGGTGAGGCGTGGCACGCTCCGGTCCCGACATTTCAGGCATCGTTCCGGCATTGATCGCCGTCGTATGCGGCGTGCTGAGCTGGGATCTGGTGCGGCTGCTGGGTGAGCGGCGCGAAGCCTGGGACGATCCGAAATACTGGATGATCGGCTATCCGCTGATGCTCGGCACCGCATTTCTGCTTGGTCTCGGCTTCCCCGAGCATCCCTGGCGCTGGGGGCTGGTAATCGCTGGCGCGCAGGCGGTGTGGGCGGTTCTGCTCGGTCTAGCTGCCGCAGACGTGAGCGCCGGCTTGTGGCCGATGGGACTTTTTACGTTCGCCCTGCTGGCGGTGCCGCTCGTGGTTGCTGCATACGCTGGGCAGTGGGTGCGCCTCAGGCTGCCGGAGTGACGCCGTGGCGTTGAGCGAAGAGCGGCTGGAAGTCATCCGGGCAAATGCCGAACTGGTCATTCGCGAGCTCGCTCATGCAAGCGGCAGGACGCTGGGGTTCGATGGCGACAGCGTTGCCTACGTCGAGGAGTTTATCGAGCGCCAGCGCGCCCAGGTGCCCGAAACGGCGCGAGGGCTCGTCGGCGTGATCGGCTGCTATCTGGGTGAAGCCATCATCGAGGCGGTGCCGGGTGCCGACTGGTCGGAGGACGAGAACGGGGCGCTCATTGTGCTCTTCGCCAATAGCGATGCAGTCTATCCTTTTCATAAGGTGGAGAAGCAGATCGCGGAGGGGCTCGAGGCGGGCGAGTCGATCCTCAGCTTCTACAACGTAAGCATAAACTACGTGGCCGCCGGAAAGCTCGGTGAAGCCGCGAGCGAGGAGACGCCATGAAGGACACGCTGAAGGTCGGCGACAAGGGGCAGTTCTCGTTTCGAATTCCGGCCGAAAAGACTGTGCCGCATCTTTATCCCGAGGCGCCGGAGTTCCGCGAGATGCCGACCGTGTTCGCCACGGGCTTCATGGTGGGCCTGATGGAGTGGGCGTGCCTCAAGGTGCTGGCGCCGCACCTCGACGAGGGCGAGGGGAGCCTGGGTGTGCACATCGACGTGTCGCACTCGGCGGCGACGGTGCCGGGGCAGACTGTCACAGTGGATGCGGAATGCACGGGCATCACCGGGCGGCGCGTTGTCTTCCACGTCAGGGCGCATGACGGGATCGACATGATCGGCGAGGGGCGGCACGAGCGCATGATCGTGCCGTGGGCGCGTTTCGTCGCGCGCGTGAACGAAAAGGCCAAGCTGGCGCGTGTGGCGCCGATTGGTTAGAACGGTTTTCAAATTCTTCTACGGTTGAGAAAATGGCCGAAACAGACATCCGCCAATTCAACATCAACTTCGGTCCGCAGCATCCGGCGGCGCATGGCGTGCTGCGCCTGGTGCTGGAATTGGACGGCGAGGTGGTTGAGCGGGTCGATCCGCACATCGGGCTGTTGCACCGGGGCACCGAGAAGCTGATCGAGCACAAGACGTATCTGCAGGCCATCGGCTACTTCGACCGCCTCGATTACGTGGCGCCGATGAACCAGGAGCACGCTTTCTGCATGGCGGCAGAGAAGCTGTTGGGCCTGGAAGTGCCAAAGCGCGCCCAGCTGATCCGCGTGCTCTATTCGGAAATCGGACGGCTGCTGTCGCATCTTCTCAACGTGACGACGCAGGCCATGGACGTCGGCGCGCTGACCCCGCCGCTGTGGGGCTTTGAAGAGCGCGAAAAGCTGATGGTGTTCTACGAGCGGGCCTCGGGAAGCCGGATGCACGCGAAGTATTTCCGCATCGGCGGCGTGCATCAGGATCTGCCGCCGGAGCTGATCGACGACATCGCCGAGTTCTGCGTCACGCACCCGAAAGTGCTCGACGACATCGAGACGCTGCTGACGGGCAACCGCATCTTCAAGCAGCGCAACGTCGACATCGGCGTCGTCAGCCTCAAAGAGTGCTTCGACTGGGGCTTCTCGGGCGTGATGGTGCGCGGCTCGGGGGCTGCCTGGGATCTGCGCAAGGCGCAGCCATACGAGTGCTACTCAGAGCTCGATTTCGATATTCCGATCGGCAAGAATGGCGACTGCTACGACCGCTATCTCGTGCGCATGGCCGAGATGCGCCAGTCGCTGAAAATCATGCAGCAGTGCTGCGACAAGCTGCGCTCGCCCGAGGGGCAAGGTCCGGTGACGGCTGCCGACAAGAAGGTGGTGCCGCCGCGCCGCGGTGACATGAAGCGCTCGATGGAGGCGCTGATCCATCACTTCAAGCTCTACACCGAGGGCTTCCACGTGCCCGCGGCCGAGGTCTACGCCGCCGTCGAGGCGCCGAAGGGCGAATTCGGCGTCTATCTGGTCGCCGATGGGTCGAACAAGCCGTACCGCTGCAAGATCCGCGCGCCCGGCTTCCCGCATCTGCAGGCAATGGACTACATGAACCGCGGCCACATGCTGGCGGACGTGTCGGCCATCCTCGGCTCGCTGGACATCGTTTTCGGCGAAATCGACCGGTAGGCCATGATCGATCTGATGTTCTTTCTGGCGATTGGCGCGATCGGGTGGGGGCTGTCGCTCGCGCTCTATCGTCCGGTCGCGGAACGGGCAGGCTGGCCACTGGGCGAGGCGCAGGAGCGGCTGCCGACGCTGACACTTCTCATCGCACTTTCTTCGA
The DNA here is from genome assembly GCF_965243865.1 of Hyphomicrobium sp. 1Nfss2.1. GTDB lineage: Bacteria > Pseudomonadota > Alphaproteobacteria > Rhizobiales > Hyphomicrobiaceae > Hyphomicrobium_A. The sequence continues at coordinate 810,385 of NZ_OZ251603.1, read as the reverse complement.
TTGCCGCCGGTGTCGCGTTCGCGCTCGTGCGCGGGCCGATGGACGGTGGTGTCGTAATCCTGATCTTCGGTGTCGGACTTGCGATTTTCTGGAGCGGCTTCCTGCGCGTCGCTTCGCAAACATCGCTGTTCTTTGCGCCTTTGGCCGCGCTGCTTCTCGCTGGAGCGTGGGCGGGTGCGATACCGGGTGTCAGCTGAGTTGACGTCAATCAAGGTGCGCGCCCGCGCGCGCTTGCGTTACGTTTGCGTTAGACGTAGTGAACGGGTGATTGTGCGCTGCGACAATATCGGCGAGACTGCTCGCCGAGCAGAACCGATCCGGGCCTCCTCCGCGGGCGCCCGCTGAAAGCTCCCGAGAGGTTCCCGCCTTGGCAGTCCGCCGCTTATATCCAGAGCAGCCGCTGAGTTTCGCTTTCACGCCGGAAAACCGGGCCTGGGCGCAGCGTGAGATCGCCAAATATCCCGCCGGAAAAGAGGCATCCGCGGTGATTGCGCTGTTGTGGCGCGCCCAGGAGCAGGAAGGCTGGACGACCGAGCCCGCCATCCGCGCCATCGCCGACATGCTGGGCATGGCCTATATCCGGGCCCTCGAGATCGCGACTTTCTACACGATGTTCCAGCTTGCTCCGGTGGGCAAGAAGGCCCATCTGCAGGTTTGTGGCACGACGCCGTGCATGCTGCGCGGATCGGATGCGATCATCGAGATGTGCAAGGAACACATCGCCGAGCATCCGCACGAGTTGTCGAAGGACGGCGATTTTTCGTGGGAAGAGGTCGAGTGCCTCGGCTGCTGCGCCAATGCGCCAGTCGTGCAAATCGGCAAGGACACTTACGAGGATCTCGATCCGGAGCTGTTCGCGAAGATCCTGCAGGATCTGGAGAAGGGCCGTCCGCTGAAGCCCGGTTCGCAGACGGGCCGGCAGACGTCGTGCCCCGCCGGCGGTCCGACGACGCTGCTGGCCGATCCGACGCTGAAAGCGGAAAAGGTCTGAGGAGAGGACTGCGATGCTGCAGGACAAAGACCGGATCTTCCGTAACCTCTACGGCTTCCATGACTGGCGGCTGCCGGCGGCGCGTGCGCGCGGCGCATGGGACGGAACCAAAGGCTTCATCGAGAACGGCCACGACTGGATCATTAATGAGATGAAGACGTCGGGGTTGCGCGGGCGCGGCGGCGCCGGCTTCCCCACGGGCCTCAAGTGGTCGTTCATGCCGAAGAACGATGCGCGGCCGTCTTATCTCGTCATCAACGGCGATGAGTCGGAGCCCGGCTCGTGCAAAGACCGCGAGATCATGCGGCACGACCCGCACCTGCTGATCGAGGGGGCGCTGCTCGCCTCGTTCGCGATGCGGGCGCACACGTGCTTCATTTACATCCGCGGCGAGTTCATCCGCGAGCGGGAGCGGCTACAGGCGGCGGTCGATGAGGCCTACGACGCCAAGTTGATCGGCAAGGACAACGTCCACGGCTGGGACTTCGACATCGTCATCCATCACGGCGCAGGTGCCTATATCTGCGGCGAGGAGACGGCGCTGATCGAGTCGATCGAAGGCAAGAAAGGGATGCCGCGGCTGAAGCCGCCGTTCCCGGCCAACGTCGGTCTTTATGGTGCACCGACGACGGTGAACAACGTCGAGAGCATCGCCGTGGTGGGCGACATCCTGCGCCGCGGCGGCGCGTGGTTCGCCTCGCTCGGCAAGCCGAACAACACGGGCACCAAGCTGTTCCAGATCTCCGGCCACGTGAACAATCCGTGCGTGGTCGAGGAGGAGATGGGCATTCCGCTGCGCGAGCTGATCGACAAGCATTGCGGCGGCGTGCGCGGCGGCTGGGACAACCTCATGTGTGCCATCCCCGGCGGCTCGTCGATGCCGATGATCCCGGCCGAGCAGTGCAACGACCTGACGATGGATTTCGATGCGCTGGTGAAGCTGAAGTCGGGCCTGGGCACGGCGGCGGTGATCGTCATGGACAAGTCCACCGACATCATCAAAGCGATCACGCGCATCGCCTATTTCTACAAGCACGAGAGCTGCGGCCAGTGCACGCCATGTCGCGAGGGCACGGGCTGGATGTTCCGCGTGCTGGAGCGGATGCAGCGCGGGGAAGCGGAACTGCGCGAGATCGATCTTCTCTACAACGTGACGAAGCAGGTCGAGGGTCACACGATCTGTGCGCTCGGTGATGCAGCGGCGTGGCCGGTACAGGGCCTGCTGCGCAACTACAGGCATGTGATCGAAGAGCGCATCGAAGCCAGACGCGCGGCAGTCAAAGAAGCTGCCGAGTAATTAGGACGAAGACGTGGACCTATTGGCGCTGATCATTGCATCGTTCACGCTCCCGGCTGTCGTCGGGGCGCTGGTGGTAGGTGCGGTCGGCTATCTCATTCTCGGCGGGGTCGGGGCTGTGATCGGTGCGCTGCTCGGCTATGGCGGCGGCGTGTGGATCGCGCAGCGCTGGGCGGGGGTTCCGCTGTCGCCATACGCCAAGGGCTGGGTGTCGCTCGGCCTGTTCATCGGGGGGCTCGCCGTGCTCGCCATCGCAACGCGGTGACGGGCTGACCGGGTAGGATTACATGACGACGAAGCCAATCATCATCGACGGCAAGCAAATCGAGGTCGAGCCCGGGACGACGATCCTGCAGGCTTGCGAGATGGCGGGCGTCGAGATCCCGCGCTTCTGCTATCACGAGCGCCTGTCGATCGCCGGCAACTGCCGCATGTGCCTCGTTGAGGTGGAGGGGATTCCGAAGCCGATCGCATCGTGCGCCATGGGCGTGACGGACCTGCCGCCGAACAAGGATGGCGCGCCGCGCAAGGTGCTGACCGCCAGCCCGATGGTGAAGGCCGCGCGCGAAGGCGTCATGGAATTCCTGCTGATCAATCATCCGCTCGATTGTCCGATCTGCGACCAGGGCGGCGAGTGCGACCTGCAAGACCAGGCGATGGCCTACGGAGTCGGCGGCTCGCGCTACAGCGAGAACAAGCGGGCGGTGGAAGAGAAGTACATCGGCCCGCTGATCAAGACCTTCATGAACCGCTGCATCCATTGCACGCGCTGCGTCCGCTTCATGACGGAGGTTGCGGGCGTGGAAGAGCTCGGCGCGATCAGCCGCGGCGAGGACATGGAGATCACCACCTATCTCGATCGCGGCATCCTTTCGGAGATGAGCGCGAACGTGAACGACCTGTGTCCGGTCGGCGCGCTGACGCATCGGCCGTGGTCGTTTATCGCGCGGCCGTGGGAACTGGATAAGACAGAGTCGATCGACGTGATGGATGCGCTGGGGTCGGCGATCCGCGTTGATTCACGCGGCAAGGCAGTGCTGCGTGTGCTTCCGCGCAACAACGACGACGTGAACGAGGAGTGGATCTCCGACAAGACGCGCTTTGCGTGCGATGGGCTCAGGATGCAGCGGCTCGACCAGCCATATGTGCGCGAAGCCGGCAGGCTGCGCCCGGCGAGCTGGGACGAGGCCCTGGCGCTGGCGGCGCAGAAGCTGAAAGAGGCTTCGCCTCAGCGTATCGGTTTCCTCGCCGGTGACCTTGCGAGCGTCGAAGAGATGTTCGCCTTCAAGGATCTGGCGAGCCGTCTCAAAGTCGCGAACATCGATTGCCGCCAGGACGGCGCCAAGCTCGACCCGTCACTGGGCCGCTCAAGCTATCTCTTCAATTCGACGATCGCTGGGATCGACGAGGCCGATGCCATTCTGCTGGTCGGCACCAATCCGCGGCTCGAGGCAGCGGTGCTCAATGCACGCATCCTGAAGCGCTGGCGCCAAGGCGGGCTCAAGGTCGGCGTGATCGGCGAAGCCGCACCGCTGACCTACAAGTATGACTATCTGGGCGCGGGCGGCCAGACGCTGCAGGAAGTGGCGGACGGCAAGCACTCGTTCGCCGAGGTACTGAAGGGCGCGCAGCGTCCGCTGATCATCGTTGGCTCGGGTGCGGTTGCGCGGCCGGATGGCGCGGCGATCCTGGGCATGGCGTCGCGCATCGCGCTCAGCGCCATCGAGGGCAAGGACGTTGGAGGCTGGAACCCGATGAACGTGCTGCACACCGCAGCATCGCGCGTCGGTGGGCTCGATCTCGGACTAGTGCCGGGCAAGGGCGGTCTCGACACCGCGGGGCAGATCGCTGCTGCGGCTGTCGGCAAGCTCGATGTTCTCTATCTGCTCGGTGTCGATGAGATCGACGTGCCGCCGGGCGCCTTCGTGATCTATCAGGGCCACCATGGCGACCGCGGCGCGCATCGCGCCGACGTGATCCTGCCGGGTGCCGCCTACACCGAGAAGAGCGGCAGCTACGTCAACACCGAAGGCCGCGTGCAGCTCACCGAACGGGTCGTGTTCGCTCCGGGGCAGGCGAAGGAGGATTGGGCGATCCTCAGGGCGCTGTCGGCGCAGGCGGGCGATGCGCTCCCTTACGATACGCTCGCGCAGCTGCGCTCGGAAATGTACAAGGATGTGCCGGCCTTTGCTCGTCTGAACGAGATCGCGGCCGGCACCCTCGACGGCGTCAAGGCGCTGGCGAAGGCGACGGGCAACATCGCGGCGGAGCCGTTCGTCTCGTCGGTCAAGGACTTCTACCTCACCAATCCGATTGCGCGTTCCTCGGCCGTGATGGCGGAGATGAGTGCGCTGAAGAAGAACATGCAGGACTCGCCCCGCCTCAAGGCGGCCGAGTAGGGAGCGACATTCAAGATGACCGACAGCTCCTGGCAAGTTTGGTGGGACTACGGCCTCTGGCTGGCGATGATGATCGGCTGGAGCCTGCTGACGCTCGTGGGCCTGTTGCTGATCGTGGCCTATCTCCTGCTGATGGACCGCAAGGTGTGGGCGGCGGTGCAGATGCGGCGCGGCCCCAACGTCGTCGGCGCATTCGGCCTTCTGCAGTCGTTCGCCGATCTTCTGAAGTTCTGCTTCAAGGAACCGGTGATTCCGGCTGGCGCCAACAAAGGTGTGTTCCTGCTGGCGCCGATTGCCACGGCAACCTTTGCGCTCGCTTCCTGGGCGGTGATCCCGGTGAACGAGGATTCGCTCGGCAAGTGGGTGATCTCCGACCTCAATGTCGGCATTCTCTACCTGCTGGCGCTGTCGTCGCTGGCGGTCTACGGCATCATTATGGGCGGCTGGGCTTCGAATTCGAAGTATCCGTTCATGGGCTCGCTGCGTTCGGCGGCGCAGATGGTGTCGTACGAGGTGTCGATCGGCTTCGTGATCATCACCGTGATCCTGTGCGTCGGCTCGCTGAACCTCACCGACATCGTCAACGCGCAGAAGACCGGTATCGGCACGCACGCGGGGCTGCCCGCATCGGCGCTGGACTGGTACTGGCTGGCGCTGCTGCCGATGTTCGTCATCTTCTTCGTGTCGGCTTTGGCCGAGACCAACCGTCCGCCGTTCGATCTCGTCGAAGCGGAATCGGAGTTGGTGGCGGGCTTCATGGTCGAATACGGCTCGACGCCGTACCTGCTGTTCATGCTGGGCGAGTACGTGTCGATCGTGACGATGTGCGCGCTGGCGAGCATCCTGTTCCTCGGCGGCTGGCTGCCTCCGGTGGATGTGGTGCCGCTGAACATGGTTCCAGGCATCATCTGGTTCCTGCTCAAGTGCGTGTTCGTGTTTTTCCTGTTCGCGATGGCGAAGGCGATCGTGCCTCGCTACCGCTATGACCAGCTGATGCGCCTCGGCTGGAAGGTGTTTCTGCCGTTGTCGCTGGTGATGGTTGTGCTGGTGGCGGCGATCCTGCAGTACAGCCGGGGACTGGCGTGATGCAGAAAGCTGATGTGCGAGGCTATACAATGGAGCTAGCGCCGATTTACGGCGGACTGCTCGGCTTCGGTCTGGGCATCGCCTTGATGATTTTCGGAAAGCGTCACGCAGCTGATGTTTGGCACGCAGAGCGTCATCCGCTCGCGACACGCGTCGTTGACGTGATCGAACTCGCTATATTCACGGTCTTCTGTGCCGGCCTAGGCTATGGGCTCCAGAAAGCCGGGCTCTGGTTGAATTGGTGAAACATGGCAGTCGTCCAAGGCATTAAATCGCTCTTCCTGTGGGAGTTCGTGCAGGCATTCGGGCTCGCGATGAAGTACTTCTTTGCGAAGAAGAAGACGCTCGACTACCCGTATGAGCGCGGCCCCCTGTCGCCGCGGTTCCGGGGCGAGCACGCGCTGCGGCGCTATCCCAATGGGGAAGAGCGCTGCATCGCCTGCAAGCTGTGCGAGGCGATCTGCCCGGCGCAGGCGATTACGATCGAGGCGGGGCCGCGCCGCAACGACGGCACGCGCCGCACCACACGCTATGACATCGACATGGTGAAGTGCATCTACTGCGGCCTGTGCCAGGAGGCCTGCCCGGTCGACGCCATCGTCGAAGGACCGAACTTCGAATTCGCCACGGAGACCCGCGAGGAGCTCTACTACAACAAGGAAAAGCTGCTCGATAACGGCGACCGGTGGGAGCGCGAGATCGCACGCAATCTGGCTGCGGACGCGCCGTATCGCTGATTTGCCCGGGGACGGGCAGCCTGGTTTGCCCGGGGACGGGCAGGGAACGCGCTAAGGGATACAAGGTCTCTCAGCGCTTGGTTTGGACTGACGCATAGGGTACTCACCCTATCGCGGTTGGATGTGCCGCCGGTTTGCCGGACCGAGCCTTAGCGGGTGCGGTTTGTCGGGCGGGCGGCTGGCACAAGGCTGTGGATCGCAGGCAATGGCGCTGACGGCAGGCTTCTTCTATCTCTTCGCGGCACTTGCCGTCGCATCGGCGGCCATGGTGATCATGGCCAAGAACCCCGTGCACGCGGTGCTGTTCCTCATCCTCACGTTCTTCAACGCCGCGGGCCTGTTCGTGCTGCTGGGCGCCGAGTTCCTGGCGATGCTGCTGGTCATCGTCTACGTGGGCGCGGTGGCGGTGCTGTTCTTGTTCGTCGTGATGATGCTGGACGTCGACTTCGCCGAGCTGAGGGCGGGGTTCGTGAAGAACGCGCCGGTGGGGCTGATCGTCGGCGGCGTCGTTCTGTTCGAGTTGATCGCGCTGTTCGTGTCGCGCGGGTTCGGCGTCGGGCTGGCGCAGAATCCCGGTGCGCCCGTGGCGCAGATGGGCCGGGAAGCCTCGAACACGCAGGCGCTGGGGCTCGTCCTTTATACGAAGTACGTCTTCTTCTTCGAGGTTGCCGGCCTGGTGCTGCTGGTCGCCATGGTCGGCGCCATCGTGCTGACGCTGCAACACAAGACCAACGTCAGGCGTCAATCGATCGCCAAACAGGTGGCGCGCACGCCGGCGACGGGCGTCGAGGTGGTCAAGGTTCCTTCGGGTGGCTCGGTCATTCCGGCTGCCGAGGGGAGAAGCTGATGCAGGGAGCGGGGGCAGCGGCATGACCATCGGTCTTAGTCATTACCTGACAGTGGCGGCGTGCCTGTTCACGCTGGGCATGTTGGGCATCTTCCTCAACCGTAAGAACGTCATCGTCATCTTGATGTCGATCGAGCTGATGCTGCTGGCGGTGAACATCAACCTAGTGGCGTTCTCGTACTATCTCGGCGACCTCGTCGGACAGGTGTTCGCGCTGTTCAACCTGACGGTCGCCGCGGCCGAGGCCGCCATCGGCCTTGCCATCGTCGTCGTCTACTTCCGCAACCGCGGCTCGATCGCGGTGGAAGACATCAACATGATGAAGGGCTGAGGGGCATGATCTACTCGGCCATCGTCTTCCTGCCGGCCATTGGCTTTCTCATCGCGGGCCTGTTCGGACGCATCATCGGCGCGCGCGGCTCGGAACTCGTGACGACGAGCCTGCTGATCGTCTCGTGCGTGCTGTCGTGGATCGTGTTCTGGCGCGTCGGCTTCGAGCATGAGACGGCGCGGGTCGTGATCGAGCGCTGGATCACCTCGGGCGAATTGGACATCAGCTGGGCGTTCCGCATCGACACGCTGACGGCGGTAATGTTCGTCGTGGTGACGACTGTGTCGGCGCTCGTGCACATCTACTCGATCGGCTACATGCACGAGGATCCGGCGCGGCCGCGGTTCTTCGCCTATCTGTCCGGCTTCACGTTCGCCATGCTGACGCTGGTGACGGCAGACAACCTGGCGCAGATGTTCTTCGGCTGGGAGGGCGTGGGCCTCTTTTCGTATTTGCTGATCGGCTTCTGGTACACGAAGCCCGAGGCGAATGCGGCGGCCATCAAGGCATTCGTCGTCAACCGCGTGGGTGACTTCGGCTTCGCGCTGGGCATCTTCGGCCTGTTCGCAGTGTTCCGGACGATCAACCTCGATCAGGTGTTCGATGGGGCCGGCGGGGTCGCGGGGCAGACGTTCGAATTTCTCGGCTATCAGGTCGATATCCTGACGACGCTGTGCCTGCTGCTGTTCATGGGTGCCATGGGCAAGTCGGCGCAGTTCCTGCTGCACACGTGGTTGCCGGACGCCATGGAAGGCCCGACCCCGGTGTCGGCGCTGATCCACGCGGCAACGATGGTGACCGCGGGCGTGTTCATGGTGGCGCGGCTGTCGCCGATCTTCGAGCACGCGCCGGTGGCGCTAAACTTCGTGATCCTGATCGGGTCGATCACGGCGTTCTTCGCGGCGACCATCGGCCTCGTACAGAACGACATCAAGCGCGTAATCGCCTATTCGACGTGCTCGCAGCTCGGCTACATGTTCGTTGCTTGCGGCGTGGGCGCGTATCAGGCGGGCGTGTTCCACCTCTTCACGCACGCGTTCTTCAAGGCGCTGCTGTTCCTTGGCGCCGGCTCGGTGATCCACGCGATGCACCACGAGCAGGACATGCGCAAAATGGGTGGCCTGAGGCCCAAGCTGCAGTTCACCTGGGCGATGATGTTGATCGGCACGCTGGCGCTGACGGGCTTTGGTATCCCGCATCTGGCCGGGTTCTCGGGCTTCTATTCCAAAGACGCCATCATCGAGGCCTCGTTCGCCGCGCACACGGCTGGCAACTATGCTTTCTGGGCGCTGGTGGTCGCGGCGCTGCTGACGTCGATCTACTCGTGGCGGCTGATGTTCATGACCTTCCACGGCAAGACGCGCGCTGATCACCACACCTTCGACCATGCGCACGAGAGCCCGCCAGTGATGCTGTTCCCGCTGTCGGTGCTGGCGTTCGGTGCGGTTGTCGCGGGCGCTGCCATGCCGTTCTTCATTGGCGAGGGCCAGCACGAGTTCTGGGGCAAGGCGATCTTCAACGGCGAGCACAATCACATCCTGCACGCCATGCACGAGATCCCGGCTTGGGCCGTGTGGTCGCCGACCGTGGCGATGGCGGCTGGCTTCGTGATCGCCTACATCGGCTATATCTGGGCGCCGTCGATCCCGGGTGCGCTGGCGAGGACGTTCCGTCCGCTGTACCTGTTCCTCTTGAACAAGTGGTACTTCGACGAGCTCTACAACACGATCTTCGTCAAGCCGACGTTCTGGCTCGGCAACTTCCTCTGGAAGGTTGGTGACATCAAAATCATCAACGGGCTGATCGACGGGACGGCGGCCGGTGTCTACGCCGTGACGCAGCGCGCGGTGCGTATCCAGACCGGCTACGTCTATCACTATGCCTTCGTCATGCTGATCGGCGTGGCGCTGCTCGTCACCTACTTCATGTTCATGGGTGGACCGCACTGATGGATCTCGCTTCCGCCCCCATCCTTTCGATCGTGATGTTCATGCCGCTGGTCGGCGCGCTGCTGATTGGCGTGCTGAACGCGGAGGCGAAGGGCAACGCGCGCTGGATCGCGCTTTACACCACGGTCATCACCTTCCTGATCTCGATCGTCATCTGGGTGAAGTTCGACCCGACGACCGCCGGCTTCCAGTTCGTCGAGGAGCGGGCGCTGCTCGATGTGATGAAGTTCAAGCTGGGTGTCGATGGCGTCTCGATGCTGTTCGTCATCCTGACGACCTTCCTGATGCCGCTCGTGATCCTGCAGAGCTGGAAGGTGATCGACCACCGCGTCAAAGAGTACATGATCGCGTTCCTGGTGCTGGAAACGCTGATGATCGGCGTGTTCTGCGCGCTGGATCTGGTGCTCTTCTACGTGTTCTTCGAGGGCGGCCTCATCCCGATGTTCCTGATCATCGGCATCTGGGGCGGCGCCAACCGCATCTACGCGACGTTCAAGTTCTTCCTCTATACGCTGCTCGGCTCCGTGCTGATGCTGCTGGGCGTGCTGGCGATGTACTGGCATGCCGGCACCACCGACATCACCACGTTGCTGACGTACAAGTTCCCGTACGACATGCAGTGGTGGCTGTGGCTGGCGTTCTTCGCCTCGTTCGCGGTGAAGCTGCCGATGTGGCCGGTACACACCTGGTTGCCGGATGCGCACGTCGAAGCGCCGACGGGCGGCTCGGTGATCCTGGCGGCGGTGCTGCTGAAGATGGGCGGATATGGTTTCCTGCGCTTCTCGGTGCCGATGTTCCCGCTGGCGAGCGACTACTTCGCGCCGATGATGTTCGCCCTGTCGGTGATCGCCATCATCTACACGTCGCTGGTGGCGCTGGCGCAGACCGACATGAAGAAGCTGATCGCCTATTCGTCGGTGGCGCACATGGGCTTCGTGACGCTCGGCATCTTCACGTTCTCGACGCAGGGCACCGAAGGCGCGATCTTCCAGATGCTGTCGCACGGCATCATCTCGGCCGGCCTATTCCTATGCGTCGGCGTCATCTACGACCGCATGCACACGCGCGAGATCGCGGCGTATGGCGGCCTCGTGGAGCGGATGCCGATCTATGCGGTGTTCTTCATGGTGCTGACCATGGGCAACGTCGGTCTGCCGGGCACGTCGGGCTTCATCGGCGAGTTCCTGACGCTGATGGCGGCGTTCAAGGTGAATACGTGGGTCGCCTTCCTGGCGACGAGCGGCATCATCCTGTCGGCGGCGTACGCGCTCTATCTCTATCGCCGGGTGATCTACGGTGCCCTGGTGAAGCCTGCGCTGAAGACCATCCAGGATCTATCGCCGCGGGAAATCGGCATTCTGGCGCCGCTGGTGGCCCTCACCATCTTCTTCGGCTTCTATCCCGCGCCGATACTCGATGTGACGGCTGTCTCGGTGAAGAAGCTGGTGTCCTCGTATGAGGCGGCTGTCGGCACGCCGGCAGCGAAGATCCAGCCGGCCGTCATCCCCGCACAACCGGCGCCGCAGCCGGCACAGCATTAGAGGACAGCTCGATGCAAGCGTTTGTTGGTTACGCACCGATGCTGCCGGAGATCGTGATTGCGATCGGTGCCATGGCGATCCTGATGCTGGGCGTGTTCCGCCGGGACGTTACGCCGGGCGAGGACTTTGGCTCGGGCTGGCTGACCGTGATGGTGCTCGTCATTGGCGGCGCGCTGATCCTCAACGGAGACGGGGCGCGTGAGGCGCTGTTCGACGGCTCCTTTATCAGCGACGCGTTCAGCCGATTTTCGAAGCTTTTGATCCTGGGCGCGGCTGCGCTCGTGTTGGTGATGTCGCTCGATACGCTTTCGCGTGAGAAGCTTCTGTCTCCGGAAATCTGCGTTCTGATGCTGCTCGCCGTCGTCGGCATGATGCTGATGGTTTCGGCAGGCAACCTGATCGCACTGTTCCTCGGGCTCGAACTGCAGAGCCTCGCGCTGTACGTGATCGCCGCCATCGACCGCAGCAAGGTGCGTTCGTCGGAAGCCGGGCTCAAGTACTTCGTGCTGGGCTCGCTGTCGTCGGGCATGCTGCTCTATGGCGCCTCGCTGATCTACGGCTTCACCGGATCGATCGACTTCTCGGTGATTGCGACGGTGGCTCAGGGGCAGCCGGCAACGCAGAACATCGGGCTGATCATCGGGCTCGTGTTCCTGCTGGTGGGTCTGGCATTCAAGATCAGCGCAGTTCCGTTCCACATGTGGACGCCGGACGTCTATGAGGGCGCGCCGACGCCGGTGACGGCCTTTTTTGCGGCGGCGCCGAAGCTCGCGGCGTTTTCGTTGCTGGTGCGGACGCTGCTGATGGGCTTTCCCGGCATCGCGACGCAGTGGCAGCAGATTATCGTGTTCCTTTCCATCGCCTCGATGGTGCTGGGCGCGTTCGCTGCCATCGGCCAGAAGAACATCAAACGCCTGATGGCGTATTCGTCGATCGGCCACGTCGGCTATGCGCTGATCGGTCTTGCCACGAATAGCGAAGCCGGCACGCAGGCGCTGCTGATCTACCTCGCAATCTATATCGTGATGACGATCGGCGCCTTCGCCTGCATCCTGTCGATGCGCACGGCGGATGGTCCGGTGGAGGACATCGACTCGCTGGCGGGGCTCGCCAACAAGAACCTCGGCATGGCGTTCGTGCTGGCGATGATCTTCTTCTCGATGGCTGGCATTCCGCCGCTCGCGGGTTTCTTCGCCAAGCTGTATGTGTTCGGCGCGGCGATGAAGTCAGGGCTCTATACGCTGGCGATCATCGGCGTGCTGTCGAGCGTGGTCGGCGCCTACTACTATCTGCGCGTCGTGAAGGTGATGTTCTTCGATGAATCGAAAGTGACCTTCCTGCCGGTCGTGCGGTCGACGGGCGTGGTGATGACGCTGGCTGGCGCCTTCGTGCTGCTGTTCGTGGTGATGCCGTCGCCGCTGGTGGACGCTGCGCTCGAAGCGGCACGCTCGCTGCATGTTGCAACTGCCGCTGCCGCCCGATGACGGATTTACCGGCTGGTTTGCCGGAGGGCTGCTCTCTGATCGACCTCGACGAGGTCGACTCGACCAATGCTGAAGCGATGCGCTGCGTGCTCGCCGGCAATTATGGTCCGCTGTGGGTGATGGCGGCGCGCCAGAACGCGGGGCGCGGCCGGTCGGGGCGGCAGTGGACGTCGAAGCCGGGCAACCTCTACGCCAGCTACGCCAGTGCGTTCTCGTGTGCACCGGCGAAAGCGGGTGAGCTTTCGCTGGTTGCGGGCGTAGCTGCCATCGATGCCATACGGCTTGCGGGTGGGGTCCCGGGGCTGCGGCTGAAGTGGCCTAACGATATTCTTATCGATAGGGCGAAGGTCGGCGGGATCTTAGTCGAATCGAGTTCGCCGATGCCGCAAGCCGGCATCGTTGCGGTGGTCGGGGTGGGGCTCAATCTCGCTTCGGCACCCGACGACCTGGGCCGGGCCGCGACATTTCTCGCCGCGCACGGATTAAACCTTTCACCACGCGATGCATTATGCTTCCTGGCCCAGACCATGCAGGACTGGATCACCATCTGGCATGGTGGCGAGGGATTTGAGCGCGTGCGCCGGGCTTGGCTGGCGCGGGCCGGCGAGATCGGCGAGGCGCTGACTATCAATACTTTGCAGGGTGCCGTTTCCGGATCGTTTGCCGGAATTGACGAGCATGGCGCCCTTCTCATTCGCGACGGAGAAGGGCTGGTGCGCACTTTTTCCTTCGGTGATGTCACACTCACAAAGAAAGACAGCGAAGCATGAGTGAGCCGAAGCGGCGTGAAGGCCGCGACGCAAACGGCGACGAGTTTGTTTTTGTGGCGCTCGGCGGTCTCGGTGAGATCGGCATGAACGCCTACCTGTACGGTTTCGGTCCGCCCGATCAGCGGCGCTGGCTGATGGTGGATTGCGGCATCACGTTCCCGGAGGGCGAATTCGACCCGGGCATCGACGTCATCCTGCCGGACGTGCGCTTCATCGAGGAAAACCGCGCCGATCTGGCCGGCATCGTGATCACACATGCGCACGAGGACCACATCGGCGCGGTGATCGAGTTGTGGCCGCGCCTGAAGTCGCCGGTCTATGCAACGCCGTTCACCGCCGGCATGCTGCGGGCGAAGCTGGCCGAGCATGGCCATGGCCTCGAGATTCCGATCCACGTCGTGGACCTCGATTCCCAGTTCAACGTGGGGCCGTTCAGCGTCGAGATGTTCTCGCTGACGCATTCGATCCCGGAGATGAGTGCGCTCGCTATTCGCACGCCCCTCGGCACCGTGTTCCACACCGGTGATTGGAAGCTCGACGCGACGCCGACGATTGGCGCACCGGCGGACGCTGCGCGCCTTGCCAAGCTCGGCGAAGAGGGCGTGCTGGCCCTGATGATCGATTCCACAAATGCGTTCCGCGAAGGCATCTCGCCGTCGGAGAAGGACGTTGCGCAGTCGCTGGCGGAGATCATCGCCAAGGCGAAGAAGCGCGTGGCGGTGACGACGTTCTCTTCGAACGTAGCGCGCGTGAAAGCCATTGCCGAGGCGGCGCAGGCGAGCGGACGACAGCTCGTCGTCGCGGGGCGGGCGCTGCATCGCGTGATCGAGGTGGCGAAAGATACGGGCTACCTGCCGTCAGGGCTGCGCTATCTCGACCAGGACCAGTTCAGCTACATCGACAGATCGGACGTGGTGCTGCTGTGCACCGGCAGCCAGGGCGAGCAGCGCGCGGCGCTGGCACGCATCGCCGAGGAAGAGCACAACGAGATTTCGCTCGATAAGGGCGACCTCATCATCTTTTCCTCGCGCACGATCCCGGGCAACGAGAAGTCCGTGGGGCGCATCCAGAACAATCTAGCGCGTGCGGGCTGCGAGATCCTCACCGACAACGACGCGCTGGTGCACGTGTCGGGGCATCCGCGGCGCGATGAGCTGCGGCAGATGTATCGCTGGATGAAGCCGAAGATCTGCGTGCCGATGCATGGCGAGGCGCGGCACCTCAAAGCGCAGACGGAACTGGCGCGCGAAATGGGCGTGCCGACCGTCATCCCGACGGCGGACGGCGAGATCGTGCGGCTGGCACCCAACCCGGGGATCATCGACGATGTGCCCGTGGGACGACTGTTCCGCGACGGGCGACTACTTATCCCTGAGGGCGACGGGCCGGTGCGCGAGCGCCGCAAGCTGTCAATCGTGGGCGTGGTGGTGGTCAGCCTGGCTGTTTCGCGTAAGGGGGCTTTGCTGGGCGAGCCGCTGGCGGTGATCGACGGCGTGCCGCAGGAGACCGCGGACGGCGAGGAGATGCTGGACGTGGTGCTCGATGCGGTCGACGGCACCTTGCGCTCAATCCCGCAGAACAACCGCAAGAACCCCGATGCGCTGGCTGAATCGGTGCGCCGGGCGGTGCGGGCCGCGGTCAACGAGGTTTGGGGCAAGAAGCCCATTTGCAAGGTGCTCGTGAACGTGGTCGATACTAAGGGTTGAAAGCTCCCTCCCCCCACTGCTCTGCTCCCTGCGATGGAGAGAGGGTTGGGGTGAAGGGTGAGAAACTGGGCGGGGTGCTCGCAGCTGCCCCTCACCCTCTCCCCGTAAATGGGGAGAGGGGATCAGGGAGAATTGAATGATCGGACGTCTCAATCACGTTGCCATCGCCGTAAAGGATCTGGCTGCCGCCACCGCGGTCTATCGCGACACGCTGGGTGCGGAAGTCACCGAGGCGACCCCGCAGCCCGAGCACGGGGTGACGGTCGTCTTCATTACGCTGCCGAACACCAAGATCGAGCTGCTGGAGCCGCTGGGCGAGGGCTCGCCGATCGCCAAGTTCCTCGACAAGAGCCCCGAGGGCGGCATTCATCATGTGTGCTACGAGGTCGACGATATCATCGCCGCGCGCGATAAGCTGAAAGCTCAGGGCGCACGTGTGCTGGGCGACGGCAATCCGAAGATCGGTGCGCACGGCAAGCCGGTGCTGTTCCTGCATCCCAAGGATTTCCTCGGTACGCTGGTCGAGTTGGAGCAGGCTTGAGCGCGCAGCGATAAGCGCGCCAAGACAGGAGGACGGACCCATGGACGGAGTGATGGCCGCTGCCATCTACATCTTCATCTGGTGGATCACGCTGTTTGCGGTGCTACCGTTCGGCGTGCGTACGCAGGACGAGGCAGGGGAAGTCGTGCCGGGAACGCCGGGCAGCGCGCCAGCCAAGCAGCGGATGCTGCGCATCTTCCTGATCAACACGGTGGTGGCGTCGATCGTGTTTGCGGCGGTCTACTTGATCATTGCCTATCGATTGATCACGCCAGAGAACCTTCCCTGGTGATCTCGATCTCGTAAGCGGCTCGCGTGAGCGGGGCGCAAAAATGCGAAGAGCAAGGTCCATCGAACCTTGCTCCTCGCATCTTCATCGCTTTTTATTTCGTGGAGCCTCGCCGCGTTGTTGCGCCGGCTGGCTCGACACTCTGGCAGCGACTGACCACCCCGCGGGGTAGGCCGTGCATGCCTGCGATCTTCCCTAGACTTGGGCTGTCTGCCACTTGTTTCTGCGGCTTGTGACCCACCCTTATGGCCAGTAGCTTTACTCGACGCGCGGCCTTCTGTCACGCGGCTTCATGCACGTCAGCCAAAAAAATTTCGGGCCATCGTGAATGTGCAATTCGCGCGTGCAATCAATGCTGCGGCGCACCCAGTTGAGACGGCCGTCTGCGGGGTTGCTCGGGGCAGTTACGTGCCGCGGTGGGTGCGCACAAGACGTTCGGCGCTCCATGTTGCCACTCGCCCGGATTAACGCTACCAGCCCCATCTCGACTGGCGATTACACCCAGTCATGTCCTTCCATCGCGCCTCCGGGCGCTTCGCTGATGCTGATCAGGCCCACCATGCGCCTTACCCATTTTGCCCTACCCAAGCTGCGTGCAACGCAATGCGTGATGATGCGGGGTGGGCGATGAGCAAGCGCGCGCTACCCATCTCCCGCGAGCAGAATTTCCCCGAGTGGTATCAGGCAGCGGTGCGGGACGGCGACATGGCCGAGACGAGCCCGGTGCGCGGCTGCATGATTATCAAGCCGTGGGGCTGGGGCGTGTGGGAGCGCATCCAGGCCGAGCTCGACCAGCGCATCAAGGATACCGGGCACGAGAACTGCTATTTCCCGCTGTTCATCCCGATGAGCTTCATCGCCAAGGAGGCGGAGCACGTCGAGGGTTTTGCCAAAGAGATGGCGGTTGTCACGCACCATCGCCTCAAGAACGTGGGCGGGGAGCTGGTGGTCGATCCGGCGGCAAAGCTGGAAGAGCCGCTGATCGTCAGGCCGACGTCGGAAACGATCATCGGCGATGCGTTCCAGCGCTGGGTGAAGAGCTATCGCGACCTACCGCTGTTGATCAATCAATGGGCAAACGTGGTGCGCTGGGAGATGCGCACGCGTCTGTTCCTGCGCACGGCCGAGTTCCTCTGGCAGGAGGGCCATACGGCGCACGCCGATCGCGACGATGCCATGGCCGAGACGCTGAAGATGCTCGAGGTCTACCGTGAGTTCGCCGAGGGCGTGCTGGCGATGCCAGTGATCGCTGGCGAGAAGCCTGCCAACGAGCGGTTCCCAGGCGCCGACAACACCTATTCCATCGAAGCGATGATGCAAGACGGCAAGGCGTTGCAGGCTGGCACCTCGCATTACCTCGGCACGCACTTCGCCGAGGCGCAGAACATCCAGTATCAGAATCGAGAGGGGCAGCTCGAGCACTGCCACACGACGAGCTGGGGCGTCTCCACGCGGTTGATCGGCGGCGTGATCATGACGCACGGCGACGATGACGGTCTCAGGATGCCGCCCAGGATCGCGCCGCGCCAGATTGTCATCGTGCCGATGCTGCGCGACAAGCCCGAGGACAAGGAACTGCTCGATTACTGCGCGGGGCTGGAAAAGGACCTCAAGGCGCAGGGTATCCGGGTGCTGGTCGATGCAAAGCCGACGAAGTCAGCCGAGAAGCGCTGGAACTGGGTCCGGCGCGGCGCCCCCGTCATCGTCGAGATCGGCGGCCGCGATGCCGCTGGCGGCAACGTCACTTATATGCGTCGCGACAAGCTGCGTGACGGCGATAAGATCGCCTCCCACACGCAGCCGCGCGATGCGTTCGTCGCTGGGGCCCCCGCGCTGCTGGACGACATCCAGGCAAGCCTCTTTGCCGAGGCCAAGGCGCGGCTCGATGGCAACATCGTTACTGACATCAAGACCTTCGATGCGCTGGCGGATTACTTCGGGGCTGCCGAGGGCGACGACGAAGGCGGTGCCTTCAAGGGGTGGGCGTATGTTGCCTGGTCGAAACCCGAGGGGGCGGTGCTGGAGGAGATTGCCGAGCGCCTGAAAGCGCTTAAGCTCTCAATCCGCAATGCTCCACTGGGTCAGAAGCCGGCGGAGGGGGCTTGCCTTTTCACCGGCAACCCGGCGAAGGAATACGTGCTGATCGGGCGGGCCTACTGACCGGGGTAGTCAGTGGCCGGGCGGTGACAGGGCCTCGGGGCCCGGTGTGCCGCAACGCAATCTAGCCCGAATGCCGGGGTAGCTGTGCCCGGCAAAGGCGATCGAGGGAGTACGTGGGGGATGACGGCGGCCGCTTCCGATACCAAGCCGTTCGCGCTGTTCGAGTGGATGCTGGCGCTGCGCTACCTGAGGGCGCGGCGGAAGGAAGGCTTTATTTCCGTCATCGCCGGGTTCTCGTTCACCGGCATCATGCTGGGCGTTGCCACGCTCATCATCGTCATGGCGGTGATGAACGGTTTCCGCAATGAGCTGTTTTCGAAGATTCTCGGCCTCAACGGGCACATCATCGTCAACAAGATCGGCGGCTCGTTCGACGACTACGATGAAGTCGCCAAGCGCATCAAAGAGCTGACGGGCGTCAAAGCGGCGATGCCGCTGATCGAAGGCCAGGTGATGGTCTCATCGGCGGTGCAGGCGACGGGCGCGCTGGTGCGCGGCATGAGCGAGGAAGGTATGCGCTCGCTACCGCTCGTGGCGGACAACATCCGTTTCGGGTCGCTCGACGGGTTCGGCGAGGGAAGCGGAATCGCCATCGGCACGCGGCTCGCCAACATGCTGCGCGTGAATGTCGGCGATACAATCACGCTGGTCTCGCCACGCGGCGCGACGACGCCGTTCGGAACGGCACCGCGTACGAAGCCGTACAGAATTGCTGCGCTGTTCGAGATGGGAATGGCGGAATACGACCGCACCATGGTGTTCATGCCGCTCACCGAGGCGCAGCGGTATTTCTCACGCGGACCCGAAGTGGACGCGATCGAGGTGGTGGTCGATCACCCCAACGACATCGACACTTACCTGCGCGAGGTAAAGCGCGTGGTCGGGCCGGTCAATCACGTGTCAGACTGGCGGGCGCGCAACGAGACGTTCTTTACGGTGCTCGAGGTCGAGCGCAACGTGATGTTCATCATCCTGTCGCTGATCGTGCTGGTTGCGGCGCTCAACATCATATCCGGCCTGATGATGCTGGTGAAGGACAAAGGCCGTGACGTCGCCATCCTCAGAACCATGGGGGCGAGCCGGGGTGCCATCATGCGCGTGTTTCTCATCACGGGCGCCTCGATCGGCATTGTCGGGACGCTTGCCGGGCTGGTCCTCGGCATCGTCTTCTGTCTCAATATCGAGAGCATCCGCGAGCTGGTGTCGTGGATGACGAACACGACGCTGTTCGATCCCAGTGTCTACTATCTGACGCGCCTGCCTGCCGATATGGAGCCTCGCGAGACGGTTTCCATCGTGCTGATGGCGCTGGCACTATCCATCTTCGCCACGCTCTATCCGTCGTGGCGGGCGTCAACTCTCGATCCTGTAGAGGCGCTGCGCTACGAATGAGCGACCGTCGCATGACCGCACTGGTTGAGGAGCTGCAAGCCTTGCGAGACAACGGGCAGCAGACTGCCGCCGCGCAGCCGGTGTTGCGGCTCGACAAGCTGGTGCGGGTGTTTCACCAGGGCGAGCGGCGCATCGCGGTTCTGAACGGGGCGAGCGCGGACATCTATCCCGGGCAGGCGGTAGCGCTGGTCGGCCCGTCGGGTGCGGGCAAGTCGACGTTGCTGCACATCGCGGGTCTGCTCGAGACGCCCGATGAAGGGCACGTCTACATTCAGGGACGCGACTGCTCGCGTATGAACGATGCCGATCGCACGCGTGTGCGGCGGGCGAAAATGGGCTTCGTCTATCAGTTTCACCAGCTGCTGCCCGAGTTCACGGCACTGGAGAACGTGGTCATTCCGCAGTTGATCCTAGGCCGCAATCGCAAGGTGGCGGCGGAGCGGGCAAGGCAGCTTTTGACGTCGCTGGGGCTCGGCGAGCGTGTCGAGCATCGACCCGCCGAGCTGTCGGGCGGCGAGCAGCAACGTACGGCAATCGCGCGCGCGCTGGCCAACGAGCCGCGGCTGTTGCTGGCCGACGAGCCGACCGGCAACCTCGATCCGCATACGGCCGAGCATGTGTTCGACGCGCTGGTGCATCTCATCCGCACGACCGGGGTGGCGGCGCTGATCGCCACGCACAATCTCGAAATTGCCCGGCGCATGGATCGTGTCATCACCCTCAGCGACGGCCTGCTGGTGGAGTTGGAGCCGTCCTCGCTGCGGTGAACCGACAGCCCCACGCGGAGTGCAGTGTGATGGGGAGAGGGGATGAGAGCGCTTGGGCGGCGCGGAGTAATGTCCTAAATCTGGTGGCATGAACGCTCCGAGTCGTATGCCGAACGATGGTCAGCCCGCCGGGCCGGCGCAGCCGCGCTTCGTGCACCTCAAGGTGCATTCCGCCTATTCGCTGCTAGAGGGCGCGCTGCCCATCGGCAAGCTGGCGAAGCTGGCGGAGAAGCTCAACTTCCCGGCGCTAGGCCTCACCGACACGAACAACCTCTACGGTGCGCTCGAATTTTCCGACAAGCTGGCGGGCGCGGGCATCCAGCCGATTGTCGGTGTCAGCCTGACGATCGACTTCCAGGATCGGCGGCACGATGCGACCGAGCGCGGCGCGCCAATCGCGCAGGGGCCCGGCGACGGCAACATCGCTCTGATGGCGATGAATGAGGCGGGATACGCCAACCTACTGAAGCTCGTCTCGCGCGCGCATCTGGAATCGCCCGACGTCGAAGCGGCGTACACGACCGCGGAGATCCTCAAGCAGCATACCGATGGACTGATCGTGCTGACGGGCGGCCCGGATGGACCGATCGACCGGGCCTTACGCGACGGCCAGCACGGATTGGCGGAAGGCCGGCTCGATCTGCTCAAGTCGCTGTTCGGCGATCGGCTCTATGTCGAGATCCAGCGCCATGGCCTCAAGAGCGAGCACGACGTCGAGCCGCAGCTGCTGCAGTTCGCGTATGCCAAGCACATCCCGATTGTTGCAACCAACGAAGCCTACTTTGCTTCCCCCGCTGACTATGAGGCGCACGATGCGCTGCTATGCATCGCCGAAGGGCGTTATGTCGTCGAGGACAACCGGCGGCGGGTGACGCCCGAGCACGACTTCAAGAGCGCGGAGCAGATGGTGGAGGTCTTCGCCGACCTTCCCGAGGCGCTCGACAACACTATCGAGATCGCGAAGCGCTGCGCCTTCCGGCCGCGCGGAAAGAAGCCGATCCTGCCGCGGTTCGTGGCAGCCGACAGAGATCTGACGCCGGAAGAGGTCGCAAAGCTCGAAGCGCAGGAGTTGCGCCGGCAGGCGGCGGCGGGCCTCGATGCGCGCCTTGCCGTCGCGCCGCTGGCGGAAGGCTTCACGCGCGAAGACTATGACAAGCGGCTCGCCTACGAGCTCGATGTGATCGAGGGAATGAAGTTCCCCGGCTACTTCCTGATCGTGTCGGACTTCATCAAGTGGGCGAAGTCGCAGGGCGTGCCGGTGGGGCCCGGCCGCGGCTCGGGTGCGGGCTCGCTGGTTGCCTGGACACTGACGATTACCGACCTCGACCCGTTGCGGTTCGGGCTGCTGTTCGAGCGCTTCCTCAATCCGGAACGCGTGTCGATGCCGGACTTCGACATCGACTTCTGCCAGGATCGCCGCGACGAGGTGATCCGCTACGTGCAGGGCAAGTACGGGCACGACCGGGTTGCGCAGATCATCACGCACGGAAAGTTGCAGGCGCGTGCGGTGCTGCGCGACGTGGGCCGCGTGCTGCAGATGCCGTACGGGCAGGTGGACCGGCTGTGCAAGCTGGTGCCGAACAACCCGGCCAATCCGGTGACGCTGCCCGAAGCGATCGAGAGCGAGCCGAAACTGCAGGAAGAGATCGCGCGCGATCCGATGGTTGCGCGCCTCGTCGAGATATCAAAGACGCTGGAAGGACTTTACCGCCACGCGTCGACGCACGCTGCCGGCATGGTGATCGGCGATCGGCCGCTGGTCGAGCTGGTGCCGGTGACGCGAGACGCGAAGACCAACTCGCCCGTCACGCAGTTCAACTGGAAGCTGGTCGAGGCGGCCGGCCTCGTGAAGTTCGACTTCCTGGGCCTCAAGACTCTCACCGTGCTGAAGAAGGCGGTGGAGCTGGTGAAGCGCGGGCGGGGCATCGATCTCGATCTGACCAAGCTGCCGCTCGACGACAAGAAATCTTACGAGCTGCTCGCGAAGGCCGACACGGTCGGTGTGTTCCAGCTCGAAAGCACGGGCATGCGCGAGAGCTTGAAGCGGCTGAAGCCTGACCGCTTCGAGGACATCATCGCCATGGTGGCGCTCTATCGCCCGGGCCCGATGGACAACATCCCCACGTACATCAACCGCAAACACGGGGAAGAGCCGGTCGACTATCTCCATGGCATGCTGGAAGGGATTCTGAAGGAGACCTACGGCGTCATCATCTACCAGGAGCAGGTCATTCAAATTGCGCAGGTGATGGGCGGATATTCGCTCGGCACCGCCGACCTTCTGCGCCGCGCGATGGGTAAGAAGGACAAGGCCGAGATGGCGCGCCATCAGGCCAAGTTCGTCGAAGGTGCGATGGAGCGCGGCGTCGCCAAGGCGAAGGCCGCGGAGATTTTCGAGCTGGTCGACAAGTTCGCGGGCTACGGCTTCAACAAATCGCACGCGGCCGCCTATGCGCTCGTCAGCTATCACACGGCCTACATGAAGGCGAACTTCCGCGAGGAGTTCTTGGCCGCGTCGATGACACTCGACATGTCGAACACCGACAAGCTCGCGATGTTCGCGGCCGAGGCGCGGCGCAGCGGCATCACCGTGCAGCCACCGTGCGTCAACGCTTCGGAGGTGGACTTCCTTGCCGAGGCATCGAAGGAGGAAGGCAAGCTCGGGGCGATCCGCTATTCGCTGGCAGCGTTGAAGAACATCGGCGCGACGGCGGTTGCTACGATCGTCGACGACCGCAAGAAAAGCGGGAAGTTTGCCTCTCTTGCCGACTTCGCCGCGCGGCTAAATCCAAAAGCGTTGAACAAGCGCGGCATCGAAACGCTGGCGGCTGCGGGCGCGTTCGACGCGCTGGAGCCGAACCGCGCACTCGTTGCGGCCAACGTCGATCAGATCCTCGAGCTGGCGCAGCGGATGGAACAGGAGAGGTCCGACGGGCAGGCGGATTTCTTCTCGCTGGGAGGCGGCGGTGGTGGTGCCAAATCGGGGCCGGCGCTGCAATTGCGCCCGGCCATGGGCTGGACGCCGATGGACAAGCTCTCGCACGAGTTCGATGCCGTGGGCTTCTATCTGTCGGGCCATCCGCTGGATCAATACGAGCAGGCTCTGCAGAAGCTTCGTATCAAGCCCTATGTCGAGTTCGAGGCGATGACGGAGCGAGGAGCTACGAATGGTTCGCTCGCCGGCATTGTCGTCTCCGCGCGCGAACGTAGATCGCAGAAGGGCAATAAATTCGCCTTCGCCATGTTTTCGGATGCGACGGGCCAATTCGAGGCGGTGATCTTCTCCGATACGCTCGCGGTGTCGGGTCACCTTCTGGCGCCGGGGACGCCGGTGCAACTGGGGGTCGCTGCCGAGCGCGACGGCGATACGGTCAAGTTGCGTGTGGAGAGTATCCGGGCGCTCGACGAAGCCGTCGCGGCGGTGCAGGGCGGGATCAAGCTGATGCTCGACCGGCGCGTTATCGAGAAGACTCCCGGTGTGATTGCTCAGCTCAAGGAGCGACTGAAGCCGGGCAAGGGGGAGATCCAATTCGGTATTGAGCTTCCTGAGTTCAACAAGCAAGTTGGGATCCCGCTACCGGGGCGATTCGATGTGTCACCAAATGCGGTCGCCGCGCTGTTCACGGTGCCCGGCGTTGTCGAAGTGTTAGATATCTAAACGTATCCTGAGCCCCAGCACCTGATCGATACAATTTGCGCAAAGGGCTCGTCATCGTGCTTCGTCCAGCTATTGCTGCCGCATTGCTGCTCGCGCTGCATTCCTCGCAGGCGGGTGCCGTCTCATCTTCCTCGCCGCAGACGCAGACTGTCGCTCCGGGGAAGGCCATCGCCACGTATTGTCCGCGGGCGCTGCATCGGGCGACGCGCCTCATCATCGTGACGGTTCCCAATATGTCGTCGGTCAAGGCGACGCTGCATACGTTCGAGCGTCGCTCGCCGGCGGATGCATCGTGGTTGCGCGCCGGGCCGCCTGAAGAGGCCGTCGTCGGGGCGGCGGGCGTTGGCTGGTCGGAAGACTACGATTACCTCGCCAAGAAAGACGAGCCGCAGAAGGTCGAGGGTGACAAGCGCACCCCGGCGGGCATCTTCCGCGTGGCGGGTCCATTCGGGTTCGATACGAGCAAGCTCTCGGGCTATACGAAGCTTGCCAAAGACAACAGCTTCTGCGTCGCCGATCCGACGTCGCGGTACTACGGAAAGATCGTCGGCAAGGGCGTAGCGAAGTACGTGAAGGCCAGCGAAGACATGTCGGCCTCACCGGGCCTGAAGCGCGGGATGATCGTCGATTATCCGGCGCGGCGTGGGGCGAAGGCCGGAAGCTGCGTCTTCATTCAGATATGGGAAGGCGAGACGGCCGGCACCAATGCGCGCATCGGCATGCCCGAGGAGCGGTTGACGGTGCTGCAGAAGTGGAGCGCGCAGGGCTTCACCGCGATTGCCATCGTCTCGCAGGATGCGGCGAGCCGCTTCAAGGGTTGCCTGCCGATAAATTCCGCGACGAGCAGCTACGAGAAGCCAGCAGGTGTGCCGGAGCCCAATCCGCGGCGGGAGCAGACGGCTCCCAAGGAGCAGCGCGCGGATATCTCAAGGTAGTTTCGCTGACACGAGCTTATAGAAGCATTGTGTGCGACGGATGCACTGTGGGCTGAAATCCGGCGCTCGCGCCGGGCGCCCTTGGCGCCTTGCCGCTTACGCGGCGGGCTCCCTCCACGCGGGCTACACGAAGCGGTCGTAGAGGCTCAGGGCGATCTCAACGGCGATCAGGGCGATGATGTACCACTCGAGGCGGTGAGAGGTGCGCGTCGCGAAGAGGTCGGTCAAGGTGTCGGCCGTGCCGCGGATCACTTCCAGCTTGCGCGAGATGGCGCGGCCGCGCTGGGGTAGGTCGTACTCGTCGACGAGGCGGGCCCAGAAGCGCTCCAGCTCGGGATGGTCCCACAACACGTCGGGCTTGTCGTCGAGGTCGACGCGGGCGGCAAGCCGCTGTTGCAGCAGCAGGGCCTCGCCGATCTGCTCGAGCAGCGAGCCCTGGGGCTCGCGGGGCAAAAGGCGCTGCTTCAACGACTGGGCGACCTCGTCGATGCGCTCGAAGGCGGCGGCGAGGCGGCGTTCGTCGTAGGCGAAGGCGACCGTCATTGCCATCGCCTCGGCGACGAGCAGGAGCCGATCTGGATCAGCGGATTTTATCTGCAAGTCACCGGCGAGCGTCAGGAGGCCGTCCTCCTCGGGCTTCACGACGAGGCGCAGGGTTTCGGTTTCGCGCTCCTGAAGGGGGGCGATGATGCGGTCGTCGAGGCCGCGGATCAGCTGCTCCTCGTCCACGGGATTCATGCCGATGAAGACGGCGGCGCCGGATTTGAACAGGACGGCGATACCTTCGCCGCTGGTGCGGAAGGCAAGGGGGGTGGTCGAGAAGGCGTCCTCGCGCTCGAGGCCCTTGAGGTCGATGCGCTCACCAAGTTGCAGCGCGCGTACGTTTATGACTTTGTTGCTCATGCGACTTTCCGGGGCCTGCGGGCGTTAACCGACGCTACGCGGGGGTAAGCTTGTCATTTCGGAGTGTACACTCTATAAGCGCGCCCATCTCACACGCGGACTTCGTCGTCAGAGCGGATTGAAAGCCCCGTTCGGCGCTCCGGTGGAGCACTCCCTTGCTAAGGGGGCGCTCTTCTAAGGTTCGCGGAGGATCAACCGGAAAAAGGACTACCCATGACGCTTCCTGCGTTCAATATGCGTCAGCTTTTGGAAGCTGGCGTGCACTTCGGTCACCAGTCGCACCGCTGG
Organism: Hyphomicrobium sp. 1Nfss2.1; assembly: GCF_965243865.1. Classification (GTDB taxonomy): domain Bacteria; phylum Pseudomonadota; class Alphaproteobacteria; order Rhizobiales; family Hyphomicrobiaceae; genus Hyphomicrobium_A. The sequence goes on along the minus strand of NZ_OZ251603.1, from coordinate 784,314 downwards.
AACCCCAAGATGGCGCCCTTCATCTACGGCGCCCGCAACAACATTCACATCATCGACCTGACGCAGACGACGCCGATGCTGCATCAGGCGCTGCTGAAGATCTCCGATACCGTCGCCCACGGCGGCCGCGTTCTGTTCGTCGCCACGAAGCGCCAGGCCTCCGACTCGATCGCCGAGGCTGCCAAGCGCAGCGCCCAGTACTTCATCAACCACCGCTGGTTCGGTGGCACGCTGACGAACTGGAAGACGATTTCGCAGTCGATCCGCCGCTTGCGCCAGCTCGACGACATTCTTGCCGACCCGCATGGCCGCACGAAGAAGGAAATCCTCAACCTGACGCGTGAGCGCGACAAGCTCAATCAGGCGCTGGGCGGCATCAAGGACATGGGCGGCACCCCGGACCTTCTGTTCGTGATCGACACGAACAAGGAAAGCATCGCCATCCAGGAAGCCAAGAAGCTCGGTATCCCGATCGTCGCAATCGTCGACACCAACTGCGATCCGGACGGCATCGACTTCCCGGTTCCTGGCAACGATGACGCCGGCCGCGCCATCACGCTGTATTGCGATCTGATCGCCCGCGCCGCTCTCGACGGCCTGGAGCGCAGCCAGACGTCGGCTGGTATCGACGTCGGTGCGTCGGAAGCGCCTCCGGCCGAGGAACTGCCGGCTGCGTTCCGCGGTATCGAGGCTCCGCGTGGCGAACCGGACGATCTGAAGCGCATCACCGGCATTTCGCCGAAGCTCGAGCAGCGCCTCAACGATGCCGGCGTCTTCCACTACTGGCAGATTGCCGACCTCGATGCGGAGCAGACGGGTGCGCTCGATCGCAAGCTGAAGCTGAGGGGCCAGATCTCGACCGAGAAGTGGGCCGAGCAGGCTAAGAAGCTGGTCGAATCGGCCGCTGCCTGACGAAACGGCCGCCATGTGCGGCCGCTTCACCATTGTGCCAACCCGCGGGCGCCAAGCTTTGAGCGATGGGCGCCCGCCAAGCTAATGAGCTGATCAATGACGATCACTGCGAACCTCGTCAAAGAGCTGCGCGAGAAGACCGGCGCCGGCATGATGGACTGCAAAGCCGCTCTCACCGAGGTGAAGGGCGACATCGAGGCGGCCATCGACTGGCTGCGCAAGAAGGGTCTCTCCAAGGCTGCCAAGAAGGCTGGCCGCGTCGCCGCCGAGGGCCTGATCGGCATCTCTGCCGACGGCAAGTCGGGCGCTGTCGTCGAGGTCAACTCGGAGACGGACTTCGTTGCCCGCAACGAGCAGTTCCAGGATCTGGTGACCAAGGTCACCGCGCTCGCCAAGGAAGCCAACGGCAGCGTCGAAGAGCTGCTGGCCGCCACGTTCCCCGGCAAGTCGATCACGGTCGAAGACCAGGTAAAAGAGCTGATCGCCACCATCGGCGAGAACATGAGCGTGCGCCGCACCGCAAAGCTCGAAGTGCCGGAGGGCGTCGTCGGCTCTTACGTGCATAGCCAGGTTGCGCCGGGTCTGGGCAAAATCGGCGTGCTGGTCGCGCTGGAGTCGCCCGGCAAGAACGCCGATGAGCTGGCTACCCTCGCGCGCCAGATTGCCATGCACGTTGCCGCGACGAACCCGGTTGCTCTCAACATCGAGGGCGTTCCGGTCGAGACGCTGGAGCGTGAGAAGGCGATCCTCGCCGACAAGAACCAGGGCAAGCCGCCGCAGGTGATCGAGAAGATCGTCGCTTCCGGCATGAAGAGCTATGGCAAGGACAATTGCTTGCTGGAGCAGGCCTATATCCACGATCCCTCGAAGAGCGTGGCTCAGGCAGTGAAGGATTCGGAAGGCAAGGTCGGCGGTCCTATCAAGCTCGTCGGCTACGTCCGCTATGCGCTGGGCGAAGGCATCGAGAAGAAGGAAGACGACTTCGCTGCTGAAGTCGCTGCTGCCGCCGGCACAGCAAGCTGATTATACGTGACTTTTCAAGGGCGCGTCCTCGTCGAGGGCGCGCTCTTTTGTGACTGGGTGCGGATCTGCCCTATGCGAATCCGCTCTGGGTGCGCTAGCTAAAGCGTCTTGCGATCCGATGGGATCGGAGCCGACGCTTTAGATTGGTTGTTTGGTCGCATTTTCTTACGACGAACCGGCATCCACTTCGTCGGAAAATGCTCGGGGTGTGATCGTCGGCCGGCAACGGCGACCGGCTGGGCCGCGATAACGAGGAGGCAGTCATGGCAGCTCAAGCAGCAGCCGGGGGAGCGGGGAGCCAACCGCTCGTCTATAAGCGGCTACTCCTGAAGCTCTCTGGCGAAGCGTTGATGGGACCGGGCGCGTTCGGCATCGATATGGCCGTTTGCGAGCGGCTTTCGCGGGAGATCGCAGAAGCGATCACGGCGGGCGCGGAGATCGCGGTCGTCGTGGGCGGGGGAAATATCTTCCGCGGCCTTGCCGGCGCAGCCAAGGGGATGGAGCGCGCCACCGCCGACTACATGGGCATGCTGGCGACGGTGATGAACGCGCTGGCTCTAGAGAATGCACTCAAGAACGCCAACGTCGAGGCGCGCGTGCTGTCCGCCATTCCCATGCCGACGGTGTGCGAGAGCTATGTGCGGCCGAAGGCTCTGCATCACATGAATGCCGGCCGGGTGGTGATTTTCGCTGCCGGGACGGGAAATCCATTCTTCACCACGGACACGGCCGCGACGCTGCGTGCCATCGAGATGGATTGTCAGGCGGTTGCGAAGGCGACCCAGGTGGATGGCGTCTATGACTGCGACCCGCGCAAGAACCCCAACGCGATCCGGTATGACCGTCTCGGATATGCCGAGGTTTTAGCGCGTGATCTCAAGGTGATGGATGGTGCCGCGATCGCGCTTGCTCGCGACAATGCACTTCCGGTAATTGTCTTTTCCATCGAAGAGCCGGGCAACCTCCTCAAGGTCCTGCGCGGCGACGGGCGGGCAACCGTCATCGAATGAGCGGCGGCGCAGAGGCTACTGCGCGCTGCGGAAAGAATCTTGACCCCAATCGGCCGGCAGTGGAGCCGCTAATAGCTTCGAACACGGCCGCCCAAGGAGAAACCCATGTCGACCGGTTCCTTTGACCTCAACGATCTGGAGAAGCGCATGCGCGCTTCGCTCGATGCGCTGAAGCGCGAGCTGTCGGGTTTGCGCACGGGGCGCGCCAGCGCGCATCTGCTCGATCCAATCCAGGTGCTCGTCTATGGCTCGCGCATGCCGCTCAACCAGGTCGCGACCGTCTCGGTGCCGGAGCCGCGCACGATCTCGGTGCAGGTCTGGGACAAGAGCAATGTCTCGGCGGTCGACAAGGCGATCCGGGAGTCGAACATCGGCCTCAATCCGGTCATCGACGGCACACTGCTGCGCCTTCCCATTCCGGCGCTGACCGCCGATCGGCGCAACGAGCTCGCCAAGCTGGCCCACAAGTACGCCGAGCATGGCCGCGTCGCAGTGCGCAACGTGCGTCGCGAGGGCATGGATCTTCTCAAGAAGCTGGAGAAGGACGGCAAGATCAGCCAGGATGACCATCATAAGTCATCGGCGAAGGTGCAGGAGCTGACGGACCGGCTGATCAAGGAGATCGACGAGACGCTGTCGGCCAAGGAAGCTGAGATCCATAAGGTTTGAAGGCTTTGATCAAAGTGGTATTGCCGTTATCCTAGGGTTCCCCGAGATGTTGGAAACCAATTGCCGGTGACGGAAGCAAACTCCAAGCCAGCACTTTCGGCGCGCGATCCTTCGATGCCGCGCCATGTCGCCATCATCATGGATGGCAATGGCCGTTGGGCTACCAAACACGGCTTGCCGCGGGCGGTTGGCCATCGGAACGGTGTCGAGGCCGTTCGGCGCACGGTGCGTGCCGCGATCGAACTCGGCATCCCCTACCTGACGCTTTACAGCTTCTCGTCGGAGAACTGGTCGCGCCCCCCGGATGAGATCGACGACCTGATGGGCCTGATGAAGCGTTTCATCAGGCGTGACCTGGCCGAGCTGCACCATGCTGGTGTGAAGATCCGTGTCATCGGCGAGCGCGGTAATGTCGATCCCGAACTCATGGCGCTGATCGACGAGGCGGTGGAGCTGACGCGTGACAACAAGGCGATCACGCTGATCATTGCCTTCAACTACGGGGCGCGGGCAGAGATTGCCAAGGCTGCCCGCCTGCTCGCCGAGCGGGTCCTCGCCGGGACTATGCAGGCGTCCGAGATCAACGTCGATACGCTGGGAGCGGCGCTGGATACGGCCGGTATCCCCGATCCCGACCTGCTGGTGCGAACGAGCGGGGAGCTGCGGATCTCCAATTTTCTGCTATGGCAGTGCGCCTACACGGAGTTCGTGTTCCTCGATGCTTTCTGGCCCGATTTCGGACGCGAGCTGCTCGAGGAAGCGATTGCACGTTACCGGGCGCGTGAGCGGCGTTTCGGTGGCCGTTCCAAGCGCTCGGTCGTTTGAAGCAGTCTATGCCTGACGATACGATAGCCCCGGAGGAGAGCGCCAGCATGCCCCGGCTGTCGAGCAACCTGAAGCTGAGGCTGATTTCCGGAAGCGTGCTTGCTGCCGTCGCCTTTGGCCTCGCCTATTGGGGACCGATGGCGTTCGCCTTCCTCCTGCTTGTCTGTGCCGTGGTGATCAGCTGGGAGTGGGGGCGGCTGGTACGCGGAGCGTCATTCGATCTGGGATTCTTCGTCCATGCCATCGCGGTGGCTGGGGCGATCGTGCTGGCGGGGGCCGGATACGCGGCGCTGGGCCTTGCAGTGTTGCTGGTGGCGGCGATTACGCTGATCCCGCTGTACTTCGGACATGGCGCGCGGCTGTCGGCGCTCGGCGTGTTCTACGTCGGACTTCCGGCATTGGCGCTGCTGTGGATGCGCAGCGACGAGCCGTTCGGGTTTACCGCCGTGCTGTTCATCTTCGCCGTGGTGTGGTCGTCGGATATCGCCGCCTATGCGGCCGGAAGAATTATCGGTGGGCCGAAGTTGTGGCCCGCCGTCTCGCCCAACAAGACATGGGCGGGGCTGATGGGTGCACTTTGCGCGGGGGCGGTTTCTGGTGTCGTGTTCTCCATGCTCGAGCCCGAGGCAGGTGCGGTGCGGCTGGTGCTGCTAGGTCTAGCGCTGGCATTCGTTGCCCAGGCGGGTGATCTGGCGGAGTCGGCCCTCAAACGCCATTTCCACCTCAAGGACGCCAGCGAGCTGATCCCCGGCCACGGTGGTTTCATGGACCGCATGGACAGCATTGTTGCGGTTGCAGTGGTCAGCGGGCTGATGGCGCTTGCTATCGATCCGCATGCGCCGGCGCGCGCATTGTTGTTCGGATTCTGACGTGCATCCCCGGCGCAAAGGCATGACAGAAGCAGCCACCGGCCGGGAGCAGGTGCCAGTGGCGGGACCGCGCACGCTGACGATCCTGGGTGCCACGGGCTCGATAGGGAAAAGCACGCTCGACCTGGTGGAACGTAACAGCGCTGCCTTCGAGATCGTGGCTCTCACCGCGCAGAGCAACGTCGCGGACCTTGCGTCGGCGGCGCGGCGGACGCGGGCCCGGCTTGCGGTGATCGGCGATGCTTCGAAGCACGAGGAGCTGCGTGAGGCGCTGTCGGGCACGGGCATCCGCACCGCGGCAGGGCCGGAGGCGGTCACGGCGGCGGCTGCGGAACGAGCTGATTGCGTGATGGCGGCGATCGTCGGGGCGGCGGGCCTGGAGCCGACATTCGAGGCGGTTCGGCAGGGGCGGCGGGTGGCGCTCGCCAACAAGGAATGCCTCGTCTCGGCAGGCGATGTGTTCATGTCGGCGGTGGCGGACGCCAAGGCGGAGCTGCTGCCGGTCGATTCTGAGCACTCGGCGGCGCTGCAGGCGCTGGCGGGTGCGGCGCCCGAAAGCATCGAGCGCATCGTGCTGACGGCGTCGGGCGGGCCGTTCCGTACCTGGAACAGCGAAGAGCTGGAGCGCGCAACGCCCGAGCAGGCGCTGCGGCATCCGAACTGGTCGATGGGCGCGAAGATCACCATCGATTCCGCCACCCTGATGAACAAGGGGTTGGAGCTGATCGAGGCCTACCATCTGTTTCCGGTATCGGCGCAGCAGCTCGGGACGGTGGTGCACCCGCAGTCCATCGTGCACTGCCTTGTCAGCTATACGGACGGGTCGGTGCTGGCGCAGATGGCTTTTCCGGACATGCGCACGCCGATCGCGCTAGCACTGTCCTGGCCGCAGCGCATGAGTGCGCCGACGCAGCGGCTGGACCTGGCGGCGGTGGGCACGCTCAGCTTCGAGCCGCCGGACGAGAAGAGGTTTCCCGCGTTAACCATTGCCCGCGATGCGCTGCTACGTGGCGGGACGGCGCCGGCTATCCTGAGTGCTGCCAACGAGGTGGCCGTCGAGGCGTTCTTGAGCCGCCAAATAGGTTTTCTCGATATCGTCCGGGTGGTCGCGGAGACGCTGGAAGCGGCCGAAGCGCGGGGTGCCATTATCACCGCGGGCTCGCTGGCCGAGGTGCTTGCAGCAGACGCTGAAGGGCGACGACTGGCACGCGATGTGCTGGTTCGCTATGTGTAGCTAAACCTTTGGTGCTTATCCCGGGAATTCACCTGGGGATGAGGACCGAAATCGCCGTTTTTCCCGCGTACCATTCCGAGATTCGCGGGATCTGCCACCCCCTCGGGGCGCTGTCTTCGCGGGGCCGAGAAGAGATAGGAGATCCATGCTCACGTTGGCTAATGCCGCTGCCTCGATGTCCGGGGTGCTGATCACCATCGTGCAGTTCCTGATTGTGCTGACGATCGTGGTCTTCGTGCACGAGTTCGGCCACTTCATCGTGGCGCGCTGGTGCGGCGTGTCGGTGAGCACGTTCTCGATCGGATTCGGCCGGGAGATTTTCGGGTTCAACGACCGGAAGGGGACGCGCTGGCGCTTCGCCTGGATCCCGCTCGGCGGCTACGTGAAATTCGTCGATGACGAGAACGCGGCGAGCCAGCCTTCGGCCGACCGTCTGGAGAAGCTGTCGGTATCGGAGCGCTCGGGCGCCTTCCAGACGAAACCTCTGTGGCAGCGCGCGGCCGTGGTCGCCGCCGGGCCAATGGCGAATTTCATATTGGCGATAATGGTTTATGCCGGCGTCAACATGGCCTACGGCGTGCGGACCATCGCGCCTGTGGTTGGCGAGGTGAAGGAAGGCATGCCGGCGGCGATGGCGGGGATCAAGCCAGGCGACGTCATCAAGAGCATCGACGGCTGGACGGTCGAAGGGTTCGAGGACGTTCAGCGCATCGTCGGGATCAGTGGGGGCAAGCCACTGAAGATCGGCGTCGAGCGCGGGACTGAAAAGCTCGACCTGACAGTCACTCCGGAGGTGCGCGAGCAACCCGATAGCTTCGGCGGCACCTTCAAGCGCGGCCTGATCGGCGTCACGCCTTCGAGCATCTCGGGGTACAACGAGGCCAAGCCTGTCAGCGCTGTCGAGGCGCTAAGGCTCGGGGTGCGCGAGACCTATACCAACCTCGTGCACACTGTTCAGGGCATTGCAGACATTGTGACGCAGCGGCAGGCTGCCGACCAGATGGGTGGTCCAATCCTGATGGCTCAGGTCACCGCGAAGGTGGCCGAGGGTGGACTGGAGCCGCTGCTGCGCTGGGTCGCCTTCATCTCGGCGAACATCGGCTTCCTGAATTTGCTGCCGATACCGGTGCTAGACGGTGGACATCTTGTTTATTACGCCATCGAAGGCGTGATGCGCCGACCGCTCAGCAGACGCATGCAGGAGATCGGTTTTCAGATCGGTGTCGCGCTGGTCCTGATGCTCATGGTCTATGTGAATTTGAACGATTTATTGCGGGTGTGGCGCGGATGGACCGGTGCAGGTTGAAATGGCGTTCAGTGACGTAATCTTGCCACTTCCGCGACCCCTTCTGAATCGTTAAGAAGGAATTTACACAGGGGAGTGCGCTCACAAGAAGAATCAGACCTTAGGGTCAGTTTCCGATGCGCGCGTGTTAGTCATGCGGTCCGGTGCTCCGAAGCCGACGGGGTCCGTAAACCGAGGGGGAGTTCGGCAATAATGAGGGCATGTCCACGAATGCCTCTGGTTCGAGCCATTACGGTGAGAGTCTGTCGCCTTGCGTTCATTCTGGCGATTGTCTCCTCGGGGATCACCTGCGTCGGTGGCGCGCTGTCCTCTGTCCCTGCCCTTGCCCAAAGCGCGCCTATTCGCGCCATTGGGGTGTCGGGCAACAAACGTGTCGAGCCGGAGACGGTTCGCTCGTATCTGCAATTCTCAGTCGGCAGCGCTTACGATCCCGCCAAGGTTGACGGGTCGATCAAGGCGCTGTTCGCAACGGGCCTGTTCTCCGACGTGCGCATCGATCGCTCGGGCGCGGACATTATCGTCACCGTCGTCGAGAACCCCGTCATCAACCAGGTGGCCTTCGAGGGTAACAGCGAAGTCGACACGGACACTCTGCGCAACGAAGTGCAGATGAAGCCGCGCTCGGTCTTCACGCGTGCTCGTGTCCAGCAGGACGTGCAGCGCATCCTCGACGTCTATCGCCGCCAGGGCCGCTATGCCGCGACCGTCGAGCCGAAGATCATCGAGCTCGAGCAGGATCGCGTGAACCTGGTGTTCGAAATCGCCGAAGGCAGCGCGACGAAGGTGAAGGGCATTCACTTCGTCGGCAACAAGGCGTTTTCCGACACTCAGCTTCGCGACGTCATCTCGACGACGGAAAAGGGCTGGTTCGACTTCCTCAAGGGCACGGCGATCTACGATCCCGATCGCATGAGCCTCGATCGTGAGCTCATCCGTCAGTACTACCTGAAGAACGGCTATGCCGACGTGCAGGTTACGGCGGCCAATGCCGAGCTCGACCGCGACGGATCGGGCTTCTTCCTCACCTACTCGATCGAGGAAGGCGAACAGTACGCTTTCGGCGACATCAACATCGAGAGCACGGTTTCGGCGATCGATGGCGCAAAGTTCAAGGGCAAGGTGCTGACCGAAAGCGGCGACACCTACAATGCCGGCCTGATCGACAAGTCGGTGGAGGCCGTGACGGCCGCGGTGTCCCAGGACGGCTTTGCGTTCGCCCGCGTGCGTCCGCAAGCAACGCCCGACCCGGTAGCGCGCCGGATCTCGCTCAACTACGTGATCGAGGAAGGCCCGCGCGTCTACATCGAGCGCATCAATATCGCCGGCAACACGCGCACCAAGGATTACGTGCTGCGGCGTGAGTTCAAGGTGGCCGAGGGCGACGCTTACAACCCGCTCATGGTCGACCAGGCGAAGAAGCGGCTGACCAACCTTGGTCTGTTCAAGAACGTCGACGTGAAGCGCCGTCCCGGCAGCAACCAGGATCGCGTGATCCTGGACGTCGAGGTTGTCGAGCAGTCGACGGGTGAGCTTTCGTTCGGTGCCGGTTACTCGACATCTGAAGGTGTGATCGGTGACGTGTCGATCACCGAGCGCAACCTGATGGGCAACGGCCAGTTCCTGCGCCTCGGTGTGTCGGGCTCGCTCGAGCGCCTGCAGGTCAACCTGAGCTTCACCGAGCCGCGCTTCCTCGACCGCAACATGGCGGCTGGCTTCGACCTCTTCCATAAGGAAGTCGACCAGACGAGTTCCTCGGGCTTCGAGAGCCGGCGTACGGGTGGTACGGTGCGTCTAGGCTTCCCGCTGTCCGAGAAGCTATGGATGCAGACGAACTACACGGCTTCGCGCGACTCGATCTTCAACGTGGACGATGATGCATCGCTTGCGATCAAGGAGGCCGAGGGCACCTCGTATACCTCGCTGGTCGGCTCGACGATCACCTACGATCTGCGTAACGATCCGCGTAATCCGACCAAGGGCCTGTGGTTCCAGGTTGGCGGTGACTTCGCCGGTCTCGGTGGCGACGTTCAATACGTGAGCTTCGCGGCTGAAGCGCGTGGCTACTATCCGATTACCGACAACATCACGTTCGTCGCTCGTGCCATCGGTGGCTCCATCCAGGGCTGGGGTGGCGAGGATGTCCGTCTGATCGACCTGTTCTTCAAGGGCGGTGAGACGGTTCGCGGTTTCGATCGTGCCGGTTACGGTCCGCGCGACCTGAACACGGGCGATGCTCTTGGCGGCCAGTACTACTGGGCGACCACCGCGGAAGTCCGCTTCCCCATCCCCTTCATTCCGGATGATCTTGGTATCTCGGGTGCCGTGTTCGCAGATGCCGGTTCGCTGTGGGGCACGAATACGGGTAGCGCTACACTGGGCTGCAACGGCACGAACGACGAAGTCTGTCTTGCCGACAGCTCGGCGATCCGGGCGTCGGTCGGTGCCTCGATCATGTGGGCCTCGCCGGTTGGTCCGATCCGCATGGACTTTGCGAAGACATTGGCCAAACAGACTTACGACGACGAGCAGTTCTTCCGCTTCGGTGCGGCGACGAAGTTCTAATCGTCGCCCGTTCGGGGTAAGAAGGCCTCCGGTGGCGTAGCGCGGAGCAGCGGCTCCGCGCAGGAGAAACGTCACATATTGGAGGAGGCGCCGCGAAGGCGGCGTATGGCATGGAACATCCCGGATTCTTCAATCGGGTTGGGCCGTTCTCGCTGGCGGAAATTGCCAAGGCGACAGCGGCGGAACTCGCCCGGGGCGCCGATCCTGACATCCAGATCGAAGACGTGCGCACGCTCACGGACGCTGGGGCGCGCGACATCTCATTCTTCAATAACCGGAAGTATGCCGATCAGTTGAAGGCGACGCAGGCGGGGGCGTGCCTGGTGACGGCGACGTTCGAGTCGCGCGTGCCAGATACAGCGGCCCGGCTTGTGACGGCAGATCCCTACCGCGGCTTTGCGCGGGCGCTGACGTTGTTCTATCCGGATTCACGCTTCTCGCAGGGGGCGTTGGGGGCGGGACACGGGGTCGATCCAACCGCCGAACTCGAAGAAGGGGTTATCGTCGAGGCAGGCGCGGTGGTTGGTCCCGAAGCCCGGATCGGCCGGGGGACGCGCATCTGCGCTGGAGCGGTGATCGGTTATCGGGTTTCTATCGGGCGGGACAGCTACGTCGGCTCGCTGGCAACGGTGGTGCATACACTCGTTGGTGACCGGGTCATTATCCATACGGGCGCGCGGATCGGTCAGGATGGCTTCGGCTTTGCCATGGGCCCCAGCGGGCATTTCAAAGTGCCACAAATCGGGAGGGTGGTGATCCAGGACGACGCGGAGATTGGCGCCAATTCGACGATCGACCGGGGGGCTCTTAAGGACACCATCATCGGCGAAGGCAGCAAAATTGATAATTTGGTGCAGATCGGGCACAACGTCGTCATCGGGCGGCATTGCGTGATCGTCGCCCAAGTTGGTATCTCCGGCTCCACGGAGCTGGGCGATTTCGTCGTCATGGGCGGCCAGTCCGGAGCGGTGGGTCACATCAAGATCGGCGCTGGTGCGCAGATCGCTGGTGGGAGTCATCCGTCCAAGGACGTGCCGGCGCGCGCCCGGGTCGGCGGAACGCCGGCAAGGTCCCTCACGCAGTGGGGGCGCGAAATCGCCTTTCTTGCCCGCGCGGTAAAGCGCGGCGAGAAGGACGGTGCCGACGAAGCTTAAAAGCGGGTATGTGTCCGGCGCGCACGGCGCCGAAGGGTTAGAGGGTCGAAGATATGAACGATATGGGCGAAGCCAAAGCAACGACGGCGCTTGCGACCGCGGATATCGCGCGGGTGCTAAGCCTGCTGCCGCACCGCTATCCGTTCCTGATGCTCGACCGCATCTACGACATGGATGGCGACAGGAGCTGCGTCGGCGTCAAGAACGTGACCATCAACGAGCCGTTCTTTCAGGGTCACTTCCCGCAGTACCCGGTGATGCCGGGCGTGCTGATCATCGAGGGTCTGGCGCAGACGGCGGGTGCTCTGTGCGTGCACAGCCTGGGCGAGGATTATGTGGCCGAACTCGTCTACTTCATGAGCATCGACCGCGCGAAGTTCCGCAAGCCGGTGCTGCCGGGCGATCAGATCCACTATCACGTGCGCAAGATCCGCAACCGCGGGCGCGTGTGGCGCTTCTTCGGCGATGCGAAAGTCGACGGCAAGACGGTGGCCGAGGCGGAAGTGAGCGCCATGCTCGCCGACACCGCAGAGGCCCGCGCCTTCGCAGCCAGCGCATCGACGAAAAATGGGTGAGATGACTGCCCATCCCACTGCTGTGATCGAGGCCGGCGCCAAAATCGGCGACGGCGTCAAGATCGGGCCCTATTGCGTCGTCGGGGCGGACGTCACGCTCTGCGACGGAGTCGAGCTGATGAGCCATGTGGTCGTTGCCGGCCGCACGACGATCGGTGAGCGCACGAAGATCTTTCCGTTCGCTTCGATCGGGCATCAGCCGCAGGACCTCAAGTTTCACGGCGAAGCTTCGACGCTATCGATTGGCGCCGACTGCCTGATCCGCGAAGGGGTGACGATGAACCCCGGCACCGAAGGCGGCGGCATGACCACGACGGTGGGCGACCGCTGCGCGTTCCTTGCCAATTCGCATGTCGGGCATGATTGCCACGTCGGCAACAACGTCGTGTTCTCCAACAACGTGATGCTGGCTGGGCATTGCGCCGTGGGCGACTTCGCCATCATCGGCGGGGGCGCGGCGGTGATCCAGTTTGCGCGCGTCGGGGCGCACTCGTTTCTCGGCGGCATGTCGGGGCTCGAGAACGATCTCATCCCCTACGGCATGGCGCTGGGCAACCGCGCGCATCTTTCCGGGCTCAACATCGTGGGGCTGCAGCGGCGCGGGTTCTCGCGCGATGACATCCATGACCTGCGGCGGGCCTATCGCGCGCTGTTTGCTGCCGAGGGGACTTTGGCGGAGCGCACCGCGGACGTGGCGCAGGAGTTCGCCGATCACCCAATCGTGCAGGAGATCATCGCGTTCATCCGCGTCGGCGGAAAGCGCTCCTTGTGCACGCCGAAAGAAGCGACCGAGGCCTAGATCATGGCAAGGCCGCCGCGCGTGGTCGGCATCGTAGCGGGCGGAGGCAGTCTGCCGCGCGAGGTTGCGGAGCACGTGAGAGCGAGCGGGGCGGCGGTGCACGTCGTTGCCATCGACGGCGAGTTCGACCGCGAGTTGGCCGGCATTCCAGTTACGCGCGTCGGATGGGCGCAGTTCGGTGCGCTGCTGAGCGCGCTGCGCAACGCCGGTACCACCGAGGTGGTGATCGCGGGCGCGGTGCGTCGGCCCGACTTGACGCGAATCCGCCCGGACCTTGGTTTCTTCCTCAATCTGCCGGCGATCTTGCGCATCGTGACTTCGGGCGGTGACGACAGCGTGCTGACGCGCGTGGTGCGGTTTTTCGAAGGCAAGGGCTTCAAGGTGGTGTCGCCGGCGCAGGTGGCGCCTTCGCTGGTGGTGGGCGAGGGGCCGCTCGGTGCGTACGCGGCGAGCGCCAGTGATCAGCGCGACATCGATCTGGGCTTTGCGCTGGTGCGCGCACTAGGGCCGTTCGATGTGGGGCAGGCCGTGGTGGTGGCCGACGGGCGCGTCGAAGCCATCGAGGGCGCCGAGAACACCGATGCGATGTTGGCGCGGCTCGGTCTGCAGCGAATATCGGCGGGACGCGATGTCTGTCTGCGCACGGGGGTGCTCGTCAAGCGACCGAAGCCGGGCCAGGAGATGCGCGTCGACATGCCGGCGATTGGGCCGCGCAGCGTTTCGGCTGCAGCAGCTGCAGGGCTTTCGGGGATTGCGGTGCTCGCGGGCGGCGCGCTGTCGCTGGAGCGTGCGGAACTCATTCGCAGCGCGGATGCCGAAGGAATGTTCGTCGTTGGGGCGGCCGACAGCCGAGCTGGCGATGTTGCGCCGCGTTCGGCGAGGTCCTCGCGCTGGCATTTTTCGACGGTGGGGATTGTTCGACCGACAGCGGCGCAGCTTGCGGACGCGGTGCGCGGCGCCGAGCTGCTGGATGCGCTGGCGCCGCTCTGCCACAGCGGTGGCACTGTCATAGATCGCGGGCATGTTCTGGCGATCGAGAGTGACGAAGGCGTTGCTGCACTCATCGCGCGTGCGGGCAATCTGAGGCAGTGGGGACGACGGCGGTGGAGCAAACGCTCGGCTATGGTCGTGGTCAGCAGCGTGGTTGCCGCCGATATCGTTTCGGTGCTGACGGCGGCGGCGGCGGCGCATATGGCTGGCGTTGCCGTTGCCGGCTGCTCGATGATCGATCTGGCGCATGGTATCGAGACGGCCGAGCGCCACAAACTGTTTCTCATCGCCGCGCCGCGGCAGGATAGTGCGTCATGAGCCTTACGGATCGCGCCGCTGCGGCGCGTGCCTCGACGTCAGGAAAAGGCGGCCCCACGGGCGGGCGCGATGACTTGCGCATTTTTCTCGTCGCGGGCGAGCACTCGGGCGATGCGCTCGGGGGCAAGCTGATGCATGCGCTGAATGCGCGCTGCAAGGGGCGCATCCATTATCTGGGCGTCGGCGGCGAGCAGATGGAAGCGGCGGGACTCGCTTCGCAGTTTCCCTTGTCCGATGTCGCGGTGATGGGGCCGTTGTCGATCCTGCCGCGGTTGCCGCGCATCATCTCGCGCGTGCATCGGACGGTCGATGCGGCGGTGGCGGCGGAGCCCGATGCCGTCGTGATCATCGATGCGCCCGAGTTCACGCATCCGATCGCCAAGCGCATACGCAAGAAGGCGCCGTCGATCCCGATCATCGATTATGTCTCGCCGAGCGTGTGGGCATGGCGGCCAGGGCGGGCGCGCCGGATGCGTCCTTACGTCGATCATGTGATGGGGCTGCTGCCGTTCGAGCCGGCGGCGCATCAGCGGCTTGGCGGGCCGCCGTGCACGTACGTGGGGCATCCACTGATCGAGAAGGTGGATTGGATGCACGGGGTGGACGCGGCCGGGCTGGCGGAGCGTCTGCAACTCGATCCAGGCCGACTGACGCTGGTGGTGCTGCCGGGCAGCCGTACGTCCGAGGTGACGCGGCTGATGCAGCCGTTCGGCGAGGCGCTAGAGCTGTTGCAGCAGCGCAGGGTGCGTCCGCAGGTGATCATTCCCGTGGTGCCGCATGTGCGCCCGCTCGTCGAACGGTACATGCAGTCATGGACGGTGACGCCGCATCTGGTGGAAGGCGAGGAAGACAAGTTCGCCGCGTTCCGTCTGGCGCACGCGGCGCTGGCGGCGTCGGGCACGGTAACCTTGGAGCTGGCGCTGGCGGGCACGCCGATGGTGGTTGCCTACAGGGTCGATGGGATCGCGGCGCGGCTGCGGTTTCTGCTCAACGTGCAATCCGTCGTGCTTGCCAATCTCGTGCTGGGCGAGAACGCCTTTCCGGAATTGCTGCAGGAAGACTGCACGCCGGTAAAGCTTGCGGATGCGCTGGAACTGTTGCTGCGCGAGACGCCGGAGCGGGAGGCGCAGGTCACGGCGCTTGCGCGAATCCCACACAAGATGCTGATCGAGGGCTCCTCGCCGAGCGCGGAAGCGGCGGACATCGTGCTGGGCTATGCTGTCAACGGATTACGGCCGGGGCGCTGAGCCACCGGCCGTTTTGATCGTGTCGTCGAACTTCGCCGGGTTGCGCCGTCTCAGCGCTGATCCATCGGGATGAAGTTGCGTTCGGCGGAGCCCATGTAAAGCTGGCGCGGGCGGCCGATGCGCTGCTCGGGATCCTCGATCATCTCTTTCCACTGCGCGATCCAGCCGACGGTGCGGGCGATGGCGAACAGCACCGTGAACATCGACACGGGGAAGCCGAGCGCGCGCAGCGTGATGCCGGAGTAGAAGTCGATGTTGGGATAGAGCTTCTTCTCGATGAAGTACTCATCCTGCAGAGCAATACGCTCCAGCTCCATCGCAACCTTCAGCAGCGGATCATCGTGGATGCCGAGCGCGTCGAGCACCTCGTGGCAGGTCTTCTGCATGACCTTGGCGCGCGGGTCGTAGTTCTTGTAGACGCGGTGACCGAAGCCCATCAGGCGGAAGCCGGAGTTCTTGTCCTTCGCCTTCTTGATGAACTCGGGGATGCGGTCGACGGTGCCGATCTCCTGCAGCATGTTGAGGGCCGCTTCGTTGGCGCCGCCGTGTGCGGGGCCCCAGAGGCAGGCAATGCCGGCGGCGATGCAGGCGAACGGATTGGCGCCCGACGAGCCCGCAAGGCGCACCGTCGAGGTGGAAGCGTTCTGCTCGTGGTCGGCGTGCAGGATGAAAATGCGATCGAGTGCGCGCGTCAGCACCGGGTTCGCGACAAACGGCTCGCACGGAATGGCGAAGCACATCTGCAGGAAGTTGGTGGTGAAGTCGAGATCGTTGCGCGGATAGATGAACGGCTGGCCGATTGAATATTTGTATGCCATCGAAGCGATCGTCGGCATCTTCGCAATCATGCGATAGGAAGCGACGGCCCGCTGCGTGGGATCGTTGATGTCGGTTGAGTCGTGATAGAACGCCGACAGCGCGCCGACCGTGCCGACCATGACGGCCATCGGATGGGCGTCACGGCGGAAGCCGGTGAAGAAGCGCGTCATCTGCTCGTGCAGCATGGTGTGACGCGTGATGGTGGTGCGGAAGCTGCCAAACTGTTCCTTGGTCGGCAGATCGCCGTGCAGGAGCAGGTAGCAGACCTCGAGAAAGTTCGACTGCTCGGCGAGCTGGTCGATCGGATAGCCGCGATAGAGCAGCACGCCGGCGTCACCATCGATGTAGGTGATGCGCGACATGCAGTTTGCGGTTGATGTGAAGCCGGGATCGTAGGTGAAACAACCGGTGTCACGGTAGAGCTTGCCGACATCGATCACATCGGGGCCAAGGGTGCCGCTACGCACGGGCATCTTGGACGATTTCCCTTCGAGGGTCAGCTCAGCGGCAGTCTCGGCATTGGGCGCTTTTTCGTGGACGTTCATGGCGCGGAATCCTGTGATACCCGGCGGTGGGAATTGAGTGCGAGCAGGTGAAGATCTCCCGAGCTTCTCAAATAACGTCCCCTACGAGCATTTTGATTATGGGACACCTCGGCGGTGCTCAGACGCCGGGTGCTTGATTTGAAGCGATGCTACACCATTTTCGCAGCGCACCATAGACTGCCTGGGCAATACCGCTCGCGCAACGCGATTTGCCAAATTCGCCAGATATTCCCGTCGCCTACGCAACGCTGCGAGCGGGCCGGCAGGGGCATTGCCGGGACAACTAACCCTGAGCTTGGTCGCGAATTCGGCTTAGGGCTTCGTCGCGTCCCAGCACGGCCATGACGTCGAAAACGGGCGGCGAAACCGATTTGCCGGTCAAGGCTGCACGCAGGGGCTGGGCAACCTTGCCGAGCTTGGCGCCCGTCTCCTCCGCGAACGTGCGGACGATGGCTTCGAGATCGGCAGCCTGCCAGCGGCTCGCGGCTTCGAGCTTGGGCAGAATCGCTGCGAGCTTCTGGCGGGCGTCGGCGTCGAGCAGTTTTTCGGCTTTCTCGTCGAACTTCAGCGGGCGATCGGCGAAGAGGAATTCGGCGCCGTTGATCAGCTCGATGAGAGTCTTGGCGCGCTCCTTGAGGCCGGGCATCGCAATCAACAGCTTGGCGCGCATGTTGGCGTCGAGCCGCTCGGTGATCTGCGTGCCATTGGGCAGGTAGGGAAGGATATCCTCCACCCGCTGCAGCAGCTCCTGATCGTCAGTTGAGCGGATGTAGTGGCCGTTGAGGTCCTCGAGCTTGGCGAAATCGAAGCGCGCGGCCGAGCGATTGATGTCGGTGACGTCGAACCAGTCGAGCATCTGGGAGGTCGACATGATCTCGTCGTTGCCGTGGCTCCAGCCGAGGCGCACGAGATAGTTGCGCAGGGCAGCCGGCAGATAGCCCATCTCGCGATAGGCCTCGATGCCGAGTGCGCCGTGACGCTTCGACAGCTTGGCGCCGTCGGGCCCGTGGATCAGCGGAACGTGGGCGAATCTCGGCACCACCCAACCCATGGCAACGTAGATTTGGGTCTGGCGCGCGGCGTTGGTGAGGTGATCGACGCCGCGGATCACGTCGGTGATCTTCATGTCGTGATCGTCGACGACGACGGCGAGATTGTAGGTCGGGTTGCCGTCGGAGCGCAGGATGATGAGGTCGTCCAGCTCTTTGTTCTGGAACACGACGCGGCCCTGCACCAGATCATCGACGACGGTCTCGCCATCGCGCGGTGCCTTGAGACGGATGACGTAGGGCACGCCTGCGGGTGCCTCGGCTGGGTCGCGGTCGCGCCAGGGCGAGCGGATCGTGAGAGGGCGCTTCTCGGCCTGGGCTTCCTCGCGCATCTTGTCGAGCTCGGCTGGTGTCAGCCAGCAGCGGTAGGCGTGCCCGTTGGCGAGCAGCTCCTCGGCGACCTGACGATGGCGCTGGGCGCGGCCGTACTGGGAAACGGCATCGCCATCCCAATCGAGCTCCAGCCACTTCAGGCCATCGAGAATAGCGGCGACGGCGGCGGGATTGTTGCGCTCGCGATCGGTGTCCTCGATGCGCAGCAGCATCTTGCCGCCGCGGCCGCGGGCGTAGAGCCAATTGAAGAGGGCCGTGCGGGCGCCACCGATGTGGAGATAGCCGGTGGGCGAAGGGGCAAAGCGCACGATCGGCGCTGGAGCGCTGCGTGTCGGATTGTTCATGATTTTATCGATTGACGTTCGGATGCGGGAAGCCTCCGGGCCATGTAGCATGCCTCGGCAAGTGGGGTAAGGGGCGGCTGGTGTCGGCGTCGGGTGACGAGGGATCTGCGGGCCGGGGGCTATGGGGGCTGTCGAGCCAGCTGGAGGCCGAACAGGAGCGCTGGTTCGCTTGGGGGCCGGTGCTGATCGGCTGCGGGATCGGGGCATATTTTTCGCTGTCCTCCGAGCCTTCCCTGCTGCTCGCGCTGGCGCCGCTTGCGGTCGTCCTGGCCGTGTGGGCGGCGCGCAGCGGACGGGGAACGGTCGAGCGGATCATCGTCTCGGCGCTGCTGGCATCGAGTTTCGGGTTCGCGCTGGCGAAAGTGCGCGTCTGGACGGTGGCGGCCCCAGTGCTGGCGCGTCAGCACAACAACATCGAGGTGCGGGGCTGGGTCGAGCTGATCGAGCCGCGCGTGACGCGTGGCAAGCGGCTGACGCTGCGCACGATCAGCGTCGGCGATCTAGGCGCCGATGCGCGGCCGGTGCGGGTGCGCATCTCGGTCCCCCGCGTGCCCGAAGGATTGCGGCCGGGACAGGTGGTGCGCGCGCGCGCGACGCTGATGCCGCCGTCAGGTCCGGCGATGCCGGGCGATTTCGATTTCGGGCGGCAGGCGTGGTTCGCGCGGCTGGGGGCGGTCGGGTACTCGCTTTCGACGCCGGTGGTCGAGGCGATGGTGGGCGCAGATGCAGCGCCGCTCGATCTCAGAGCCTGGGCGCACGTCGAGCGCTTGCGGCAGATGATCGGCGCGCGCATTACGGCGGCGCTGCCGGGCGAGCGCGGTGAGATCGCGACGGCACTGATCACGGGCGAGCGCGGCGGTATCTCGGAGGAGACGAATGACGCGTTCCGGGATTCGGGCATCCTGCACATTCTGTCGATCTCCGGCTTTCACATGGTGATCATGGCCGGGTCGGTGTTTTTTATCGTGCGCCTGATGCTGGCGGCGTTTCCGCGCATTGCGCTGCGCTATCCGATCAAGAAGTGGGCCGCGGCGACGGCGATGGCAGCGGCATTCGGGTATCTGATGATTTCGGGCGGGGCGTTCGCGACGGTGCGCTCGGCGATCATGATTTCCATCATGTTCCTGGCGGTGCTGCTGGATAGACCGGCGCTGGCGGTGCGCAACGTGGTACTGGCGGCAACGCTCATTCTCGTCGCGTTTCCAGAGAGCTTGTTCGACGTCGGGTTTCAGATGTCGTTCGCGGCCGTGCTGGGATTGATCTGCGCCTACGAGGCGCTGCGCGAGAGCGAGAGATGGCGGGCGTTGATGGAGCGGCGCTGGGTGCGCGCGGGGATGTTCATCGGCGGCATCGTGCTGTCGACGCTGGTCGCGAGCGCGGCGGTGGCGCCGTTCACGGCGTACCATTTTCACAAGAGCCAGCAGTATGCGCTGCTCGCCAACCTGATCGCGGTGCCGGTGTGCAATCTGGTCGTGATGCCGGCGGCGCTGGTGAGCCTCATGGTGATGCCGCTCGGTCTCGAGGCGCTGCCTTTGTGGATCATGGGCTGGGGCATCGATGCGATGGTGTGGGGCGCCGAACGCGTCGCGGAGCTTCCCGGTGCGGTGATTTCGGTGCCGGCGATGCCGGTGACGGCGTTCCTTTTGATGGTGCTGGGCGGGCTGTGGCTGCTGCTGTGGCAGACGCGATGGCGCGTTGCGGGGCTGGGGGCGATCGCTGCGGGAATCGCGCTGGCGCCGACATTGCCGGTGCCGGACGTGCTGATCGGGCGGGATGGTGAGCTGGTCGCCGCGCGCGTCAACGGCGGTGAACTGTCGGCGGTCGGTGCGGGCCGGTCATCGTACGAATTGGAGCGCTGGCTCGAGTACGACGGGACGGGGCGTACACTCGAAGCGGCTGCGAAGAGTTCCGGCTTTGCGTGCGACGGGATTGGCTGCAGCGCCAAGGTGAAGGGGATGGCGCTGGCGGTCTCCCGGCATCCGGCGGCGTTCGCCGAGGATTGCCGGCGCGCGGCGATCCTCATTGCGCCGATCGTCAGCCCGAAGGGATGCTCGGCCCCCAAAGTGGTCGTCGATTTCTTTGCGGTGCGGCGGGAAGGGCCGCACGCGCTTTACATTGAGAGCGACGGGCACGTGCGCGTCGAGACGGTTGCGGCGCGACGCGGCGTTCGACCGTGGTCCATGCCGCGTCCTCGACGGCAAGACACGGCCGAGGACGCCACCCGCTCGGCTGCGCTCGACTAGTCGCGCGCAGCTGCCGGCTGACAGCCGCGGCGCATCAATACCGGCGCATCAGGCCGACAAGGCGGCCCTGGATATCAACCTGATCGGGGCCGAAGATGCGGGTCTTGAATTCCGGATTGGCGGCTTCGAGGGCGATGGTGGTGCCCTTCTTACGCAGCCGCTTCAGGGTCGCTTCCTCATGCTCCACGAGGGCGACGACGATGTCACCGTTCTCGGCGGTGTCGCAGCGGCGGATGATGACGATGTCGCCGTCGTGAATGCCAGCTTCGATCATCGAGTCACCCTTTACCTCCAGGGCGAAGTGCTCGCCATTGGTGAGCAGGTCGGGCGGGCAGGCGATGTCGTGGCTGTGGTTCTGAATGGCGCTGATCGGCGTGCCGGCGGCGATGCGGCCCATGACGGGCACGGACACCGTGCGGCTGTCGATGACGGTCGAGGGGGGCGGGGTGAGATCGCGATTGGTGCGGCTGCCTTCGATGACGCTGGGCTGGAAGCCACCAGTGCGTTTGGGCGCTGCCGTGGGTGGGGCCTGATTTTCGGGGAGGCGGATGACCTCGATGGCTCTGGCGCGGTGGGGGAGGCGGCGGATGAAACCGCGCTCGACCAGCGCGGTGATGAGGCGGTGGATGCCAGATTTCGATTTGAGGTCGAGGGCATCCTTCATTTCGTCGAAGGATGGCGGCACGCCCTTCTCCTGCATGCGCGCATGGATGAAGAGCAAAAGCTCTTTCTGTTTTTCAGTGAGCATTGCGCCTCCCGGCGGCCGTTGATCCTCGCCTTGCGGGTTGCCGCAACAGTTGTTGCGACAGTTGTCTGGACAAAGCGTGAACGTACACTAACCGTTCTTTAAGCGTTCCGCAAGGGGTGCTGTATTTCCAGAACTAAAAGTCGATGGGGAGAACAGAGACCACGTCGCCGGCAGTCGCGGGAGCGGCTTGGGGCGCGCGCACGATGAGAGCGTTGGCGGCGACAAGCGCCGACATATGAGCGCTGTCCTGAACCTTCAGCGCGGTGACGCGGGGAAGACCGGCCGGGCTGTCGGTGAGCGTCGCGCGCATGTAGTGCTGGCGGCCTGTGTTCCCCGCAACGTCATGGGTGAGCACGGCAGCGCGGAGCTGCGAGGGGTCGTCGGTGCGGCCGAGCAGCTTGAAGAGCAGCGGCACCAGGAAGATGCGGGCTGCGATCAGGCACGACAGCGGGTTACCGGGCAAGCCTAGGATTCGCATGGGACCGCGGCGGCCGAAGAGCATCGGCTTTCCTGGCCGGATCGCGACGCGCCAGAAGTCGAGCGTCATGCCGTGGGCTTCGAGCGCCGGTTTCACCAGATCGCGGTCGCCGACGGAGGCACCGCCAATGGTGATCAGGACGTCGGCATCACCGGCCTCGTCCAATTTCGCGCGCAGATCCTCGATGCTGTCGCGGGCGATGCCGAGCAGCCGCGGCTCGCCGCCGAAGTGTTTGACCATGGCCGCGAGGCCGTAAGGGTTGGAGGAGATGATCTGGCCGGGAGCCAGCGTGCCGCCGGGCTCGACGAGTTCGTCGCCGGTGGCGAGGATGGCGACGCGCGGGCGGCGGCGGACGAGCATAGCGTCGTGACCGCCGGCTGCAGCAAGCGTTATCGCGGAAGCATCGAGCAAACGGCCTTCCGGCAGCAGCAGGTCGCCATTGCGGAAGTCGCCGCCGGCCAGGCGCATGTTGGCACCGGGCATCGCCGCTTCGGTGATGGTGACTTTATCGCCGTTGCGTGTGGTGTTCTCCTGGATGACGACCGTATCGGCGCCACGCGGCAAGCTTGCTCCGGTGAAGATGCGCACGGCTTCGCCAGCGGCGACTTCACCAGCGAAAGGTCCGCCGGCATTGGCCTCGCCGATGACCCGCAAGGTGGTGGGCGCGGTCGCCACATCGGTGGCGCGAACGCCGTAGCCGTCCATGGCGGAGGCATTGAACGGGGGTTGGGTCAGCCGGGCAGTGACTGGCGCTGCGAGAACGCGGTCTATCGCGGTCAGCAGATCGACGCTCTCGGATTCGACTGGGGCGATGCCATCGAGAATGCGCTGGTGCGCCTCGTCGATGGGAAGCAATGACATTATCAGGCGCCTTTTCTGGTGGGTGCGCTGGAGGGATCGGCGCTCCAGTTACCCGAGCGCCCACCGGACTTCTGCATCAGGCGGATGCCATAGAAGCTCATGGCGCGGTCTACCGCCTTCAGCATGTCGTAGAGCGTGAGGCAGGCAACGGAGACGGCCGTCAGCGCTTCCATCTCGACGCCGGTCTGGCCGGTGGTCTTTACCTCGGCGGTGACGTGCACGCCGGCGGGCTCGTCGCGCGGCTCGAGCGTGACGGCGACCTTGGTGAGGTTGAGGGGATGGCAGAGCGGGATCAGCTCGTGCGTGCGCTTGGCCGCCATGATGCCGGCGATGCGTGCGGTGCCGAGTACGTCGCCTTTCGGGGCATTGCCGGATTTCAGCAGTGCCAGTGTCTCCGGCTGCATCGAGACGAAGCCCTCGGCGAGAGCGGTGCGGGCGGTGACGGACTTGTCCGACACGTCGACCATGCGCGCTTCGCCTTTCTCGTCGATGTGCGAGAGCTTCTTGCTCATTGCGTGGCCTCGGCACGTGCGAGCAGGGTGCGTGTCGCGGCGGTGACGTCGGCCTGACGCATCAGGCTTTCGCCGACGAGAAACGTTTCGACGCCAACGCGAGAGAGGCGGGCGATGTCGGCCGGCGTGAAGATGCCGCTCTCCCCGACGACGATGCGATCCTTGGGCACGCGCGGGGCAAGTATCTCGGTCGTCGCCAGTGTCGTTTCGAATGTCTTCAAGTTGCGATTGTTGATGCCGATGAGGCGGCAGTCGAGTGGGAGCGCGCGCTCCAGCTCCTCCTCGTTGTGCACCTCGGCAATGGCATCCATGCCCCAGTCCTTGGCGGCGGCGGCGAGATCGCGGGCGATGGCGTCATCGACTTGCGCGAGGATGATGAGGATGCAGTCGGCGCCCCAGGCGCGGGCCTCTGCAACCTGATAGGTGTCGAGCATGAAGTCTTTGCGCAGGGCCGGCAGTGACGTCGCGGCGCGCGCTGCTGTCAGGTATTCGGGCGCGCCCTGAAACGATGGCGCGTCGGTCAGCACGGAAAGGCATGCGGCGCCGCCTGCCTCATAGGCCTTGGCGAGCGCTGGCGGGTCGAAGTCGGCGCGGATCAGCCCTTTCGATGGGCTTGCCTTTTTGACCTCGGCGATGAGCGCGGGGAGACCTGCTTTGTGCTTGGCCTCGATAGCGCCGGCGAAGGGGCGCACGCGAGGGGCGCTGCGGGCAAGTTCGGAGATGACGTGCAGCGGGGCCGAGGCCTTGGCGCGGGCGATCTCTTCCAGCTTGTAGCGGGTGATTTTGTCGAGGATATCGGCCATGGGAGCCACGTTACGCCTGCAGGTGTCGGCTTGCTACCTTCCGGCTGGGCCGGGGTCAAGGCATCGAACTTTAGTGAGCCGGACAGCGTTCCCTTAAGCAAGCGCGCCGGGCACGGCTGAGCCATGTCAGGAGTGGAGCGTAAAGGTTGCCCGCCTAGGATGCGCTGACGGGGGACCGTAGTCTGTCGAGGAGGAGCCAATGACGACACGTCTCAGCATCGCCGTCATCGTCTGGATGATGACCGCCGCGGTTCTCACCGGCACCGGAATTATCGCGGTGCTCAGCATTCCCCAGCTCAACAACAACGCTACGTTCTGGTTGCCAGTGGTAATCGCCGCCGGCCTGATCATCTCTCCGCTGATCGCCTGGCAGATTGCTCCGATGTTGCGCTCGCGCTGGCAGCGCACGCACGAGCGTCCAATGACTTAGAGCGGATCGTCGGCCTGGACCTCGACCACGCCGACCGCTCTGGTGTGTATAAAGACCGTGCGGTCAGGCAGCTCGCGCTTGAGCCGCACGGCAAGTTTTCTGCCTTCCGCCTCGTGGGCGTCGAACTGTTCCAGGGTCCACGGGCTCTCGGCCGGATTTTCAGGATCGTATGACGCTTCGTTCGCCTCTGCCCAGGCGTCGATGTCACTGATCAGCTCTTGCGAGAGCGGAAGCTCTTCGGGTGCGAAACAGCCATCGAGGTCGTCGTCCAGCGCCCAAAGCGGATAGCAGCCGACTTCGGCCATGAGCTTGATGCTGCTCGATGTGTGGAGCGGGCGCGCGTTGGCGTCGCTTTCGTCATAGACACTGTCATCGCCTCCCCAAGTGCCAGTCGACGCCTGGCGCGGCGACCACCACAGGCTGCGGGCGACATAGACGGCGTAAGCCAGCAGGGCCGTCGAGACGGCTGCGATCTCGACGGCGGTGGCATGTTCGATCGGCGTCAAGCGTTCGCGCCAGGCGGCCCAGAGGATGAATGCCGTCGCGGCCAAATAGAGGACGAAGGCGTTGGTCGTCTGGCGCCGTCCGCTCGGATCGGGAGGGTCCTCGCGATCGAAGTAGCGGGGGGCCAGAAGGAAGATGTAGGCAGCTTGCCCGATCGCCGATGCAACAAATGCGATCACCGCAAGTTGCAGTCCGGCAAGCAAGAGTACGCCACCGACCAGCACGAGCGCAGCGGATGAAATCAGCCAAGCAGACTGGTTGACTTCGATGCGGCTGGGTTTCTGGGCGCCGATGGCGGCGATTGCCCGATCGAGGAAGAGGGACATCAATGCAGCGCGCGTGGCGACAAAGCCAGCAAAAGCATAGAAGGCGCCCAAGAGGCGCAGGACAATATCGGTCAGCTCAATTGATCCGGGCACGGCAACGCCTCGCAGGCATGGTTTAAAAAGAGTGAGGCAACAATTCGTACGGAGTGCGTATAGCACCCCGCGCTCGCCTAAAAGAAATCGGATATAGGTGGCGCGCTGCGGCGCTGTTGTGGCGGTGCGCCATCAATTCTGGAGGCCGCAAGAAACATGGGAGGCTCGAGAATGCGTAGACCGGCTTTGCCAGGTGGGCGTGCAATGCTTGCCGCCACTATCGGAAGTCTCGGTCTTGCGCTGATGCCGGCTGCCGGCCTCGCTGAGAGCGGCAACGGCGAGACGGCGATGAAGGCCGCCATGACTGAGTATCGCAAGAAGCTCGCCGTCCACAACGCCGCCTGGGAAAAGTTCGAGAAGGTCGCGGCGCCCTATTGGCGCGAGGTGACGGAGAAGCGCTCGCGGCGGCGCACCAAGTTCGCCAACAACATTCCGCTCACGGCGAGCGACTACGTGATGAGCCAGCCGCCTGTCTACACGGGACCGCCGAAGCCGGATAATCCGCTGATGGCGAAGTCGCGCGGAGAAATTCCCGACGTGAGCGATTTTCTCGCGAATGCGAAGGCGGAATTCGATTTCGTGCCTGAGGCTGCCATCAGCGAGGCCGCATTCAAACGGGCCTATGCGAAGGTTGCGCTGACCAACGGGCTCGCCAAAGAGGCTGCGGTCAAGATCTACGGCTTCGAGGCCGGCGGTAATGGCAAATACGACATCCAGGCAGGGCGCGAGTACGACCCGAAGGCGCGCGTGATCTCGACAGCGCTGGGCTACAATCAGCTTCTCGCCACCAACACGATCAGCCTGCTGGCGGAGTATGGCGATGAGTTCATCGCGATGCTGTCCGACAAGATCAAAGATGCCGAGGGGCCGCGTAAAGCGAGCCTCGAAGAGAAGCTGGCGAAGCTGAAGAAGATGATCGACTACGCGCATACGGTTCCCAACGACTGGAACGCGCATGGGCGTCTCGCGGGCACGCCGAAGGGTATCGGCATTCATGCGCTCAACCTCGACGTCGACATCGGGCCGCTGTTGCAGACGCGTAAGCTGACGACCTCGGTGAACTTCGCCAAGCGCAAGGGCTACGATGTGCCGCTGACCGCAGCGGAACTCGAGATGATGAACCTTACCGGCGACGGCAATGGCTTCGACATGGTGACGATGCCGGCGGCGCTGCGGGCGAAGGTGCCGACGTCGAACTTCTTCCAGCGCGGCGGCTATGAGCGCAATCCGGTGGCGGGGCGCAACAATACCGTCGCGAAGCTGATCGCGGCGACGGATGCGAAGATGGTGCGTGAATCGCAACTTGCTGGCGCAAAGGATCTCGCGGCGGCGTTCGACGAGGCGAAGGCGTCCGGGGAAAACAAGAAAGCCAGCATTGAGCCGCGCTGCGTGCGCGGCTGCTGAAAGCCGTTCGACGTGCCTAGCGGATTGGTGTCTGGGTCGGGCGAGGTTCGGTTGGCGGCAGCGGATCGGGCGGCCTGGGCGGCTGCGTCGGGTCGGGTCGGGGGCCCGGTCGAGGCGCGATCGTGATCGGCTTGCGGGGCTTCGGCGGTTCGGGAGCAGGCCCAGAACTCGGAGCAGCACATTTATGGAGCGTGCGGGTCATAAGGGGCCAACGGTCCGCGCCGCCAGTTGTTCCCTTGCTGCCGCCTCTTAATGGCTCTTGGTTACTCGCAGGGAACCGACAGCGTGAGCCCGGTGCTGGGGAAGTATTTCTTGCAGCCGACGTTCTGATCGGCCGTCACCTGCTCGACGTGCTTGGCATCTGCCGGTTTCACCGATGGCGTCGATGCGGTGGAGATAGTGGAATTCTCGTTCTGCGGGCCCGTGGGGGCAAGGCGTATCGCGGCCTTCACCTGATTGGAGATGGCGCTGCCGGTGGTGGTGATGGTTGAGTGCTCAGTCTCGGCGGCCGCCGTCTTCGCTGCTTCGCTCGTGGCGGATGCCGCCTTCTCGTTGTTATTTTTCCGCGGCGTGTGCTCGCGCGCGACGTGCTTCTTCGATGAGCGGCGTTCGCGGCTCTCGGTGTATGCGCGTGCGCGCTTCGAGGGACGCGCTGACGCGCCGCCACTCGCGCCGCTGTTCAGCACCTCGGGGGTATAGGAGCACGAAATGCATGCCTCGGCGGGCATCGCATAGGCGAAGGTCAGGGCGATGGCAGATGTGATGGCAAACAGGGTGCGGTGCATCTTAATCCCTCCGCGAAGCGGCGCATGGTGCGTTCGATCTATACACCATGCGGAATGCTCACGGGAGGTGATATCGCGCGTTTAGGGATGTTCGCGGACGACTAGTTCCGCAAACGGATTAACGCGGTGCAGTAATGCATCGATGCCGGAACGGTGCGGATGACTGCGCGTTGTCGGGGCAGGGGATGGAGATGATCAATGGAGCAAATAGCAATGAAATCCTCGATCCTAGCCATTACCGCCGCTGCCTGCTTCGGCCTTACCGCTTCTGTCGCGATGGCGCAGGAAGCTGGGTTCGGCAACGACCCGAATGCCTCGAAGAACCAGGTTCCGGCGCCGAGCGTGAACAATCCTGCCGACCCGGCTGCGGGCAATCCTGGCTCGGCGGCGCAGATCCCAACGGCGCCGCAGAAGCAGGAGGATCTCTACGACAACAATGCTTCGGCGCCGTCGAGCAATCCCAGCTCGTCGGCTATGACGAAGCCAACGACGTCGAATCCGGTTCGCTAAGCATCAAGGGCGAGTATTGGAGTGCGCGTCCCGAGGCCGGGGCGCGCACTTTATTTGTGCGCTTGCCGGATATCTGCCAGCTCAGGCACGGGGCGGGCGGCGGCGCTCACGGAACCACTCGCGATACTCTGTCATCTTCGACTTTTGCGCGCCGGGAGCGCGACGCTTGCAAGTCGCCGCTTCCTCGCTGCTGTCGGGTGCTCCCCACCGGAGCTCGACGCAATCGTTGATGTTGTAGGCCATCTCGAGATTCTCGGCGCGCTCTACGACATCCTTCAGGGCGAGGTTCCACTGTGAGCCGTCGGTGCGCGTGTAAGCGAACTTGCGGTTGGCCATTTCGGTGGCGAGCACACTGTCGAGTTCCACCTTCACGTCCGCTGGCGACTTGCCGGCGGGCATCGCGTAGCGATCGGGGCGGCGTGCCACGCGTTCGGGGAATCCGCGGACGACGTCGATGGCAATCAGCAGACGCAAGTCGCGCGATGGCGTTGCGAAATCCTCCCAGGCGCCGGTGGTCTCGAAGATCGATGGTCCGTCCGGCATCGATACTTCCTTACCGCCGCCGGTCTGGTACTTGCGGCCGTTCTCGACCGAGGTGACACGCGTGACGACCTGCTCCTCGAGCGATGTGATGGCTTCCTTCATGGCCTGCATCGGGTCGAGCGGCGCGGGCGACATCACGTCGTCCATGCGATCGTAGAAGTCCTCGACGGAGAGTTTGGACTGCTCGAGCGAGAAATCAGCGTAATCGGGGTTTTTGGCGATTTCCTCGTTGGAAAGACGGCGCAGCCCGCCGCGCGTTGCAACGATTGGCCGGAAGCGCTTGAAGCCGGGACCGCCGAGGGCGGGATCCTGCGCGAAAAGGAAATTGCCACGCCAGAACCGCTTGCGCGCGACGGTGCCGTCGGGCTGGCCGTCGACAGCGAGGAAGACGCCGGCGCCGCTGGAGGATTGGGAAATGCGCTTCACCAGCACCAGGATGTGCCCGTAGGGGTCGGCGAAGATGGTGCCGGGGCGCAGCGTCTCCTGCTTCAGAGCGACAGGGTAATAGTCGGTGTTGTCGTCGTCGTTGGCGGTGCGGCCGGAGCCGGAGTGCACGCCGTTGGCGAGCGTGGTGCGAACGTAAAAGCCGAAGCCAGGCACGAGGCCGGGCGGGCGCTGCGGGATCTTGAGCGCGGGCTGCTGTGAGGGCGGTGGCTCGAAGATGCCGAACAGGCCGCCGCCGGATGCCACTTTCTGCGGCGGGGGTTGCGGCGGGGGTTCTTCCTTCTGGACGTTCCACCACTGCGGGCAGCGTGGCGCCTGTCCGCCGCCACCGCGATTGCACTTCGCGTAACCGAACGGCAGTCCCATCTTGAAGGCGAAGTAGGCGCGCAGGAAATATGGAAGGTCGGCGCAGTCGGGCCGGATGACGAGGCCCTTCTGGTCTTCGCCGAGACCGAGATAGTTGAACAGCACGTTGCGCTGCTTGTCGCGCAGCACGTCGTGCAGGGCTTTCCAGGACAGTGATTGATCCTGCGGTGCGTCGAACAGCTTTTCGATCCAGGCCGAGTAGAGGTTTTCGGTGTCGCGGTTCCAGGTGTCGCGGATGGGCCAGACGCTGCCAGCGGTCGCGCGCGGCGCGCCCTGCGGGCTGCGGCGCACGTCGATGGGCTTGGCGAAGGCGGCGCAGTCGGGCGATGCGGCGCGGGTCAGCTTCGCCTGCCATTTACCGACAGCGGGGGAGGGCACCTCGGCGTACCAGGAGTAGGGTGGTCCGCCGAGGCGCTCCATGGTCGCTGCTGCAACTTTGCCATCTGGTGCGATGAGCTGGAGCGTGCCCTCGATGGGCTGCTCGGAAGAGACGATGACGCGCAGGGGGGAGCCCTTGGACGGGCTCAGCGGTGCGGCCAGCATGGTGACGCCGCTGGCGGCTTCGCAGCCGCTGGCTGGGGCTTGGGCGTGAGCCGCCATGGGTGAGATGGCCAGCGACAGCACAGCGCCCAAGACAGGCAGCAGGTTGGACTTGGCAGCGATCAAATGGCGTGCAGGAAACAATGGGGCCCCCGGCTCTACCTGCAGGTCCGAAAATGCCGGGGAAGCCTCTGGCCAAAAGATGGCGAAATTTGTCGCCCACGGAATATTTGCAGGACTATTGGGCGCCTGATGCCGGTTTTTCACCGGCCAAGTGCGATCAGAGCGCTTCGTTGGTGACGGCGACCAGCTTGTCGAGGGCGCGAGCGGCGGAACCATCGTCGATCGCACGGGCCGCGCGCTCGGCGCCTTCGCGCAGGTCCTTAGCCTTGCCACCGACGATGAGGGCGGCGCCGGCGTTCAGCAGCACGATATCGCGGAACGGGCTTTCCTCGCCGGTGAGAAGCTGGCGGATGGCGGCGGCATTTACGGTGGAATCGCCGCCTTTGAGGTCTTCCAGGGTCGCGGGAGGCAGGCCGGCGTCGGAGGGGCGTACCTCGAAGGTGCGGATGGTGCCGTCCTTCAGCTCGGTGACGCGCGTCGGGCCGGTTGTGGTGATCTCGTCGAGGCCATCAGAGCCATGTACGACCCAGGCATGCACGGAGCCGAGATTCTTCAAGGCTTCGGCGATGGGCTCGGTCCAGGCAGCGTTGAAGACACCGACGACCTGGCGCGTCACACCGGCCGGATTGGCGAGCGGGCCCAGCAGGTTGAAGATGGTGCGGATGCCCAGCTCGGCGCGCGCGGGCGCCCAGTGCTTCATCGCTGAGTGATGCATCGGCGCCCACATGAATCCGACGCCGGCTTCGGCGATGGAGCGCGAGATGACCATCGGCGGGACGTCGATCTTGACGCCGAGGGCGGTCAGAACGTCGGAGGCACCCGAGAGAGACGACACCGAGCGGTTGCCGTGCTTGGCGACGGGGACGCCAGCGCCGGCGGCCACGAGAGCGGCGGCGGTGGAGACGTTGAATGTGTTGTGGCCGTCGCCGCCGGTGCCGACGATGTCGACGGCGTTCGGCGGAGCTTCGACGGGCAGCATGCGCTCGCGCATCAGGCGCGTTGCGCCGGTGATCTCCGGGATCGTCTCGCCGCGCACGCGCAGCGCCATGAGGAAAGCCGCCATCTGCACTGGAGTGGCGACGCCCGACATCATGGTCTCGAAGGCGTCGCGGGTCTCGTCCTCGGTGAGGCTGGCGCCGGTCGCCACCTTTTGCATGAGGAGCTTCAGCTCGGTGGCGGGCATGATGTCCTTTGGGCGTCTTTAGGCGGCGTCACGGGCGGCTGGCGCGTTGCGGCGATTCGGGTTCATCCCTGCGAGCTGCAGGAAGTTGGCGAGCAGAGCGTGACCCTGCTGCGAGGCGATGCTCTCGGGATGGAACTGCACGCCATGCACAGGGTGCGTCTTGTGCTGCAAGCCCATGATCAGGCCATCGGAGGTTTCGGCCGTGACCTCCAGGTCGTCGGGGAGGCTTGCGCGCTCGACGATGAGCGAGTGATAGCGCGTCACATCGAACTTCTCGGGCAGGCCCTTGAAGACGCCTTTGTCGGCATGACGGATGGACGACAGCTTGCCGTGCAGGGGTTCGGGCGCACGGATGACTTTGCCGCCGTAGACCTGACCGATCGCCTGATGGCCGAGGCAGACACCAAGCAGGGGAACCTTGCCGCCAGCCTTGGCGATGAGATCGAGGCAGATGCCCGCTTCGTTCGGCGTGCACGGGCCGGGCGACAACACGATCGCCTTCGGCTTCATCTTCAACACCTCCTCGGCGGTCGCCTTGTCGTTGCGGATGACCTCGCACGGGGCGCCGAGCTCGCCCAGGAAGTGGACGAGATTGTAGGTGAAGCTGTCGTAGTTATCGATCAGGATCAGCATGATCTCAGGGTGTAGGGAGGCTGCGCGGCAGCGTCAAGTGAGCTGCGCTGGGGTGAGGAAACGGGTGAGGGCGCCGGTCCCGGGCGCAATGTCGGCCCAGCCCTTCGCGTCGAAGGTGAAAACGGCCAGTGCGCAGGTTGGGAACTTCTCGTCCATCAGCTCGAGGGATCGCTCATCGCCGCCGCCCACGAGGATCTCTGCCAGCTCCTCCATGCCCGGATTGTGGCCGACGATCATAGCTGTTTGCGGTGCCGGGTCTCGCGGGCCGAGGCCGCGCAGGGAGCTCAACATATCCGAGGGTGCCCCCATATAGATCGCGTCATCGTAAATGGTCTCCGGCGGTGGGGAGCCAAGCTCCGGCAGCACCAGCGAGAGCGTCTCGCGGGTGCGGGCCGCCGATGAACAGAGGATGATGTCGGGACGCAGGCCGAGAGCGGCAATCTCGGCGCCCATGCGTGGAGCCGCCTTCCGACCACGCTTGGCAAGCGGGCGGTCGTAGTCGGCCAGCGCTGGGTTGTCCCAGTTGGACTTTGCATGCCGCAGGAGGAGCAGCGTCAGCATATCCCGACGATGGCATGGACGCGGCTGGCGTCAAGCGGTCAGGTGGGGAAAGACGTGTTGGTATCCACTGGGTCTGTCGGTAGCGCGGGTTGTTGCGGTGCGGCGAAGCGAGGTTCCCCGGCTGGCTCGGGCTCTGCCGGTAGGCTCCGTCAGTTAACGGCGCCGCTCGCAACGCTCTGTTTGCGGATCATTTATCAGGAACCCTGCGGCGATCGGCGCGTTCCATCACTGCACAGTTTCAAAAGGCAGTGAGTGAACCAGAACCATGCACGAGATCATTTATCTAATCGGCCTCGTCGTCGTCGTGATGTTTTTGCTCGGCCTTGTTGGCGTGCGCTAAGCAAAAGCGGGAGTTCCAACAATGGCTGATGTTGTCACGACGCCGGCACGCGCCGGTGGAAGCTATGTCGAGTGGAGCGCAGTCTTCGCCGGCGGGCTCGCAGCAAGCGCAATTTCGTTCGTATTGTTGACGGCGGGAGCGGCGGTTGGGTTGTCGCTCGTTTCGCCGTATGGCGCGGAGTCGTACCCCAAGACGGCGGCGACGATTGCAGTTTTCTGGTCCATTGCGGTGCCGATCTTGTCGTTTCTCGTAGGCGGCTACATCGCGGGCCGAATGCGGCACGCCTGGGCAGATGCGTCGAGCGAGGAAGTGCAGTTCCGCGATGGGATGCACGGGTTGCTGGTGTGGGCACTGGGCATTTTCATCGCGGCCATGCTGGCAGCCATGGCCACCGGCGGGGCGGTGCGCACCGGTACGTCAGTTGCCAGCGGCGCTATGAGCAATGAGAGCGTGGCGATTGCGCCGGTGATCGACACCATGTTCGGCGCGGCCACGCCGGCTCTTCCCAACACCGAGGCGCCGGGGACGCCGCCTGCCGCTGCGGCCGAGGCAGGGGTGCGCGCGAGTGTGCTCGATGCCGATGCGCGGGCGATGGTGGCGCGGACTTTGGTGGCGGCCGCAGGCGAGGGCAAGCTTTCGGCTGCGCAGAAGCGCACTCTGGCGGAGATCGTGTCGGCGCGCACCGGGCTGACGCAGGCAGAGGCTGAGCGCAGGGTCGACCAAGCGTTTACGGATGGCATGGAAGCCATCGAGACGACGCGAGAGGCGGCGGTTCTTGTCGCCCTCGTGACGGTGACCGCGCTGCTGATTGGCCTGCTTGCTGCCTGGTATGCGGCCAAGAACGGCGGGCGTCACCGCGACGCGAATATCCCGGCGCGGCTGGTGCTCTCGTTTACTCCCACGCGTCGTTCGCCGCTTTAGAACTTGGCGCTGCCCTTCAGACCGACGGTATGGATTTCGGTCGTCGAGCCGAGTTGGGCGTCGTAGGAAAATCTGAGCACGGCGTCGGTGCCACTGATGACATCGACGCCGGCTCCGACGACGCCCATCACTTCGTCCATCTTTGTGAGGATCGAAAAGCCTCCAACGCTCGAGCCGTCAGAGAGCACTGGTGCGTCGGCAAAGGACGCAGTGAGGGTCATGTCCGGGTTGGCATACCAGACGGCACCGCCGCGAACGAGCGGCCGCACCAGCGTTCCATTTCCCAGCCAAAACTGCGTGCCGGCCTCGACCGTTGGTGCAAGTTGGAAGATCGTCTGATCGTTCCCGCTGATGGTCATTTCCGAGCCCGTCGTACCGTGTTCGGCGAAATCTCCGAGTGAGAGATAGGTGAGGCTTAAGTCGAGGCTAGGCTTAACGTAGAGGCTCGGATCACCAAACACGTAGGCGGCCCGTAGCGTGCCGGAAAGGAGGCTCAAGTCCTGAGTGCTCTCCGTCGTGCCGCTGAACCCGCCGAATGCCATGACGCGTTGCGTATCGTATTGACCTGCGCCTCCGGTGATCGCGCCGGCAAGCAACAGTGGACCGCTATTGTACTTGAGCGCGACGCCTGCCTGACCCAAGGCGCCATCGCTGCTGGCCCCGGTAGGAGTGGTGATGTTGCTGGACTGGTAGCCAGCCGCCATTCCGAGCCGCCACACATCGTCGAGGGCGACTTGCGCACCTGCCGTAAACAGGCCGGCGGTTTCGCTGAATCCGATCTGTTGAGACGTCGTCCCCGCGTCGAGGAAACGCGCGCTGGCACCGGCCCATAGGCACTGTCCTTCGCGGATGATCGAGGCCGCGTCAGTGCCGTTCACCTTGCAGCTCATCAGACTACTGGTGAACGCGAGGTTGGAGTAGAGGGCGGCGATCTGGGCGTCGGAATAGACCTGCGGCGAGAGCTGGTCGAGCGCGTTGCGGTAGTCCTCGATGCCGTCGACGTTGAGCAGTCCGAGCAGGACGGGCGTCACCCCGCCACCGCCTGCACCGAAAATGCGGTCTAGGGCTCGCGCGATCGCACGCTGATTGCCGTTGAGAGGCCCCGTGACGAAGTCGACGGCGATGCCAAGGACGACGTCATTGGGGTTGGGGTACGACAGCGTGGCGTGCAGCACGGGGCTCGCCGTTACAGAAAGACCATTGTTGGTGACGCCGTCGTTGGTGGCCACGATGAGAAAGCTCTGCGCGGCGGTGGCTGGCAAGCTTGTGACTGTGACATCGACAGTGCCGGCGAGTTCAGCCGCGCCGACGACGCCTATCCGATCGGATGTCGCGTGCGCTCCGTCGACATCGATGGCGAGAACGCCCGTCGAGCCTTGAATGAACTGGGTGCTGACCGACGATGCCGGGTCGCCGATCAGCGTATCCTGGATCGGCCCGCTGCCGCCGGGTGCAAGCGTGCCATCGTTGGTGAAGAATGCAGCGGTGATGCTCCCACCGGAGTTGACGACGCCGCTGGCGTGGTTGTTGAAGGAACCAGT
Organism: Hyphomicrobium sp. 1Nfss2.1; assembly: GCF_965243865.1. Lineage (GTDB taxonomy): Bacteria > Pseudomonadota > Alphaproteobacteria > Rhizobiales > Hyphomicrobiaceae > Hyphomicrobium_A. The sequence goes on along the minus strand of NZ_OZ251603.1, from coordinate 748,839 downwards.
GGGATCGAAGCCGTCGAAAAGCCGGATATCGCCGGTGATCGTGCCGAAGTTGTCGACGGAGTTCGTGGGTGCCATGAGGTCGATGGCAAAGTCAGAGAGGCCTGCCGTAATGGTCCCGTGGTTGAGCAGCATGTTGTAGTTGGCGGAATCCATCATGATGCCGGCGCAGCATGCTCCGCCAACGACGGTGCCGTAGTTCATTACGAGAGCCGAGGTGTAACCGGCAACGTAGATGCCGGCGGAACCTGTTCCCGTAGCCGAGATATTTCCGGACGACATCACAAGGGCGGTGCCGGTGTCGCTGGTGACCGAAATGCCGTCGGACGCCGTTCCAGTGGTTGTGATGTTGCCGGTGGAGACGACGCCGGCGTCGCCGTCTGCCGTCACGTTGATACCAGCGGCGTGGTCGCCTCGGGTTGTGATGTTGCCGGTCGAGCGCACGACGGCTCCACCTTGGGCATCGACATCGATGCCGACAGCGTTGTCGGCGGACGTGCTGATGCTTCCGTAGTTCGCGACAATGGCTGATCCCGACGTCTCAGCAAATATGGCAACAGCACGTTCGCCGGCGGTCGAGATGTCACCTATCGATATAATCTGAACGTCGCCGTTGGTCTGCGCGTTGATACCGACGCTGCCTTCTCCGGATACAGTGATGTCGCCCAGTGATGTGATGGCGATCGACCCCTCCACGCTCGCCGCGTTGATGCCGATTGCGCTGGTGCCGGTGGTTGCGATACTGCCCGACGAGAAGATGGTGATCGCGCCCTGTGTGGTGCCTGATGCGCCAATGGTGCCGACGTTGATGCCGGCCGAAAAGGTCCCCGACGTCGAAATGTTTCCGGTGGAGATGATCGTCGCGTCTCCGAGGATCGTTCCCGCGGCAATACCGAAGGCGTTGTTGCCTGACGTCGTGATATCCCCCGACGACATGATCGTCAGGAGTGCAGCTTGCGCACTGCCCTGGATGCCGATGGCGCCGCTGCCGCTGGTGGTGATGTCGATCGTTGAGCCGATGGTTACAGCACCGGCGGTGCTCGCGGCGAAAATGCCATTGGCGTCGGTGGCGTAGATTGCAAACGGGGTGTCGATATTCACGGACACGGGGCCGTTGCTGGTGAAGAGCACACCGGTGACGCCGGCTGCCGGCACGATGGCGCTCGTCAGATTGTTGATGTTCAATACTTCGAAAGGCCCGCTGCCGTTCGATAGTTCGACGCCCGAGGAAATATTGCCGGTGCAGGTGACGATCGCGCCGGAAATGCCGCTGATCTGGTTGCACGGGGCGGCGGGCGGAACCGTCTGTGCGACAGCCGGCATCGACGCGGCCGCGAGGGGTAGGGCGAGCAGCCAGCCATAGATGGCGATGCGAGCAGCGCCTGCTTCAGCAGTCGTCCTGGTCAGGCCCGATGGGCGGCGCACGCGATTCTACCCTCTGCAAGAGAAGGGGGGCACGCGCAAATTCGCTCCCGACATGGCGTGCGCAACGCACGGCATCGTTCAATGAGCTTCTGTGGACAGAATCGTACCGAAGTAAAGGCGGGGAGAGCGACGTCTATTTCGAGCGGGTGGCGAAGCGCACAGCTTCCTCGGCGGCGCGGAACAAGGCCTGGGCCTTGTTGATGCATTCCTGCTGCTCTTTCTCGGGCACCGAATCATGCACGAGGCCGGCGCCTGCCTGCACGTGCATCGTGCCGTCCTTGATGAGCGCGGTGCGCAGGACGATGCAGGTGTCCATCTGGCCCGAAGCAGAGAAATAGCCGACGCAGCCGGCGTAGGGGCCGCGCTTCGACTTCTCCAACTCATCGATGATCTCCATGGCGCGCACCTTGGGCGCGCCCGACACGGTGCCGGCGGGGAAACCCGCCATCAGCGCATCGACCGAGTCGTGGTGCTTGGTATCGAGGCGGCCGACCACGTTGGAGACGATGTGCATGACGTGGCTGTAGCGCTCGATGAAGAAACGCGCGGTGACATCCACCGAGCCGATCTCTGCGACGCGGCCGACGTCGTTGCGGCCGAGGTCGAGCAGCATCAGATGCTCGGCGCGCTCTTTGGGATCTTTGAGCAATGCGTCGGCGAGGGCCTGGTCCTCGGCGTCAGTCTTGCCGCGTGGGGCGGTGCCGGCGATGGGGCGGATGGTGACCTCGCCTTCGCGCACGCGCACGAGGATCTCAGGGCTGGAGCCGACGAGAGCGAAGTCGCCGAAATTCAGATGGAAGAGGAAGGGCGAGGGGTTGGTGCGCCGCAGGGCGCGGTAGAGTGAAAATGACGGCAGCGAGAATGGGGCGGTGAAACGCTGCGAGAGCACCACCTGGAAGATGTCACCGGCGACGATGTATTCCTTGGCGCGGCTCACCATCGCCTTGTACTCGTCCGGCGTGGTGTTTGACGTCGGCTTGGGTGCGGCGAGCTTGCGCGGCGTGGCCGACGGAGCATGTGGGAGCGGCTCGTCGAGCGCGGCAACGACACTCTTCAGGCGCTTGCACGCGGCCTTGTAAGCCTTCTCGGCCGGGACCTTGGCGTCATGCCGGACCGGCGTGACGATTGTGATCTCGTCCTTGACGATGTCGAAGATGGCCATGACCGTCGGGCGCATGAGGACGCCGTCGGGAATGGCGAGGCTGTCGGGCGGTGGGCTCGGCAGGCGCTCCATCAGGCGGATGGTGTCGTAGCCCATGTAGCCGAAGATGCCGGCAGCCATCGGCGGCAGCTCGGACGGCAGATCGATCTTCGATTCGGTCAGCAGCGCGCGCAGTGAGGTGAGGGTCGGCTGGGGCTCGAGCCTGAAGGCGTCGGGCTTGGCGACTGGCGTTCGATTGATGAAGGCCTTCTCGCCTTCGGCGCGCCAGATGATGTCGGGCTCGAGGCCGATGACGGAATAGCGCCCGCGGGTGGCGCCGCCCTCGACCGATTCGAGCAGGAAGCTCATCGGCTTGTGCGCGGCGAGTTTGAGATAGGCAGAGACAGGAGTTTCCAGGTCGGCGACGAGGCGCGTCCACACGACTTGTGGAGCGCCATCGTCATAGCGCGCGGCGAAGTCGGCCAGCGTCGGCATGGCTTCCATTTGACCCGGCCTTGTCCTGTTCGTGCGCTCTAGCGTGCTCAAGGGATTTCCCGTCCGGGGCGGCGGCTATTGGGGGATTTCCCCGGTTCCGGCCCCGGTCACCTTTCTGAACTCGTCCTCGAAGATGTGCGCGCCGAGGTTCTTCTGCAGCGCGAGCACGTACTCGCTCAGCACCTCGTCGGCGATCTGGTTCTTGAGGTCGGCGGTGATCGTCGTGCGCTGGGCGTCGGAAAGGGCGGGTGCGGGCGTGATCTCGGTGACCTTGAAGACGATGCGCGTTTTGTCATTCGCGTCGGGCGCGGATCCGGCCTTGCCCTTGGCGAGGGTGAATGCGCGTGCCACCGCGTCCTTGCTCATCCCCTGAGGCGTGGTCGAGCGGTTGAAGGGCGGGGAGGTGTCGGCTTTCTCAACGCCGGCTTCCTTGGCAAGGGTCGACATTGCTTCGCCCTTGTCTGCACGCTCGACGAGCTTGGCAGCAAGCTCGCTCACCAGCGTTGCGCGCTCCTTGGTGATGAAGAACTTTTTCACGTCCTCCTTCACCGCGTCGAACGGCTTCTGCTTGGCGGCGATGACGTCGAGAACGTCGACCCAGGCGTAGCTGCCGCCCGGGAGCTCGACGACGTCGTTCTCCACGCCGACGCCGCTGGCGAAGGCCGTCTGCAGCACGGTGTTGGGATCATTGATGAGGATCGCCGGTTGTCCGTCAGGTGCCTTGTTGTTGCGGTCGACTTCGGCGATGTCGAAGAACTTCAACTTCATGGCGTCGCCGATCTCCTTCAGCGACTTGCCGGCGGAGCGTTGATCCTCGACCTGGTCGAGCAGGGTCTGTAACTGCCCTTCGGCTTGCTTCGAGGCCAGCTTGTCCTTCACCTCGCCCTTCACCTCGTCAAAGGTGCGATTGACGGCTGGCTGGATGTCGGTGACGCGCAGCAGCACTGTCGTGAAGCGGCCTTCGACGGGGTCGGAGACTTTGTCCTTCTGCAACGAGAAGGCTGTATCTGCGATCTTTGGATCGATCAGGCGGTTCTTGGTGATAAGGCCCAGATCGATGTCGGAATCCTTGGCGCCTGCTTCCTTGGCGATGTCGGCAAAGGACTTGCCCCCGTCAAGCGCCTTCTTGGCGGCCTCGGCAGCGGCTTTGTCCTTGAAGGCGATCTGCTGGAGGCGACGGCGCTCGGGTGTGTTGTAGGATTCTTTCGTCTCCTCGTAGACCTTCTTGGCCTCATCGTCGGAGATCACGATCGACTTCTTGATTTCGTCGACCGAGAGCAGCAGCAGCTGGAGCTTGCGGAACTCGGGTGCCATGAAGCTCGACGTATTGGCTTCATAGGCCGCCTTGAGCTTGGCCTCGTCGGGCTCAGGCACGGTGACGGCCTTGTCGGCATCGATGGTGAAGTGCTCGGCGATGCGCGTTTCGTTGCGCCAGGCGTTCATCAGCTCAAGCGAAGCAGGCGGGACGGCAACGCCGTTGATGAGCGCGGAGGTAAGCTGCTCGCGCAGCTCGTCGCGGCGGCGCAGCTGCAGGAATCCGCGCTCGTTCAGCCCCAGCCGCTCGATGACGTTCTCGAAGGCGAAGCGATTGAATTTGCCGTCCGGCCCCTTGAAGGCGTCGTCCGTCTGCAATCCCTCGATGAGCGCTGCATCGGAGATGGCGAGATCGAGATCGTTGGCGTGCTGCTCGACGGCCGACCACGCGACGAGGCGGGCCAGCACGCGGTTGTCCAGACCAAATGCGTGAGCCTGCTCGGCGGTGATTCGGCGGCCCGCCTGCTGCGAGATCAGGTTGATCTCGTTCTGGAAGGCGCGCTGGTAGTCCTGCACCTTGATCTCATGGTCGCCGACTTTGGCGAGCGATCCCTGGCCCCATCCGCGAAACACGTCGGCGACGCCCCAGACGGCGAAACTCAGCACGAGAAGCGCAAAGAGCAGCTTGGCTACCAGTCCAGTGGAGCCGCGGCGGAGAGCGTCGAGCATAGGAAAGTTGTTCCGTTCCCTAGTGGTCCACGGGCCTCAGGCGTCAGCCCGGGTTCCCTGCGGCCATGTGAGTGACTGGCGATTTGTGCGCCTAGCCTTGAAGTCGGCATGATATGAAGCGCAGCCGTTGCAGCTTTGCAAGTTTGCCGTGCACCAAAGAGCCAAAGGCATGGCCAATCATTAACATGGACGCGATTTCAGGAAGGGGGAGCGATGGCAGGGGCGCGAATAAAACCGCTCGTCGCTGGCAACTGGAAGATGAACGGCCTCGCGGCACAACTCGCTGAGGCCGAGGCCGTGCGCGCGGGGATGGGCTCGGGCTTACCGGCCACGGATGTCATGATCTGTCCCCCGGCAACGCTCTTGGGGCGGCTCTCGTCGGCGCTCGAAGGGTCGGGCATCCTGATCGGCGGTCAGGACTGCCACACTGAGAAATCCGGAGCTTTCACGGGGGATATCGCCGCGGAAATGCTGGCCGACTGCGGCGCTGCTGCTGTCATCGTCGGTCATTCGGAGCGCCGCGCTGGGCATGGGGAGCTCGACCGTGATGTGCGCGCCAAGGCCTCGGCAGCGCACCGGGCGGGGCTCGTCGCCATCGTCTGTGTGGGCGAGACAGCCGGCGAGCGTGCGGCGGGGCTGACAGAGACTGTTGTGTGCCGGCAACTCGAAGGCTCCCTGCCGGATGGGGCGACCGCGGCGAATACTGTCGTCGCGTATGAGCCGGTATGGGCGATTGGGACGGGGCTGACACCAACGGCCGAGGATGTCGCGCGGGTACATCGCAGCATCCGCGGTGCGCTCGAGGGGCGATTCGGGGCGGAGGGCTCTCAGATGCGCATTCTCTATGGTGGCTCGGTGAAGCCCTCGAACGCGCGTGAGCTGCTCTCGATCGACAACGTCAACGGCGCTCTCGTCGGCGGAGCCAGCCTCAAGGCGGCGGACTTTTTGGGCATCATTTCCGCCTACGGAGCCTGATTTCTCGCAATGGTGGGGGAATCAGGGCAACTGGTGTTAAAGTCGTGACGTTTTGAACGCCGCAAAAGGCAGCGATGAGCGAGAGATTTTTCTCGATAAGCCGCCCCGGGTTTCTTCTGCCGGTCGTTCTGCTGGGGGCTGTTGCCGCGGCAGTGCCTGCGGCCGCGTCGAAGCTGGACAAGGACACCTGCAGCGGGCTCGCCCAGGAGTTCACCGCTCTGACGGCGGATGGCTTAAAGGCTGAGATGGAGCGTGGTCCAACGTGGGCCTTCGCCAACATGCCATCTGACCGCTTGCGCAGCGCGCGGCGTTTGCTGGAAGTCGAGGATCAGCTCGAATTCCGCTGCGGCGGACGTGGGCTGCCTCCCAGAAAGAAGCCTCGGGCGCCAGCAGCCAGCCCCGCAGGCCCAACGATCGACGCGCGGTCGGTGCCGCCCGCGCCGAAGCCGGGTACGGGCGCACCTGCGCCCAAGGTCAAAGTGACATCTCCAGCCAGTTCAGCGGCACCCGCCGCCGCACCGGGACGGCCAGCGCCGGCGCCGGTAGCTCCGGCGACCAGGAATGCCAAGGACACGCCGACCCCGGGCAAGGGCGCGGGGGCCTCTGCTGGGGTTGCCCCAAAGGCGCCGCCTGGCGGGGCGACGACAAGCACCATCCCGCAGCCGCCGGGCGTGCCGCAGACGGGGGCACTGAACGCAGTGCCGCAAAAACCTGCTCCACCGGCGGCAAACTCTAGACCGGCGCCCGCTACAGCCATCCCGGTGGTCACGCATCCAACGCCGCAGAAAGCGACGTCCAGCGCTGTCGCAGCTGCCAATCCGCAGCAACCGGTTGCCGCGCGGGAGGCACCTGCTGCGGTGGGCGGGCCGCCGGTAACCAAGCTTGGCCCGCTGCCGAGCGCCGCTACCGCTGCTAAGGCCGCACCGGCCTCTACGTCTGCCGGCGCGGCGGCCGCTAGCAAGAAGAACCCGCGCCGGACGCCGAGCAGCGCCTACGTTTCGCCCAGCGAAGTCAGCCCGTTTTCGTTGCCGGGCTTGAGATAAGCCGAGAATCCAGGCTTTTCGGGGCTGCCCTCTAGCCCATCCGCGCCAACTGCTATAGAAGGCGTCGAACCGCGTCTGCGGCCACCGATTTGCAAGAGACCGATAATGGCTACCGCACTGCTCGTTCTGCACCTGATGATCGCATCCGCACTCGTGTTCGTAGTGCTGCTGCAGCGCTCCGAAGGCGGCGCGCTGGGTATTGGCGGTGGCGGCGGTGGCGGATTCCTCACCGGTCGCGGTACGGCCAATCTGCTGACGCGCGCGACTGCGGCGCTCGCTGCTGCGTTCTTTACGACGAGCATTCTGCTGACGCTGGTGGCTCAGCATTCGGCACCGGCGCGCTCCATCTTCGACAAGGTGCCCGCTAGCACGGCGCCTGCCGGCGAGACGGCTCCGGGAACGCCAGCTCCGGCGACCACGCCGGGGGCTCCTGAGACGGGTCGCGGCGGCATTCTCGATAAGCTGCAGTCACCGTCGGTGCCGCAGACCCGCTAAGGCCTACGCCGCTTCTGTTGGATTGTGGCAAGGACGCACTATGCCGGTGGTGCGTGCGCGCTAGAGTTGTTGGCGATTCTTGCCAACGAGCGGTGGCCTGCCATGCCCAGATCGAAACTCGCAGCCCTTCTGACGATCATTCCGTGCGCCGCGCTGATGGGTGGCTGCGCCGGGACGAATATGCAGCCGGTCGCCTCGTTCGGCGCCTCCAACGTGCTTTCCCCCTCAGGTTACTCGCAGAAGAAGATCAGCGACACCCAGTATCAGGTGCAGGCGACGGGGACCGAGGCGACGCCGAAAGCGCGCATCGAGAAGATTGCCGTGGCTCGTGCGGCGCAGATCGGCGTCGAGGAGAAGCTGAAGTACTACAAGGTCACCAACGTCCAGTACGGCGTGACCTGCGAGAAGAAGGTGGAGTTTTACAAGGGTGGCTCGACCGCTCCCGGCAGCCGTCAGACGGTTCTGGTCGACGTGGTCTACGCGAAGGAGCCGGTGGACTCGAGCTACGTCAGCACCAAGGAGAGCTTCGAGAGCCTCAATGGTGAGCTCAATAACGAAGTCGTGCCGGCCGACCAAAAGGCTGCAGCCGAGCAGGAGGCACGTGCGGCATGCGGCCAGGCTACCTGAAGCTTTTCGGGCACAACCGGTCACAAACTCCAATCTTTTCTTAACCGTCGGGGATGAGGCGATAATGCCGCTTCGAATCTCCGGCCCCTTCGTGTAAGCCTCGAGGCCCATGCAGCGGTATATCTTCATTACCGGCGGCGTGGTGTCCTCCCTCGGAAAAGGCCTCGCGTCAGCCGCCCTCGGTGCGCTTCTTCAAGCGCGCGGATATTCGGTCCGGCTTCGCAAGCTCGATCCGTATCTCAACGTCGACCCCGGCACGATGTCGCCGTATCAGCACGGCGAAGTATTCGTGACCGATGACGGCGCGGAGACGGATCTCGATCTCGGACACTACGAGCGCTTCACCGGCGTGCCTGCGCGCAAGTCGGACAACATCACCACGGGCCGAATCTACCAGGACATCCTCGCCAAGGAGCGGCGGGGAGCGTATCTCGGCGGAACGGTGCAGGTGATCCCGCACGTGACCGACGCCATCAAGGAGTTCGTGACCTCGGGGAACGAGGGCATAGACTTCGTGCTGGTTGAAATCGGCGGCACGGTGGGCGACATCGAGGGCTTGCCGTTCTTCGAGGCGATCCGCCAGCTCGGCAACGATCTGCCGCCGCTGTCTTCGATCTTCATCCATCTGACGCTGATGCCGTACATCCCGTCGGCCGGCGAGCTGAAGACCAAGCCGACGCAGCACTCGGTGAAGGAGCTGCGTTCGATCGGCATCCAACCGAACATTCTGCTGTGCCGTTCGGACCGGGCTGTGCCGGCATCGGAGCGGCGCAAGATCGCGCTGTTCTGCAACGTGCGCGAGGAAGCCGTCATCCAGGCGCTCGACGTGCCGTCGATCTACGAGGTCCCGCTCGCCTATCACCGCGAGGGCCTCGATGAGCAGGTGCTGCGCGCATTCAACATTTCAGGGGCGCCGAAGCCCGACCTGACGCGCTGGGAGACCATTGCCCGCGGGATCGAGACGCCGGAAGGCGACGTCACCATCGCGGTGGTCGGCAAGTACACGGGTCTCAAGGACGCCTATAAATCGCTGATTGAGGCGCTGGTGCATGGCGGCATCGCCAACCGCGTGCGCGTCAACATCGAGTGGATCGAGAGCGAGATTTTCGAGCGCGAGGATCCAGCGCCCTACCTCGAAGGCGTCAACGGCATTCTGGTGCCGGGCGGGTTCGGCGAGCGCGGGTCGGAGGGCAAGATCCTCGCGGCCAAATTCGCGCGCGAGCGGGGCGTGCCGTATTTCGGAATCTGCTTCGGCATGCAAATGGCCTGCCTGGAAGCGGCGCGAAATCTCGTCGGCATCAAGGACGCCAATTCGACCGAGTTCGGGCCGACGGCCGAGCCGGTGATCGGCCTGATGACCGAATGGATGCGCGGAAACGAGCTGGAGCAGCGGCGCCTGGGTGGTGACCTCGGCGGCACGATGCGGCTCGGGGCGTTTGCGGCAGAACTCAATCCGGGCAGCCATATTGCGCAGGTCTACGGCAGCCAGCACATCTCTGAACGCCACCGGCATCGCTACGAGGTCAATACCAAGTACCGTGAGCGGTTGGAGGCGGCGGGCCTGAAGTTCTCGGGGCTGTCGCCGGACGGGCTATTGCCGGAAGCGGTGGAATATCCCGACCACCCGTGGTTCATCGGCGTGCAGTATCACCCGGAGCTGAAGAGTCGGCCGTTCGAGCCGCATCCGCTGTTCCGGTCGTTCGTCGCTGCCGCCGTCGAGCAGAGCCGCCTCGTTTGATCCTCGAACGGTGATTGCGCCAGTGTGCCTCTGCAACGATGCAGTGCACGCTGGGCGCTGCGTTGCGGCCGTCGACTTCTTTACTCGCCATTCGCTCGCCTAAACTTTAATCACGAGCCTTCCGACTGGCCTGTCCGAGAGGCGCGGCGCCGTCTCCCGATCTGCAATATAATTGTTTTTTTTCAATGACATCATTGGTGTGTCGGCAAACTGGCATGGTTATTGATTACCACTAACGGCGTTAACCAACCGCCGATGGCCGAGGGCCTTCGGCAAATGCCCGCAAGGGCGATAGGGACAAACACAAGGAGTGCTCCCCATGAAGCTCGTTACCGCCATCATCAAGCCCTTCAAGCTCGACGACGTCCGTGGTGCGCTGACCAAGCTCGGCATCAACGGCATGACCGTGACCGAGGTGAAGGGCTTCGGCCGCCAGAAGGGTCACACGGAAATCTATCGCGGCGCCGAGTATGCCGTGAACCTGCTGCCGAAGGTGAAGATCGAGATTGCCATCGCCTCGGCCCAGGCCGACGCGGTTGTCGCTGCGATCCGCCAGGCTGCGAACACCGGTTCGATCGGTGACGGCAAGATCTTCGTTTCGCCCATCGAGGCGATGGTTCGCATCCGCACCGGCGAGACTGCCGAGGCTGCAATCTAATCGGCGACTATGAGTACGCCGCCCTCCTCGCCGGGATCCTGCGTCGCCCTAATGGCGTGGGTCCCGGCGGGCCTAGGGGGCGATAGATTTCGAAAGCTTCGGGTCTGTTGCTGCTTGGGCACGCGTTGAACAGCCTTCGTGAGCTTTTATCCTGTCGTGGTGCTGCAACACGATGTAGACCTGTGAGGGGTCCCGGCCCGAATCGGGCGATAAGGGAAATGCGGAGGACGTCGCCGCAGGGGCTCCAGTAGACGTTGTGAAGAGGCACGTCCTCCTGAACGAAGCCGTGGCGCAGTCACGGCTGGATAAAAGCAATTGCGCTCAGGGGAGTTTTCACGATGCCTTTGGATCTCCAAGCACTGATCATCTTTCTCGTCATCGGCGCTATCGCCGGCTGGCTCGCCGGCACGCTCGTCAAAGGGTATGGCTTCGGGCTGTTGGGCAACATCGTCATCGGCATTATCGGCGCGTACATCGGCGCTTGGCTGCTGCCGCAGATCGGCTTTGGAATGAGCGGCCTGATAGGGGCCATCGTTTCGGCGACGATCGGAGCGATCGTGCTGCTGTTGCTGATCGGGCTCGTCCGCAAAGTAGCCTAGCCGCGGCACGTTGAAATCTAACAGTGGCCGTGCTTTTCGGGGCGCGGCCATTTGCTTATGGGCGGCGGGCCGCTTTAGGGGTACGCCGCGCTTTCGGCACAGGCGGTGTGGTATAGAGCGGCCATGACAAAGCATGAATCCCTGCGCCCCAATGCGCGTGTTCAGATCGGTTCGGTCGAGGTGGCCAACGATGCCAGACTCGCGGTCTTGGCCGGTCCGTGCCAGATGGAGAGCCGCGCGCACGCCCTGGAGATGGCTTCTGCGCTGAAGGAAATCGCGGAAAAGCTGGGCTTCGGCCTCGTCTACAAGTCGTCTTTCGACAAAGCCAACCGTACTTCGCTCTCTGGAAAGCGCGGGATAGGCCTCGAGGCGGCGCTGCCGGTGTTCGCCGAGATTCGCGAGAGCCTGGGGCTGCCGATCGTCACGGATGTGCACGATGCGGCCCAGTGCGCGATCGTGGCGCCGGTCGTCGACGTGCTGCAGATCCCGGCGTTCCTGTGCCGGCAGACCGATCTTCTCATCGCCGCTGCTCAGACCGGTCGCGTGGTGAAGGTGAAGAAGGGGCAGTTCCTAGCGCCGTGGGACATGAAGAACGTCGTCACCAAGCTGGTGGCGTCCGGCAATCCCAACGTGCTGCTTACCGAGCGTGGAGCTTCGTTCGGCTACAATACGCTGGTGGCTGACATGCGCTCGCTGCCGATCATGGCGGAGACGGGCTGCCCGGTAATTTTCGACGCGACGCATTCGGTGCAACAGCCGGGCGGGCAGGGCACGAGCTCGGGTGGAGATCGCCGCTTCGTGCCGGTGCTGGCGCGCGCCGCGGTCGCGGTAGGGGTCGCCGGCGTCTTTATCGAGACGCATCAGGATCCCGATCATGCGCCGTCAGATGGGCCCAACATGGTGCCGCTGAAGGATTTTCCGGCGCTGATGGCGGATTTGCTGGAATTCGACGCGCTGGCCAAAAAACAAAGGAGCGCGGCCGAGGGCACGCGCTCCATTTGAAGTCTGCGGAGCGGGTTACGACGGCTTTCGCCGACGGGTCCGCTCAATCCATTTTGAGAAACGAGGCGGCGCTCCACAGCGGCGCATCGTCTGTTGCATAGGCGTAGCGCAGGCCGGGTCTCTGCGTGCTTGCGATGCTCACGCATCCGCTCTCGCCGCAGGTCGGTCCTGAGCTAAAGGTAACACCGTTGAGTGCCGCGACGCTCATGGTGGTGACGAAGTAGGCGACGACATAGAGGCAGGTGACTACCCCCAGCGTACGCATGACGAGATCGAAAGACATCGCGCGACCCCCTTTTTGAATGCTGCTGCACATCGACCGCGCCGCCTGCCCGAGCCGTGGAAGCGGAACAAACGGCCGACGCGTTCATCGTATGGAAAGAGCACTTAACGCGACGTTAAGGTTACGCGTCGGTTAAACACTTTGAGTCGCAGTCACTTTCCCCGCCGCGATTCAAATCAAGCCGACGCATCAGCATCGCAGATTCATCGCCGATCGACGAGGCGGAGAATGCGGTGCGGAGCACGAATTTTTCTGTCGCGCGACAGGACTAGGCGTGCGGCCGCACAGACGATTTGTCGGCTGGGATGACGCTGGGGAATTCCGTAAACAGGGTACAGCCGGGCGCTTCGCGTCGGCGCGCAATCGAGGAAGGCGGGGAATGCTCGGCGTATCACTGCACGAAGTTGCGATATTGCTGGCAGCGCTCGCGATTGCGGGGCCCCTTGCGCGCTGGCTGGGTATCAGTGAGGTGCTTGGCTATCTGGTGGTTGGGCTGCTGCTCGGACCCAATACGATCGGCTGGTCGTTCTCCGACTACAAGGCCAAGGAGATTTTGCACTTTGCCGAATTCGGCATCGTGCTGCTGCTGTTTCTCATCGGGCTAGAACTGCGCCCCAAACGCCTTTGGGCGATGCGCAACGCCGTATTCGTGCTCGGTGCGGAACAGGTGATCATCACGGGACTGCTGCTGGCAGGGTTCGGCCTGCTGATCGGGTTGTCCTGGCAGGCGGCGCTGTTTGCCGGGTTGGCCCTGGCGCTGTCTTCGACGGCTCTGGCACTGCAGGTGATGGAAGAGACGGGCGACCTGCAGACGCGGCACGGCCGCCTCGGCTTTTCAGTGCTGCTGTTCCAGGACCTCGCGGCCATTCCGCTGATCGCGTTCGCGCCGCTGTTCGCGGTGAGTGCCGTTGCCGGCGCGGAGACGCACACCCCGATGGAGGATGTGCTGGCGGTGATCAAGGGGCTTGGCCTCATCGCCGTGGTCGTCGTCGTCGGCCATTTTGTGCTCGACTACCTGCTGCGGCTGGTGGCGCGCACGCGGGTGCGGGAGGCGATGACGGCGGCCGCGCTGTTGACGGTGGTCGGCGTCACGATCGTGATGCAGCAGGCGGGGCTTTCGGCCTCGCTCGGAGCGTTCATCGCCGGTGCGCTGCTGGCCGAGTCGTCCTACCGGCACCAGCTCGAAGCCGACATTCAGCCGTTTGAAGGCTTGCTGCTGGGGCTGTTCTTCACTGCCATCGGCATGACCATCGACGTGCGCCTGTTCCTCGACGCGCCGTGGATCATCCTGATCCTGGTCGCGGGGCTGGTGGCAATCAAGGCGGGTGTGCTCTATGTGCTCGGGCGCTTCCAGGGGCTGGAGCCGGGACCGGCGCGGCGGCTCGGCATTGCCCTGTCGCAGGGCGGCGAATTCGCGTTTGTGCTGTTTACGGTCGGTTACGCCTCAGGTGCGCTGACGAGCGAGATGACCGAGCTGCTGACCGTCGTCGTGACGCTGTCGATGGCGGCGACGCCGATCCTCCTGAAGCTCGAGGGACTGCTCTCGCGGCGGCGCAAGAGCGTTGCCCCAGTCTATGACAGCCTGCCAGACAACGACGGGCACGTGATCATTGCCGGGTTCGGGCGCTTTGGGCAGATCGTGGCCCGCATCCTGACGGCGAAGAAGATTCCGTTCACGGCTCTCGACATTAGCGCCGAGCAGGTGGAGTTCGTTCGCCGGTTCGGCGCACAGGCCTTCTACGGTGACGCCAGCCGGCCGGACATTCTGGAGGCGGCAGACGCCGATAAGGCGCGCGCTTTCGTGCTGGCGATCGACGACGTTGAAGCCTCGATGCGCACGGCTGAACTGGTGCGTTCGAGCTATCCCGACTTGCCGATCTTTGCGCGCGCTCGCAACCGCAACCATGCACATCGTCTGCTGGATCTCGGCATCACGGACATTCAGCGCGAGACGTTCCTGTCGTCGCTCGACATCACCAAGCAGCTTCTGAAGCGGCTCGGCTTGTCGGAGCGCGAGGCGGGCCGGATCATCCATACCTTCCGTACGCATGACGAGCGCCGATTGGTCGAGGATTACAAGCTGGCCAGCGACCTCGACAGGCTACGCGAGCGAGCGCGCAGTGACGTAAAGACCCTGGAAAAGCTCTTTGAAGAAGATGCGGCCGAGGAAGTGCGCCTCAGGGAGCTGGCGAAGACGGAGGAGGGCGCCCGGTGAAGCCGGTCATTTGTGTCGGTCACGCGGCGCTCGACTACGTCTATCGTATCGAGGCATTCCCGCCTGAGCCGACCAAGGTGCGCTCGTTGGAGCACATCGAGAGCGGCGGGGGGATGGCGGCCAATGCGGCGGCGACGATTGCCCGGCTCGGCGGCTACGTGGCGCTCTGGAGCCGCACCGGCGGCGATAGCGCCGGGGAACGCATACATAAGCTTCTTGCGGCCGAGGGGGTCGACATCACGCACGTGCGCACTTTCGAGCACGCGCGATCCTCGACGTCGGCGGTGATCGTCGATCAGGGCGGGGAGCGGCTGATTATCGGTGAGCGCGATCATGCGATGCCGATGGACGCGAGCTGGCTGCCGGTGGAGCGTGTGAAAGACGCTGCGGCGGTGATGAGCGACCTGCGCTGGGTGGAGGGGACGCACGCGGCTTTCACCGCGGCGCGCGCGCATGGGGTGCCGACCCTGCTCGATGCCGATCTGGGCGGGGGCGGGATACTGACGGAATTCCTCGGTCTCGCGGACTACGCCATCTTTTCCGAACCGGCACTCGAGGCTTTCGCGCCCGGGCTCGATGAGGGCGCGCAGCTGGAAAGGGTTCTTACGCTGGGTGTGCGCCATGCCGGCGTGACGCGCGGGGCGGGTGGCTATTCCTGGTTATCAGCCGACGGAGGCCAAGGGCACCAGCCGGCCTTCCAGGCAGAAATCGTCGACACCACCGGGGCGGGCGATGCCTTCCATGGGGCGTTCGCGTGGGCGCTTGCCAGCGGGTACGACACGCCAGCCTGCGCGCGGATCGCCGCAGCGACGGCGGCGCTGAAGTGCCGCCGTCTCGGTGCCCGGGCGGGCCTGCCGACGCGGGCGGAGCTGGAAGATTTCCTCGCGCGTGTGGATTGAGGCCGAATCCTGCGCCACGGGCCCGCGCCTAGGCATGGACGGGGGGCAGCGGCCTCGCTAAACGTGCCTGACCAAAAAGCCAGGCCCCGGGGGTGCTCCCGGCGGACTCCACCAGGGATGCATTGATGACCGAGGCGCAAAAGACGACTGGACAGGCCGAGGGGGTCAGCCACCAGGATATGGCGAGCGCGATCCGGGCGCTGTCCATGGATGGCGTGCAGGCTGCCAAGTCGGGACACCCGGGCATGCCGATGGGCATGGCGGACGTCGCGACGGTCTTGTTCCGCGAGTCGATGCGCTTCGATGCGGCCGACCCGAAGTGGCCGAACCGGGACCGGTTCGTGCTTTCGGCGGGGCACGGCTCGATGCTTCTTTATTCTCTGCTTTATCTCACCGGCTATCCGGGGATGGAGATTGGCGACCTGAAGCAGTTCCGCCAGCTCGGCGCGAAGACGGCGGGCCATCCGGAATACGGTCATGCAGCCGGCATCGAGACCACGACGGGACCGCTAGGCCAGGGCATCGCCAACGCGGTCGGCATGGCTCTGGCGGAGCGGATGCTGAATGCGCGGCTCGGCGACGACATCATCAATCACCATACTTATGTGGTGGCCGGCGACGGCTGCCTGATGGAAGGCATCAGCCACGAGGCGATCTCGTTGGCGGGGCATCTCGGGCTCGGCAAGCTGATCGTACTCTGGGACGACAACTCGATCTCGATCGACGGGCCGACGAGCCTGTCGGTTTCCGACGATCAGGTCGCGCGCTTTGCGGCGTCGGGCTGGAACACGATGCGCGTCGACGGACATGATCCGGCGGCGATCTCGGCGGCTCTGGCGAAGGCGCGTGGCGACTCTTCCAAGCCGTGGCTGATCGCGTGCAAGACGACGATTGGCTATGGCGCACCGACCAAGGCGGGCAAGTCTTCGACGCACGGCGAGCCGCTTGGCGAAGAGGAGATCAAAGGCACGCGCGAGAAGCTCGGCTGGCCGTATCCGCCGTTCGAGATACCCGAGCACGTGCTGATGGCGTGGCGGGGCGTCGGTCAGCGTGGCGCCAAGGAGCATTCCGAGTGGAAGCAGAAGCTCGGCAAGGCGGGATCTGCGGCGGCCGAAGCGTTGGTGGAGCCTGCCGCGGCGAACAAGATTGCCCATATCGAGAAGATGATTGCGGACGCGAAGGCTGCTTTCGCAGCGGATGACGCGAAGCGCGCGACGCGGGTGTGGTCGCAGCTGGTGCTGGAGAAGATCACTCCGGTGCTGCCGGAGCTGATCGGCGGCTCGGCAGACCTGACGCCGTCGAACGGGACGCGCACCAAGCACCATAAGGACGTTGGGCCCGGAGATTTCTCCGGCAACTACATCCATTACGGCGTGCGTGAGCACGGCATGGCGGCGGCGATGAACGGTATGGCGCTGACGGGGGGGCTCATTCCCTACGGCGGCACGTTCCTCGTGTTCTCCGACTACTGCCGGCCTTCGATCCGCCTGTCGGCGCTGATGCGCCAGCGTGTGATCTACGTGATGACGCACGACTCCATCGGTCTTGGCGAGGACGGCCCGACGCATCAGCCAGTCGAGCATCTGGCGGCGCTGCGCGCCATTCCGCATCTGCTGGTGCTGCGCCCGGCCGAAGGGCTCGAGACCGCCGAGTGCTGGGAGATCGCGCTGAAGCACGATGCCAATCCCTCGCTGCTGGCGCTTTCGCGGCAGGCGGTCGAGAATTTGCGCAAGACGGCTTCGTCGGAGAACCTCTCGGCGAAGGGAGCTTACGTCCTGAGCGAGCCGGAAGGCAGGCGCGACGTGACGCTGATCGGTACGGGCTCTGAGCTGGCGCTGGCGGCGGAAGCGGCTAAGAAGCTGGCAGAGGAAGGCATCAAGGCGGCGGTTGTTTCGATGCCGTCGATGGAGCTGTTCCGCGCGCAGCCGGAGAGCTATCGCGCGGCGGTTCTCGGCGACAAGCCGCGGGTTGCGGTCGAAGCCGGCGTGGCGCAGTGCTGGTACGAGTGGCTCGGGGGCAATGGCCGGTTTGTTGGCATGTCCGACTTCGGCGCATCGGCACCAGCCGGAAAGCTTTATCCGCACTTCGGCATCACGGCTGACGCAGTCGCGGAAGCTGCGCGCAGCCTCGTCAAGAAGTGAGCGGCACGCCATGGATCTGACTAACCTCAAGTCGATTGCCAACGTCGAAGTCAAAGGCAAACGCGTCATCGTCAGGGCGGACCTCAACGTGCCGGTCGCGGACGGGCTCGTGTCGGACGCGACGCGGCTGGAGCGGTTGCTCGACGGGCTGAAGGATCTCTCGGCGCGGGGTGCCCGCGTTGTCGTAATCTCGCATTTCGGTCGGCCGAAGAACGGTCCTGATCCGGAGATGAGTTTGCTGCCGGTGGCGGCGAAACTGTCCGAGCTACTCGGTCGCGGTGTCGGCTTCATGCCAGAGTGCATTGGCGATGACGTCGAGCGCACGGTGGCGGGCCTTGCCGAAGGTGACATCGCAGTGCTGGAAAACCTGCGGTTCCACAAGGGCGAGGAGAAGAACGATCCGGAATTCGCCGGCGCGCTGGCGCGCGTGGGCGACATCTACGTCAACGATGCGTTCTCCGCGGCGCACCGCGCGCACGCTTCGACCGAGGGCCTGGCGCATCTGTTGCCCGCGTATGCCGGACCGTTGATGCTGGAAGAGATCAGTGCGCTGCGTGCTGTGCTGGAGGCGCCCAAGCGCCCGGTTGCGGCGCTGGTGGGCGGCGCGAAGGTGTCGAGCAAGATTCCGATCCTCAAGCATCTGATCGGCAAGGTCGACAAACTGATCATCGGCGGCGGCATGGCGAACACCTTCCTGATGTCGCATGGCGTCGACATTGGGCAGTCGTTGGCGGAAGCGGACTTCGTTGAGACGGCGCGGGAGATCATGACGGAGGCCAAGGCGCAGAATTGCGCGGTGGTGCTGCCGGAGGACGCGGTGATCGCGCGCGAGTTCAAGAGCGGCGTTGCCAATGCCGTTGTGCCGACGCTGGCGGTGCCGAGCGATGCGATGATCCTAGATGTCGGTCCGAAATCGGTCGCGCATATGAGCGACGTGCTGAAGGAGTGTCGCACGCTACTGTGGAACGGACCTCTGGGCGCGTTCGAGATTCCGCCGTTCGGTACGGGCACCTTCGCGCTGGCGCGCGAGGCTGCGAGGCTGACGAAGGAAGGCCGGCTGACGACCGTTGCGGGCGGCGGCGATACCGTTGCCGCGCTCAATGCAGCCGGCGTCACAGGTGATTTTACCTACGTCTCTACGGCAGGTGGCGCATTTCTCGAGTGGCTCGAGGGGCGTGAGCTTCCCGGTGTCGCTGCCCTCATCAAGGCACAGGGTTGAGCTTGAGTGCGGTTGGGGCGTAACGTTCGTCCGCGGCGCCCCGAAAGGCGTGTGTCGGCCGGACGCGAAAGCTGATCGTGCTATCGTGACCGCGGCGCTGGCTTAATGATGAGATCGATGATCCACGCTCCGGACTGATGGTCCGAAACGATCATGGTCGAGGGGCATGTGATGGGTGATCTGCATATCTATTTCGGCGTGGCACTGGCGGGGCTCGTCAGCTTCCTGTCGCCGTGCGTGCTGCCGCTCGTTCCGCCGTATCTCAGCTACCTCGGCGGCACGACGATCGATGAGTTCACGGCTGAGGGTGGCGTTCCCAAGCACGTCTGGCAGCGGGTAATCGTCGCTGCGTTGCTGTTCGTTGCCGGCTTTACGACGGTGTTCGTCAGCCTTGGCGCGGGAGCGTCACTCGCCGGGCAGTTCATCCAGACGTACAAGCGCGAGCTGGAGATCATCGCCGGGATCGTGATCATCCTGTTCGGCATGCACTTCCTCGGGCTGTTCCGCATCAACATGCTCTACAAGGAAGCGCGCTATCACCATTCGCACAGCCATGGTGTCAGCTATCTGGGCTCCTACATCATCGGTTTGGCATTCGCGTTCGGGTGGACCCCATGCATCGGGCCGGTGCTGGCGACGGTTCTCGCCGTCGCCGCGAACGAAGGCAGCTTGGCGACGGGCGTAAAACTGCTGTTCGTCTATTCGCTGGGGCTCGGCATTCCGTTCATGCTGGCGGCGATTGCCGTGCGTCCGTTCCTCGGTTTCATGCAGCGCTTTCGTCGCCATCTCGATAAGGTGGAGAAGGCGATGGGTGCTTTCCTGGTGCTGACGGGCATTCTGTTCTTCAGCGGCTCGATCAACTGGTTCGGAAGTTGGTTGCTGGATCACTTCCCGGCGCTGACGCAGATCGAAGAGCTGGTGACGCCGAAGGACCTCGGCTCGCAGATCATGCAGAAGAGCGCGCCGCAACAGTGAGGCGCTAGCTATCATGACAACGCGCGCAAAGCTTCCCGCCGCGCTCACGATTGCCGGCTCCGATTCATCGGGTGGGGCCGGCATACAGGCCGACCTCAAAACATTCACGGTGCTCGGCGTCTATGGCGCGAGCGTGCTGACGGCTCTGACGGCGCAGAACACACGCGGTGTGTCAGCGATTTTTCCCGTGCCGCCGTCATTCGTGGCGCAGCAGATCGATGCGGTTGCGTCCGATCTCAATATCGTTGCCACGAAGACGGGAATGTTGGGTGATCGCGGTACCGTGCTTGCGGTTGCGGAAGGTGTGCAGAGACACAACCTGCATCCGCTCGTCGTCGATCCGGTGATGGTGGCGACGAGCGGCGACATGCTTCTGGCGCCGGGCGCGGTGAGCGCAGTGCGCGATGAGCTGCTGCCGCTGGCCGATCTCCTCACGCCCAATCTTGCGGAAGCAGCAACGCTGCTCGGCGGCGAGATCGCGTGCAGCGAGGCGGAGATGGAAGCGCAGGGGCGCGCTCTCGTGATCCTTGGTGCGAAGGCCGTGCTGATGAAGGGCGGGCACGCGTCGGGCGACGAAGCGATAGACATTCTGGTGCAAGCGAACGCGCCGGCGATGCGCATTGCACATCCGCGCGTTGCAACGCGGAATACGCACGGCACAGGTTGTACGCTTTCGGCAGCTATTGCCGCGCATCTGGCGCGGGGACTGCCGCTTCCTGATGCAGCGCGTGCTGCGAAAGAGGTTGTGTACGCAGCATTGGTGGCTGGCGCCGATATTGTCGTCGGCGAGGGCGCGGGGCCGGTCGATCATCTCTATGCGATTGGCAGAACGCAGAAATTGGAACCAAGGTGAATGCTGTGGCGCTACTGCATCGTCGTTAGCTGAATATTGTTCTGACCCCTTGCAGGCAGCTCAGGCTTCTGTAACAAATTTGGGCAACGCGATGCTGCGGCGTCGTTTTCGAGCTCCGGGGGGAGCGTCGGGTTGGCGATTAGGGGCGCCTGCCCGACTTGGCTGAAGAACCGGTCCGGACCTTTCCGGACCGGTTTCTTTTTGCGCTGAAGCAAGCGTAGTCGCGCGATTGCTGCTCAACTAGAAGAGTTCCAAGAAGCGTCGATCAACTGGGCGCCCAGGGAACGCATGCGCGCGCTTTACTATCTTCTCGGTGGCGGAGCGACCGCGGGGCCCACGGGGCTCAGGATCGCGTCGTTCTTCGGCGCGCTGTTCCTCACGTACGGTGTCGTGGTCCCCTACTTTCCCGTCTGGCTGCATACGCGCGGTCTCGACCCGCTGGAGATATCGACGGTCACCGCAGCGCCGCTGTTTTTGCGCGTGCTCGTGACGCCGGGCGTGGGCATGCTGGCCGACCGGCTCGGCGACTATCGCCGCGTGGTGGTGGTGCTGGCGTGGATGGCGATGGCCATGGTGCTCGGGCTTTCGATGGCAGCGGGCTACGGGCCGATCCTGGTGCTCGGTG
Organism: Hyphomicrobium sp. 1Nfss2.1; assembly: GCF_965243865.1. GTDB lineage: Bacteria > Pseudomonadota > Alphaproteobacteria > Rhizobiales > Hyphomicrobiaceae > Hyphomicrobium_A. Next base: position 727,451 of record NZ_OZ251603.1, on the reverse strand, counting down.
TGGCCTTCCTGATGTGCAACGGGACGATGCTGCCGCTGGTCGAGACCATGGCGGTGCGCGGGGTGCGCCGCGAAGGGCTCGATTATGGGCGGATGCGGCTGTGGGGGTCGGTAACCTTCATCATCGCCAACTTTGCCGGAGGTCTCGCCATCGAGGCGTCGGGGGGCGGGGTCGCGCTGTGGTTGATCGGCTTTGCTGTGCTGCTGACCGTTTCTGCCGCGCATTATCTGCCGCGAGGCGACGAGGGAGCGACGGGTAACGTTCCGGGCCGGTTCGCCTGGCGGTCGTCGTCGGTGGCACGGCTGATCGGCTCGCCGGTGTTTTTGCTGTTTCTGATCGCGATCGGCTGCACGCACGGGGCACACGCTACGTTCTACACCTTCGGGGCTCTCTATTGGCAGTCGCAGGGGCTGCCTGCGGTGTGGGTGGGTACGCTGTGGGCGATCGGCGTGTTCGCCGAGGTGCTGCTTTTCGCGTACTCCGCGCCGATCGTGCGGCGGTTCAGCCCCCTCCAACTCATCGTCGCGGGGGCGGTTGCGTCGGTGGTGCGCTGGGGGGCAATGGCGCTAGATCCGCCACTGGAGCTGCTGGTGCCGCTGCAGGCGCTGCATGCGCTCACCTATGGCGCTGCTCACCTGGGGGCGATTTTGTTCATCAGCCGGGCTGTGCCGCATGCGGGGATGGGCAGCGCGCAGGCGCTTTATTCGACGATTGCGGCGGGGTTGATGGTCGGCGTGGTTGGGCTCATCTCGGGAGCCCTCTATGGCCGTATCGGTGGCTTGGTGTTCCTCGTGCCGACGATCGTGGCGATAGCCGGGTGCGCTGCGGCCGTCTTGGCGGCGCGGCGTTGGGATGGGGAACCTCTATGGGGCGAGGGCGGCGAGGCTGCGGACTCCAGAGCCTTTCAGAGCTAGCCGGAAGCCCCTCACCCGGACGCGATCTGTCGATCGCGTCCGACCTCTCCCTCCAGGGAGAGGTTAAGTCACGCTGGTTTCCAGGCTCTTAGCCTCTCCCCGGCGGGGAGAGGCCGAAGCGAATGCAAATGAGCTTCGGGTGAGGGGGCTTCGACCTCAATCGGAACGTTGCTAGCCCCACAACTCCGGCTCAGGCGGGCTGATCCAGCCGTCCTTGATGGCGAGAGGCGGCGTGCGGTCGCGGGCGAGGAGCAGGGGGCCGTCGAGATCGACCCAGTCTGCGTAGCCGGCCAGCAGCATGGCCGGAGCGGCGGCGAGTGAGGTCGCTACCATCGAGCCGATCATGATGCGGAAGCCCTGCGCCTTGGCGGCCTTGGCCATGATGAGGGCCTCGGTGAGGCCGCCAGTCTTGTCGAGCTTGATGTTGACCGCGTCGTAGCGGGACTTGAGGCCGGGAAGGTCGGCGCTGGTGTGGGCGCTTTCGTCGGCGCATACGGGGACCACGCGGTCGATGTGGGCCAGGGCCTCATCTGCTCCCGCCGGCAGTGGCTGCTCGATCAGTTCGACATCGGCGGCCTTGGCGGCGGCGAGGAACGCTGCGAGCTGGTCGGGATGCCAGGCCTCGTTGGCGTCGGCGACAATGCGCGCGTCGGGGCGCGCTGCGCGCACGGCTGCCATACGGGCGTCATCACCGGCGCCGCCGAGTTTCAGCTTGAGCAATTTGAGGTGGGGGACCGCTCTGGCATCGGCGGCCATCTGGTCCGGGTCGCCAAGGCTCAGCGTGTAACAGGTGATGGCCGGTTGCGGCGCGGGGAGGCCGGCCAGCTGCCAGGCGCGCTTATGGGCGAGCTTGGCTTCGAGATCCCAGAGGGCACAATCCAGCGCGTTGCGGGCGGCCCCCGGCGGTAGGAGCTCCGTCAGTTTCGTGCGGGTCAGTGGGCTGGCTACACGTTTGAGTGCGGCGACAGAGGCGTCTACGGTTTCGCCGTAGCGGGCGTAGGGCACCGCCTCGCCGATGCCCTTGTGGCCAGCCGCGGTGACTTCGGCGACGATCACGTGGGCTTCGGTCTTGGCGCCGCGGGCAATGACGAACGGCTTGGCGAGTGGCCAAGCTTCGGCGCGGGCTTCGATCAGGTGAGCGAGCGTATCAGATCCGGCCATGCCGATTTCAGCCGAGGCGGCCGGCGGCGTGGGCGAGGAACAGGTAGACGCGGCCGGTGTCGGAAACGAGCTGACCCTGGGAGAGGCGGCCGCTCGGATCGCGCTGATCCGACTCGCCGACGATGCGCTCGAAATCGGACAAGTAGCGGTTGACCGCGTTCAGCAGGTCGCCGTCGGTGCGGCAGCGATGGGCGACGTCGTCGAACAGCATACGACCTTCGTTGCCGTAGATGCTGCGCACCATGACGCCGCGCTGGCCGGAGCGGATGCGTGACCAGATGGCGGCGGCGGTTGCCGGGTCGAGCGCGCGGGCGATGGCTTCGAGATCGAGGTTGAATGCGGGCGGCGCATTGTGTGCGGCGGCCTGCGCTTCCTCGTCGCGAGAGGCACGTGCGAGGAGATCTCCAAGCGACCAGCCCTCGCGGACATCGGCGGCCGGAGCGCGCTGGCGCTGACGGTTGCCGAGCTCCTGGGCGATGGTCGAGGAGAGAGAGGTAATCGAGCGGGCCTGCTCATGCGACGAGCGGCGCGGGGCTTGGGGCGCCGGCTGAACCGTCTCGGCGTGGAGCGGCGGCGGGGGCACGACGTCGCGCTGCGTCGCAGTGCGTGCGGCGAGCTGGGACAACTGGTCGAGCGCCTTGATCTGATCCTGCAGGGCGCGGCGCATGCCTTCGGAGCTTTCCTGCGCGGTGACCGGCAGGCGCTCCATATCGCTGCGCAGACGCTGCTGCTCGGCGGTGATCTCAGCGGCGGTGCGCGTCGCCTGCTGGCGCATCTCCTCGGACGTCTCGGTAAAGCGGTTGGTGAGCGTGCCCAGCTCGCTGGTGACGGCCGAGGACACCACGTTGAGGCGGCTGCGCAGATCCTCGAGGGTGCGCTCGCTCTCAGCGGCGGCCGAGGCGCGCATGCGCTCCAGCTCGTTGCGGGCGCGCTGGTCGGCATCGGTGAGCGAACCGACGATCGTGGTGGAGTAATCGCCGACGAAGTTGGAGAACTCGTCGGCCTTGCCGGACAGCCGGTCAAGGGTATCGTTCAGCTCGGCGTGGCGCGTCTGCAGCGTCTTGTCGATCTTGAAGTTGACCGTTTCGAGCGCATTGGCCGCCTTCATGATCTGCTGGCCCTGGTTCTCGAAACGACCAGTGATGCCGCCGATCTGACCGAGCAGGTTCTCCGAGATGCTCTTCAGAAGCTCGGACTGGTTGGCGAGGCCTTCCATGGCTTTGATGGACTGGCGCGAAATGTTCTCGGACGCGCGGCGCACCGAGTTGATGCCGTGCATGAGCGCTTCGTCGAGGTCGGTCGCCTGCTTGCCGATGGTTTCGCGGAAGCTGATGGCATGTGCGTCGAGCGCGCTGGTGAGCGCCTGGGTCTTGTCCACGACAGCGGAATCGATGGCCTGCGTCGAGCGCATGATGGATTCATCGAACATGCGCAGGCGTTCGCCGAAGGCTTCGTCCAGCGAGCGGGTGCGCTCGACGAGCTGATAATCGAGGGCCTGGGCGCGATTGGCGAGCGCGGCATCGAGGGCGCGGGCGTATTCCTCGAAGACGGTTTGCAGGTTCTCGGTGCGGTTGGCGAGCGAGGAGTCGAGCTGCAGGAGCTGGCTGTCGAAGGTCGTCTGCAGCTCTTCGGTGCGGCTGCCGAGTGCATCGGCGAGGGCGGCGGTGTAGTCATGCAGGACGGTCTGCAACTGCTCTGTGCGATTGCCGACCGATGTTTCGAGACTGCCGACGCTGGTGGCGAGCGAAGACTCGAGCATGGTGAGGTTCTCACCGGCGCCTTCGATGACCTGCGCCAGCTTGACCTGCTGTTCGGACAGCTTTTCGATGAGGGTGGGGATCTCGCTGCCGAGGCGCATCAGGCTTTCGGTGACGCGATCGGACGTGTTGACGAGCGCGTGGCGCTCGCCCGACAGCTCGGAGATCAATCCGCGGATCTTGCGCTCGTTCTCCTCGTAGGAGCGCTCGAGCACCGAGACCTCGTTGTGGACCATGGCCTCCAGCTCGCCGGCGCGGCCGAGGGCACGCGAGACGGCGTCGTTCATGAAGCCGACTTGCCGGCGCACGGCCTGACCGAGGGAAGCTGCATTCTGCTCGGCGAGCCGGTCGGGCTCGGCGAGACGGATGGCAACCTCGGTCATGGTGGAGGAGCGCAGACGCAGCTCCTCGGTGCGCCAAGCGAGCAGCGCCATGAGCCAGAGCAGGCCGATGGGTACGATGATCGCAGCAAGCGTGAGGAATGCGGTAGGGCGCGTCAGCAGTTCGAGCGTGCTGACGCCACTGGTGTCGGTGATGATCGAGGCAATCGCGAATGCGGAGCCGAGCACGCCCCAGATGCCGCTGGCGATGGCGGCGAATTTGAACGGCGCGTTGGACGGCTTCTGCTGGAGCGCGAAGATGAGACCGCCGATCGAGGGGCCGTCGTCGTTGGCAGCGATGCGATTGCGCGAAGGACCGGCGGGACGGCGGCGGGCCATGCGGCGACGCGGTGCGCCTGGGCCGGGTTCGGGGCTATCCTCGTCGTCTTCGGAGGAAGCCGGATGCTCCAGCAGCGACTTCTCCTCCGGCGGCAACTGCGGCGGCGCTGCCGGCGGCGCGCTTTGGGGAATGAAATCGGTGCGGGGGGCGGCACTGCCCGGAAGAGGCGGCGGAAGAAGCTGGATCGGGGGCGGGGTCTGACCGAATGAAGGCTCGTACCGGCCGGTGGCCGAAGAGGACGCGGATCCTTCTGCGGGTAGCAACAAAGATGGCTCCGAACGGGCATCTTCCTCATGCTCGTCGAGCGTGTTCTTGTCCTGCGCCATCGCCCCGTCCATGCCTGACGCGTCTCCTCACCCCGGTTCAAAAGAGCACGCGTTCGACGGGAGTCGGCAGGCAGTTTCAGAGCGGCACTCGGCTCCATCCCTCGGGAGCCAACCCCTGCGGCCGCAACAGAAAAGCCATTCCACCCGTCGCTACAACGCTTGGCCGGATTTTGGGGCGAAAGAAAGGTGTGTTCCGCCTGCCGATTCCGGCGCACCCACAGCGTGCGATTCGCTCGAAGGTTAATGATCAAGTTGAAGCGGCGCAATTTACCGGCACTTATAAGCTGTGTGTGACGCTCGGTCGTCGTTTTGCGTGGCAGGGAAGCCGTTTAGGCAATGGCAATGGTCAATTCAGCGACCGCATTCAGCTCCGACTTCGCGCCGAAGCGCGTGGAGGCTCCCGTGGACCTTGCGCACCTGAGGCGCTTCACCATGGGAGATGAGGCGCTAGAGCTGGAAATCCTCGGCCTGTTCTCGGGCCAGCTGCCAATCACCATAACGGCGCTGAAGCAGGCCGATACGGAGAAGGCCTGGGGGATAGCCGCTCATACGCTCAAGGGCTCGGCCCGAGCGGTCGGCGCCTGGTCGCTCGCCACCATCGCCGAGAATGCGGAGCGTCTTCGGCCCATGCCGGACGCTGCCGCGCGCGGGCATGTCATCGAGCGGTTGGAGGCTGCCGCGGATGCTGTGCAGGAATACATAGCCTCTCTCGCGCCCCCGGCCTGATTTCTGACCTTCGTCGGGTGCGGCCGCGACCGTCGCACGCTTGAATTCACCAGCCTTGCCGACTATTGGTGCGGTCAAATTAACCGCCGCCCAGGCGGATTCTTGTCCGGCTCTATCGATGCCGGGGCCGCCATTCGGAGTTCCACGCCACAACAATGGTAAAGATCACTTTCATCCAGCCCGACGGAGCCGAGCAGGTGGTCGAGGCGGAACCGGGCGTTACGCTCATGGAATCGGCAAAATTGAACGACGTGCCCGGCATAGATGCCGAGTGCGGCGGTGCATGCGCCTGCGCGACATGCCACGTCTATGTGGATGATGCATGGCGCGAGAAGACCGGCACTCCTTCGCAGATGGAGGAGGACATGCTGGATTTCGCCTTCGACGTTCGCGAATCCAGCCGACTGAGCTGCCAGATCAAGCTGACGCCAGATCTCGACGGACTTGTCGTGCGCGTGCCGGCGAAGCAGTTCTGAGACCTTAAGAGGGGTCCGCGATGAGCCTGGATGGAAACGTGGTCGAGCCAACGGGGCCGATCGAAACCGATGCCGTCATCATTGGCGCGGGGCCGGTTGGCCTGTTCGCCGTGTTCGAGCTGGGTCTGCTCGATGTGAAGGCGCACGTAATCGACATTCTCGATAAGCCCGGCGGGCAGTGCGCCGAGCTCTATCCGGAAAAACCGATCTACGACATCCCGGCGCTGCCTTCGGTGAGCGGGCAGGAGCTTGTCGACCGGCTGATGCAGCAGATCGAGCCGTTCGGGCCGACATTCCACTTCGGCGAGCGGGTCGATGTCCTGGAGCGGCTTCCCGATGAGCGTTTCCGGCTGAAGACGGACGCGGGCACCGAGTTCATCGCCAAGGTGGTCGTCATTGCGGCCGGTGGCGGGTCGTTCACGCCGAAGCGGCCGCCGCTGGAGGGCATCGAAGCCTTCGAAGGCAGCTCGGTGCTCTACTCCGTGCGGCGCATGGAAACGCTGCGGGACAAGGCGGTGCTGATTGTGGGCGGCGGCGATTCCGCGCTCGACTGGACGCTCAATCTGCAGCCGATCGCCAAGAGCCTGACGCTGCTGCACCGGCGCGATGATTTCCGCGCGGCTCCGCACTCTGTCTCGAAGATGCGCGAATTGGTCGAGACTGGCGACGTGCGGCTGATGATCGGTCAGGTGAGTGCGCTGCAGGGGAGCGGCGACAAGCTCGAAGGCGCAACCATCAAGACGAAGGATGGCGAGGAGCGCATCGACGTCGATGTGATGCTGCCGTTCTTCGGTCTGACGATGAAGCTCGGGCCCGTTGCGAACTGGGGCCTTGCGCTGCACGAGAACCTCATTCCGGTCGACACGGAGAAGTTCGAGACCAGCGAGAAGGGCATCTTCGCGGTCGGTGACATCAACACCTATCCGGGCAAGCTGAAGCTCATTCTTTCCGGCTTCCACGAGGTTGCGCTGATGGCGCAGCAGGCGGCGAGATACGTCTTTCCAGGCAAGAAGGTGATGTTCCAGTACACCACCTCGTCGTCGAGCCTGCAGAAGAAGCTGGGCGTCAGCTAGCGCGCCTGTAGTACCAACGCACAAGCCTATGGCGGAGGCGCTGCGGCAGCGCCTCGATCGCGCGCTTGAGCGTGGGCCGGGCAAATCGCAGATAGACGTGCGTAAAGGCTGCGCCCTTTGCGGATAGCGGCAGCGCCCAGCTGGTTACGGCGTGTGTGCCGTCAGCGCAGCGGAGCTTATATTCATCAGCGGGCGCCAGGAGATCGAACGTCACGCAGCCCGTGGTCACAGCCTGCTTCACCATCTCATGCAGCAGGAGCGTGCCGACGTTTTCCTTGGCAAAGCGCGTGTCGAAAGCGAACACGTGGCCGAGCATGCGATCCTTGCAGGCGACTACGATATTGGCTGCAGCGAGTTCCTCGCCGGCGCGGAGCGTGAACACGCGTGTTGCGGCCGGCCCGTTGCTGGCGCGTGCGACGTCGGCGAAGAAGGAATCCAATTTGTAGTCGGCGAAGGCGGGCGAAGGAAGTGCGCGCTCGATCAGCTGACGCCGCTTCATGTCGATGACTGCGGGTGCGACGACGGCGGCGGCGGGCCCACCATCGAGGGTTTCGTGGACCACGGGGCCAGTGCTACCCAATCGGCGCGTGGCGGCGCGGAATTTCTTGCGCGCGTGAGCCGAGAAGCGCTGCATGAATGCTTCGGGCTCATCGATGGCGCGCAGATCGATGTAGGGAGCTTCGAGCCGCTGCGTTGGGATCGCACCAAGGCCCTTGAGCAACGGCGTGAGCGCCGCGTCCTCGCGCACGCGCGGCATCCAGAGAAGGTCGGGCCGCAAAATTGCGCTGACTGTTCGCCATGCCTGCAGCAGCCAACGCTGCGCATCAGGCGAGGTCTCGATCACAGCGTCGCTGTATTGGCTGACGGGGTCACCGAGGGCCGTCAGTGCGGCGATGCCGGCGGTCAGGCGTTCCACGACGAGCGGCCAGACAAGCACGAGACGGCCATTTGACCGCGCGGTGACGATGGCGAGGCGCTGGGCGGTGCTGCTGCTGTCGAGGTAGTGATCGCACCAGTGCGCGCACCACTCGAAGCTCTGGAATGCGTGCGAACCTTGGGCGGCGCGCTCAAAGAGGGCGTTCCAGTCCGACTCGAGCGCTGCAAAGTCCGTTCGGGTAGAGATGATCGATACTTCGACGTCGTCGTCCGGCGCGCCCACGCCGGTGGTGCAGGCCGCGACCGGCTGCTCGGCCGGGTACGTTTCGAATGACTCGACGCCATTGCTGCGCAATGCAGCGGATCGCGAACTCATGGAAGATCCTGGGGCACGTTGGCGTTGAGAATGCGGATGCACCCGCAAAGGGAGCAAGCACCGTGCCAGCCAATCGTTAATGAGCTCAGAGCACGGCGATCTCTGCGATGCTCAAGGTAACGAGAGCGCAAACGGTGAGCCAAACCGCCACGCGGCCGCGGAAAGAGGCCGGGCCGCGATCGAGGACGAGCAACGTTGCGAGTAGCGCGGTGCCGCAAAGGTTAATGATGACCACGCCGGCGAGGCCCAATCCGTGGCCTGCAGATGTGCCTTCCAGGAACAGCGCGCCGGCGATGCCGACGAGCAGTGCACCACAAACGCGCGGCCAGAATCCGGTGTCGGGCCGGGGAAGGCCGAACAGGCGCAGCGTGGTCAGCGGAAGTATGGCGAGGAGAATGCCGGCCGAGAACTTCAACAGGGTTTCAAGCCACAGGAGCTGTTGCACTCAGGCGCGCTCCGCTGCTCAGTCGGTGCTGTTGTCCATCGGGTTCTTGGACTTGTAGCCGGTGGTCGAACTGGAACTGCCCCAGCCCGAGAACAGGCCATCATCCTGCTGCGGCGGCGGAGCGGATGGGGTGTAGTCGCCTGCGAGATGGCGTCCGAGATCGGCCTTGATGGTGCGCGTCTTGGCGTCCGTGCAGTATTCGCCTTCGGCGGCAACGGCCTTGGCGACGGCGTTGAAGGAGACGTCGTACATGTGCTCGAGCTTGGCGACGTCCTGGGTGACGGGCTGCTGGCGCTCGAAGTTAAGATAGTTGGTCTTCAGTTTGGCGGGATCGAAGTTGAAGCCGCATTTGATGGCGCGAGCGGAGACCGTACCGACCTGGAAGGCGCGGGCGGGGCCGTCGTTTGAGGGGGCGGCGGGCTTGCTTTCGCCCAGAAGCGAGCCGGTGGACAGCAGCTCGCTGCCGCTCGTCCCGCAGCCTGCCAGCGCGAGTGTCGCAAGAGCCAGCAAAACCGATCCTGCGGCCTTCATGACGTGCCCCTCATTTGCGTGCATGCGGCCCATCCATCCGCGCGGACCTTAGCGCCAATTGCCGTGCCGTCAATCGCGCTTCCCCCAATGTTTTCGAGCGGTCTAGGCAACTTTTGGCCGCTTGTTAACGCATCAGCTCCGCGGTCGCCCTGTCGAGGCCCTCGAGGGTGAGCGGGTACATGCGCCCCTCCATTATGTCCCTGATCATGGCAATTGATTGCGTATAGCCCCATTGATGTTCGGGGACGGGATTGAGCCAGACGGCGTGGGGCCAGGTCTCGATGACGCGGCGCAGCCAGAGCGCGCCAGGCTCGGGGTTCATATGCTCGACGGCGCCGCCCGCGTGTGACAGCTCATACGGGCTCATCGAGGCATCGCCGACAAACACCACCTTGTAGTCCGCGGGGTAGGTGTGGAGCACGTCCCAGGTGGGCGTGATGTCAGTGCGGCGGCGGGCATTGCTCTTCCACAGCGCCTCATAGATGCAGTTGTGGAAGTAATAATATTCGAGATGCTTGAACTCGGTGCGTGCGGCGGAGAACAGCTCCTCGACGCCTTTGATGTGCCAGTCCATCGATCCGCCGACGTCGAAGAACATCAGCACCTTCACCGCATTGCGGCGCTCGGGCAGCATGTGGATGTCGAGGTAGCCTTTTTCGGCGGTGCCGCGGATGGTGCCGCTGAGATCCAATTCCTCCGCGGCGCCGGTGCGCGCGAAGGAACGCAGGCGGCGCAGAGCAACTTTGATGTTGCGTGTGCCGATCTCGACCTTGTCGTCGAGATCTTTGAACTCGCGCTTGTCCCACACCTTGATGGCACGGCGGTGCCGGCTCTCCTTCTGGCCGATGCGAATGCCGGCGGGATTGTAGCCGTAGGCGCCGTACGGCGACGTGCCTCCGGTGCCGATCCACTTGTTGCCGCCGGAGTGCCGCTCTTTCTGCTCTTCGAGACGCTTCTTCAGCGTCTCCATGATCTTCTCCCAGCCGCCAAGCTCTTCGATGCGCTTCTTGTCTTCATCGGAGAGGTGGAGCTCGGAGATGAGGCGCAGCCACTCCTCGGGTATCTCCGCCTGCTCCACGCCTTCGGGGAGTGTGACGATACCTTTGAAGACCTCGGAGAACACGCGGTCGAAGCGATCGAGATTGCGCTCGTCCTTCACGAGGCAGGCGCGCGAGAGGAAGTAGAAGTCGTCGATGTTGCGCTGAGCGACGCCGGCCTCGAGCCCTTCGAGCAGCATCAGGTATTCCTTCAGCGACACGGGCAAGCCGGCTTGCTTCAGAGCATGAAAGAACCTGACGAACATTTCTCTGGGGTCCCGCGTGGCTCGTGGTGGCGGGCAGCATAGGAAACGCGCGCCAGTGTGCCAACTGGCGGTCCCTGCCGGGCCCTTGCCGCGTGACGGGTTGCCGCTATCTGCCGGCGTTGCTGGCGACAGGCTTCATGGAGCTGACGCCCCCGCCGCCGCCAAAGAGCAGGTCGTTGTCATCGATATACCAGCGCTCGACCTCGACGATCTCGGGCGGCTTGCCGCTGGCCAGCAGCCAGCCGTCGACGGCGAATTTCTGCTTCGATTTGTTCTCGACAAGAATGCCGGCGTAGTGCGTCCAGCCGCTCCAGCCGCGGCGGATGTCCTCCTTGACGTACATGGAGCCGACCGCGTGATGGCGGAACAATTTGTGGCGCTCCATGATCAGCATGTAGCTGGTGAGGTTGGTGGCGACATCGACACAGTCCATCTGGCCTGGATCGCCGTTGCCCGCCATGTCATCGCCTGGGCGGTCGCCCGCGGTGCCAACCGCGGTGTCGGCGCGGTGACCCATCCAGGCGATTGCTTTCTTGGTCGCTTCGCGCTCGGCGGCTGGCGACGCGCTGCCGGGAGCCATCAACTTGGCGACTTCGGCGATGTCAGTTGGCGTGAACTTGAAAGGTGTTTGCGTGCGACAGCCGTATGCGCTGCAAACGAACACGCGATCGCCCTCGGGCATGCGTGCCTTGTACTTCTGGTAGTGCACTTCGATGGGGCCGGCGCCGCTGTAGGCGCAGCCCGCAATGAGAGTGCAGACGGCAGTGGCGATAATTGCCGCTGCTCGCGTGTACCGCGGCGCGGTGCTGGTTCGGTGCACGATCACGAAGCGCGTCTACCTTCGCCGGTCATTTCATTCGTGGCTAACACGCGGACTGAGTCGCTTCAGCGCTGCGGTGGTGATCCGCGGTAATCCCTGTGCAGAGAGCAAAAGTGATGCAGAGCTGCATTGATGGCGTGCGCCGATAAAAAAAACCGCCCTGGCGAGCCAGGGCGGTTCAAGTAACTGAGAGAGATAGAAGAGAGGCGATCAGAAGTTGATCAAAGCGCCGCCCTTGATGTACTGGAAGTCGTCGACCGAGCAGCCACCGAGGCCGATGTCCTCTGCGTTTCCGTTGTCGCAGCCAACGCCCGAGATGTCAGCGCTGACGTGACGGTAGGAGAGCCACAGAGACATCGCGGCAGCGTCGATTTCCTGGACCACACCGAGACCCCAGAGCTGCGTGCTGGCAGAGATGCCGGCGTCAACGAAGAGATCAGGGTTGGCATTCGAGAACTTCTCGTACTCGCCATAGAGAACCGTGTGACCAAGCGGGGTCCAGCGCTCACGCAGACCGCCCTTGATGTAGTACGTATCGCCAGAAGCGCGGCTGTTTCCACCGAGGAAGCTGTCGACGACAACGCCGGCATCGTCGGTGAAATTAACACCGGCCGTTACACCATTCGGATCGATATGGCCGTAGGCGCCATACAGCCAGAGGCCGGTCGGCACGTGCTCGACGTATGCACCAAGCTGGAAGTAGTCGACCCAGCGGTTGTCATACTGCGAGCTGGTCGGCACGATGGCGGCAATGTTGTCATACACGCCGATGCTCGTACCGGTGTTGGCCAGGCCGGGTTCCGTGAAGAAGTCCTGGCTGAACTGAGTGTAGGCAGCGGCTGCAGCGATCTTGAAGCCGTTGAATTCACCCGAGTAGCGAGCCGCGACGTCCCAGAAGTCGTCTTCGCCCCAAGCAGCCGAGAACGAGAACCCGGCGAAGGTCGGAGAGTCGTAACGGACCGAGTCACGCGGAGCGCCGAAGCAGTCGCCGCCAGCACCACCACCGCCGTAGCAGAAGCCGCCGAACTGCTGCCAGTTGAAGCCGGTCAGAGCGCCAGTCGAGCTATTGCGAAGTGCAAAGCCGTTGTAGTCGAACATCACCCAGTTGGCAGGAACGAGCGAGCCCGAACCGTCAACGAGGATTGCAGCGTTATCCGAAGCCGATGACTGCAGACCGACGCCGATCTTGCCGAGGTGGTCGCTCTTCAAGAACCAGTAGGACTGGAGGAGCTGAACCGAGTAGGCACCCGACGAAAGGTTGTTCGGCTGGAGCGCCGACGGATTGTGCTGCGAGTACTGGTTGATGGTGAGCGAGTCGCTGTCCATCGCTTCGACGTGGATCACGTAGCCAGCCGACCAGCCAGGAGAAATCGTGGCCTGACCGGTGAACTTGAAGTGCGAAGCAAGAGTAGAGCCGAGGCCCGTCACGTAGACGTTCTGCTCACCGCCGTCATCCCACCACATGACCTGCTCGCCGACCCAGCCGGAGATGGTCAGAGAGACCTTCCGGTTGCCCTTGCGGGCGGTCGTTGCTTCGAGCTCGGCAATGCGCTCTTCGAGATCGGCGCAGCAGTTGCCCCCAAGGTCGGCTGCAGACGCGCTGCCGGCGGAGAGACCGCCCGCGAGCAGGCCCGCTGCCACCAGGGCGCTAAGGCTGAATTTATTCATCATTAGTCTCCCGTCTTCATCTCAGCTGATGGCGGACGCTGAACTGGTTCTACGCGAGACAAGAAACCGCCTTAGCAATGCGCAGTGCGATTTCCCTCAGGTATCGCTGCGTGCCAGGGGGGACACTGCTGTGATTCGCCGGAGTGCAACAATTAGGCAGTGGCGAATTGGTGGTGACGAATCCACGAGTGTGGCGAAGGGGCCACGAGAGTCCTTACGGTAACGGGTTCGTAAGGGGCTTCGTGTAGGGGCCGTAGGTTGGGCGCGGTGAGTTGCGAAGGCCATTGAAAGGGTCCTGCAACGCAACGGCTTACCGTTCGGCGGTGAGTGGGCGCCACAACCAAGAATCCCAGCACCGGTTTGCCAGCATCAGGTTTCGCTAGGCGCGAGCAAGTCCGCCCTGCTTCGGGGCGGATTTTCGCTGGGGATGGTGTGGGGATAAGCCAAGCTGGGGGCTAGCCAGGGGCGGGGCGCTCGTTTTCGGAGCGAGGGGTCGCTGGCGTCGGTGAAGGCGGACGCCTAGCCGGGTGGGGGCCGAGGGCTGGCTGGCGCGGCAGTCGCGCTGCTGCGCATAAATGAAGACAGCTTCCAGGCGGGAGGTTTTGAAGACGGCTTCCTGACGGAAGCTTTGGGCTTCGCGCCGCGAGACTGCTGGTTCCAGAGCGGCAGCTTGGCGCGCCTGCCATTTAGCTGAGCGGGTTTGTCGGCGCTCAAAAGCAAGAAGCCGCCCGAGTGGGCGGCTTCCGCTATCTTATGTAGGACGTGCTGCTCAGATCAGAAGTTGATGAGCGCGCCGGCCTTGATGTACTGGAAGTCTTCGTACTGGATGCCCAGGAAGTTGTTGTCGCTGTACTCGAGGTGACGATAGGAAACCCAGAGCGACATAGCAGCGGCATCGATCTCCTGCACTACGCCGACGCCCCAGAGGTTGAAGTCGCTGGATGTCGGCTGGACGACGAAGCCGCCCGGTTCGATCGACTGCACGAAGGCAGCGCCGGTCGACTCGTTCTTCTCGTACTCGCCGTAGAGAACCGTGTGACCCAGCGGGGTCCAACGCTCACGCAGACCAGCCTTCACGTAGTAGGTGTCGGAGTCGCCAGAGGCTTGGTCGTACTGCGCGTTGCCGTAGGCACCGTAGACGAACAGACCGGTCGGGACGTGCTCGAGGTAGGCACCAACCTGGAAGTACTGGAAGGTGTCGCCGTCGATCATGCCAGTGAAGGATTCATCGCTCAGCTCGTTGTAGGCAGCGGCGGCGGCGAACTTGAAGCCGGCGTGCTCACCCGCGTAGCGAGCGGCGACGTCCCACATGTCGTCCTCACCCCAAGAGGCCGAGACCGAGAAACCACCGAAGGTCGGCGAGTCGTAACGGACTACGTTCTGGGTGCCGCCGTTGCAGTCGCCGATGGCGCCGCCACCGACGCAGCCGCCGATGCCGCCCCAATGTGCTTCTGAACCGCTGGTCAGGTTGCCGTTGGTGGTACGGAAGTAGAAGCTGTTGTAGTCGAAGGCCACCCAGTTGGCGGGAACGAGCGAGCCCGAACCGTCGACGAGGATGGCGGTGTTGTCGGAAGCCTGCGACTGCAGACCGACGCTGACCTTGCCGAGGTTGTCGCTCTTAATGAACCAGAACGACTGCAGCAGACCAAGGCTGCCGGAGCCATCCCATGTTTGGTTCAAGCCCAGCGAGTTGGCGTTGCGGGCTTCGACGTGCAGCACGTAGCCAGCGTACCAGCCGGGAGAAATCGTCGCCTGACCGGTGAACTTGAAGTGCGAGGACAGCGTAGCACCGATGTCGCCGACATAGACGTTCGACTCGTAGCCGTCATCCCAACCGACGACCTGCTGGGCGACCCAGCCCGAAATCGTCAGAGAGACCTTGCGGTTGCCCTTGCGAGCGGTGGTGGCCTCAAGCTCTGCAATGCGCTCCTCGAGATCGGCGCAGCAGTTGCCCCCCAGATCCGCGGCGGAGGCGCTACCAGCGGAAAGACCGCCAGCCAGCAGGCCTGCTGCCACGAGGGCACCCAAACTATACTTTTTCATTGACCTACTCCCGTCTGCTTACTTTATCCGGCGACGCCACGCACAAGTGCCGCCTACTCCCTACGAAACTCGACGCAACCTGTTCTTCATTCTCACCGCGGCGGTCGCGAGACCGAATCACCGCTCGGGGAGAAAGATTAAGCAGAGATTGATTGCCCAGGAAACAGGCGGGGTGCCCAATCCCGCGGAATCCAGAGGGCTTGTGTCTCGATGGCCACGTTGCGCATTTTGGCCACAAACGTCTGTGTCCCCACACAATTTCCCTGTTTCCGTCACGCGATAGGGTGTCGCTTATCCCCAAAGTGGACAGCGCGAGCGCGGCTCGACTTTGGTTCGACCGCTGGTCGCTGGAGCCGAAATCGCCATTCGGGCACCGGCGGCAACTTTGCCTCCTGGGGGCTTCGGGAGCGCCGCGGTACTCTAGAGCTTTGTATAGTAGGAGTGTGTCGCGGTGTTGGCCCCTCGATTGTGGAGGCGGATGGCGGCTCCATGCGACAGCGGCGGGCGGCTGCGGCAATGCAGCTAGGCCTCAATCTTATATTCTTCCTTTAACTGTCATTCGCTTGCCCAAATCACGCGGCTACATTACTCTGTTGCAGCGCAATACGCGGCGCCAATCGATCGAGACGCTCGCCTCCGGGGGGACAAGCATGATTGTCATGCGGGGCGGCGCGCCGGTCGAAAGACTGTCGGAAGGAAACCTCGTACAGGGCTGTTAATCCGCTGCAAAGAAGGCTCGCGCCAAGGAGTGATGTTCCTGGGGCGAGGTTTCGGCAGAGGAGCATGTCAAGTGCGCGTATCCAACGCCGACGAGGGGCGCCCAAACGGCACGGAAAGCAGAAGAAGATAAATGGATGCGACGCGGTTGGACCGGCGATCGGTCCTGATGACGGCGGGTGCCTTCGCGATGCTGGGTTTAGGCACGCGAACGGACATGGTCGCCCGTGCGCTTGCCGAACCGGTGACGGATTCGGCAACGGCTTTCAATCCGATGCTGGTGCAAAATCTTGCGCAGCAGCTTTCGGAGAGTGACTTTGTCCCTCCCGAGCTGACGCTGCCCGACTCGTTCAAGCAGCTGTCCTACGATCAGTTCCGCGATGTGCGCTTCCGCACGGATCAGGCAATCTGGCGCGGCGACAAGATCGATTTCGAGCTGCAGCTGCTGCCGGTTGGCTGGCTCTATAGTACGCCGGTGGAGATCTGGCTGGTCGACGGCGCTTCGGCGAAGCGTCTCAAGGCGGACGGAAACCTGTTTTCGATCGGACCGCTGATCAAGGATGCAGGGCCCGGCGCGCCGTATGGCTTTTCCGGCTTCCGCGTGCACGGTCCGATCAATCGTCCGGATTATTACGACGAGTACATCGTCTTCCAGGGTGCCAGCTACTTTCGCGCGGTGGGCCGCGGGCAGCTCTACGGGCTGTCTGCGCGCGGACTCGCGATCAACACGGCGCGGGCCGGTGGCGAGGAATTTCCGCTTTTTCGAGCTTTCTGGGTCGAGAAGCCTGCGCAGGGTTCCCGTTCAATCGTTATTCACGCACTTCTCGATAGCGTGTCGACAACGGGTGCGTACCGCTTTGTTGTCGAGCCCGGCGAAGCCACCACCGTGGAAGTGGAGGCGACACTTTATCCCCGTCGCGCGCTCACTCATGTCGGCTTAGGGCCGCTTACCAGCATGTACCTGCACGGACCCGGTCATCATCGCATCGACGACGATTTCCGCCCGGCTGTCCACGACAGCGACGGACTTGCCATCTTCAATGGCAACAGCGAGTGCATCTGGCGCCCGCTCACCAATCCGCGCACGCTGCAGATCAGCGCGTTCCTCGACACGAACGTCAAAGGCTTCGGACTGTGCCAGCGGGCGCGCTCGTTCCACTCATATGAAGACCTGGAAGCGCGTTACGAAAAGCGGCCGAGCCTGTGGATCGAGCCGAAGGGCACGTGGGGCTCGGGCTACGTCGAGCTGATCGAGATTCCGACGAGCGTCGAGATTCACGACAACATCGCCGCGTACTGGAAGCCGGCGACCGGCCCGGCAGCGGGTGCGCCGTATTCGTTCGCCTATCGCATGTACTGGACGGAGACGCTGCCGATCGGGTGGGCGGGTGCTTCGACGGCGGCGACGCGTGTCGGGCGTGGCAAGCGCGACGGCACGTCGAAGTTCGTCGTCGATTTCACCGGGCCGGCGGTGACGCCGGTGCGTCAGTTGCCGGTTGCCGTGGTGACATCCAACCCGGGAACGGTGTCTGACATCGCGGTGCACGAGAATCCGGAATCCAATGGCGTACGCGTGAGCTTCGAACTCGATCCGGGCGGAACCGATCTTTGCGAACTTCGTTTGGCTTTGAAGCTCGGTGATCAGCAGATCTCCGAGACCTGGCTCTATCGATGGACAAGGTCATGAGCGACATCACTGTGGCCGGCCAGAAGATCGGTCGCATTCCCGACGCGAGCAGCCCCGAGCTGCTGCCAGCGGAGTTGCCGCTCGACATGCCCGATCAGGACTTCAAGGCGCGGGGTGCGAAGCCACGCCGCCGCCCGGGCTATTGGATACCACGTGCGGCGGTCTTTACCGGTGCCGGGTTGCTGACTGCGGCATTCGCCATCGAGCTTTATGGTGTGCTGGCAGTGGAGCAGGCGACGCCGCTGCAGTTCCTGTTCCTCATTCTGTCGACCATTGCTTTCGGGTGGATCGCGCTTGGCTCGCTGAACGCGGCGCTGGGCTTCATTCCGCTGTTCGGTGGCGAGAAGGCCGACACGATCGATCTGCCGCAGCCCGGTGGTCCGCTTACAACGCGGACCGCGCTGCTATTTCCGGTTTACCACGAGGATCCGGCGCGCATTGCCGGCACGGTGCAGGCGATTGCGCTCGAGCTGCAGTCGATGGACAGCGCCGCAGCGTTCGATGTCTTTATATTGTCGGATACGCGCGATGAGCGCGACGGGGCGGCGGAAGAGAGCGCTTACCGCGCCCTGCGCCACCGGCTGAAGGATATCATTCCCGTGCATTATCGTCGCCGGCGTGAGAACCATGCGCGCAAGGCTGGCAACATCAAGGATTGGGTACGGCGCTTCGGCGGGGCTTATGAGCACTTTGTCATTCTGGATGGCGACAGCGTCATGTCGGGAACGACTCTGGTGCGGCTTACGCTGGCGATGCAACGCGATCAGACGGCCGGCCTCATCCAGACGGTGCCTCGGCTTACCGGTGCCACGACGTTGCTGCAGTACCTGACGCAGTTCGCGTCGAACGTTTATGGGCCGCTCGTTGCCGCGGGTCTTGCCTTCTGGCATCGCGACCAGGGTAACTATTGGGGCCACAACGCCATCATCCGCACGGTTGCCTTCGCTTCGGCTGCGGGCTTGCCGTCGCTGCCGGGCCGGGCGCCATTTGGCGGCGATATTCAGAGCCACGACTTCGTCGAGGCTGTGCTGCTGGCGCGTGCCGACTGGGGCGTTCACATCGTGCCGACGGTCGAAGGATCCTATGAAGGGCAGCCGCCGACGCTTCCCGATGTGGTGGCGCGCGACCGGCGCTGGGCGCAGGGCAACTTGCAGCACCTCGGCATCGTGTTCACTTCGAACATTACGACGATGGGCCGTCTGCACCTGTTGATGGGCGCTACATCCTATCTAATGTCGCTGGTGTGGGCGTCATCGCTGGTGGTCGGCATCGTGCTGGCACTGCAAGGCCAGCAGATGATCCCGAGCTACTTCATCGATGAGAAGACGCTATTCCCCGTGTGGCCGGTGACGGACCCGGGCGCGGCGCTGCGGTTGTTCTTCGCCACGATGCTGATCGTGCTGATGCCGAAGTTCCTGGGCCTCGCGCTCGAGCTGAAGCGCGTGCACCAGGCGCGGGAAGCTTTCGGCTCAGCGCGGGCGGTTTTGGGTGTCCTCACC